>NZ_CP146091.1:1879476-2505968 GCF_037023145.1 Ralstonia sp. RRA | reverse complement strand
GTACGAGCAAACTGAGCGGCCCGAAGAGGCCCAGCGCCACTACCGGCAGAGCGCATTGCTTGCCGTGAAATGAACAAGGCCGGGAGATCCCGGCCTTTTCTTTGTTGCCTGGGTTTCGTGGTGCGGGTGATGCCTACTTGTTCACCTTCGATGCCGGCACCGACAGCGTGAGGATCGCCCCCAGCACCATCGACGCTGCCAGCATGTACATGCCGGAATCGGTGCTCTTGGTGGCGTCTTTCAGCCAGCCTACGGCGTAGGGGCTAATGAAGCCCGCCAGGTTGCCCAGCGAGTTGATGAGCGCAATGCCCGCCGCCGCGCCTGTGCCGGCCAGGAAGGCGGTCGGTAAGCTCCAGAACAGCGGCAGTGTGGTCAGGATGCCCATCGTGCCGAGCGTGAGCGCAGCCATCGCCAGCGTGGTGTTGGTGTGCCAGACGGCCGAGAGCACCAGCCCAATCGCGCCCGCCACGGCCGGAATGGCAATGTGCCAGCGGCGCTCGCGCGTGCGGTCTGCGCTGCGGGCGACCAGGATCATGGCGATGACGGCCGCGCCATACGGAATCGCCGTCAGCAGACCCACCGAGAAAGGATCCGCTACGCCGGTCTGCTTGATGAGCGTTGGCAGCCAGAAGCTCACGCCATACAAGCCCATCACGAAGGTGAAGTAGATCCCGCTCATCAGCCACATGCGCGGGCTGGCCAGGACCGTGCCGATGGGCGGGTCTTCTTTCTCGGCGTCTTCTGCGGCGATGTTGCGGGTGAGCAGGGCCTTTTCATCATCAGTCAGCCATTTGGCGTGGCTGATGCGGTCATCGAGGTAGAGCAGCACGACGACGCCGACGATGACCGACGGAATGCCCTCGATCAGGAACATCCACTGCCAGCCGGCCAGGCCGTACTTGCCTGCGAAGGCGGTCATCGCCCAGCCCGACAGCGGCCCGCCGATCACGCCCGAGAGCGCCACCGCCGTCATGAAGAACGTGGTGGTGCGCCCGCGCCGCTGCGCCGGATACCAATAGGTGAGGTACAGGATGATGCCCGGGAAAAAACCGGCCTCGGCCAGCCCCAGCAGGAAGCGCATCACGTAGAACATGGCCGGCGTGGTCACGAACATCATGGCCGCCGAGATGAGGCCCCAAGAGATCATGATCCGCGCGATCCACATGCGCGCGCCCACGCGATGCAGGATCACATTGCTCGGTACCTCGAAGAGGAAGTAGCCGATGAAGAAGATGCCCGCGCCCAGCCCGTAGATGGTCTCGCTGAACTTGAGGTCGTTGAGCATCTGCAGCTTGGCAAAGCCAACGTTCACGCGGTCGAGATACGCGACCACGTAGCACAGCAGCAGGAATGGGACCAGCCGCCACGTCACCTTGCGGTAGGTGGCTTCTTCGAAGTCGCTTGCGGATTGGGGCAGGGTGCTTGCGCTACCCAGCGGTGGAGTGGTGAGGGCCATCGGGTCTCCTGAGTTGTTGTAAGTTCAGGCCGATTGCTCCTCGTCACCAACATCGGCCCGAAAAACCGCCACCGCATTCTGCGCCTTCTCGCGTGGCCCTGCCAAGCTGCCCTGCAGCAGGGTTCGCAGTGGCGACTATACGCAGCGCCCGCCGTCCACCTCCAAGCACGTGCCGGTGATGAACTCCGCCTCGTCCGAGGCTAGATACAGGCACGCGTTGGCCACATCCTGCGGCGTGGAGAGCCGCCCCATCGGAATCGTCGCCAGAAAGCGTGCGCGATTCTCGGGCGTATCGGGCATGCCCATGAACTGCTCGATCAGGCCCGTGGCGCCCATCACCGGGTTCACGCAATTCACGCGGATCTTGTCCGGGCCCAGCTCGGCCGCCATCGCCTTGCTGGCCGTGATGACGGCGCCCTTGCTGGCGTTGTACCAAACGAGCCCCGGGCGCGGCCGGATGCCGGCAGTGGAGGCCACGTTGACGAACACACCGCCGCCGCGCTCGCGGAAATGCGGCACCATGTGGCGCGCCGTCCAGTAGATGCTCTTCACATTGACGGCCATCACGCGGTCGAACTCGTCTTCGGTGATCTGCAGCAGCGGCTTGTTCTTGTGCGTCGTGCCGGCGTTGTTGATGACGATGTGCAGATCGCCATAACGCGCGAGCGTGGCGCCCAGCAGCTTGGCGACCGAATCACCGTCCGACACGTCGGCGTGCACGAAATGCGCATCGCCGCCAGCCACGCGGATGGCATCGGCCACGCGCTCGCCGGCCTCGGTGTTCAAGTCGTTGACGATGACGCGTGCGCCTTCACGGGCAAACGTGTTGGCGATGCCCTCGCCAAAACCTGAGCCCGCGCCCGTGACGATGGCGATCTTGCCGGCAAGCCGCATGGTGTCTCCTCGTGGTGTTGTGTTGTGTTGTTTGTGTTGCTCTAGCCGTGGCGGATGGCGATGGTCTTCAAGGTGGTGAAGCCATACAGCGCTTCAAAGCCTTTCTCGCGCCCGTGGCCAGATTGGCCCGTGCCGCCAAAGGGCAACTCCACGCCGCCGCCTGCGCCGTAGTTGTTGACGAAGACCTGGCCGGCCTTGAGCTTGCGCGCCAGGCGAAGCTGTCGCCCGCCATCACGCGTCCACACGCCGGCAACCAGCCCGTACGGCGTGCCGTTGGCCAGCGTCAGCGCTTCGGCCTCGCTGTCGAAGGGCAGGGCGGCCAGCAGCGGGCCGAACACCTCTTCCTGCGCAAGGCGGTGTGTGTGCGGGACGTCGCGCAACAGCATCGGCGCCTGGTAGTAGCCGGTCTCCGGCGCCTCCGGCACGACCTGCCCCTGCGCCATCACCGGAATGTTGGCGTGCTGCGCATCCGAGACGAAATCCCACACGCGCTGCTGCTGCTTCGGGTTGATCAGCGGGCCGCAATCCAGGTCGAGCGACGCAGGGCCGACCTTGATCGATTCGAACACGCTGGCGAGCCGATCCAGCACCGCCTCGTAGATGCCGCGCTCGATCAGCACACGGCTGCCAGCCGAGCACGTTTGCCCCGCGTTCTGGATGATGCCGTTGACCACGGCCGGGATCGCTGCCTCCAGATCGGCATCGGCAAACAGGATCTGGGGCGACTTGCCACCCAGTTCCAGCGTGACGGGCACATGGTTTTCGGCCGCCGCGCGAACGATCACCTTGCCCGTTTCCGGCGACCCGGTGAATGACACGTGGTTGATGCCTGGATGTGCCGCCAGTGCCGCGCCCGCCTCATGGCCGTAGCCGGTCACCACGTTGAGCGCGCCGTCGGGCAACCCTGCCTCGGCAGCCAGTTCGGCCACGCGCAGGATCGACAGGCAGGCATCTTCGGCCGGTTTGACCACGCAGGCGTTGCCCGCCGCCAATGCGGCGCCCACGCTGCGCCCGAAGATCTGCATCGGGTAGTTCCACGGGATGATGTGCGCCGTCACCCCATGCGGCTCGCGCACGGTCAGCACGGTGGTATCCGCCGGATAGGGGATGGTCTGGCCGTGCAGCTTGTCCGCCGCGCCGGCATAGAACTCGAAGTAGCGGGCGATGGCGCGGGCATCGGCGCGGGCCTGGCGCATGGGCTTGCCGGTGTCGCGGGCCTCCAGGCGGGTGAGTTCTTCTTCGTGATCGGCCAGTCGCAGCGCCACGCGCATGAGCAGCCGGCCGCGCTCGGCGGGGCTCAACTGGCCCCAGACGCCCTCAAAGGCACGCCGCGCGGCATGCACGGCCACGCTGATGTCGGTGGCGTTGCCGCGCGCGATCTCGGCAAACGGCTGGCCGTCGGACGGGTCGAACACCTTGATGCGCATCCCCGAATCGGGCGACATCAAGCGGTTGGCGATGAAGTGCTGGGCATGCATGGGGGGTTCCTGCAGAAGATCGGCAACGCGTGATTTTCGCACGGGCGGGCCGGGGGTAGGGGGGAGTCGAGGCGCCAGGGGCTATAATGCCCGCCGACGGTTTTTGACCTTTTTTCAACCATTTGCGTCGCGTTTTTACGCACTTCGCGCATTCCGGAGCATTTCCATGAGCTTCAACAACGTCTCGCCGGGCAAGGACATCCCCAACGACTTCAACGTCATCATCGAGATTCCGGCGCAGAGCGATCCGGTCAAGTACGAAGCCGACAAGGAAACGGGCATGCTGCATGTGGACCGCTTCGTGGGCACCGGCATGCGCTACCCGGCCAACTACGGCTTCATCCCGCAGACGCTGTCGGGCGACGGTGACCCGGTGGACGTGCTGGTTGTCACGCCGTTCCCGCTGATCCACGGCTGCGTGGTGCGTTGCCGCGCCCTGGGCATGCTGAAGATGACGGACGAATCCGGCGTGGATGCCAAGCTGGTGGCCGTGCCGGTCAACAAGCTGAGCCCCGCCACGGCCCACATGACCGACCTGTCGGACATCGGCCAGAACCTGCTGGACCAGATCAAGCACTTCTTCGAGCACTACAAGGCGCTGGAAGCCGGCAAGTGGGTCAAGGTCGAAGGCTGGGGCGGCATTGAAGAAGCCCATAAGGAAATCGTCGACGGCGTGGCCAACTATAAGAAGTAAGAAACCTTAGTAATTTGCTGTACGTCTGTTCAGACAAAGTCCCGGCATCCGCAAGGATGGCCGGGATTTTTTGTTTGCAGCGGTGAAATGACTGCAATGTTGGGTCACCTGCCAACCCGCATCGCATCGCCATTTGCGGCGACTGAATATCGCATCATGCATTTTCTAGAGGGATGTCGCGCTCCGTGCATGAACGAGCTGCCGCAATCCCGCTATACAGAGATTTAAGTAACGCTCATTTGCCCGTCGGAAACGGCGCCTCTAGACTCCCGGACAAGTTTGACTCCAACCCCTGGTACTGCGATGTTGAACAAGACCGTTGCTGTTCCCGTGCTTTCTCTCATGGCCATGACCGCCTTTACCGTGTGGGCGTTGCTCGCCGGCCCGGCCGATGCCGCACATGCTGGCGAACGTGGTGTTGCACCGACTGGCGCCTTGCCGACTACGGGTGCTGCCTGCCCGTCGCAGTGCCCGGTGCCCGCACAGAAGCTGGCCGCACGCTAAGCTGTTTCGCGTCCGCTGTTGTTGCGGACGCCGTTTCTCCCGCCTTCGCGGTCCTTCCCCTGGTTGTTCTACTCCGGACGCTGCCTGAACGGCGAGCGGTCCGTCAGTTCGTCCAGATACGCTTCCATGCCGGCCGTCTCCCGGTCGAGGAACCGGCCTACAGCATCGGCAAAGGCCGGATGCGCAAGCCAATGCGCTGACAGCGTCGCCACCGGTTCAAAGCCGCGTGCCATCTTGTGCTCACCCTGAGCACCACCCTCGAACGTGCGGATGCCGTGCTCGATGCAGTACGCCAGCGGTTGGTAGTACGCCGTCTCAAAGTGCAGGCAGGGGTGATGCTCGATCGCGCCCCAGTAGCGGCCGTACATGACCGACGCTTCCGGTCGCGCATCGACCACCAGCAGCGCGCTGGCGATGTCGTTGCCCGCGCGCGAGGCGATCACCAGCAGCAGGTTCTCCGGCATTGACTGGCCGATCTGGCGGAAGAACTCGAGGTTCAGGTAGGGCGAGGAGTGATGCTCGCGGTAGGTGGTGCGGTAGCAGCGGTGGAAGAAGCGCCAGTCGGCATCGGTGGCTGCCGCGCCGGGGATGTGGCGGAAGGTGATGCCGGCGTCGTGCACACGGCGGCGTTCGGCGCGGATGTTCTTGCGCTTCTTCTGCTCCAAGGCGGCAAGAAAATCGTCGAAGCTGCCGAAGCCCGCATTGCACCAGTGAAACTGCACCCCGTGCCGCAGCAACATGCCGGCGGCGCGCATCTGTTCGGCCTCATCCGTGGTCGGGAACAGCACGTGCAGCGAGGACAACTCGCTTTGTCGCGCCACCGCCAGCAACGTGTCGAGTAGCGCAGCGCGCGCGTCGGCGCTGTGCGCCAGCAGCCGTGCGCCTTGCACCGGCGTAAAGGGGATGGCAGACAGCCACTTTGGGTAGTACTCCAGCCCGTGCTGTGCGTACGCATTGGCCCAGGCCCAGTCGAAGACGTACTCGCCATAGGAGTGGCCCTTCACGTACAGCGGCGCGGCGGCAGCCAGCGTTTCTCCGTGTGCGCCGTCTTCCCACAACGTCAGGTATTGCGGCGACCAGCCGGTGTCGGGCGATGCGCTGCCGCTCTCGTGCAGCGCATGCAGGAAGTCGTAGCGCAGGAAGGGCGTCGCCTCGGGCTGCTGGCCGAGCAGGGCGTCCCATGCGTCGCGGTCGATGTCGCGCAGATCGGTCACAAGCCGCATGCGATAATGCTGCGATCCGGCGCGGGTTTCGGGCTCGGGAACAAGGGGGCGGGAAGTCATGCCGCCGATTCTAATTCCAGCCCGGGGTGCTGCGCTTGCATCCCATATTGCCCCCATGACCGTCACTGTCGCTCTCGCTCAGATCAACTGCACCGTCGGCGATTTCGCCGGCAATGCTGCCCGCATCGTCGCCGCTGCGCGTGAGGCGCACCAGGCTGGTGCGCGCATTCTCCTCACGCCGGAGCTGTCGCTCACCGGCTATCCGCCCGAAGACCTGTTGCTGCGCCCCGCGTTCATCGATGCCAGCGCGCGTGCGCTCGATGCGCTCATCGCCGAGTTGGGGGCGTTCTCCGGCCTGCATGTGGTGATCGGGCATCCGCAGATCTCGCTGGAAGCCCCGGCGCCCGGCGTACTGCCCAAACCCACCAACAGCGCCACCGTGGCTGTGGATGGCCGCGTGGTTGGCCGGTACAACAAGCTCGAGCTACCCAATAACGAAGTCTTCGACGAGAAACGCTACTTCCAGCCTGGCACCGAGCCTTTCGTGTTCGAGGTCGATGGCACGCGCTTCGGCGTCATCATCTGCGAAGACGCCTGGTACCCCACGGCCACGGCCTACGCCAAGGCCGCCGGCGCGCAGGTGGTGCTGATTCCCAATGCCTCGCCGTATCACCTCGACAAGGAAGACCTGCGCGAGCAGATCATCGGTGCACGGGTGAAGGAATCGGGCTTGCCGCATGTGTACGTGAACCTGGTCGGCGGGCAGGATGAACTCGTGTTTGATGGCGGCTCGTTCGTGCTTGATGCCCAGGGCAAGGCCGTCGTGCAGATGGGCCAGTTTGTCGAGGGCGTCGGCACCGCGCAGTTCGACGGCGGCCAGGCATTGCCCGGCACGATCGTGCCGGAGGCACCGCTGGAGGCCCAGGTGTACGAGGCGCTCAAGCTTGGCGTGCGCGATTACCTCGGCAAGAACGGTTTCCCGGGCGCGATCATCGGCCTGTCGGGCGGCGTGGATTCGGCACTGGTGCTGGCGATTGCCGTCGATGCGCTGGGCGCGGATCGCGTGCGCGCAGTGATGATGCCCTCGCGCTATACGGCCGATATCTCGTGGGTGGATGCGCGCGACATGGCCGCCCGCCTGGGCGTGCAGTACGACGAGATCCCCATCGCGCCGATGTTCGACGCGTTCAGGGGTGCGCTGGCGGAGGAATTCCGCGGTCTGCCGGAAGATGCGACGGAAGAGAACATCCAGGCGCGCATCCGCGGCACGCTGTTGATGGCGCTGTCCAACAAGTCCGGCCGCATCGTGCTGACCACCGGCAACAAGAGCGAGATGGCCGTCGGCTACTGCACGCTGTACGGCGACATGGCCGGCGGTTTTGCCGTCATCAAGGACATCTTCAAGACGCTGGTCTACCGGCTGTGTCGCTACCGCAATACGTTGTCGGAGGTGATTCCGGAGCGCATCCTCACGCGTGCGCCGTCTGCCGAACTGCGCGAGAACCAGACCGACCAGGACAGCCTGCCTGAGTACGACGCGCTCGATGCCATCGTGCAGCGCTACATGGAGCAGAACCAGCGTGTGAGCGACATCATCGCCGCCGGGTTTGCCGAAGCCGATGTGCAGAAGATCGTGCGCCTCATCAAGATCAACGAGTACAAACGCCGCCAAGCGCCGGTGGGCGTGCGCGTGACACAGCGCGCGTTCGGGCGTGACTGGCGGTATCCGATTACGTCGCGGTTCAAGGAATAAGCGCCGACGCCATGCTCGACTACTACGCCAAACGCGCCCCCGAATACGAGCGGATTTATGCGAAGCCCGAGCGGCAGGGTGATTTGGCGTGGTTGAAGGCTCGCGTGCGTGACGTGACGCGCGGCGCGCGCGTGCTGGATCTGGCCTGCGGCACCGGTTTCTGGACCGAGGCGATGGCGGATGCGCGCAGCATCGTCGGCGCGGATTACAACGACACCGTGTTGCGCATCGCGCGCGGCAAGGGCATTGGTGGCGCAGCGTTCGTGCAGGCCGACAACAATGCGCTGCCGTTTGCACCGGGCACGTTCGATGTGATGACGGCAGGCTGCTGGTGGTCGCACGTGCCGTTGCAGCACCTGCGTCAGCATGTCGAAGGGCTGCACCGCGTGCTCGGGCCCGGCGTGCGGGTGCTGTGGTTTGATAACCAGTATGTGTTTGGTTCCAGCACGCCCGTTGCCTACAACGACGAGCATGGCAACACGTGGCAGCGCCGCCCCTTAAGTGACGGCAGCGAGCACGATGTCCTGAAGAACTTTCCCGACGATCCGACGCTGCTGCAAACGGTGGCCGGCATCGCCCAGGATGTGCGCATCAACCGGCTCCAGTATTATTGGACGCTTGAATACCTCACCAACTAGTTAGCGAGACACCCATGAAACAGATCACCGCCATCATCAAGCCCTTCAAACTGGACGAAGTGCGCGAGTCGCTCGCCGACGTGGGGGTGACTGGCCTGACCGTCACCGAGGTCAAGGGTTTCGGCCGCCAGAAGGGCCATACCGAGCTGTATCGCGGCGCTGAATACGTGGTCGACTTCCTGCCGAAGATCAAGATCGAGGTGGTGGTGGCCGAGAGCCAGGTCGAGAACGTGATCGACACCATCGTCAAGGCAGCCAAGACGGGCAAGATCGGCGACGGCAAGATCTTCGTGATGCCGGTGGAGCAGGTGATCCGCATCCGTACCGGCGAGAAGGACGAAGCTGCGGTCTAAGCGGCCAGTCTGGCCGGCGTGCTCGCGCCGGCCGCTACCGATCAGCGCGGCAGCGTGATGTTCCAGCGCAGCGTTACCAGCCGCCCGATCACGATTGCCAGTGTGGCGATCACGACGGACACGCTCGGCAGCAAGTCCGTGAACGTCAGCCCGACGTAAAGGAAACATCCGAGAAACGCGCAGGTCGCGTACGGGTGGTTGTCCCGCAGCAGCATGGGCACCTCATTGCAGACCACATCGCGCAGCAGGCCCCCAAAGGCCGCCGTGATCACGCCCATCATCACCGACACAAAGATCGGTACGCCCGCATCCAGCGCCAGTTGCGTGCCCAGCACGCCAAACAGGCCCATGCCGATGGCGTCTGCCACGATCAGCACGCGGTCGGACACCAGTTGGCTCACCAGCCGGATCACCCAGTTGGCGAACAGGCTCATGATGAACAGCGCGAGCAGGTAGTGCTCGTGTTCGACCCAGTAGAAGGGCCGGCGATCGAGCAGCAGATCGCGCAGCGTGCCGCCGCCAAAGGCCGTCAGGAAGGCCACGATGAATGCGCCCACGGCATCGAGCCGGCGCCGTTTCGCCTCGGCCAGCCCCGAGATGGCAAACGAGAAGACCGCGAGGATCTCCATCCAGTGCATGACCAACTGCAGGCGGGTTACGTGCATGGGCGTGTTGTTCTTGTTATGGGGGCGATGGGAAGATGAACGCGTCAGGAACCGTGCGGCTGGCGCAAGAGCACCAAGACAGCACCAGCGCCGCCAGCCGTGTTGCGCGGCTCGACAAAGGCAATCACTTCTTCCTTCTGCACCAGCCACGAACGCACCTTGCCTTTGAGCACCGGTGTCTTGTCGGGTGAGCCCAGGCCCTTGCCGTGGATCACGCGCACGCAGCGGATGCCGCGCTGCACGGCGCGACGCAGGAAGGCGGCCAGCGCTTCGCGCGCTTCTTCGCGGCGCAGGCCATGCAGGTCGATCTGGTCTTGCGTGGCCCATTCACCGCGGCGCAGTTTCTTGAGCACGTCTTCGCCGATGCCTGGGCGGCGGTAGGAGAGCGTGTCGTCGGTCTCCAGCAGGTTGTCGACGTCGAATTCGTCCGACAGCGAGGCATCCAGCACGCGCTTGTCTTCCGCACGCGAATGCACGGGATCGGGTGCAGGCGGATTGCGTGGATGCTCGACGCGCTTGTTCTGGCGCAGCGCATTCACCTCGCCGACGTTGGCGCGGAACACGTTGGCCTCTTCCACGGCCTTGCGAGCAGCGGCTTCCGCGCGTTGGCGTTCGGCCTCGCGTGCCTCGGTTTCGTGCTTGAGCTGTTCACGCAGCTTGCCCAGGTCGGTCAGGCTGAGCTTGTTGGCGGGGGTGGAGGCGCGTTTCATGGCGACAGGCGAATCAGGGTGGAGCGTGCGTCGATTATACGAAGGCGCCGCGCATGACAAAACGGCCGATGGTGTCCCATCGGCCGCGTTGTTTGAACCCGGGAAACCCGGGGGCAGGAGACTTATTCCTGGCCTTCCAGGTAGCGCTGAGCGTCCAGTGCCGCCATGCAGCCCGTGCCAGCGCTGGTGATGGCCTGGCGGTAGATGTGATCCTGCACGTCACCGGCAGCAAACACGCCTGGGATGTTGGTGGCCGTGGCGTTGCCGGCCAGGCCGCTCTGCGTGCGGATGTAGCCGCTGCTGTTCATCTCAAGCTGGCCGTGGAAGAGGTCGGTGTTCGGCTTGTGGCCGATGGCGATGAACACGCCGGCCACCTTGAGCTCTTCGGTCTTGCCCTCGTTGGCGTTCGTGCCCTTCAGGCGGGCGCCAGTCACGCCCGAGTCATCGCCCAGGATTTCGTCGAGGACCATGTTGGTCTTGATCTCGATCTTGCCCTTCTTCTCCTGCTCATGCAGGCGGTCGATCAGGATCGGCTCGGCGCGGAACTTGTCGCGGCGGTGGATGAGCGTGACCTTGCTGGCAATGTTGGCCAGATACAGCGCTTCTTCCACGGCGGTATTGCCGCCGCCCACCACGGCCACTTCCTGGCCCTTGTAGAAGAAACCGTCGCAGGTGGCGCAAGCAGACACGCCGCGGCCGGCAAACTTCTCTTCCGACGGCAGGCCCAGGTATTGGGCCGAGGCGCCGGTGGAGATGATGAGCGCGTCAGCGGTGTACTCGCCCGAGTCGCCAATCAGGCGGATCGGCTTTTCATTCAGGTGCGCGGTGTGGATGTGGTCAAACACGATTTCCGTGTTGAAGCGCTCGGCGTGCTCCAGGAAACGCTGCATCAGCTCGGGGCCTTGCAGGTGCTCCTTGTCGGCGGGCCAGTTTTCCACGTCGGTGGTGGTCATGAGCTGACCGCCCTGGGCCAGGCCGGTAACCAGCACCGGGTTCAGGTTGGCCCGGGCGGCGTAGATGGCGGCCGTGTAGCCAGCGGGGCCGGAGCCGAGGATCAGCACTTTTGCGTGTTTTGCCATGATGCGTTCCGTAGTTGCGCGGCGCGAGGGGTGAAGCGACCGCCGTGCAGGGTAGGTGAGGGTGACGGGCGACATTATAAAGTGGCACCCCCTCGTCCGCCCGGTTGTAAATTCCAATGGCAGTGATAGGGGCGCGTTACAATCCTTGGCATCGTATTTGTGCTGTCCTTAAGCCGCGCGGGCTCGCCCAAGCGGCGCACCCGTCTCCCGCATGGCCCGAGCTTCCACCACCCCGACAACCCGTACCGACCCCGCCGCGCTGCCGTCCCGCATTGGGCGCCTGCTGGGCGAGGTCCGCTGGTTCCTGTTGCTGGCGGTGACCATCGCCTTCCTGATCATCCTTCTGTCATACAACCGGGCCGACCCCGGTTTCACCCACGCCAGCCAGGTCGACGAGATCCGTAACCTGGGCGGGCGCGTGGGGGCGTGGCTGGCAGACCTGTTGTTGTTCGTTTTTGGCGCCTCCGCCTACTGGTGGGCGTTGCTGCTGGTGCGCCGCGTCTGGCGTGGCTGGCGCGAGCTGATGTCGGACGAGCGCCTGCCACGCGCCGCCATGCCGCGCGTGGACGCCAGCGTTACCTGGATCGGTTTTGCGCTCATCCTGGCCTCCAGCATGGGGCTGGAAGCCATCCGCATGTACAGCATGCATATGAAGCTGCCGCGCGCGCCGGGCGGTGTGCTGGGCGACCTGATCGGTGGGGCGATGCAGCACTCGTTGGGCTTTACCGGCGGCACGCTGGTGCTGTTGCTGATGTTTACGGTGGGGCTGTCGCTGTTCTTCCATTTTTCGTGGCTGAACCTGGCCGAGCAGATCGGCGCGGGTGTCGAGATGCTGTTCGTCGGCTTCAAGGCGCGCCGCGAGAGCAAGCAGGACCGTGCCATTGGCGAGGCCGCCAAGGTCGAGCGCGAAGAGGTGGTCGAAACCCGCCGCGTGCGCATTGAAGAAGCGCCGCCGGTGCAGATCGTGCGCCCGACCGCCGTGGTCAAGAGCGAGCGCGTGGAGCGCGAGAAGCAGCAGCCGCTGTTTGTCGATATTGAGGATTCCGACCTCCCGCCGCTGGCGCTGCTCGATCCGATCCCGCCGGTGGTGGAAACCGTGAGCGCCGAGACGCTGGAATTCACCTCGCGCCTGATCGAGAAAAAGCTCAAGGACTTTGGCGTGGAAGTGCAGGTGGTGGCGGCCTACCCGGGCCCGGTCATCACGCGCTACGAGATTGAGCCCGCCACGGGCGTGAAGGGCAGCCAGATCGTCAACCTCGCCAAGGACTTAGCGCGTTCGCTGTCGCTGGTGTCCATCCGCGTGGTGGAGACGATTCCGGGCAAGAATTTCATGGGCCTGGAGCTGCCGAATCCGAAGCGTCAGGCGGTGCGCCTGTCGGAGATTCTCGGCTCGCAGGTCTACAACGAGAGCGCTTCGCAGCTCACGATGGCGCTCGGCAAGGACATCGCCGGCAAGCCGGTGGTGGCCGATCTGGCCAAGATGCCGCACTGCATGGTGGCCGGTACCACGGGTTCGGGTAAGTCGGTCGGGATCAACGCGATGATCCTGTCGCTGCTCTACAAGGCCAAGGCCGATGCGGTGCGCCTGATCCTGATCGACCCGAAGATGCTGGAACTGAGCATCTACGAAGGCATTCCGCATCTCTTGTGCCCGGTGGTGACCGACATGCGCCAGGCCGGCCACGCGCTGAACTGGGCCGTGGGCGAAATGGAACGCCGCTACAAGCTCATGAGCAAGATGGGCGTGCGCAACCTGGCAGGCTTCAACAAGAAGATCGAAGAAGCCGCCGCGCGCGAAGAAAAGATTCCCAACCCATTCAGCCTCACGCCCGATGCGCCGGAGCCGCTCGACAAGCTGCCCATGATCGTCATCGTGATCGACGAGCTGGCCGACCTGATGATGGTGGTCGGCAAGAAGGTCGAAGAGCTGATCGCGCGGATTGCGCAGAAGGCGCGTGCAGCGGGCATTCACCTGGTGCTGGCGACGCAGCGTCCGTCGGTGGATGTGATTACGGGCCTGATCAAGGCCAACGTGCCGACGCGGATTGCGTTCCAGGTCAGCAGCAAGATCGACTCGCGCACGATTCTCGACCAACAGGGCGCCGAAGCGCTGCTGGGCATGGGTGACATGCTCTACCTGGCGCCTGGCACGGGTTTGCCGGTGCGTGTGCATGGTGCGTTTGTTTCGGACGACGAAGTGCACCGCGTGGTGGATAACCTCAAATCGCAGGGCGAGCCGAACTACATCGAGGGCATCCTCGAAGGCGGTGTGGTCGATGGCGAGGGTGGCGGCGACGGCTTTGGCGGTGGTGCAGGCCTCGTTGGCGCTGGCGGCGGCGAGGCCGATCCGCTGTACGACCAGGCCGTCGACGTGGTGCTCAAGAACCGCCGCGCGTCCATCTCGCTGGTGCAGCGTCACCTGCGCATCGGCTACAACCGCGCCGCGCGCCTGCTCGAAGACATGGAAAAGGCGGGGCTCGTGTCCGCCATGTCCGGCAACGGCAACCGCGAAATTCTGGCGCCCAACCGCAACGGCAACGTCGTCGAAGAAGAATGACGTTGTCCGCATGTTGCGGTTACATCGCGTTACCGCGTCGGTGGAATGTTCCGGCGCGGCCGGCCACTAACAACAAGATCAACTGAAATCCGGGATTCCTATGTTTGTGTTGAAAGCACGTCACCTGATGGCCGCTGGGCTGGTATCGCTGACGGCGTGGTCGGCCGGTGCCTATGCGGGCGCGGTCGAGCAGCTCAACGCCTTCGTGAGCAACGTCACCACCGCGCGCGGCGAATTCGTGCAGCGCCAGGTCAAGGGCGGCACCAATGGCAACCCGCTCCGCCTGGCGGGCACCTCCAGCGGTGATTTCTCCTTCTCGCGCCCGGGCCGATTTGTCTGGCGCTATGTGAAGCCGTATGAACAGCAACTGTCCGCCGATGGTCAGACGCTCTACATCTACGACAAGGACCTGAGCCAGGTGACCGAACGCAAGCTTGATGCGTCGCTCGGCTCCAGTCCGGCCGCCATCCTGTTCGGCAGCAACGACCTTGCCAAGAACTTCACGCTCAAGGAAGGCGGGACGAAGGACGGCATCGACTGGGTTGAGCTCACGCCCAAAGCCAAGGACACCCAGTTCGAGCGCATCGCCATCGGTTTCCGCAGTGGTGAGCTGCAGGGGATGGAGCTGCGTGACGCTTTCGGGAACACCACGCTGCTGACGTTCTCGAACATTCAGAAGAATCCACAACTGCCGGCCAACGCGTTCCGCTTCGTGCCGCCCAAGGGGGCTGACGTTATCAAGCAGTAACGTGTAGGGGCCGGTTTTCGATAGGGAGACCGACCATGCCTTTGCCGTTCACCACATCGCTGCAGCGTGCGGCCATCGTTGCAGCCGCGGCGGCGGTGTTTGCGGGATGCGCCTCGACGGGCGCGTCTCGTTTCGATGTCGATTCGTTCTTGACCGCGCCGGATACCGTGCTGTCCGAAGTGCTGGTGAACAAGGATTTCCTGCGTGCCACGAAGTTGCCGGATGCGGAGTGCGCCGCGTTGGTCAAGGGGCATGCCGCGCAGGTTGTCGCATTGCCCAACCCCGAAGACCCGCGTATTCCCGAGGCCGCATCGCGCAAGCCGTTTGTGATCGAGCCGCCGGGCAGCGAGAGCGTGTGGCTGCTCCTGCGCGGGACGGTAGGCGTGCAGTCGTGCCATGGCCCACTGCCGGCCAAGGAGTTCATGGGGTTGGTGCAGCGCGCGTCGAACTAAGCGCGTAGCCAACCGCTCACGCGTGTGCGGCCTTCATGTCGGCAATGAAGGCGGCCAGCAGATCGTTGCGTCGAGCGTCTCGGCGTACCACCATGTCGAACGGCACGTCGTAGCGCATCGCCTCCGGTGCAAGCGGGGCCAGCAGGCCCTGCGCCACATAGGGCGCCGCAAAGTGCTCGGGCAGATAGCCGAGATGCCTGCCCGAGAGCACCAGCATCGCCACCGCTTCCATGTTGTCCGCCACCGCTGTCACCAGTCGCTCGGCCGGTGAGCCCGCCGCCTCCGGCAGTGGGTAGCTGCGCCACGCCCAGGCGTGGGTCAGAGCCTCTTCCGATGACGCGGCTCCGGTCTTGCCAAACAGAGGGTGCCCGCGCCCCGCATACGCAAGCTGGGTCTCGTGAAAGACCGTGGTGTACTCCAGCGCCGGCACCCGATGCCAGAAATAGCCGATGGCCATGTGGATCTTGCCGTCGAGCAACAACCCCTCCAGCTCGCCCGGCGGCCGCACCGACACCGTGAAATGCACCGACTCATCCCGCTGGCGAAAGCGCTCGATGGCCTGGCTGATGCGCGCATTGGCATTGACGGGCGCATGGCCGATCAACCCCAGGTTGAGCGTGCCGACCAGCGTGCGCCCCACCTTGCGCGCCTCGGCGCTGAACGCGTCCAGCGCTGTCAGCAGCTTGCGGGCTGAATCCACGAACTGCTCGCCACGTGCGGTCAGCCGGAAGCCACTACGCCCACGCTCGCACAGCCGGTAGCCCAGGCGGGTTTCCAGCGTTGAGAGCTGCGTGCTGATGGTCGATTGGCCGACATTGAGCGTTGCCTGGGCAGGCGTTACGCCGCCGGCATCCACCACGGCAAGGAAGACGCGGATCAGCCGCAAATCCAGATCGGAAGGTTGTCCAAGCACGGCGGTCTATACATCGATAAAAATCGATGTTTGGTTTGTGGATTTCGCATTCTACGTGGGAAAACCATCAGCAAGAATGCATGCTATCTCCACTGTTCGCATCGCTGTAACGCGATGTGACGAATCGACTGCCATGAACGACCGCGCCGAATTCCTCCAGCCGACATCCGGCAACGCCATGCCGCGCTTTGGCGGTATTGCCACCATGATGCGGCTGCCCGCTGCCGAATCGACCACCGGGCTGGATGCCTGCTTCGTGGGGGTGCCGTTCGACCTGGGCACCTCCAACCGCAATGGCGCGCGCATGGGTCCGCGCCAAATCCGCGCGGAATCCGTACTGCTGCGTCCGTACAACATGGCGACGCGCGCCGCGCCATTCGATTCACTGCGCGTTGCCGACATGGGTGACGTGGCGACCAACCCGTACAACCTGCACGACTCCATCGATCGAATCGAGGCGGCTTACCGCGACATCATCGCGGGCGGCTGCCGGCCCATCGGCCTGGGTGGCGACCACACTGTCACCTTGCCCATCCTGCGCGCCATGCATGCCAAGTACGGCCGCATCGGCCTGATCCACATCGACGCGCATGCCGACGTCAACGACACCATGTTCGGCGAGAAGATCGCGCACGGCACGCCGTTTCGCCGCGCCGTGGAAGAAGGGCTGCTGGACTGCAACCGCGTCGTGCAGATCGGCCTGCGCGGCACGGGCTATGAGGCGGAAGATTTTGACTGGTGCCGGCAGCAGGGATTCCGCGTGGTGACGGCCGAAGAGTGCTGGCACCACTCCCTTGTGCCGCTCATGGAAGAAGTGCGCGAGCGCGTGCAGGGCGGCCCCGTCTACATCAGCTTCGACATCGACGGCATCGACCCCGCCTATGCGCCAGGTACCGGCACGCCCGAGATCGGTGGGCTGACCGTGCCGCAGGCGCTGGAGATCGTGCGTGGTGCGCGCGGGCTCGATATCGTGGGCGCGGATCTCGTTGAAGTCTCTCCGCCGTATGACCCGTTTGGCACGACCGCACTGCTGGGCGCCAACCTCGCGTTCGAGTTGCTGTGTGTGCTGCCGGGCGTCGAATATCGCGCCTGACGCATCGCCCAGATCGCGCCCACAACAACAACGAGGAGACACGATGACCACCCCCCAACCCATTGCCCAGCCGCGCCGTGCCGCGATGGCATCCTTCATCGGCACCACCATCGAGTGGTACGACTTCTACAGTTACGCCACCGCCGCGGCGCTCGTCTTCGGGCCGCTGTTCTTTCCTGGCGAGAATCGCTTGCTGGGCCTGCTGGCTTCGTTCGGTTCGTTTGCCATCGGTTTTCTCGCAAGGCCAATTGGCGGCATGCTGTTTGGCCGCATCGGTGATCGCCTTGGCCGCAAGCGCGCGCTCATGGGCACACTCACCTTGATGGCGATTGCGACGGTGCTGATCGGCTGCCTGCCGACGTATGCGCAGGCCGGCTGGATCGCGCCGGTGGCGTTGGTGGTGCTGCGCGTGCTGCAGGGCATTGCCGTTGGCGGGGAGTGGGGCGGGGCGGTGTTGCTGGCAGGCGAGCACGCGCCCAAGGGTCGCCGCACGTTCTTCGCGTCGTTCGCGCAACTGGGTAGCGCGGGTGGGCTGATTCTGTCGATGCTGGCGTTCTCCGCCGTTAGCCGCCTGGAACCCGATGCCTTCATGGCGTGGGGCTGGCGCTTGCCGTTCCTGGCCAGTGCTGTGCTGCTGGCGGTGGGCTTTGTGATCCGCATGTCGGTCAACGAATCGCCGGAGTTTGAGGCGATGCAGGCGACGGGTGATGTCGCCAAGCAGCCGTTGGCCGAAGCGCTCAAAGTGTGGCCGCTGATCGTGCTGGCCATTGGTGCCAACGTCTATGGCATCGCAGGCGTGTACTTCAGCAACATCTTCATGATCTCGTACGCCACGCAATACCTGCAGCTGGATCGCGCGATGGTTCTCGACTGCATGTTCTGGGTGGCGGTGCTGCAGTTCTTCGTGCAGCTGGGTGCGGCGTACTTGGCAGACCGCTTCGGTACGCGCCGCATGCTGACGATCCTGGCGGCCTTTGCCATTGCTGTGCCGTTCATCATGCTGCCGCTGGTGCGCATGGGGCAGCCGGGTACCGTGTTTGCGGGCGTTGCCATCGCCACGCTGGCTGAATCGGGCTACTACGCGATCATCGCGGGCTTTGTCACCGGAATGTTTGCGGCGCGCATCCGCTACACGGCGATCTCGCTGTCGTATCAGGTGTGCGGCGCATTTGCCGGCGGCCTGACGCCGCTGCTGGCGACGGTGCTGGCGGACCAGTTCTTCCCGCAGTGGTGGCCGATGGCGGTTTTTTATGCAGGGTTTGCGGCGCTGTCACTGGTGTGCGTTGTCTGGATCGGTCGGCGTCAGCAGGCGGTCACTGAGCCGCCCCTGGGCGTCCGTGCTGCCTGATTCAACGGGGTGGGTCCGGCGCCAGAGCGGTTTCTGCGACAATCCCCGCATGAACGCTTCTGCTTCTCTCTTCCCGGACGCGCCCGCCCACATGCCGCTGGCCGAGCGCCTCCGCCCGCATTCCGCCGATGAAGTGATCGGCCAGCAGCACCTGCTGGGACCGGGCAAGCCCCTGCGCGTGGCGTTTGCCTCCGGTGAGCCACACTCAATGATCCTCTGGGGCCCGCCAGGCGTAGGCAAGACCACGCTGGCGCGGCTGATGGCGAATGCGTTTGACGCCGAGTTCATCGCGCTGTCGGCTGTGCTGTCGGGCGTGAAGGACATCCGCGAGGCGGTGGAACGCGCTGAGCAGTTCCGCGCCAACGGCCGCCGTACGCTGGTGTTTGTCGATGAAGTCCACCGCTTCAACAAGAGCCAGCAGGATGCCTTCCTGCCGCATGTGGAAAGCGGCCTGTTCACCTTCATCGGCGCAACCACCGAGAACCCGTCGTTCGAGGTGAACGGTGCGTTGCTTTCGCGTGCCGCCGTCTATGTGCTCAAGAGCCTGTCGGACGACGAGCTGAAGCAGTTGGCCGAACGCGCACGCCAAGAGCTGGGCGGCCTGGAATGGACGCCTGCCGCGCTCGATGCCATCGTCGCCTCTGCCGATGGCGACGGCCGCAAGCTGCTCAACAACATCGAGATCGTGACGCGCGCGGCGCGTGCACAGGCCGAAGGCGATAGCGCCCCAGTGATCGACGAGGCGCTGCTGGCGTCTGCGCTGTCGGAAAACCTGCGCCGCTTCGATAAGGGTGGCGATGCCTTCTACGACCAGATCAGCGCGCTGCATAAGTCCGTGCGCGGCTCCGATCCGGACGGGGCGCTGTACTGGTTCTGTCGCATGCTCGATGGTGGTGCCGACCCGCGCTACCTTGCCCGCCGCATCGTGCGCATGGCCTGGGAAGACATCGGCTTGGCCGATCCGCGAGCAGGGCGTATCACCTTGGATGCTGCCGAAACGTACGAGCGCCTCGGCTCACCGGAAGGGGAATTGGCGCTGGCCCAGGCGGTGATCTACCTGGCTATCGCCCCCAAGTCCAACGCCGGCTACAACGCTTACAACGCTGCGCGCGCGTTCGTCAGCCAGGACAAGTCGCGCACCGTGCCCGTGCACTTGCGCAACGCGCCGACCAAGCTGATGAAAGAACTCGGCTACGGCCACGCCTACCGCTACGCCCACGACGAGCCCGAAGCCTACGCAGCAGGCGAAACCTACTTCCCCGACGACTTGCCCGCGCAGAACTGGTACGTGCCGACGCCGCGCGGTCTGGAAGGCAAGATCGGCGACAAGCTGCGCCACCTGCGCGAGCTCGATGCGCAGTGGCACGCCGAGCAGGGCAAGCCATCTCGCGGCAAATAACCACGACGGGCCGGTGCGATAAAATCGGCCTTTTCGATCATTCCGATCGTTCGCAATCCTCGGTTTTCTTCCCACCATGCTTGATATCCAACTGCTGCGCAAAGACATCGACGCCGTCGCTGCGCGCCTCAAAGACCGCGGCTACGTGCTCGACGTGGCCGGCTTTGCTGCGCTCGAAGCCGAGCGCAAGGCCATCCAGACCCGCACCGAAGAGCTGCAGGCACGTCGCAATAGCCTGTCCAAGCAGATCGGCATGCTCAAGGGCAAGGGTGAAGATGCATCGGCTGTGATGGCCGAGGTGTCGGGTATCGGTGACGAGTTGAAGGCATCCGCCGCGCAGCTCGACGTGGTGCAGGCCAAGGTGCAGGACCTGATGCTGTCGATCCCGAACCTGCCGCATGAAAGCGTGCCGGCCGGCCGCGACGAAACGCAGAACGTGGAAGTGCGCCGTGAAGGCACGCCGCGCACCTTCGACTTCCCGGTCAAGGATCACGTGGACCTCGGTGCCGCGCTGGGCCTGGATTTCGATGCCGGCGCCAAGCTGTCGGGCGCGCGCTTCACTGTCCTCAAGGGCCAGGTGGCGCGCCTGCATCGCGCGCTCGCGCAGTTCATGCTCGACACGCACACGCTGGAACACGGCTATACCGAAGCGTACGTGCCGTACATCGTCAACGCCGCGTCGATGCGTGGCACGGGCCAGTTGCCGAAGTTCGAGGAAGACCTGTTCCGCGTGCCGCGCAAGATGGGTCACGGTGCCGAGGGCGAAGACGGCGAGCGCGTCGAAAACTTCTACCTGATCCCGACCGCCGAGGTGCCGCTCACGAACCTCGTGCGCGACGAGATCATCGCCGCCGACGCGCTGCCGATGATGTTCGCGGCGCATTCGCCGTGCTTCCGTTCCGAGGCGGGCTCGTACGGCAAGGACACGCGCGGCATGATCCGCCAGCACCAGTTCGACAAGGTCGAGATGGTGCAGATCGTGCAGCCCGAAACGTCGTTCGCCGCGCTGGACGCCATGACCAACTGCGCGGAAAACATCCTGCGCAAGCTGGAGCTGCCGTTCCGCACCGTTGTGCTGTGCACTGGCGACATGGGTTTCGGCAGCACCAAGACCTACGACATCGAGGTGTGGATTCCGGCGCAGAACACGTACCGCGAAATCAGCTCGTGCTCGAACATGGGCGACTTCCAGGCGCGCCGCATGCAGGCCCGCTTCCGCAATGCGCAGGGCAAGCCGGAGCTGGTGCACACGCTTAACGGCTCGGGCCTCGCCGCGGGCCGCACGCTGGTGGCCGTGCTGGAGAACTACCAGAACGCGGATGGCTCGGTGACGGTGCCGACCGCGCTGCGCCCGTACCTGGGCGGTCAGGAAGTGCTGAAACCGGCAGTTTGATGGAGTTTTCCGACCCTCTTGATCTCGGCGGAAAAAGTCTGTTATAGTCGCGGTTTCGCGATTCAGCGACCCAGTTACCGGAGAGGTGGCAGAGTGGTCGAATGTACCTGACTCGAAATCAGGCGTACCGGCGACGGTACCGTGGGTTCGAATCCCACCCTCTCCGCCAGCAGTAGCAAAAGCCCCTTGGTCTCACGGCCAAGGGGCTTTTTGTTTGTCATGTGTATCCGAAGGGAGCAGGAACGCTACAGCTTCTCAGAAGCAACGTGCTTGGCCTGCGGTAACGGGTTGCTGTCGAAATGCGAGCCCGCGGCAAGCTCCGAGAGGTGATGAATCTTCGGGTCTCGGTGCGTGTCGGGCCCGTCCTGCGGATCGAGGAACGACATTGCCGTGCGCCGCCGCAGCACATGCGAGTCCCGCGATTGCCCTTGCGACTCACGCCACAGTTCAGCAGTGAACTTGAGTCCGGCACGCAGTGCGTGCGCGCTTTCCTGCTTGCCCTTGCGTTGATCGGAGACGCGCTCAATGCCTTTCTTGACGACGTCTTCCAGGAAGGTGATGCGCGCGCGGTAGTAGTCCGCATGCATCTGCGCATCCATCACGCGCTGTTCCGCTTGATACAACTCCATGCGCAACTCGTTCAGCGCACGCTCTGCCTGCTTCTCCGGAGACGGAGCATGGTTCATCGCCCAGTGTGCAATCCATCGCAACATGGTGAGGCCCTCCTGTCTTGCAAGTGTTCATCCACTTGTTTGAAGACATCGGTCGCTGCCCGCGCGCGTTGATCGGAAGCGATCGTCTGCT
Organism: Ralstonia sp. RRA; assembly: GCF_037023145.1. Lineage (NCBI taxonomy): Bacteria > Pseudomonadati > Pseudomonadota > Betaproteobacteria > Burkholderiales > Burkholderiaceae > Ralstonia > Ralstonia sp. RRA. Next base: position 2,483,814 of record NZ_CP146091.1, on the reverse strand, counting down.
TGCAAAACAGACTACCAAAAAATTTCGCGACGGTTGAGGATGATTGCAAACACGCCTGTTGCGAAAAGGAGGCATGGTCCTTTTGGGGGAGAGGCGTGCGGCGGGTGTTCTGGTTTGATAGGTGTTTATCTCACGCCGAAGCCGCTGCCACGGCAGGTTCGGCGTCAACGCAACCGATTGCGCTAGGCACCAAGCCGGTTTGCGAGTTCTTCCATGTCAGCCACGTTACAGTCGAACGTCGGATCCGGCGTGACATCGACGGCAACACCCGGCCCGAACTCCAGCGGCCGCGCGATGAATGCCGTCCGGAAACCCTGTGCCCGGGCCGCCACCAGATCGTACTTGTGCGATGCGACCATCATGATTTCGTTGGGTGCCACACCTAGCGACCGGACGGCGAGGGCATAGACCTTCGGGTCGGGTTTGAACGACTGCACAAGTTCGCCCGTGAGGATGGCGTCGAAGGGCAGGGTGCCATGCCGCGCAATGCGGATCACCGAAGCCATGCTGCCGTTCGATAGCGCTGCCGTCAGATAACGCGAGCGCAACCGGCTGAGGCCGCGTTGGGTATCCGGCCAGGGGCGCAAGCGGCTCCAGGTTGCGTTGAGCGCATCGCGGTCTTCCGCGCTGACCTGCTGAGCCCACGAGTAGTCGGTCAGCAACGTATCCAGTGCTTCGCGATAGATCGTGTCGGTGGAGATCCAGGTGCGCTGTCCGGCAAGGAAGGCGTCCATGCCGGCGCGGTAGCCGGCACGCCAGCGCGTGATGACTTCCGGCCAATCGGCGACGAATCCACGCTGCGCCGCCAATGCTTCACCGGCTTCGATGAGCGGCGTGGTGAAGTCGACCAGCGTGCCCTGCACATCAAAGCACAGCGCTTTCAACGAAGATGGGTCGAAGGTCATGCGTGGCTCCCTGGAAACACGCGCGGCAGGGTTAACGGAACCGGTACGTGAGTGATGCCATGGCGGTGGTCTGCTGGCGGCGTTGCGTGATCGGGCTGTCGGCGGCATCTCCGCGCAGGCGGGCCACGGTGACGGAGCCGTTGGCGGTCCAGCGGTCATCAAGCTTGCACGTGACGATGGCGTTGAAGTGGATGTCGCGCACACCGGCGCGCGTGGCGAACACCGGCAGACCCGACGCCGCGCTTTGGCCGCCATCCACGCCGAAGAAGGTGCGCATGTATTGGCCGTTGGTCCACGACACGCCGGAGCCAAGGCTGAAGAGCCAGCGGCCGAGCGGGGCGCTGGCGTACACGTCGGCATTGGCGATCAGGCCCTGACGGTTGCCCAGGATGTCTTGCTCGGCGTCGGTGGACAGCGTCAGGAACGACACCGTGTATTGCGCGAACGCCTTGGCGCGCACCGTGGCGTTGACATTGCCGAGACCATTCAGGCGCGCGTCGTCATGTGCGTGGCGCCAGGTCGGATCGAACTGGAAGTTGCCGCCCACCTGCCATGTGTCGTCGTTGGCGAGGTAGGCGCCCAGGAAGTCCATGCCCTTCGAGAAATACCGGTGCTTGTACTCGATCTCCTGATCGATCCACGGAAACACAAAGCTCGACTTCGCGCCCGGATACTTCGGTGCCACATAAATGGACGGGCCGACGGCGATGCTCCAGTCGCCGGGTTCCGCGCTAGCGACGGGTGTGGTCTGGGCCGTGGCAATGGAGCCGGTCAGGGCCAGCAGGCAGGCAAGCGCGAAGCAGGGCAGAGCACGCGAAGAGAGCATGGAGTCGAGCAGGTAAGCATCAAGGAAAATGCGGTGGGCACGCCATTCTAGTGGAATCATCCGTACGGTCGATGACACTGCAAACGTTGGCTCAACCGGGTGGAGGAAGGCCCGTTACATTTGTCACCAGGGCGACATACGCGGGTCGCTGCACCGACATACGGCGGGCATAGCGTGACCGGGCCGCCTCATGGCGGTATCCCAGAGGAGAATCCCGTGTCCCCCAAGAAATACCTCGCGCTCGCTGTACTCTCCACGCTTGCATGCGGTCTGTCTGCGCATGTGTATGCCGATGACGATGATGCGCATGATGTGCGGCAGGCGCACGCCAAGCATGTCCTGCTGATCTCGGTCGATGGCCTGCATCAGTCCGATCTCGACTGGTATGTCGGTAGCCATCCGGGTTCCACGCTCGCGCGCCTTGTGCACCAGGGTGTGAGCTATCGCAACGCCCGTACGCCGTTCCCGTCCGACTCGTTTCCCGGCATGGTCGGCCAGGTGACCGGCGGCAACCCCAAGACCACCGGCATCTACTACGACGACGCGTACAGCCGGAGCCTGCTGCCGGCCGGTACGACGGCCGCCAACTGCCACACCACCAAGCCGGGCGCCGAGGTGTTCTACGCCGAGGTCATTGCCAAGGATCTGAACCGCCTCGACAGCGGCCAGGGTATCCCAGGCCTGTATGCCGATCTGTCGAAGATCTCGCAATTGACCGGCCATGCGCAGGACCTGATCGACCCGGCGTTTCTGCCGGTCTCGCCCATCACGTGCGCGCCGGTCTATCCGCATCAGTATCTGAAGGTGAACACCGTGTTTGAAGTCGCGCGCAAGCACGGTCTGCACACGGCCTGGTCGGACAAGCACGCCGCCTACGAAATCCTCAACGGCCCGAGCGGCCAGGGTATCGACGACTTGTTCGCGCCCGAGATCAACAGCTCGGTGACCGACCCGTCGCTGCCGGCTGGCCCTGGCCCCGACTGGACCAAGGACAACACCGACACACAGCGCTACGACAGCTTCAAGGTGCTGGCCGTGCTGAACTGGCTCAAGGGCCACGACCACGCCGGCAACGGTACGCCGGGCGTGCCGGCCATCCTGGGCATGAACTTCCAGGCCGTGTCGACTGCGCAGAAGCTGAACAAGTCGGCGTACTACCCGGACCCGTCCAACACCGCCAACAAGGTGAAGGGCGGCCTGGGCGGCTACACCAACAACGGCACGGTGCCGGGGCCGGTGCTGCAGAGCGCGCTCACGTTCGTCGACAACAAGTTGGGCGAGTTGGTCAAGGCGACTGACCCGTCCAACACGGTCGTGATCGTGTCGGCCAAGCATGGCCAATCACCCAACAGCCGCGCAGATCTCACCATCGTCAACGACGGCGACATGATCGACGCACTCAACTGCGCGTGGGAAAAGTACGCCGCCACCTGCAAGGACGCGACCAAGCCGCACCTCGTCGCGCATGCCATGGACGACGACGGCATCCTGCTGTGGTTGAACGACCGCTCGCCAGCTGCACTGCGGTTCGCCAAGCAGTTCCTGCTGGGCTATTCGGGCACGGGCCTGGGTTCGGATGCGGCGGGCAATGCAACGTCCAAGCCATTCACGCAGGCCGGCGCGAGCCGCTTCGTGATTGGTGAGGAGGTGGCCGACTTCTTTGGTGCGAAGCCCAGCGACGATCGCTTCCCCGATGTGGTCGGTATCGCGCAGCAGGGCACGGTGTGGGCGGGCAGCAAGCTGTCGAAGATCGCCGAACATGGTGGCTTCCGTCCGGAGAACCGCCACGTGCCGATCGTGGTCTGGGGTGCAGGCATCGGCTACGACGTGGTGGATGAGCATGTCGACACCAACCAGATCGCGCCGACCATCCTGAGTGAGCTGGGCCTCAAGCCGCACGAGCTGCAAGCAGTACAGATCGAAGGCACGAAGCGTCTGCCGCACCTGCATTGATGCGGTTTAAGCAGGCATAAAAAAACGCCGGGGATTTCCCGGCGTTTTTCACTGCGCGATCGCCTTATTGCTTGGCGGGTTCAGCGGCCTTCGGTGCCGAAGCGGCATCGGTCTTGGCTTCCGACTTGGCGGCAGCCTTGTGCGCCTTCTTGTGGGCGTGGTGCTTCTTCTCGTGCTTGGCTTCGGCCTTCGGAGCGGAAGCGGCATCGGTGGCAGTCGCCGCAGCGGCCGGTGCCGGTGCGGGAGCAGCAGCCGGTGCGGACGCGGTGCCAGCTGCGAACACGGGGGCGGCAAAGGCACCAGCAACGATCAGAGCGGCCAGGGATTGAGCGACTTTCATGTGAGACTCCTTGAGGATATTGCGGGACTTCAGATACATGGATCTCGTCCCATGTGCGATCCATGCCTCCAAAAACGCTTCATATCGTGAGGGCGTGTACCGCTGTTTGTAAGCGTTCTTCCCACGATGTAAGCGCGCGTAACAATGTAGAAAGTGTGTCACGCAATATCTGTCAATTTTTGTTGAGACGTATCAACGTGCCGATCCGCACATCGGCGTATCGTCAGGCTTCAGGTGGACATTGGCCGGCGCCTGCACGACACTGCCCGGTGATGCGCGGGTCATCCCGATGCTGGGGTCGCGCGTTGAATGGCGGTGGCGAGGGACGTATTGGGTCACGTCCCCTCCCGTTACCGGGTGCGCCGCATCTTCGTTTTTTCATAAGGACAACACGATGAACAAGCTCCTGGCTGCCCTCGTGGCAGCAGTCTTCAGCGCCGGCGCATTTGCGCAGGCTTCCGCCCCGGCTGCTCCGGCTGCACCCGCCGCCGCACCAGCACCCGCCGCCGCGGCCCCGGCTGCAGGCGAGAAGAAGGCACACCACCATAAGAAGAAAAAGAAGAAGCACGACCACCGTCCGAAGCTGCAGAACCCGAGCGAGTTCGGCAAGGGCGGCTAACCGGTTTCCCGGTTTTTCTGCACACCAAGGCGCCGGCCCTCGAAAGGGGCCGGCGTTTTGTTTTGGGGCTGTCTGTCGGGCTGGTGCAAAACTGCGCTAAAGTCGCTTGACTTAGAGTGCGCTCTAACTTCTAAGCTCCGTTCATGACCACTTTCCTGACCATCGCTCAAGTTGCAGAAGCCACCGGCCTGTCGACGCATACGCTGCGCTACTACGAGCGCATTGGCCTGCTCGACAGCGTGCAGCGGCGCGATAACGGCCACCGTGTCTTCCGTGCGGAAGACATGACGTGGCTCGCGTTCCTGCTTCGCTTGCGCGACACCGGCATGCCGATTGCGCAGATGCTGCAGTACGCAGCGCTGCGGCGGCAGGGCGACAGTCTGGAGAGTGTGTCGGCGCGCCAACGCTTGCTGGAGTTGCATGCTGCGGCGCTGGAGGCGGAGCAGCGTGCGCGGGCCGAAACACTGGCCGTGCTGCACGAGAAGATCGTCAACTACGACGGCATCCGGGCCCGGATTGCCGCCGCAGAAAGCGCGCTGGGTTCCGCTTCCTCATCTCGAAAACCGAAACGCCCATCGAACGAGGACGCACATGACTCTGATCGCACAAACCGCACCGCAAGCCGCAAACCACGCCAACCTGCAGGACGCCCCGAATCGTGAGCGCTACGCCCGGGGCTGGCAAAAGCTCAAGGAAGTCGATGACGTGGCCGGCGAACGCGTGGTCGAGGCCTTGGCCGACATCTCGCCCGACCTTGGCCGCTACATCGTCGAATTTGGGTTTGGCGATGTCTACAGCCGCCCGGGTCTGACGCTGCGCGAGCGTGAGATCGCCACCATTGCCGCGCTAACGGCCCTGGGCAATGCGGCACCGCAATTGAAGGTGCATATCGCCGCGGGGCTCAACGTGGGGCTCACCCGCCAAGAGATTACCGAGACCATCCTGCAGATGGCGCTATACGCGGGCTTTCCGGCAGCGCTCAACGGCATGTTTGCCGCCAAGGACGTGTTTGCCGCTCACGACGCGGAGGAAACGGGCGAGGCAGGCGGATTGATGCGCCGCGACACCAGCAACTGATCGATGCGGTGGTTGTCGATGTCGAGCACCTCGATGTGCAGCGGCCCGATGTCGATGCTTTCGCTCTTCTTGGGGATGCGCTTGAGCGCGTAGATGACCAGTCCGGCAATGGTTTCGATGTGGTGCTCGCCGGGCAGGTCGTCCAGGTCGAAGGCGCGCTTGACGTCGCCGATGGGCGTGACGCCGTCGACCAGGCAGGAGCCATCGTCGCGGCGCACGATCTGCTCGTCTTCGCCCAGGTAAAGGATGTCACCCATCACCGCGCCGACGATGTCGTCAAGCGTGACGATGCCCACCACCAGCCCATACTCGTTGATCACCGCGCCAAAGCTCTGGTGCATCTCGCGAAAGCGCGTGAGCGCCTGCGACAGGTTGAGCGTGTCAGGCAGCACCAGCAGGTTCTTGTCAAAGTGCTTGGCCAGGTTGCGGATCACGGTGGCGGATTCCTCCGACAAGATCTGCTTCAGGATGTCCTTCGAGGCGATGAAGCCGAGCACCGAGTCGATGTCGTCGCGGCAGACGAGGTACTCCGCATGCGGCTGGGCGATGATCTTCATCTTGATCGATTCCAGCGGCTCGTCGGTCGTGAAGTAGACGACCTCGTCGCGCACGGTCATGACCGAGGTGATGGTGCGCGATTCCAGCTCGAACACGTTCTCGATCATGGCCAGCTCGTGCTTGCGCAGCACGCCGGCCTCGGCGCCGGCGCCCACCATGGCGGCGATGTCTTCCGTAGTGATCTGCTCAACGCGGTGCGTGGGCACCCCAAACAGCTTCAGGAACAGATCGGCCGCGCCGTTGAATAGCCAGACCACCGGCCGCAGCACGCGCAGGCACGTCTGGATTGGGCCGATGACGCCCAGTGCACAGCGCTCGGGATAGAGCACCGCCAGGCGCTTGGGCAGCAGGTCGGCAAACAGGATGAAGAGTCCCGTCACGATCATGAAACCGGCGATGCTGGCGATGCGCTCGGCGCGGGCAGCGGGCAGCCAGTCGCCCAGCGATGTGGCCAGCGGCCCCGAGATCTGGCTGTCGCCGATGACACCGGCCAGGATGGCCACCGCATTCACGCCGATCTGCACCACGGTGAAGAAGTTGCCCGGCGTGTCCTTGAGCTGCAGCACGCGCAGAGCGCGGGTGTCGCCGTCGTCGGCCAGCGTTTGCAGGCGGGTGCGCCGCGAGGCAGTGAGCGCGATCTCGGAAGCAGAAAAGAAGGCGCTGATCAGGATGAGCGCGACAAGGATGAAGGCGGACATGGTGGCGGGGCGGGCGTGCCGTTGCGTTGCAAGGCCGCTCGGAATGTGGCTGCGGACGATCATGGTGCAGCCGGGATCGCTTTGTCAAACCACAGCGCGGAGCACGCATGCCTGAGGCAACGCTAAACAATTGTCTATGTCCCGGTGTGGTGCATAGCCATCGAAAAGTGGTTTGCCGCGTACCCACACGATGGGCGATACTTGCAGCCTGGGGACATATTGTCTCGGTTTGCCTTGCGGGGCCTGCGTTTGCGGGCGGCATTCCGGAAAAAGGACAAATGTACCGTCTGGCGCAAGTATTGCGCCGCTATTTCAGTGCCGGCGCAGATCGGCCCAATGTGGCACGGAGTTGTGTGCACACAGTTGCATAGGAGTGGTAGGTCATGTGGATTCTCAGCCGCGTACAGCGGCGCACCGGGGGGAAACGGGGGAATACGGCAGGGACGGTCGGACGGGGTGTGGCTAGGTTTGCAGCGTGGGTTGCAGCCGCACTCGTGTCGATGCCTTGTGTGACGCTTGCTCAACAAGCGCCTGCCACCACCGGGTCCGGTGCGTCAGGGGTCACGTCTTCAATCTCGGCCAACGCGCCGAACATTGCGTGGTACTACGGCGACAAGCCGCCCGTGGCACAGCTGCGGGCCTTCGACGCGGTCGTCATCGAGCCGGACCACGGCTTTGATCCGTCGCAGTTCAAGACACCCAAGACACAGTGGTACGCCTACGTGAGCGTGGGCGAGGTCACGCCCGAGCGCAGCTGGTACAAGGATCTGCCCAAGGCCTGGTTGTCTGGCCGCAACGCGGCATGGGCGTCGCGCGTGGTGGACCAGGCCCAGCCAGACTGGCCGGCCTTCTATGTCGATCATGTGATCAAGCCGCTGTGGGACAAGGGCTACCGTGGCTTCTTCCTTGATACGCTCGACTCGTACCAGCTCGTCGCCAAGGACGAGGCGGCACGCGCGGCGCAAGAAGCCGGCATGGTGCGCACGATCCAGGCGATCAAGGCGCGTTATCCGGATGCCAAGCTGATCTTCAACCGTGGGTTCGAGATCCTGCCGCAGGTGCATGACCTCGCCTATGCGGTGGCGTTTGAATCGCTGTACCGCGGCTGGGACCAGGGCAGCAAGCAGTACCGGCAAGTGAGCGATGCCGACCGCGAATGGCTGATGGGCCAGGTGCGCAAGATTCGCGACGAGTACCACCTGCCTGTGATCGCCATCGACTATTGCCCGCCGGCTGACCGCGCCTGCGCGCGCGAGACGGCCAAGCGCATCAAAGCGCAAGGGCTGGTGCCGTACGTGACGGATCCGGACCTGTCGACGATTGGCGTGGGGCGCATCGAGGTGCTGCCGCGCAAGGTGCTGATCCTGCAAGACCGCGACCCGCGCACCACCATCGACACCAGCGAGGGCGTGCGCTTTATTGCCACGCCGCTCAACTTTCTCGGCTACGACGTCGAGTACGCCGACATCAACAAGCCGCTGCCCGCATCCGTACCGCCCGACCGCTATGCCGGCGTGGTGGTGTGGGTGAACACCAGCCCGATCAAGCAGGTGGCAGCGCTGTCGACGTGGGTGCGACAGCGCATTCATGACGGCGTGCGCATCGCCTTCATGAACCAGTTTGGCCTGCCGGTGGACGGCAGCATGGCCGACATGTTCAAGCTGCAGTTGGTGCGCGGGCGCGCCAGCGGGCCGCTGTCGGTGGTGTCGCAAGACAAGATCATCGGTTTCGAGATGGCGCCGCAGCCCGAGCGCCGCGAGGCCCAGCCGATTCAGGTGGGCGACCATGGACAGTCGCTGCTGCGACTGAAATCGGGCAACTTCGAATTTGACGCCGCCGCCATCACCGATTGGGGTGGCTACGTGCTGAATCCGTACGCGGTGTTCTCGATGGACACCGTTGAACAGGCGCGCTGGGTGGTGCAGCCGATCGAATTCCTGCGTCGCGCGCTGGCGCTGCCAAACATGCCGATCCCCGACGTGACGTCGGAAAACGGCCGCCGCCTCATGCTGGTGCACGTGGACGGCGACGGCTTTGCCTCGCGCGCCGAGTTTCCCGGCCCAGAGTATTCAGGCGAGGTGCTGCTGCAGGACGTGTGGGACAAATACCGCATTCCGACCACGCTGTCGGTCATCGAAGGCGAGGTGGGCTCCACCGGCCTGTATCCCAAGCTGACGCCGCGCCTGGAGGCGATCGCCCGCAAGATGTTCGCGTTGCCGTACGTTGAACTGGGCACGCATACCTATTCGCACCCGTTTGACTGGAGCCGCACGGTCCAGAGCAACGCGACGAAAGAGGGGCCGGGTAAGGATGCAGGCGGTGGCGATACGGCCTTCGCGCTGACCATTCCCGGCTATAAGTTCAGTCTTGACCGCGAAATCTCGGGGTCCATCAACTACATCAACGAGCGCCTTGCACCGCCGGGCAAGCGCGTGAAGATCCTGCAGTGGTCGGGCGACTGCCAGCCGCCTGAAATTGCCGTGCGCATGACCTGGGATGCGGGCGTGCTCAACCTCAACGGTGGTGATACCACCATCACGCGCAGCTCGCCGTCGTGGACGGAGATCGCCCCGCTGGGTATCGACAAGGGCCCGGGGGCCTACCAGGTGTTTGCACCCAACCAGAACGAGAACGTCTATACCAATGACTGGACCGGCCCTTTCTACGGTTTCGATCGCCTGATTGAAACGCTGCAGATGACCGACACGCCGTATCGCTTCAAGCCCGTCAACATCTACTACCACATGTATTCGGGCACCAAGCTTGCGTCGCTGAAGGCCTTGAAGAAGGTCTACGACTACGCGCTCGCGCAGCCGGTGTTCCCGATCTATTCCACCGAATACGTGGTCAAGGTGCTGGATTTCCGCAACATGGTCGTTGCCCGGGACGTTGAGGATGGCAACACCTGGGTCGTGCGCGGCGATGGCGATTTGCGCGAACTGCGCTGGATGGCGCCCGGCACGCCGCGGCTGGCCGATGCGCAGGGCGTGGTTGGCTATGACAAGGCGGCTGGTGGCATCTATATCCACCTGGATGACGGTGCCGCGCGTTTTACCCTCGCGCCTGAGGCGGAATCCGCAAAGCCAGCGTACATTGCAGAAGCAGCCGCCTTCGTACGCAGTTTTGCGCGAAACGGTAATGCGTTGAGTTTCGAGGCGGGCGGCTATTACAAGCCGTTCGTCCGTCTAGCCAACGCCGGCGCGTGCCGCGTGAAAGTCAACGGCAACCCCGCCCGCACCGCCCGTGCACAGGACAACACCGTGCGCGTTGACCTGACTGGAGCTGCTGCTCAAACCGTGACCTACCAACGTGTCGATGTGGTCTGCTGACCTGACCCCGCGTGAACGGCTGCTGCCGGCCTGGCTGATCGGCACGCTTGGCGCGCTGATCGGGCTGGCGCTCGCCTTGATGTTCCCGCGCGAGCGCCTGGAGGCACGCCTGCTTGATGGGACCAATTCGGGCAGCAAGGTCGATGCACTGTCGGTGGCCTATCTGGAGGCCTGGCTGCGCGTGCGCCCGAACGATGGGGAATTCCTCAGCGTGCTGGCCGCCCAGTACGTGCGCACCGGTCGGCTGGAAGAGGCCGAAGCCATGGTCGCCCGCATGCGCGCGCTGCATGACAAGTCGCTCGACCGTGAAGCGTTGCTGCTCGATATCGCCATCCGCGAGCAACGCGCCTATGCACTGCAACCGAACGATCCGCAACGTGCGGCCATGTTGGTCGATCTGCGTGGTCTGCTCAAGCAAGCCCTCGACTACCGGTGGACCGCACCCGAGCTGGAGATTCTCGCGGCCAAATCCCGTGGGCTGGATCAGGGTGCGATTGCCATGCAGTTCTACCAGCGTTTGGCCAAGCAGGATGTGGCACGCTCCGCGCAGTGGCAGGCACGTACCGCAGAGATCGCGCTGGGCGTGGGTGAATACCGCGCCGCTGCTGCCGCCAACTTTGCCGCGCAGGACACCGCCAAGTCGCTCGATGAGCAGCGCCGCTATTTCATCGCCGGTCTGAAGGCGCTGCAGGGCGGCAACCTGCTCGACGAGGCCATGACCGAGGCCCAGCGCCGCGTCGGCCCGCTGATCGACGACACCGAAACGCTGCGCTTCCTTACGCGCCTGGCTCAGGCATGCAACCGCCCCGATCTGGCCGACCAGTACGCTCGTCGTCTGCTGCATCTGTCGTGGCGTCAGACGAATGAGGGGATTGCCTTGGCGTCGGGCGCAGTGCGTCATGACTGGGCATTCGCTGGCCGGCCCGAACCGCTGCCGAGCCCGACGGACGTTGTGTTCATGGATGGCCCCGAGGGCGTGGCCCGTCGCCAGCGTTATGCCGCACGCATTCGCCACGTGGCGGACAAGGCCGACGATGCCGAATCGTCTTCGCATCCGAAGGGCGCTCAGGCCATCGTGCGCGGCATCGCGCCTTTCAATGCGGATGACTACGACCTCGCTTTCCAGGTCTTCATGGGCAGCGGCAACCTGAATGACGCCATGCGCGTGGCCGAGGCCGCGGTGCGCCAGCGCCCCGACCTGAAGATCTGGACTGAGCGCGCCGCCCAGGTGGCCGAGTGGAACCGCCAGCCGATGGTCGCATTGAACTACTGGCTGTCGTACGCGCAATCCACCGGTGACGATGCGGCCTGGCAGCACGTGCTGCGTCTGGCCCCCGCACTTAACGAAGATCACGCCTATCTGGCGGGCCTGCGCTACCAGGCCAGCCGCCAGCCCGGCGACATGAAGCTGCTCGACCAGATCATTGCCGCGTATGAGCGGCTGGGCGAGCCGGTGGAAGGGCTGGCGTACCTGAACAGCATTGCGCGTGGCGCGCACCGCCAGATGGTGCTGGAGCGCTATGCCAACCTGGCCGAGCGGGCCGGCAAGGATGACCAGGCTTACGACACGTACGTGCGCTTGCAGAAGGAATTCGGCCCCAACGCGCAATACGCGCTCAAGCTGGCGAACATCCTGTACGTACGCGGGCAGTTCGAGCAGGCGCTCACGGCCATGCAGGTTGCAGAGAAGGCCGCTTCGCCCACGGACGATCTCTACTGGCGCACCTTCGCGCAGCTTGCCCGGCTGAACCAGCGCGATGATCTGTCACGCAAGGCGTATCGCCAACTGCTGATTGGTGGCAAAGCAGAGCCGGACGATCTCACGACGATGATCGACTTCTACGACGCCAGCCCCATCGACGCCGGCCGTCTGTCTGAACTTGCCTTCCGCAAGGACGGCACGATGGTCCACCTGCAGCAGGCCATCTACTACTACACGCGGGCGCGTGCCTTCCGCCGCATCGAAGGGCTGCTCGCCTCGCTCACACCGGAGCAACGTAAAGCCGCCGAGCAATCCGCCGGCGTGCTGGGCGCGCGCGCCGAGTACTTCCGCCAGAGTGGCCAATGGGATGCGGCCATGCGTGATTTGCGCCGCGCCGTCTCGCTGCCCGATGCCGGCAGCGATGTGAAGGCCGCCTTCCTCTGGGGCCTGCTCGACTCCGGCCAGAATGCCGAGCTCAAACGCGCCCTGGCCCTGTGGCGCGGCGAGGCCGAGAACGATTCCGCTTACTGGGGCGCATACGCTGCGGCCGGGCTGCAACTGTTCGACGCCAACCTCGCGCTGCGCTTCCTCGGCCGCCAGGGCAAGTCGATGCAGACCGATCCGCTCTGGCTGCTGGCCTATGCCGACGCGCGTGAGATGGCCGGGCAGGCCGACGCCGCCTGGGCCCTGCGCCGCGAAGCGTGGTGGCTGCTGTGGCGTGCCGAAGACAAGGTCGGGGGCAACAAGACCAAGGTGCCTACAGGCCGCCGTGTCGGTACGCGCGTCACGGTGGGCGACGATGATGCAGTGCCGCTCGAAGAGGATGCCCGTACCGAACTGCGCGCCCGACGCGTCTCGCTGGCCCAAACGTTCGGGTCTGGTGACCTGTCGCAGCGCTTGCTGATCGAGTTGCTGCGCGATGATCGCCGTGCGACGAAGCAGGCACGCGAGGGCGGGCGCTCTGCAATGGACAAGTCCGAGTTGGGCGATATCGACATGCTGCCGCCCGAGCCACCGGAAATGCCCGCGGACAAGCGCAAGCACGCCCGTGTGAGCGATCAGCTCGTCTCCGCCGTGGCCAAGGAAGCGGCGTTGGGCTGGGCGCTGTCGCAGGAAGCGAATGACCTGGCACGTGCGTGGCTGCTGCAGCAATACGCGCGCCGCATGACGCGCCCGGCCTATGCCGAGATCTCCATCGCTCTGGCTGAGCGTGACCTGCAGACGCTCAACCGCCTGCTGGACGATACGCCTGACCGCATCCCGCTCTACAACCGCATCGACGCCAACGTGATGACGGATCGCCTGGGTGAGGCACAGCGCCTGTCGTTCGAAGGCCTGACCACCGCGCCCGATGACGAGCAGCTCCACGAGCGCGTGCAGGAAACGCTGCTGACCAACGCACAGGCATTGGAGCCGCGCGAGACGTGGTTCAAGCAGGCGCCGCTCACGTATTTCGAGAGCAGCGCAGCGGCCGGCATGCGCCTGACCGACCACACCAGCATGCTGCTGCGCGCTACCCAGCGGAACCAGCGCTCGACCGACGACACGCAGCTCACCGGCGTGCCTGCGCAGGATCGCAGCGTCGACTGGATATCTCAGTATCAGACGCAGAACACGCAGTGGAAGGGCACGGTGGGCTGGCGCCAGGGGCTGGCATCGTTCTATGCATTCCGGCTGGATGGGCTGTTGGGGCAGGTCGGGCCGCTGGGCACCGAACTGTCGATCGGTCGCAACCAGCCCGCGAACGAGACCCCGCAACTGCGCGTGGGTGGTGTGAAGGATCTGTTCTCCATCGGCAACAACTGGCGTTTGACGCAAAACGAATACGTGCGCGCCCGCGTGGAAGGCGACCGCTTCTACGGGCAGGACCGCTCGTTCCTGGGCAGCGGCATGGTGGTCGACGGCGAGATCGGCCACCGCTTCCGGGTGGAATATCCTGACTACACCATCCGCGTGGTGGGCACGATGGCGCGCTACAACGCATCAGGCACGGTCAGCCCGTTGATGGCGCGTTTGCTGCCGGGCGGTACAACGCCGGATGTCGATCAGATCATGCCGCGCTCATTCAACCAGTTCGGCATGCTGTTTGGCTTCGGCACGGACTATCTGGACCGCTACACCCGCGCCTGGCGGCCGTTCATGGATGTCGGCATGCTGCACGACAACCGCGAAGGGTGGGGCGTGCAGGCGCAGCTTGGGCTGGCGGGCAGCGTGTTCGGCAACGATCATCTGGCGCTGTACATCGAACACCAATCGATCACGCGGTCGGGCACATCGCCGCTGACGGAAATCGGGCTGCGCTACCGCTGGCTTTACTGAAGCGCAAGCGACGAATACGACGAACAAGTAGAAACGGGGAAACACCAGCATGAAGAACAACGGAAGCATCCAGGAGAAAGCGATGACACCCTTGCTCGACAAGATGAAAGCCGGCCGCCGCCGCTGGCTGGCCGCCGCTGCAGGCGTTGGCGTGGCGCTTGCGCTGTCTGCGTGTGCCGTGGTCGACAGCGGCCGCGCACCGGCCACCAGCGCGTCTGACGCATGGGTCGTGCTGCCCATCGTCAACTACACCGAAACGCCGCAGGCCGGGCTGCGTGCCGAGACCATCGCCACCAGCATCCTGAAGGCGCGCGGCTTTACCAACCTCAAGCAATATCCGGCCAATTTGAACAGCGAATCGTTGTTCGAGCCCGCCGAGCGCGAGGCCGTGGCCCGCGCGCTGGATTGGGCGCGCGGCGAGAAGGCCCGCTATGCCCTGACCGGCGCCGTGGACGAGTGGCGCTACAAGGTGGGCGTGGATGGCGAGCCTGCCGTCGGCATCACGCTGCAGGTGATTGACGTGCAAAGCGGCAACGTGATCTGGAGCGCCGCCGGCAGCCGCACCGGCTGGAGCCGCGATGCCGTCTCGGCAGTGGCGCAGAAGCTGCTGCGCGAGTTGCTCTCGCCGCTGGGCCGAGGCTGATGAAGACCGAAGCGGCACAGCGTACGCAGGAGGGCGCGCAGACCGCCGCCGCCGAGGCGCGCGGTCGCGATCGTCGGCGCAATGCGCAGGGCATCGGCGCATCGTCGTGGTATGGGCGCTTGATCGCGCCGGCCGTGTCGAGCCCGACCGCGGTGCTGGAAACGCTGGGCGCCACGATCGTTGCCATCGGCATCGTCTGGCTGTTCGTGCCGGACAATCCGCTGCTGCTCGGCTACGGGTTCCCGTGGATCTGGCTGGTGCCGCTCATCCTGGCGCTGCGCTACGGCACGCTGCTAGGCGCGGCCGCTGCGCTGGTGGTGCTGGGCGCGTGGTGGCTGTTCTACGGACAGGGCGCAGCGGCCGTCGCCTTCCCCCGCATGTACTTTCTGGGCGGGCTGATGCTGGTGCTGGTTGGCGGGCAGTTCGGTGACATCTGGGGCGCGCGGCTATCGCGTGCGCGCACCGTCAACGGTTACTTGAACGACCGCCTGGCCGCGCTGACCAAGAACCACTTCCTGCTGCGTCTTTCACACGAGCGGCTGGAGAACGATCTGCTGGCCAAGCCGACCACGTTGCGCGACACGCTCACGCAACTGCGCAACCTGGCACTGGCCGCACGCGAACACGGCGACGGTACCAACCAGCCCGACGTGGCACAACTGCCGGGTGCCGTGCAGTTCCTGCAATGGACGGCGCAGGCCTGCCAGCTGGAGGTGGCCGCGATGGTGCGTGTGACACGTAATCAGGTCGATACCGAACCCGTGGCCCGCGTCGGCACGCCGTTCGACATCGTGGCCGATGACCCGTTGATCCGCCATTGCATCGACACCCACACGCTGGGCCACCCGCAGGCGCCCGAGTTGCGCCATGAAGACAGCTCGCGCTACGTGGCCTGCGCGCCGGTGCTGTCGGGTGCTGACGAGTTGATCGGCATCGTTGTCGTGCAGCAGATGCCGTTCCTGTCGCTGTCGTACGAGAACCTGCAGTTTCTGCTGGTGCTGCTGGGTTACTACGCCGATGGCGTGCGCCACCTCACCGTCAGCTCCGAGATTCTCGACCTCGTGCCCGATGCGCCGTACGACTTTGCGCTCGACCTTGGCCGTCTGGCGCGCCTGCACCGCGATACCGGCATCGACTCGTCGGTGGTCGCGCTCATCTTTGACCAGGACGAGGCCAGCGACGCACTGTTCGAACAGGTGGTGCGCAGCCGCCGTGCGCTGGACGTGGTCTGGCAGGCGCGCGGTAAGGCGCGTCGTGCCATCGTCACGCTGATGCCGCTGTCAGGCGCGGGTGCCGTGTCGGCCTATCTGGTGCGCATTGAAGACAGCCTGCGCGCCCAGTTCGGCGTCGATTTCGAGCAGTCGCACATCGGCGTCCAGACGCTGCACGTGACGGGCGAGCACCCTGGTGAGGCGCTGGTGCGCTTCATCGCGCGCTGCCACCTGGACGGCTGAAGCGAGGGCGCGACCATGTTCAAGCTCACGCTCAGTGGCATCTCGGCCCAGATTGCAGCGGTGGTGATGGTGCTGCACGCCGGCAACAGCCTGGCGCTGCTGCTGTCGTGCCTGCTACTGCAGGGCACCGCCGCCGCGCTGATCGGGCTGGCCGCCTGGCGCCTGCTGCCGCGCCGCTATCGCGTGCCGTTTGTCTGGACGTATGGCTACCTCGTCGCCCTGTGCTTCTTCGTGCCGGTGGCGGGGTGTCTGCTGGTGCTGGGCAGTCTGCTGCTCGGCAAGCTATTCCCCAAGCCGGAGGGCGACAAGGACATCGCCGATGTGGGCTTGCCGGTGTTCGTCGCGCATTTGATTTCGCGCGTGACGCACGGCGGTGGGGCGCGGCTGCGCGCTCAACTGAGCAACGAGCGTGCGCCGGTGCAAAGCCGCATGACCGCGCTCGTGGCCATGCAGTCGATGCCCACCCGCACAGCCAGCCCCGTACTGCGCGACCTGCTGGCCGATCCGGTGGACGACATCCGCCTGCTGGCCTACGGCATGCTCGACAACGCCGAGAAGGTGTTGATGCAGAAGATCCTGGCCGAGCTGCCGCGCCTGGAAGAGGCCACCACGCCCGAGGCTCGCTACGACATCAACAAGCGCTTGGCCGATCTGTACTGGGAGCTGATCTACCAGAACCTGGTGCAAGGCGATGTGTACCGCTATACCGCTGAACAGGTGGAGCGCTACGCCAGCGCGGCGCTGGATATCCAGCCGGACAACGCGGCGCTGTGGTACATGCGCGGCCGGCTGGCCTTGTCGCGCCGCGAGCCCGATGTGGCCGAATCGCACCTGCGCGAAGCTGAGCGGCTCGGCTTTCCGCGTGACCGCCTGCTGCCGCCGCTGGCCGAGGCCTGCTACCTGCGCCGCGACTACGCCGGCGCGCGCGCCGCGCTGGCGCAATTCTCCAACCGCTCGCCGCTGCCATTGCTGCGTCCGCTGCTGCGCTACTGGACATCATGAGCGACCAATTTCCACGCGCCCAGTCCGCCGACGTCGCGCTGCTGCTCGAAGGGACGTTTCCCTATGTGAGCGGCGGGGTGTCGAGCTGGGTCAACCAGATGATCCGGGCGTTTCCGGACATCCGCTTTGCCGTCGTCTTCATTGGCAGCCGCCGTGAAGATTACGGCAAGCCCGTCTACGCCATCCCCGAGAACGTGGTGCACGTGGAGTGCCACTACCTGTACGACTTTCCGCCGCCGCCCCTGGTGCAGGCCAGCGGCGGTGATCCGGCCGCCTTCGAGCGCTCGCGCAAGCTGCACGAAGCGCTGCGCAATCCCGCGAATAAGGACGAGACGGCCGATCTGATCCGCGCGTCCATTGCAGACCTGCGTGACGATGGCCCGCTGGCCGAGGAGCAGTTCCTCTACAGTCACCGCGCCTGGGACATGATGACGGACTACTACCGGCGCTACTGCACCGACCCGTCGTTCACCGATTACTTCTGGACCGTGCGCATCATGCACAAGCCGCTGTGGCAGCTTGTGCGCATTGCCGAGAACCTCATCCCGGTGAAGGTGTTCCACACCATCTCGACCGGCTACGCGGGCTTCCTGGGCGCGCTGCTGCGCTACAAGCGTGGGCGTCCGCTGCTGGTGTCGGAGCACGGTATCTACACCAAGGAACGCAAGATCGACTTGTTCCAGAGCCAGTGGATTCGTGACAACCGCAGCATCTTCGAGAAGGACATCGCGCAGATCAGCTACTTCCGTGATCTATGGGTGCGCTTTTTCGAGACCATGGGCCGCGTCTGCTACGACGCCGCCGAAGAAATCACCGCGCTGTACGAGGGCAACCGGCTGCGCCAGGTGATCGACGGCGCGCCGGTAGAGAAGACACGCAGCATCCCCAACGGCATCAACCTGCCGCGCCTGGCTGCCTTGCGCGACAAGCGCCCCGCCAACGTGCCGCGCGTGATGTGCCTGATCGGCCGGGTGGTGCCGATCAAGGACGTGAAGACGTTCATTCGTGCCATGCTGACCATCACGCGCGAGATGCCCGACGCCGAAGGCTGGATCGCCGGCCCGGAAGACGAAGACCCGGAATACGCACACGAATGCCACAGCCTGGCCGAAAGCCTGGGCCTGGGTGATCGCATCAAGTTTCTCGGTTTCCAGAAGATCGACGACATCCTGCCCAAGGTGGGCGTGCTGGTGCTGAGCTCCATCAGTGAGGCGCTGCCGCTGGTGGTGCTGGAAGGATTTGCCGCCGGTGTGCCATCGGTCACCACTGATGTGGGGTCGTGCCGCCAGTTGCTGTTCGGCCTGGAAGGCGACGACGCCGCCTTGGGTGCCGCCGGCGCTGTGGTGCGCATTGCTGACCCGGCTGCGCTGGCCGGCGAAGTGCTGACGCTGCTGCGTGATGAATCGCGCTGGCATGAAGCGCAGGCCGCAGGCATCGCCCGCGTGGAGCGCTACTACACGCAGGAGATGATGGTCGGCGCCTATCGCGAGCTATACGACCGCTTGCGCATGCTGCCGGATCTGAGCACGGAAGCGGGTGCCAAGACTGCAGCTGCGGCTTGCCCGCATCACGCTCACCAGAAGGGAGCTCGCTGATGGCCGGCATCGGGTTCGAGCTCCGCAAGATGCTCAAGCGCGACAGCCTGCTCGGGCTGCTGCGCGCCTACACCTACGCCGGCATCATCAGCTCCGGCCCGTGGATTCTCTCCATCGTCGGGATTCTGCTGATCGGTATCTTGAGCCTGCCGTTCGTGATTCCCGGCTCGCTCATCACGCAGTTCCAGGTGTCGGTCACCTACTTGATTGCGGTGAGCCTGATCTTGACCGGGCCGCTGCAGCTCGCCTTCACGCGCTTCACGTCCGACCGCCTGTTCGAGAAGCGCGACGACCTCGTCCTGCCCAACTACCACGCCGTGTCGCTGGTCATGACGTTGCTGGCGGGCGGCCTGGGGCTCATCGTCATGCTGTTTGCGTTTCCGCAGCAGTCGGCCATCTACCGGGTGCTGATGCTGGCGGGCTTCGTGGTCATGGCCAACATCTGGATCGCGGTGATCTTCCTGTCGGGCATGAAGCAGTACAAGGCGATCGTGTGGATCTTCCTGATCGGCTACACGCTCACGGTGCTGCTGGCGCTGCTGTTCAACCGTGTGGGGCTGGAGGGGCTGCTGCTGGGTTTTGTGCTGGGGCAGTTGTGTCTGCTGATCGGCATGGCAGGGCTGATCTATCGCAACTTCAGCGGACGGCGTTTCCTGTCGTTCGAGGTGTTCGACAAGCGGTTTGCGTATCCTTCGTTGATGCTGATCGGGCTGCTGTACAACCTTGGCATCTGGCTCGACAAGTTCATGTTCTGGTATGCGCCGGGCACCGGGCAGCAGGTGGTTGGTCCGCTGCATGCGTCGGTCATCTATGACATTCCGGTGTTCCTGGCGTACCTGGGGATCATCCCCGGCATGGCGGTGTTCCTGGTGCGCATCGAGACGGATTTTGTCGAGTACTACGACGCGTTTTACGACGCCGTGCGGGGTGGGGCATCGCTGGAGCACATCGAAGATATGCGCAACACGATGGTGCAGACCATCCGTGCCGGCCTGTACGAGATCGTGAAGATTCAGGCGATGGCGGCGCTGGTGCTGTTTGCCGTGGGGGCTTCGGTGCTGCGGGTGCTGCAGATTTCCGAGTTGTATCTGCCGCTGCTGTATGTCGACACCATTGCGGCGAGCTTGCAGGTGGTGTTTCTGGGTGTGCTGAATATTTTCTTCTATCTGGATCGGCGGCGCGTGGTGCTGGGGTTGACGGCTGCGTTTGTCGTGCTCAACGGCGTGCTGACGTGGATCACGCTGCAGCTTGGTCCGGCCTGGTATGGGTATGGATTTGCAGTGTCGCTGCTGCTGGTGGTGATGGCGAGTCTGGTGATTCTGGATCGGAAGTTGGATCGGTTGGAGTACGAGACGTTTATGTTGCAGTGACATGATGACGGGAAGGGGCGGTTGGTTTTGGTCTTGGTGGTCCACCTCCCTTTCGTGCCCTGCCGGGCCCGACTCACTTTCTTTGTCTTGCCAAAGAAAGTAAGCAAAGAAAGGCGCGCCCGAGATGGCGACCCCCTCCTTGGATTTTTGTCGCGGGGAGGGAAGGGAGGCAAACTCGCTGCGCTCAGACAAGCCTCCCTTCTTTATCCTCCCCGCAACAAAAATCCAAGGCGCCATCAAGGGCCCAACGTCAAAAGAAAAGGCCAACCCTCGCGAGGTTGGCCTTTGTCGTTCTGGCTGGTGCCCAGATGGTTTGTCTTTTTGCCTTTGACTTTCCCTGCCCTATGCGGCGCCTTGAATTTCTGTTGCAAGGAGGAAAAAGGAAGGGAAACTGTTTGAGCGCAGCGAGTTTTTCCCTTCCCCTCCTTGCGACATAAATTCAAGGAGTCTTTCGCCGCATCGGGCGCGCCTTTCTTTGCTTACTTTCTTTGGCAAGACAAAGAAAGTGAGTCAGCCCCGGCAGGGGATGAAACAAGGGATGCACCAACAACATCCATAGCGTGCCAACCGTGCCGCTAAGCCTTCTTCAAAGCCCCCAACACCTCCATCGGCAACGGAAACACAATCGTCGAACTCTTGTCACCAGCAATCTGCGTAAGCGTTTGCAGGTAGCGCAATTGGATGGCCTCAGGCTGCTGCGACAGCATGCGTGCGGCTTCCAGCAATTTCTCCGAAGCCTGCAATTCACCCTCTGCGTGAATGACCTTGGCGCGTCGTTCGCGCTCGGCCTCAGCCTGACGCGCAATCGCACGGATCATCGATTCATTCAGGTCGACGTGCTTGATCTCCACGTTGGCGATCTTGATGCCCCACGGGTCGGTCTGGATGTCGAGCACCTTCTGGATGTCGAGGTTGAGCTTCTCGCGTTCGGCCAGCATCTCGTCCAGTTCGTGCTTGCCGAGAATGGCCCGCAGCGTGGTCTGCGCCAACTGGCTGGTCGCCTCCAGAAAATTGGCGACCTGGATGATGGCGCGCTCCGGGTCGACCACGCGGAAGTACACCACCGCGTTGACCTTGACCGATACGTTGTCGTGCGAGATCACATCCTGCGGCGGCACGTCCATCACCACCGTGCGCAGGTCCACACGCACCATCTGCTGGATGGCCGGGATGATGAGCACCAGGCCCGGCCCCTTTACACGCCAGAAACGGCCCAGCAGGAACACCACGCCGCGCTCGTACTCGCGCAGTACGCGGAACGACGAGATGATCAGCAGCACGGCTAGGAAGATGAAGCCGCCTGCACTGAAGAATCCGTAGAGCATGTTTCTTCTCCTTATGAAGACGCGCCGATTGGGGCCACCGGTTCGACCATCAACGTCAGACCGTGCCGGGCGATCACGCGGACTTGATCACCGCGAGCGATGCCGCCGTCGCAGCGCACGCGCCAGCGCTCGCCGTGGATGCGGGCCCAGCCGTCGCTGTCGGCATCGGCATCTGGCGTATCAACGTCGACGACTTCACCGGTCATGCCGATCAGCGTGTCGCCGCCGGCCACCTTGGGGCGCCGCCGCGCACGCACGGCCAGGCTGGAGACCGCCAGGATGACCGTCAGACTGACGAACGCCAGGCCGAAGATCAGCGGCAGCGGTACGCCAAAGCCCGGTGTCTGCGTGTCGATCAGCATCACCGCGCCCAGGATGAACGCGACGATGCCGCCCATACCCAACGCGCCAAAGGTCGGCAGGAACGCCTCGGCCACCATGCAACCAAGGCCGAGCGAGATCAACGCCAGCCCCGCGTAGTTGATCGGCAGCATCTGCAGCCCGTACAGCGCCACCAGAATGCACACCGCGCCGAGGATGCCCGGTACCACCATGCCCGGCGTGGAGAACTCGAAGATCAGCGCATACACGCCCACGGTGAGCAGCAACAATGCGAGGCTCGGATCGGTGATGACCGCGAGGAAGTGGTTGCGCCAGCCGGGCTCCAGCGTCACCGTCTGGGCGTCTGCGGTGTGTAGCGTGACGGGGCCCGTGGCGGTACGCAGCGCGCGGCCATCCACTTGCTTGAGCAGGTCGGGCACATCGCTGGCGATGAGGTCGATCACGCGCTGGCTGGCCGCTTCCGATGCGTCCAGGCTCACGGCTTCGCGGACAGCGCGTTCGCCCCATTCGGCGTTGCGGCCGCGCAGTTGCGCCAGGCCCCGGATGTATGCCGCAGCATCGTGCATCTGCTTGCGGGCGAGGGTGTCTTCGTTGCTCGAAGAGGTGGGGGCAGCAGGGGCGCTGGCCGGTTTGGCGGCATCGCCTGGATTGGTTGGGTTGGGTGCCGGGCCAGCCGGCGCATGCCCGCCGATACCGATTGCCACCGGGGATGCCGCCCCCAGGTTGGTGGCCGGCGCCATCGCGGCAATATGGCAGGCATAGAGAATGTAGGTGCCGGCACTGGCTGCGCGTGCTCCCCCCGGCGCGACATAGCCCGCCACCGGCACCGGAGAGGCGAGGATGGCCTGGATGATCTGCCGCATCGATGCGTCCAGCCCACCCGGTGTATCCATCTCCAGCACCACGAGCTGCGCGCCTTGCTTGCGCGCCTCTTCCAACCCGTGCACGACATAAGCAGCGCTGGCTGGTCCGATGGCACCCGTGAGCGGCAGCACCACGACCGGCGCAGCGGCGAGCGCCAGGCAACTCCACGCGGCGGTCAGCACGCCCGCCATCCACGCCATGCACTGTGCTGCACGAGACGACCGTCGCATGACAGCCTCCGTTGGTGACCGCCTTTGCTGTTAGACCGGCGGCGGGGTCGTTGTATTCAGCTTATTGATCCAGCTTATTGATCCAGTTTAGGCGGCGATGGCTTCACCGGCGGCAGGGGTGGCCGCGTCCGCCGTGGCATGCGGCTCGCTCAGCACCTGCACGAGCGCCTGCAGCGCCGGCCCCGCCATGTCGCGATGCCAGGCAAGGATGGTGTCGACGCGCCCGGGTTTGTTGAGCGCGTGGATGCTGATGTCCGGCGCGTTCGAGTACAGCTCCAGCACCGAGCGCGGCACCAGCGCGACGCCAATCCCCGCCGCTGCGCACGCGATGATGGCGTGGTACGAACCGAGTTCCAGCACGCGTGACGGCGCCACGCCGCCAGCCTCAAACCAGTCTTCGATCAGTTGCCGGTAGGCGCAGCCGGCTTCGAAGGCGAGCAGGGCAGGCGTCTGCACATCGGCAGCGCGGCGGATGGGCGGATGCGCGCGGTGGGCGATCAGCACCAATTCTTCGGTAAAGGCAGGCAGCGTCGTGAGCGCGGCGCGTGTGTTGACCAGGCAGGCGGTTTCCGCAACGAAGGCGCAGTCGACTTCAAAGTTCGACAGCGCCTGGATCGACTGGCGCGTCGGCATGGTCACCAGCTCCAGCTGCACGCGCGGCCAGCGCTGGTGCAACGTGGCGAGCAGGCCGGGCAGGCGGCTGGCAGCGGTGCTCTCCATCGAGGCAATGCGCAGGCGCCCGTGCGGCTCGCGCGGCTGGACGGCCTGTCGGGCTTCGGCGGCCAGGCGGAGGATGTCGTCCGCATAGGTCAGCAACGTCTGGCCGGCGGGCGTCAGCACCATGCGCTTGCCCTCGCGCACAAACAGCTGCACCCCCAGTGACGTTTCCAACTGGCGGATGCGCGTGGTCACGTTCGACTGCACGCGATGCAACTGCTGGGCCGCCCGTGTGACGCCGCCTTCGCGCACGACGGTCCGGAAGATTTCAAGCGAGGCCAGATCCATGATGCATCTCGAATGCTAATGAATTCGTTCAATATAATTCATTTTTCGGAATGCACCGCGTTGCGTACGATGAGGTACCGATCTCCCCATCCGGGTATCCCCATGCAATCCGCGCTGTCATCCTCGTCCACGCTTTCCTCCTCTTCATTGCCCGCTGCACATGACACGCGCGGTGCGGCTTGGCGCGTGGCAATTGCCGGCATGGTTGCGCTGTCCGTGGCGATGGGCATCGGCCGCTTCGCTTTCACCCCGATTCTGCCGATGATGCTGCACGACGGCAGCCTGTCGCTGGCGCAGGGGAGCTGGCTGGCCACGGGCAACTATCTGGGCTACTTCCTTGGTGCGCTGGCCTGCATGGCCGTGCGCGGTGATGCAGCGCGGCTGATCCGCACGGGCCTGATCGCCACAGTGCTGCTCACGGCGGGGATGGGGCTGCTGCAGGGCCAGCCGGCGTGGCTCGTGCTGCGCTTTGCGGCCGGCATGGCAAGCGCACTGGTGTTTGTGTTCACGGCGGGCTGGTGCCTGCACAAGCTGACGGAGCTGGGGCATGCGGCGCTGGGTGGCATCATCTTCTGCGGGCCGGGGCTGGGCATTGCCATTCCGGGTCTGGCGGCCAGCGGCATGGTGGCGCTGGGTTGGCATGCAACGTCGGCGTGGATCGCGTTTGGCGTGTTGTCGGCGCTGCTGACGGTGGCGGTGTGGTCGACCATCCGCCCGGAATTGCACGCCCATGCGGCCGCGCCCGCCACGGCAGCAACCGCTGCCGCGCCGAGTCTGGACGCACCCACCACCGCCATCACACTGGCGTACGGCCTGGCCGGCTTCGGCTACATCATCACCGCCACCTTCCTGCCGGTGATCGCGCGCAAGGTGCTGCCGGCCGGCTCGATCTGGCCCGATCTGTTCTGGCCGATGTTTGGCGCGGGTGTGGCACTGGGGGCGTTTCTCTCAACGCGGATCAGCCTGGCGCGCGATAACCGTTCGCTGCTCGCCACGGCATATGCCATGCAGGCGGTTGCCGTGGCAGTCAGCATCGTCTGGCCAACGGTGGCAGGGCTGGCGTTGTCGAGCACGCTGCTTGGCCTGCCATTTACGGCGATCACGCTGTTTGCCATGCGCGAGGCACGCCGGCTGTGGCCGCACGCCGCACCGCGCCTGATGGGGCTGATGACGGCTGCCTATGGCATTGGCCAGATTGCTGGGCCGCCGCTGGCCAATCGGCTGTTTGCCGCTACGGGCGGCTTCAGTGCATCGCTGGCGGTGGCGGCGGTGTCGCTGGTGGTGGGCGTGGCCATCTTCATTGCGGTCAAGCGTGCTTCGCCCCTCTATCCCGTACGTGCGTGATGGACTGCATGTAGCGCAGGTCGCCGCGCCGCATCTCGCTCATGCAGCACGTACGTTCTAGAATGCCTCCTCCATTGGAGGAGCCCCATGTCTTTTGCCCTGCGCCCCGGCGCCGTTGTGCCCGGGGGCGAGATCAGCGAAGCCGAGCGCGCAGTACGCGTCGACCTGGCCGCCGCCTATCGACTGGCCGCGCTCAACGGCTGGGATGACCTGATCTACACCCACCTGTCGGCCACCGTTCCGGGCGAGCCGGATCACTTCCTCATCAACGCTTTCGGCCTGGCCTTCGACGAGATCACCGCGTCCAACCTGGTCAAGATCAATGGTGCCGGCCAGCTCGTTGGCGATTGGCCTGACGCTGCAACACGGCCGTCGGTGAACGTCACGGGCTTTGCGCTGCACGCGGCTGTGCATGCGGCGCGCCCCGATGCGCATTGCGTGATCCACCTGCACAACACGGCGGGCATTGCAGTTTCCGCGCAGAAGCACGGGCTGCTGCCGCTGTCGCAGCATGCACTGCGCTTTCACAAACGCGTGGCGTATCACGACTACGAGGGCTTGGCCTTCTCGCCGGAAGAGGGCACACGCCTGACCGCATCGCTTGGGGCCCAGTTCGCTATGCTGCTGCGCAATCACGGCACGCTCACGATCGGCCGCACCGTGGCAGAGGCCCATGTGTTGATGGCCACGCTCATCAAGGCCTGCGAGATCCAGATCCAGGCGCTGACTGCAGGCGAGGTGGTCTCGCCCGCGCCGCACGTGGCCGACCGCGCCGCTGAACAGCTGGAAGACGGCGGCGCGATTGAAGGGGGGATGGAGTGGCCGGCCCTGCTGCGCAAACTGGATAAAATTGACGCTTCATATCGCGACTGAACACGCGAATCGCTTACACCGGAGACACCATGCCGACTTTCCATATCGAGATGTTTGAAGGCCGTACCGTCGAGCAGAAAAAGAAGCTCGTCGAAGAAGTGACGCGCGTCACCTGCGAAACCCTGGGCTGTGTGCCGGGCGCGGTCGACATCATCATCAACGACGTCAAGCGCGAGAACTGGGCGACCGGCGGCGTGCTCTGGTCGGAACAGAAGTAACGCCTTCCCTCAATCACGCCGCCGGCCCGCGATGCAGCCCATGCAACATTTCGCCTCTGACAACTACGCGGGCTTCTGCCCGGAATCGCTGAAGTACTTCCTGGAAGCCAACGGCAGCGGCCACGAGCCCGCGTATGGCGATGACTCCTGGACGCAGCGCGTGTGCGATCGCATTCGTGACCTGTTCGAGACCGACTGCGAAGTCTTCTTTGTCTTCAATGGCACGGCGGCCAACTCGCTGGCGCTGTCATCGCTGTGCCAGTCATACCACTCGGTCATCTGCCACGAGCTGGCGCATATCGAGACGGACGAGTGCGGCGGCCCGGAGTTCTTCTCCAACGGCTCCAAGCTGCTGACCGCCAAGGGCGAGAACGGCAAGCTCACGCCCGATGCGGTGGAGGCGCTGGTCACGCGACGCTCCGACATCCACTACCCGAAGCCCAAGGTCGTCTCGCTCACGCAGTCGACGGAGGTGGGTACGGTCTACACGGTGGAAGAGGTGCGTGCGATTGCGGCGATTGCCAAGCGTCGCCAATTGCGCGTGCATATGGATGGCGCGCGCTTTGCCAACGCGGTGGCGTCGCTCGGCGTACATCCGTCGGAAGTCACCTGGCGCGCGGGCGTGGATGTGCTGTGCTTTGGCGGCACGAAGAATGGCCTGCCGGTGGGCGAGGCGGTCGTCTTCTTCGATCGACGTCTGGCGGAAGACTTTGCGTATCGCGTCAAGCAGGCGGGGCAGCTTGCTTCGAAGATGCGCTTTATCTCCGCACCGTGGCTGGGCTTGCTGGAGAACGACGTCTGGTTGCGCAACGCGCGCCACGGCAACGCGATGGCGCAACTGCTGCATTCGCGCATCGTTGATGTGCCCGGCGTGCGCATCATGTTCCCCACCGAATCGAACGCCGTGTTTGCCGAGCTGCCGTTGCCGGCCATCGAAGCACTGCGCGCACGTGGCTGGAAGTTCTACACGTTCATCGGTGCAGGTGGCTGCCGCCTGATGTGCTCGTGGGACGTGCAGCCCGAGACGGTGGAAGCCTTTGCCGCCGACATCCGCCAAGCCTGCGAACACGCCGCCTGATTCGTCGTCAACCCGCCCATCTCACCACCATGAGCTTCGACTACCGCTTCTGCCCGCAATGCGCCACGCCGCTCGTCGAGCAGCACAACGCCGGACGCCTGCGCATCGCATGCCCGGCGCCGGATTGTGGCTTTGTCCACTGGAACAATCCGCTGCCGGTGCTGGCAGCGGTGGTCGAATATCGTGGACAGATGTTCCTGGCGCGCAATGCGTTGTGGCCCGAAGGCATGTTCGCGCTCGTCACCGGTTTCATGGAGCGTGACGAAACGCCCGAAGAGGGCATCGCACGCGAGCTGAAGGAAGAAACCAATCTCGACGCGCAATCGATCTCGCTGATCGGTGTGTACGAGTTCATCCGCAAGAACGAGCTGATCATTGCCTACCACGTGGTGGCCGATGGTGAGATCGCGCTGTCGGAAGAACTGGTCGAGTACCGCCTGAAGCCGTTTGAGAAAGTGCGCCCGTGGACGGCCGGTACCGGTTATGCCGTGGCTGATTTTCTGACGGCACGCGGCTTGCCCGTGAGCTACATCGACATCCGCACCGGAGAGCCCGCCGAGCCGCCGCCGCGTCGGTGGCAACCGACGCGGCTCGTTACAATAGCGGAATGACTTACGCGAGCAGTGCCCCCAAGCTTGTTCGCTCGAAACCCAGAGGAAGACATGGAGTTCCAGAAGGAAGTTGACGCACGCGGCCTGAACTGCCCGCTGCCCATCCTGCGCACGAAGAAGGCGCTTGCCGATATGCAGAGCGGCGACGTGCTCAAGATTCTCGCCACCGACCCTGGCGCCACGCGCGACTTCCAGGCGTTCGCCAAGCAAACCGGCAACGAGCTGCTGGAGCACAGCGAGCACGACAAGGTCTTCACGTTTTATATGCGCCGCCGCTGATCCGGCAACGCGCTTACGACGAATGGGGCGGTCCGGTTTGACTGGATCGCCCCGTTGTCATTTGAACAGCAACTCGCGCGTTACTTGCGTGCTTCCATCGCCATGCGCAGCGCCAGGCTGGTCAGCACTGTCCCCATCAAATAGCGCTGGATCGACAGCCAGCTCGGCTTGCGCGACAGGAATGCCGCAATGCTGCCGGCGGTGGCCGCAATCATCGAATTGACGGTCACGCTTACGCAGATCTGCGTGACACCGAGGCACACCGACTGCACCAGAACGCTGCCGTGCGACGGCTCAATGAACTGCGGCAGCAGCGACAGATAGAGCACCGCCACCTTCGGATTGAGCATGCTGGTCAGCAAGCCCATCGTGTACAGCTTGCGCGGGCTGTCCACCGGCAGCTCGCGCACCTGGAACGGCGCGCGGCCACCTGGGCGCACAGCCTGCCAGGCGAGATACAGCAGATAGATCGCCCCACCAAAGCGCAGCGCATCGTAGGCAAACGGCACCGCCATCAGCAGCGCCGTGATGCCAAATGCGGCGCACAGCATGTAGAACACGAACCCCGTAGCAATGCCCATCAGCGAGATCAGCCCCGCGTTGCGCCCCTGGCAGATCGAACGTGAGATCAGATAGATCATGTTCGGGCCGGGCGTCAGCACCATGCCGAGCGCGACCAGGGCAAAGGTGAGCAGGTTGGCGAGGGTGGGCATGATGAAGCCTGCGAGCGAAGAAAAGATGAGCTTGCAGGCTAGCACCCAGCGGGAATGGCCCGACAGGTACAGAAATCCAAGAATTTGACGGATTCTGTATTGGTCCGGCAGAACGCGTTATCGCACCAGCGTCACCGGAATCGACGACAGGCGGATCAACCGGTTGGACAACCGGCTCGACATGAGCGAACCGACGGCGGTGCGCCCGGCCGTGCCCATCACGATCATGTCGCATTGGTTGGCGGCGGCCATTTGCGCAATGGTCTCGGCGACGCGCCCGATCTTGACCTGCGCGGTGTAGTTGGCGCCGGCATCATCCAGAATGCTGCGCGCCGGGCGCAGTGCCTCTTCCCCGCTTTGTTCTTCGAGTCTGCGCAGCATCTCCAGCGGGTGGTAGGCGCTGGCGCGGCCGCCCTCGATCGGCTCCTGCACGTTGAGCAGCACGATGTCGGACGCGCAGCGATCCCGATACAGGAAGGCTGCATGGCGCACGGCATCCAGCGCATGCCGGGAGCCATTGACGGGGACGAGGAGTTTGAGCATTGCGCGTTCCTTACACGTTGAACGGTCGGCGGCAGGCTGGGTCGGGTTCACCTGCGGTGGCCGGGCAGGGCCGCTGCGAAGGCATACGGCTTGATTTCGTTATACGGAGTGCGCCGCAAAGATGGTGTAAAGAGATCGCGCGCGGTGTAAAGAACGCGTAAATGGGACGCGCGCCGCGTGGCGCTCTGGCGTCTGCCGGCAACCGCCGCGCCAGCTCAACCAGCCGTCGAGCGTCATGCCCGCCGCCGGTACGCTAAGCACGAGTGATCCGCTGATCCCCATAAAGATGATGCCGTGCAGACGTTCTCGTCGATGCCCGCCAGGAAGGCGGTAGCGGCGAGCAGCCAGATGCGTGTGTCCATGTGACCCTTCCGAGGGATGGTCGTGTTCTGCATTGCGCACACGGCCGGTCCGGTCGGATTTCGAGTTTCGAGGCAGGGCTTTGGTCATCCCAGACGAGGAAAACGGTTGCGTCGGCCCGCGTAGCAACGATGCCTGGAACGGACAAGGCCCCGCGCGCCGATGAGTGACACCCAATAATCTTCCGTTACATCCCTAACCGTGTCCGTCACAGCCTCAAGGCACCCTTAAGCCTAGACTGGAAGCAAGGTCCGGCTCTGACCGGACGTTCCATAGGAGAAGATCGATGCAGAAGGCCAAGATTCTGACTTCCCTGATGCTGGCGGTCTCTGCGCTGGTGCCGCTTGCGAGCCACGCACAAGACCATGACCGTGACCACCGTGGGGATCGCGACCGCCACGAAGAGCGTGTCGATGTCGACCGCCGAGCTGACCGCGAGATGGCTCATCGCTGGAACCGCGGCGAACGGATTCCGCCTGAGTACCGCGATCGCCAATACATCATCGACAACTGGCGTGACCACCATCTGGCGCCGCCGCCGCGCGGGGCCCACTGGATTGGCGTCAACGGCGGTTATTACCTCGTGCAACCGAGTGGTGCTGTCCTCAACGTGACCATCGGCGGATAACGCGTACCTTCGTTGATCAACAAAAAACCCGCGGCTGCGAAAGCGTCGCGGGTTTTTTTGGTCATTCCTACCCAACACGGACCCAAATGGGCTGAATCTCGAGGGTAGGCGTTACCTTTGATTTCGCTACCGCAGCGTAGCCGCTCAGCCTTGCACGCGATATCGCATCCGTGTAGCCGCCAGGTGTGCCGGCAGTTTGGGTGAACGGCGGCGGGCTTCCATCGGCTCGAAGCCGAGTTCCCGGTAAAGCGCGGCTGCCTGCCTGTTGGTGTCCAGCACGTCGAGCACAAGCATCTGGCCGGGTGCGGCGGGTAGCAACTGCTGCGTCATCGCATAGGCGAAGAGGGCGCGGAAGATGCCGCGGCCGCGCAGGTCCGGATGCGTCGCGCAGTGCGCCAACAGTGTTTGTCGGCGTTTGGGCGCAGGGATTTCGCTCTCAAGGGTCAGACCGCGTTGAATGATGCCAAGTGTGCGGCGGGGGCCAAAATGCCGCAGAAAGTCTTGGGCCGAGTACGGGTCATCCAGCCAGTTACGACTGCCGTCCTGGATGGCGAGCGCTGCGACAGGCTGCCCATCGAGCGTGGCGACCAAGTGGCGTCTCCACGAGAAGCGCCCGCGCGCAGTGGCGATGGTCCGGCGCAGAAAGGCCTCGCATTCCGGCGGCGGCACGCCGAGCAGCCAGTCGAATTCCTGACTGCCGGAAGCCAGCACCAAAGGCGCGAGCGCAGCGGCATCGTCAGCAACAGCGCGACGGAACGTGAGCGCTGAAGTTGATACTGCGTTTCTCGGGGCGGCCGTATCCATGATGTTGCTTGCTACTTGCTACTTGCTACTTGCTACTTGCTACTTGCTACTTGCTAGCCAACTGCGCAACTGTCGCCACCGTATAGGCGATCTGTTCCGGCGTGTGGGTGGAGCAAATGAAGAAGCGCAGTCGCGCGGCTTTCTCTTCCACTGCTGGATAGAAGATCGGTTGCGTGTTGATGCCTTTTTCGAACAGCGCATTGGCCCACTGCGCGGCCTTGAGCGAACTGCCGACGATGACCGGCACGACCGAGTATCCGGCGCTGAGACCCGTGTTGAGACCGGCTTCGCGCGCAGTCTCCAGGAACTGGCGTCCGCGCTCGCGCAGCGTAGCGATGCGCTGTGGCTCTTCCAACATGCGCTGCAGCGCGCTCAGCGAACTGGCAGCCAGCACCGGCGACAAGCCGACGCTGTAGAGGAAGCCGGGCGCCAGATGCCGCAGGATATCGATGAGCGCCTGCTCACCCGCGATGTACCCACCGCAGCCCGCCAGCGTCTTGCTGAAGGTTCCCATCCAGATGTCGACATCGCGACCGGCCAGCCCGAAATGCTCACGGATCCCTCTGCCGGTTGCGCCGAGCACGCCGAGCGAGTGCGCTTCGTCGACCATCAGGAAAGCGCCGTGGCGGCGCTTGATGTCGATAAAGCGTTCCAGCTCGGGGAAATCGCCGTCCATGCTGTAGATGCCTTCCACGGCGATCAGCACGCGGCGATAGTCACGCCGCACGCGCGTGAGCAGCGCATCCAGTGCGGCCCAGTCGTTGTGCGGGAAATTCAGTCGCTTGGCGCCGCTGAGCTGCGCGCCCTGCACGATGCTGTTGTGGGCGAGCGCATCGTGCAGGATCAGGTCACCGGGGCCGAACAGGCAGCCGATCGTGGTGACGTTGGTGGCATGCCCGCTGACAAAGGCGACGCAATCATCGACCTCGTAGAGATCGGCCAGCGCACGCTCCAGGTCACGTTGAATCGGCCGCTCGCCGGCCACCATGCGGCTTGCCGAAGCCGAGGTGCCGTACTGGTCGATCGCCGCCTTGGCGTTCTCGGAAACCACGGAGTCCCCCGCCAGGCCGAGGTAGTTGTAGTTGGCGAAATTGATGTAGGACTGGCCGTTGATCTGCGTGGTGGCACCGGCCACGCCTTCGTGCACGCGGAAGAAGGGTGACGCAATGCCCATGCGCTCACTCACCTCGCGGATGATCGAGACCTGCTGATACGCGGGCAGCGTGTCGAAGCGGCACAGTGCCGCATAGTCCGCCGGTGTGGCCGGCTGTGCCGCCTGACCGTTGTGCACAGTCGCGGCCGCCCGTTCGGCGCCCGTCTCCAATTCCTTTGTGACCCGGTCGAGCTGGCGCTTCAGGGCCTTGGCGGCAAGCTGCTGCCGCAACTGGTCTCCCAGTCTCATGCTGCGCGTTCCTTCATCAATGTGGTGGGGTCGCCCATTCCCAGGCGTCGGGCTGGGCGAGCAGGGCGGCGCAAAGCCGATAGTTCATTTCATGACTGGGGCGCAAGGCCGTGACCTTGCCTTGTAGCGGCGCGCCCAGCAGGGCAAGGTCGCCAACCAGGTCGAGCACGCGGTGCCGCACGAACTCCATCGGCAGGCGCATGCCGCCAATGACGCCGGAGCCAAGAATGGTGGCGGTGCATGACAGCCTTGCGCCACGCAGGATGGGTTTGCCGTGCAGGTAGCCAAACAGGATGGCCGGCAGCGCCCAGCGCAGGCGCCCATATGAGCGCGATGGCGCGATGTCAGCGGCGAACGAGGCGGGATCGATAATGCCCTGCCAGTTCATCTCACCGAACCCCTTGAGATCGTTGGTGACCGACATCGCATAGTGGTCAGCCGGCTCCAGGGTGGTGCGATGCATGGGCCCGTCTTCTACCGCAATGGTCCTGAGCACCCGCAGGAAGCGCTTGGGTGCGTCCAGCGGGAGGCGCCCGCAGGCCTCGATCGCCTGCAGCCAGGGTAGAGCGCTGCCGTCCAGGATGGGGACTTCTTCGGCATCGATCTCGACGGTGGCGTGGTCGATCTGGCTGGCCAGCAAGGCAGCAAGCAGGTGTTCGACCGTGCGTACGCGCTGGCCCTGGGCGTCTTGCAGCGCCGTGCACAGCGGCTGCGCCAGGCGTAGCCCCGCAGAGGCCGGCAGCACTGCGAGCTGCTGGCCGCCACGCATACGGCGGAACACGATGCCGTGTCCGACACCTTCGGGATGCACGCGTACGTTGACGCGCTTGCCGGTATGCAGCCCGTGGCCGGACAGGCGCAGCTCGCGCGCCAACGTGCCCTGATTGGTTGCCCAGCCCGATGATGTCGTCACGACGTCGTCTCGGTGGCTACATCGTTGATCGAACGGTTGGTGCGCAATTCACTGGCCATCTTCTGGAGATCTTCGCTGCTGAGGTCCGTGCCGTGGATAGCCGACAGGGAAGCCAACTGCTGCTCCATCTCGCTGGCGGCGCCCGCGTCCTGGCCCTCGGATGCCCCGGCACGCACCGATTCGGCGATCTTCTGCGCCAGCGAGCGCACGGTTGCGCCTTCGGCCAACATCATCACCGGTAGCTTGACCTCGAAGCATTCCTCGATCGCCATGCCCAGCTCCATGCCCATCAGCGAGTCCATGCCCAGATCGGTCACCGAACGGTCCGGGTCGATCTTGGCGGCGGACAGATGCAGAATCCGGGCGATCTACGCTTGCAGGGTTTCGATCACCAGTTGCACGGCTTCGGTCAGCGCGAGCGCACGGATCTCGATCAGCATGCCGGCGCCATCGGCGCGCTGCGTTTCCTGCCCGATGCCGCTGCGCATGTCGAGATAGCGCAGTGAGCGCGCAGCCGGCATGACGCGCGAGATGGATTTCCAGTCGAGCCACAGTACCGCCTCGCCGGGTTGGCCGCGCAGCAGTACCTGCTCAAGGGCGGCCATCGCCTGCGCCGAGGTGATGGCGCGGCCGCCAATACGGCCCTGCAGCGCTTCCAGCGTTTGCGCATTGCGAGCGAGGAAGCCCACATCTTCCAGCGGGCCCCAGGCCATGTAGGTGCCCGGCAGGCCTAGCGCGCGGCGCTGGTGGACCAGCGCTTCGAGGAAGGCGTTGGCGGCCACGTAGTTGGACTGCCCAGGGTTGCCCAGGAAGGTGGTGGCCGACGAGTACACGACGAAGAAGTCGAGGGCGAGGCCGCGCGTGGCCTGGTGCAGGTTCCAGGCACCGGCAACCTTGGGCGCCAGCACGTCGCGCATGGCGGCGTCATCCAGGTTGGCGATCAGGCCGTCGGCGATGGTCATGGCCGAATGCACAAGCCCCTTCAGCGGCGTACCGTTGCTGCCCAGCTTGTCGACCAATGCCTGCACTGCAGCGCCGTCATTGAGGTCGCACGACACGACGGTCGTCTCGACCTGCAGCGTGTCGCGCCAGCGTGCCGCTTCTTCGGCCAGCTCGGGCGCGAGCGTGCCACGTCGGCTCGCCAGCACAACATGGCGAGCGCCACGCTCGACCAACCAGCGTGCCGTGGCGAAGCCCAGGCCACCGGTGCCGCCCGCAACCAGGTACGCGCCGGAAGGGTCCAGCGCAAGATGCGGTGCGTCGGTGTTCTGCGGTGCGGGCACGCCTTCAGCAAAGGTCACGACGATCTTGCCGATCTGGCGTGCTTGCTGCATGTAGCGGAAGGCATCTTCAATGCGCGCGACAGGGAAGGCGCGGTACGGCAGCGGATCGAGCACGCCCTGTTCCAGCAGCGCCATCACCTGGGTGAACAGTGCGGCGGTGAGCTGCGGTGACACATCCATCAACTGGTCGGCGTCGATGCCGAAATAGCTGATGTTGTTGCGGAAGGGGCGCAAGCCGATCCGGCTGTTTTCGTAGAAGTCGCGCTTACCGAGCTCAAGGAAGCGGCCGAACGGACGCAGTACGTCAATGCTGCGCACCATCGCTTCGCCGGCAAGCGAGTTGAGCACGACGTCGACGCCTTCGCCGCCGGTTGCGGAGCGGATGTCGTCCGCAAATGCCAGGCTGCGCGAATCGAACACGCGGCTCGCGCCGAGCAGGCGCACAAACTCGCGCTTTTCATTGCTGCTGGCTGTGGCGAAGACTTCTGCGCCAAGGTGGCGCGCCAGCTGTACAGCGGCAATACCGACGCCGCCGGCTGCGCCATGCACCAGCACGCGTTCGCCCTTGCGGATGCGTGCCAGTTCGTTCAGTGCATAGTGCGCCGTGAAGAACGTGGTCGGGATGGTGGCGGCTTCTTCAAAGCTCAGCCGTGCGGGCTTGTGAGCCAATGCCGTTGCGCGGGTGCGCAGCCGGCTTGCATAACAGGCCGGGGCGAAGCCGAGCACCGGGTCGCCGACGGCAAAAGCCGTGACCGCACTGCCCACGCGCGTGACACGGCCGGAGAACTCCATGCCGATGGTGGGCCCGGCAAAGCCGTTCTCGACGGCTTCGTCCGACAACAGGCCCATTGCGTACATGACATCGCGGAAATTCAGGCCCGCGGCCACCGGTTCCACTTCGACTTCATCAGGCTCCAGCGCGAATGCGGGCAGCGGGAACCACTCCAGGTGGCTGAGCGAACCTGCTGACTTGAAGCCGAGCACGGCGGGTACGGCCGACGCACCTGCCGCAGCGCGTGCCGCCTGCTCGCGCAACTCACCGACTTCAGCAGCCAGCATGCGCGACACGTAGCGCGCTTCGAGGCCAAGCACCACTTCGTCTTCCGCATCGTTGCACAGCAGCTCACGGCTGAGCGCCGGCACCGGCTGCGTTTCGCGCGGATCGATATCGATGAGCCTGCAATGCAGCTCTGCGTACTCGTTCATCAGCACGCGGCCCAGACCCCACAGGGTGGCCTGTGCCGGCTGCAGCGCCGTTGCGGGCGTGTCGGGTGCGCTCAGCGGCGCGCCGCCGCGCGTGACGATGGACAGACGCACGCTCGCGCGCTTGCCGCTCAAGCCACGTACCAGCCGCGCCAGCGCAACCGACGTCGGCTCCTGCGCTTGCATCAGTTTGGTGGCGTCCACATCAGCATCAAGCTGTGGTGCGTCTGCGGCAAGGAAGACGATCTGGCACGGTACCGCGGTGTCGTCCAATGCTGCATGCGCCAGCGCAGCTTCGGGCGAGTCCACCAACGCAACGCGCGAGCTGCCATCTGCCGGGTTTGCGCCGGCAATGGCCGCAGCCAGCGTGGTGGCAAGTTCGGCCGGTGCGCCGGGGCACACCACCAGCCAGTTGGCTGCCGGGTGTTCTTCGTTGGCGGCGAGTGCGTCGATGTCGTGCGAATCCGCCGGGCGCCCAAGCTGCCGGCGTGCCAGCAGCAGCACCGGGGCGCCTTCAAGCTGGAGATCGGCCTCGACGTGGCGGGCTGGTGCCTGGAAGCCCTCGGCCAGCAGCATGGCTTCGATGGACTCCGTGGGGAGCAGGTCACCACGGCTTGCAAACCACCATTCGGGCGACAGGCCGAACACGATGTCGGAGAAGCGGCTTGCCTGAGCCTCGCTGAGCACCAGCAGCGCACCTGGCGTCATCCACGTGCGCAGCGCCGCCAGCAAACGCTGGGGCTTGTCAGAGGCGCGCAGCAGGTTGTTGATGACCACCACATCAAAGGTGCCGCTGCGTCCGGCTTCAACCGTCAGCGCGGGCTGCTCGCCCAATTGCAGGGTCGCGGTCCGGATCAGCGGATGACGGCCCGTATCAAACGCGCCGAGTTGCTCGGCGCTGCCAGCGATGGTGTAGTCGCAGAGGCCCTGCACGCGCGCGCCGATCGGCTCGAACAGATTGGCCTGCGGCGGAACAATTTCCAGCACCCGCATCGGACGCCGCTCGGTCCATCCTTCGATGCACGCATCCAGGCTGGCGCAGGTCATGGCGTTCACATGCGACCAGGTGGGGGAGGCTTCGAACAGATGGTCCAGGAGGCTGTTGCGCGTCGACGGCAGCACGGCAGCCGCTTCCAGCGTACCGCGCAGAACTGCGGGCAGCGATGCGCCGCAATGTGCCAGCAGTGTCAGTTCGGCAACGTGGCCGGGCGACAGCGAGAGCAGGCTACGCCAGAGATCTTCGATGGCCGGCAGCGTTTCGTCGCCCAATGCGAGCACGCCGTCGCGGTGCGTCAGGACGCCATCTTCCAGCAGCATGTCGACCAACCGCGCAAGCAGCGCCGGGTTCGTGCACACCGGCAATTCGGCCTTGCGCAGCACGTCGAGTGCCTGAACGGCACGCAGGGCATAGGCTGCGGCCAGTACGTCGAGCAGTGGCATGACCTCGGCGAGGTGTCGGTCGCGGTGTGCTGCGTCTTCGATGCCGGCGACCGTAGCGGCCGCCGTGGCCAGCAAGCTGGCCGGCGACGGAGCCGCGGCCGAAACTGCGTCTTCGGCTGCCGGTTTGGCCTCCAGGGCAAAGACATAGCGCCCCGGCTTGCCATGACGACGGCCGATCAGGTCAACGCGGCGGAAGCGGCATGCAGAGAGCGTCAGCACCGTATGGCCGGCCGCATCCAGGTACTGGAAACTGGCGACCAGCGAATGCGGGCTGCGGCGCTCGATGCGTGCGACCACGCGGGCGGGCACGCCGCCAAAGTAGTCCATGCGGCCGAACTGCACCGGTACATAGGCGGCCTGGCCGGCGCCGGTCTGGTCGGCGGCCATCAGGGCCAGCAACGGATGCAGGCCGCTGTCGAGCGCGCCAGGATGCATTGCGTAGCGCGCGAGCTGCTCCTGCTGCGAGGCAGGTACCGCCAACTCGGCCAGCGCAACGTCGCCATCGACCCTGACCGTTTGCACCCAGCGGAACGCCTCGCCAAACTCCAGGCCCAGGGCGAGCGCCGCTTGATACAACGTGCGGCCGGCAACGGGATTCTGGGCTTCGAGCGCGGCCAGGCTGTGCGGCGCAATGATCGGTGCGCCTTGCGACGGGCCACCGACCAGCAGGCGGCCGGTCACATTGATGGTCCAGGGATCATCGCTTACGCGCGGGCGTGTTTCGATCACGAACCCCGCCGTGCGCGGATCGAGCGTCAAGCGGAACAGGCGGCCTTGCTGCGGCTGGAAGACCACCGGCGTGCGGATTTCGAGGTTCTCGACCGCGCAATCTTGCGTGCCGAAGTAGCTGCGCGCGGCAGCCAGCGCCATCTCGGCGTAGCCCGCTCCCGGGAAGGTGACGGCGCCATCCACCACGTGGCTGGCAAGCATCGGAAGCTTGACTGGGTCGATCTGGTTTTCCCAGGCCGCAGCAGCGTCCTTCAACCGGTAGCCGAGCAGCGGGTGCTCACGGTGGCGGTGAACGAGGTCGTAGCCTTCCGCCGTGATGGGCGCCCAATAGGCCGTGCGCTGCCACGGATAGGTCGGCAGCACGATCTCGCGGTGTGCGTCGGGGTAAACGGTATTGCGATCCAGCCGCGCGCCGTGCGCGAGCGCCGCGCAGAAGGCATGGCGCAACTGGCTGCCCTGGTCGTGGTTGCGCTTGAGCGTCGGCAGGGCGATGCCGTTCGCGCGTGCCGTCTCCAGCGACTGCGACACATAGGTGCGCAGGATGGAGTGCGGGCCGATTTCCAGGAACAGCCGCATGCCGCCATCGATCAACTGGCGCGTGGCCGGTTCAAACTGGACCGGCTCGCGGATATTGCGCCACCAATAGCTGGCGTCCAGTTCGGTGCCCGACAGCGGCGTGCCGGTCACCGTTGAGATGAGGGTGCAGTGCGTGGCCTGCGGTTGCAGGTCTCGCAGGCCTTCGACCACGACATCATGGATGGCATCCATCTGCCGGCTGTGGAAGGCGTAGTCCAGGTCGAGCACCTGGAAGAAATGACCGCTCTGGGCCAGGCGTGCCTGCACGGCCTCCAGCGCAGCGAGCGAGCCAGCCAGCGTGACGGCACCGGGGCTGTTGATGCCGGCGACTTCCAATACATCGCCCAGGCCCAATTCGGCGATCAGTTCGCGCGCAGCGCTTTCGCTCACGCCCGCAGCGGCCATCTTGCCCTTGCCAGCGGTTAGCGCCTGGGCGCGGCTGCGCACCTTGATGACGCGCACCGCCTGTTGCATCGACAGGGCGCCAGCGGCGTAGGCTGCCGCCACTTCACCCACGCTATGGCCGTAGCACGCATCGAAGCGCAGGCCTTGCGCCAGCAACGAATGGACGATACCTGCCTGCATCGCAAACAGCAGCGGCTGCGCGTTTTCCGTCTGTTGGAGCCACTCGGCGGTGGCGCCTGCGCGCATCACTTCAAGCAGCGACGTGCTGCCGTCAGCGCACCAGAAGGCATCGATCTGTTCTACGGTTGCGCGGAAGACGCTGTCTTCCTGAAGCAGGCGTTGCCCCATGCCGGTCCACTGCGAGCCGTTGCCGGAAAACACCAGTGCCAGCTTGCCGTCGCTGGTAACGGCTTCACCGGTGACCACAGCGGAAGTGCTTTCACCTTGCGCCAACGCAGCCAGTGCCGTGACGCCTTCTGTTGCCGCGCCAGTGTCGGATGGGTCAATGACCGCACGGTAGCGCAAGGGCTGCCGGCGATGGGCCGTGGCGCCTGCCAGTGCCTGCCACGATATGCCCGCGTTCAGTTGGTCGCGATAGGCGGCAGCCAGCGCTCGCAGCGCGTCTTCCGAGCGCGCGCTGAGCATCAGCGGGGCGGAGCGGTCTGGTGCCTTGCCGGTTGCGACCGCCTTGGTGGACGGCGCGGCTTCGCGCAGCAGCACGTGTGCATTGGTGCCGCCGAAACCGAACGAATTCACGCCAATCAGCAGAGGCGTGTCCTTGGGTGGCAGCGGCGTGTAGCGGTCGACCACACGCAGGTTGCCGCCCGTGAAGTCGATATTGGGATTCGGCGTGCGAAAGTGGATCGATGCTGGCACTGCGCGGTGCTTCAGGCACAGGATCGCCTTGATCAGACCCGCCATGCCAGACGCCGTCTCCAGGTGACCCACATTGGTCTTGGCCGAGCCGATCAGCAGCGGCGCATCGGGGCTGCGCAGCTTGCCGATGACGTCAATCAGCGCGCGCGTCTCGATGGGGTCTCCAACTGCGGTGCCAGTGCCGTGCGCTTCCAGGTAGTCCAGCTCGCGCGGGTCGATGCCTGCACGGGCGTAAACGTTTTCGAGCAACGCCGCTTGCGTTGCCGATGCTGGCACGTTGATGCCACCCTGCGAATGGCCATCCGAGTTGACCCCCGACGACGTGATCACAGCGTGGATGGTGTCGCCGTCGGCCAGGGCCTTGGACAGCGACTTGAGCATGACCAGTGCACCGCCTTCGGCTCGCACATAACCGTCGCCGGAGGCATCAAACGCGCGGCAACGCCCATTGGGCGACAGCATCGACGCCTTGGCAAAGCTGACAAACGGGAACGGATGCAGCAGCAGGTTGACGCCGCCAGCCAGGGCCGTTTCCACCTCTCCGGCACGAATTGCATTGCACGCCTGGTGCAGCGCGACCAGCGACGACGAGCACGCCGTGTCGATCGACATGCTCGGTCCGCGCAGGTCGAACAGATACGAGATGCGGTTGGACGCGATGCTCAGCGTATTGCCGGTGGCGGAATACGCATCCACCACGCTGAGGTCGTCGACGCCGCGGTCGCCGTAGTCCTGTGCTGCCACGCCGATGAACACTGCGCAGTCCTGGCCAGCCATTTGCTGGGGCGCATGTCCCGCATGCTCGAACGCTTCCCAGGCCAGCTCGAGAAGCAGGCGCTGCTGCGGATCCATCTGCTGCGCTTCGCGTGGCGAGATGCCGAAGAACTCCGCGTCGAAGCCCGCCACGTCGTCGATGACGCCGGCTGCGAAGGTGTAGCTCTTCCCGGGTTCGCGCTTGGAGGGGTGTTGATAGAACTCGGTACTGAAGCGGTCGGGTGGCACCTCGGTCACGGCATCGGTTTCGGCAACCAGAAGCCTCCAGTAATCCTCCGGGCTATGCACTCCTCCCGGAAACCGACACGACATTCCGACTACAGCGATTGCATCCTTCATCTTCTTAACCTGCTCGATTTCTGCTCTGCTTGCGGCTTCACATTGCCACCCTGGCGCATACCCGGATGGCAGAGACTATTGCTGCTGGTTCTCAGTGTTGGCCGTGTTTGTTCTTGATGTCCCGGCATCCCGCGATGCCGGTAGTGGTGCGCTGATGCAATCGATCAGCAACTGCCCCAGCGATTCGATACGGGCCCGCACGCGTTTTTGCCGGGGGGGCGATGTGGACACAGCATCGCTGCGCCACACCAGATAGTCGCTATCCATGGGCTGCTGGCCAGTCTGGCGATACACCGCCGACAGTGCCGGCACATGGTCGCCATAGAAGCACAGGATCGCGGGGCGTTTGCGGCCAGCCAGATAGCGCGTCAGTTGTCCGACCATGGCATCCGCATTCACCAAATGGCGCAGGTAGGCCGTCAGGTCATCCCACGGCTTGCCTTCGCCAAACGCATGATAAGAGGCGGCCTCGCCGGGAGCTACGCGCTCCAGGTGCAGCGGGCCGTGGTTCTCGATGGTCATTGCCATGACGAACGCTGGTGAATCGCCGGCGGCTTCCAGTTCGGCCTGAATGGCATCGGCCACGGCAACGTCAGCCACGTAGGGGCCAGCGCGCCGCGCCTGATCGAAATGTCGGATGTCGAGAAACCGATCGAAATGCAGCAACGGCAGCACGCGATTCCGGCCAAAAAAATCCCCGTGATACGGATGCATGGCCACCGTGCGGTAACCCGCGCGACCGAACCATCCCGCCAGTGAGGTGCATGGCCGGCGAATATAGGCGTACGGGTAGAACTGCGCATAGCCTTGTGCGGCGGCATCCAGGCCCGAAAGCAGTGCGAACTCCGTACGCATCGTGTTTGCGCCCCAGGCCGGGACTTCCAACTGGCCGCACTGCACTGCTGCTGCGCATGCCGCGTCGAAGTTCGGTAGCAGATCGGCGCGCACCGCTGCCCCAAGCCGGCGTGCATCGAAAAACGACTCGCTTTGGATGACGATGACGTCCGGCCGTACGGCCGGCTCTGCAGTGCGCGAGAACGGCCCACGGCTCATCGCCGTTTGCAGTGCCGCTGCCGTGGAGGGGCGCAGGCCATTGAGCAGGCCGGCCACGAACACCGCGTAGAAGCCGTGTAGGCGTTGGTCAGTGTCGGGCTGTATCGCCAGTGGCAG
Organism: Ralstonia sp. RRA; assembly: GCF_037023145.1. NCBI lineage: Bacteria > Pseudomonadati > Pseudomonadota > Betaproteobacteria > Burkholderiales > Burkholderiaceae > Ralstonia > Ralstonia sp. RRA. Next base: position 2,441,097 of record NZ_CP146091.1, on the reverse strand, counting down.
CGCGCGCGCAGCCAACGCGTGCACAAGGGCGCAGCCTGCAGCGCCGGCCAGAAGCAGCCCTCGCGGGGCATCTGGCAGTGGTGTGCTCAGCACCAGCACCGCCACGAAGACCGCCACACCAACGCCGAGCGCCAACACGTTGGGCAGGCTCAGGAACGGCAAGTACATGCGTGGATGGCGGAACAGCTGGCTAAACAGGCTCAGGTCTGTGAAGACCAGTGGTTCACGCAGCGATGTGTACTTGGCGTTGCTGACCACGGCCAGCAGCGCCGTCAGCGACACGGCTACGAACCCCGCAAACAGCGGGCGTGCCGATATCGCCAACGTCAGCAGGAACACTGTCGCCACAGAAAAAACATGCGTGGCAAGGGCGGCCGCACTGCGCCGCCACGGCGGCGCGGAACGCGGCAAAGCGATGGCGTCCGGTAGGAACGACATCGCTAGGGCAAGCAGGAGGATGACTGTGCCCGGCATGTTGCGTCAGCGCTCTGCCCGGGGCAGATAGGACAGCCGGTCCAGGATGCGGTCGCCCAGCAGTGGGGGCAGCAACGGCAGCAGGCGCATGCCGAGCGCCAGCAGCGCCGGAAATGCGATCTCCGCCCGCCCGGCCTCCAGCTTGGCGCGGATATATCGCGCCGCCTTTTCGGCCGACCACAGGAAGGGCTTGTCACCCGGAAAGACATCGCTCATCGCCGTCTTGACGAAGCCGGGGAAGACCAGCGACAGGCGCACCCCATCGGCTGCCAGCAACGGCCGCACCGACTCGCCATAGGCCTTGATTGCCGACTTGCTTGCGCAGTAGGCCGGCGAGATGGCCATGCCACGGATGGCCGCGAGCGAACTGACCACCACCACATGCCCGCGTTTGCGCGCGCGCAGGCGCTCCAGCACAGGCAGCAGGGTGTGGAATGCACCGTAGAAATTGGTGTCAAACACCTCGCGCGTGCGTGCCAGGTCTTCCCAGTCGCTGGACGAAGACAGCGTGCTTGCCACGCCGGCGTTGGCGATCAGCAGGTCGATCGGGTGTGCATCGTCGAACGCTGTCAGCCACGCGGCTACGGCGTCGGCGTTACGAACGTCCACTTGCGCGGTGACCACGGTGGCGCCCGCCTGCCGGCATTGCTCCGCGCAGGCTTCCAGCCGCGCAGCATCGCGTGCGGCCAGCCCCAGCGTGACGCCGGGCTCTGCATAGGCGTGGGCCAGCGCCTGGCCAATCCCTGCGCTGGCGCCAGTAATGACGATGCAACGGGGGCGGCGATCAGTCATGGGCTGTCGTCTCCAGTCGCTTCACCGCACCGGCTGTGGCCATGGCGATGCCCTTGCGGGTGTAAAAGTCGCCGTTGATCTGCGTGTGGTGCACGAGGTAGTCCAGGAACGCCTGGTAGAGCGCCATGTCCGGTCCTTCGGCCTCTCGCCAGAATGCATCCAGGGAGCCTTGCCAGGTCATGCCCTGCATGTCGTAGATGGCCGTGCCCAGCGCGATCAGCGGACGGCGGTGGTGCAGGGCGGACAAGCCGACAGTGCTGTTGACCACCACCACGCCGCGCGCATGGTCGAGCAAGGTCGGCAGATGGCCCGCATCAATGAATTCAATGCGGTCGGCCATGCCGAGCGCCTTTGCGGTTTCCTTGGCGTAGCGGCGATACTCGATGATCCCGGTATCCAGCGGATGGTTCTTGATGATCAGCAGCGCATCCGCAGGGGCATGTGCGGCGAACGACGTGAGTACCCGGTCAATCGCCTGCCGGACGCTATCGAACGGCGAATGGACCTGAATCTGGGAGTCCGAATTCAGCTGCAGCGGAAACAGGTAATAGGGCAGCTTCTTTGTCAGCAGGCGCTCGGTAAGCCGCTCCGCCTCGACCTTGTGCGGGCGCTGCTGAAGCAGGCGCCTGGCCAGCCCCACGTATTCGCGGTAGCCATTGTGGGGGCGGTGGCTTTCGTAATGAGGAAAGCGACTGGCGTACAAGGCATTAGCCATGCGGTAGCGGATGTCGTGGAAGGCCCGTTCGTAGAGGTTGTAACCGGTGGTCTGGCCAGCGGGGCTGGGCGGCGTCACGGCGCGATGCTCGCGATACCAGGCCGGGTCACGCGGCAAGCGTGAACGGCCATTGACCCCATGCGCCTCCATGGTAAGCCAATGCGGCCGGACATAACCTTCTTCAAAAACGTTTACACGAACATTATTTTGCTCGGCAACCGGATATACCGGCTTATGGATTTTTCTGCAATCCCCAAAGAGTAGGATGTCAGTAAAGTCGCCCGATTTAAGCAGATCGGAATACCAGCCAGGAAGGCTTTGGACGTCGTCCGCATAATTGAATCCAGCCTCGGTTCCGGCATATGCAAGGTCGCCGCCGCAGAAGTTCACGCGCTGCACGCGGTGTCCGCGCTCACTTAGGGCAGACAGCAACTGGCGGAAGAACGGAGAAGCCGTGCCTTGCAGGGCGAGAAAAGATCGGCGCATCAATGAGGAAGCGGGGCGGCCGGCTGAATGTTAAGGAATGATTAAAAAAGAAGAGGTGGGGCGGCGAGGCCCGTACGGCATGGCGAGGCCAGCCGTGGTAACCCTTCGGGCAGGGTGGGAGGATACCGTAAGCGGCCATGCCTCGTAAGGAAATTCCTGGAGGCCGCTGTCAACTGGATGCAACTGGCGGCGGTGCATAATGGCGCCGCCATGAAGCGCTGGCTATAATCGGTGCCCCAAAATTGCGAGTCTGCGGCAGTTGCGTGCAGGCGTCATGTTGGGCTGGTATGGCGCAGATGAATCTGCGCTTCTTGATGGATCGTCCGGCGTTGAATGCTTACCCAAGATCAGGGCACCAGCCCCTGCGCGGCGCCGGGCTGCACTGTTCTGGAAAATACGTTGGATACAGTATTGAGGGAAGACACGGCCGCTGAGGCGACCAAAAGCAAGGATGGGCTTTGGTTGCGTTTAAAACGCGTTAACCGGCTCTTTCTCGGTACCGTTGTGGTTCCAACCGTTCTCGCAACGCTCTATTTCGGCGTCATTGCGTCCGACATCTACGTCTCTGAGTCGCGCTTTGTCGTACGCAGTCCGCAACGACAAAGCCAGAGTGGCAGCCTCAGTGCGCTCCTGCAAGGCACTGGTTTCTCGCGGGCGCAGGATGACACGTATCCGGTGATCGACTACATCGAGTCGCGTGATGCTCTGCGTGAACTGAATCGCGACAACTATATCCTCGATGCTTACGGCAACCATGGCGACATGCTGAGCCGGTTCCTGCGTCGGTTTGACGATAGCTTCGAGTCGCTGTGGAAGTACTACAACAAGCGTGTGGTCTCGGTTGAGTTTGACACCACCTCCGCGATCACCACGTTGCAGGTGCGTTCGTTCACCTCGCAAGACGCGGTCAAGATCAACGAGTCTCTGCTGGAACTGAGCGAGCACTTGATCAACCGCATGAACGAGCGCGCAGCGAAAGACATGGTGCAGTTTGCGCGCAGTGAAGTGGATGCGGCCACCGTCAAGGCCAAGGATGCAGCGGCGGCGCTGGCGGCTTACCGTAAATCCAATGCCGTATTCGATCCGGAAAAGCAGTCGGCCTTGCAGTTGCAGCAGGTAACGACGCTGCAGGCACAGTTGTTCAGCGCGCAGACGCAGTTGTCCCAGTTGCAAGCCATCGCGCCGTTGAATCCTCAGGTTTCGGTACTGAAGACCAATATTGGCGCGCTGGAGAAGCAGATTCAGGAAGCGACAGGCGGTGTGACCGGGGTCAAGGGTTCGTTATCGGACAAGACCGCTACCTACACTCGACTTCAGTTGGACTCGCAGTTTGCCGACAAGCAACTGGCTTCCACCATGGCGGCGTTGGAGAATGCTCGTGCTGAAGCGCAGCGCAAGCAACTCTATTTGGAGCGTCTGGTGCAGCCGAACCAGCCGGACGTGGCGATTGAGCCGAAGCGCCTGAAGCAGATATTTGAGGTGTTTGCTCTTGGAATGATTATATGGGGTGTCCTGAGCTTGCTGCTGGCCGGTGTCCGCGAGCATCACGACTAAGATGCGCGCAGTCCATCACGACACACCTTTGCTGAGATCGCTGCGTATTCAACTACGCGTCATTGGCGCGCTGTTGATGCGGGAGATTATCACCCGCTATGGGCGCCACAACATCGGCTTCCTGTGGGTGTTCATCGAGCCGATGTTGTTCACCCTTGGTGTGACAGCACTCTGGACATTGACGAAGTCGACCCACGGGTCGAGTCTTCCAATCACTGCCTTCGCGGTATCGGGGTACTCATCAGTGTTGCTCTGGCGAAATTGCGCCAATCGCTGCGCATTGGCAATCCAGCCGAATCTAAGCCTTCTCTATCATCGCAATGTACGCGTGATTGACCTGTTCTTCGCTCGCCTTGTGCTCGAAATTTCCGGGGCGACGATTTCGGCGGTCGTCTTGACGTCTTTCTTCTCAATCGTAGGTCTGATGGAGTTGCCGCAGAATTTGTCGCTGGTGATTGGGGGCTGGGTGTATCTCGCAGTCTTCGGCTCTGGCTTGGGCCTGATCGTAGGAGCACTTAGCGAACGTAGCGAGACCGCCGATCGGCTTTGGCACACAATTGCCTACCTCTTGTTTCCTCTGTCGGGTTCGGTATTCATGGTTGAATGGTTGCCAACAAGCGCACAGAAGCTAATCTTGTTTCTGCCGATGGTGCATGGTGTTGAGATGCTTAGGGCAGGTTACTTTGGTTCATTGGTGAAGCCTCACTACAACGTTGAGTTTATGGTGATCGCCGACCTTGTCTTCTTGTTTGTTGGGCTCCTAATGGCACGAGATGCCAGCAAGCGAGTTGAACCAGAATGATTGGGCTTCAAAACGTCTGCAAGGACTACCACACTCGTCAGGGACGCCGACGCGTGCTGCACGACATCAACCTGCGTGTGGCTCCAGGCGAGAAGATCGGTATTCTCGGCCGCAATGGAGCCGGCAAGTCCACCATGATTCGAATGATCAGTGGGGCCGAATTACCGACCTCCGGAAGAATCGTTCGCGAGATGAGTGTTTCCTGGCCGCTTGCTTTTGGGGGGGCATTTCAAGGTAGCCTGACCGGGATGGACAATTTGCGCTTCATCTGCCGCATCTATGGGGCAGACGCTGAGGCCGCTGAGCCATTTGTGCAGGAATTTTCCGAACTAGGCTACTACCTGCGCGAGCCGGTAAAAAGCTACTCCGCTGGCATGCGCGCACGTCTGGCCTTCGCCATTTCGATGGCGATTGAATTCGATTGTTTTCTGATCGACGAAATCGTAGCGGTGGGTGATAGCCGTTTTCATGCCAAGTGTCACCAGGAACTGTTCGAACGTCGCCGCGATCGTGCACTGATTATTGTGAGTCACGATGCTGGCTACATCCGCGAACATTGCGACCGTGCCGCAGTGCTGGTCGGGGGCAAGCTGCACGTGTTTGAGCAGATTGACGATGCTTACACCTTCTATCAGGAAAGCGGGGCATGAGTTTGCCGTTGCCGCGGCTTGGTCATTCGTTTCAGCTGCACAGTGCGCTTAAGCGCTATCGGGCACTCATGCTCGCTTTCGCGGCTGTCCGCTGGCCCGGCAGGTGGGCAAGTATCGCTCGGCGCGCAATTCATACAGTTGAGCCTGCCCGCGTCAGGCATGCCCGAGCTGAGCCGAATCAGTTGCTTGTGGACGTATCTATCATTTCTCAGCGCGATGCGGGCACTGGCATTCAGCGAGTGGTGCGTTCTCTCTTGTTGGAGTTGCTGCGAAATCCCCCCGACGGCTTTGAGGTGCGCCCCGTCCGGGCTGGGCGGAAGGCGTCCTATCGCTACGCCAATGAGTATCTGTCGTCGTTAGACTCGAGTTCCTCATATGGTGCGGACACTTCAATTCGCTTGTCGGCGGGGGATATCTTTTTGGGACTGGATTTAAGTAGCCGGATCGTCCCAAGCCGGCAACGTGAGTTTTTGGCCTGGCGCGCAGAAGGAGTGCGATTTGCGTTCTGTGTCTACGATTTGCTGCCGGCATTGCAGCCGCATTGGTTTACTCCGCCATCAGCAAAGTCGTTCGTACGCTGGCTGAATACACTCGCCGTTCATGCCGACGTGCTAATTTGCATCTCACGATCAGTGGCAGAAGACGCTTCAACTTGGCTGCGTCGGTGTTGCGGAGTTGCTGGGTGCGAGCCTGCCGTAAGGTGGTTCCATCTGGGTTCGGAGTTTCCGAAAGCATCGGGTGCGTTGCATCAATTGGTGCCGCAATTGCGGGGCAGAAGCTCCGGGTTCGCCCGACAAAGTGTGTTGGTAGTTGGAACCGTTGAGCCACGCAAGGGGCATGCGCAACTCTTGGATGCTTTTGAGTTGCTATGGGAGATGGGCTCAGAGGTGACGCTCGTGATTGCGGGTCGGGAAGGTTGGTGCGTAGAGGCCCTGTCGCAGCGGCTGCGGTGTCATCTTGAAGCTGGAAAGCGGTTGGTTTGGTTGGCCGACGTGAGTGATGCGCAACTGGCGGCGCTCTATGCCAATCTTGGCGGTCTGATCATGCCTTCTGAAGCGGAGGGTTTCGGGTTGCCGTTAGTTGAGGCCGCCCGCTACGGGATGCCTTTGCTGGTGCGCGATCTTCCTGTGTTCCGCGAAGTGGTGGGCGAGCACGCAAGCTACTTTAGCGCGCGCACTGGCGCAGATCTCGCCCCTCAGCTCGCGGCTTGGCTGGATGAAATACAGCGAGGGGGAGCGCGACGCAGCGACCAGTTGCGTTGCTTGAGTTGGGCGGATAGCGCCGATGCGCTGAAGACGCTACTAGCCGACGTCGCCCGATAACCCAGCCCAGGAAACACTATGTCGCGTAGGGCTCGCCCTTGCATCTTTGGCAGTCAGACTGCTGTCGCGAGGGCCAAAGCGCGGCTGTACTCACATTCGTGAGGCCTCGGTTCGCTCTAAGCGGCACGGCAGATCTAAAGACAAGGAACCGATGCGTGAAATGGTGTAACCGGTCGTTGGTGAAGCCGTTGAGTGCCAGCCCCCTTTTCACTGGCGCGCAGCCGGAGCGCTGGTTCGAACAATATTTGAGATCGTGAAGAGATGTATTGTCCTCCCGTCCTGCTGACCATCTTCAATCGGCCAAGCGAAACAGCCGACCTGTTCCAAGTGATCAGGGCGGTCAAACCGTCGAAGCTGTTCATCGCCGCAGATGGCCCGCGTCCATTGCACCCTCGTGATGCTGATTTGTGCAAAGTGACGCGGGGTCTTATCGACGTCGATTGGGACTGCGAGGTCCACTGGAAGTCAAGCGATCGAAATCTCGGCCGCAAAAGTGGGATGTTCGAAGCGATTGACTGGTTCTTCGATCACGTAGAAGAGGGGGTTATTCTTGAGGATGACTGTTTCCCTGACCCCTCGTTCTTTCGGTTCTGCGGTGAACTTCTTCAGAGGTATAGAAGCGATCGACGGATATTCGGTATCAGCGGCAGCAGTTGCATTTCCGACGTCGAAATTGCCGCGAGCTACTGGTTCCTTGAGACACCTCTGATCTCTGGATTGGCCACTTGGCGCCGTAGTTGGCAGATGGTTGACGTTCGGGCGACAGAATGGCCAAAGCTAAGGCAGTCTAGGCAGGTCCAGAACCTTCTTCAGCGTACGACTGAGGTGCCCTCCTGGCTGGGTCACTTGGACGATTTGCATTCTGAGAAGGGCGGCATCTGGTCCAGTGCAGTCATATACGCCATGCTCACGCACAATGAGCTTTGCATTTCCCCTGCCTGCAACCTCGTAGGCAAGGGAGGGGGCGGCGTTTCAGGGGTGTATCGCGGCTACGAGGGTCACGAACTAAGTCGCCTCTCTGTGTTGCCAATGACTTTTCCTCTGGTACATCCCGCATGGATCGAAGGCTCTGTCGGCAGCAAGGGGTATGCGGCGCATGCCGGGGATCCGATTTCTAGGGCCAACCCCAGGGGTGGGTTCGCGGGCGCGACAGGGAATCCATCGATTCACTATCCCAGCCTGAAGGACCTAGTGGGCGACGCTGTTAGACAGCTCGCCGCAGAAAGCGCTCACCAAGATGGGAATCTCCCGAATCCGGAAAATGAGGCCGTTAGCGGCAATGTCGCCCTGGGCGGATGTGTAGCTTTCGTTCCTCTCCAGGATAGGGATAGCGCTGAGTACGCTCCCAGCATGGGGGATTTCATTGAGCAATTGATAATCACATCTATCCCAACGCCGGTTTCCGTCCCGCCCACGGTCGGCGCCGCAGAGAGCCTTCGGAGCAACGGTTTGACCGGCGGACCAGCCCCGAATATTACGGGCAATCTGGCGAATCTATTGTTGCTGGATGGGGACGAGTTCATCCAGGGCGCCTACCTTACGATCTTGGGAAGGCAGCCCGACTCAATCGGGATAACCTACTATCGAGAGCGCCTCAAGGGAGGGGCTTCGCGCTTGCAGGTGCTTGGGCAACTGGCTAACTCTGGTGAGGGAAAAAGCGCGGCCGGGTGGCGAGAGCGCTTGCGCTGGCCATACTTTTTCCTTAAGCGCAGGCAGGTATTCCTCTTCGGATGGGTGGTCGAGGTCGTCTGTGCTGTGCGGCAATATCATCTACGCGAAATTCTTGATCGCGATGGTGATCGCTTCATCTCGGAAGCGTTTCGTGCGGTGCTGGGTCGAGAGCCTGATAGCGTCGGTAAAGAGCACTACAGCACCCGTCTCTCGGCTGGACAAGGAAAACTGTCCATTCTTGTGGACATCAAGAGGTCTAGCGAGGGAAAGAGCGCCGGCAATCGCGTCGCTGGCTTAAGTCTTGTCGTTGCGCTTAAGCGGCTAGGAGAGCTACCGGTTATCAAACAGATGATTGATGTCGTTAGTCTGCCTAAAGTCGTCGCCGAAAATCTGAAGATCGCTCGTGGTCTTGCGCACGATGTTCGTCAGCTTAGTTTGCATCATGAGTCATCGTTGGCCGGGATCATGGATGTGCTGCAATCCGGCAGGACAGAGGTCTTGCAGTTGGTTGCGGAAAACAGAAACCAGTCCCGCGAGGCCAACGCTCAACTGATGGTCGAGTTCGCGGCGCTCACTGCCGAGGTACGGGACGGTGATCGGCGCCTAAAGTCCGCGTTGGATACCCTTGAGGAGAACCTCAGGACCACGATTCGTTCTGCTGTAATTCCGCTTCAGGCGGACCTCGCAGCTGTGTCTGCTGAGGTTGGCGAATATGACCAGCATCTGAAATCCGGGTTGGGTGTTCTAGAAGGGAACGTTGGGGCAAGAATTCAATCAGCCACTGCTTCGCTGCAGACAGAACTCGTGGCTGTGTCTGCTGAGGTAAGCGAATATGACCGGCACATGAAGTCGGTGCTGGGTGTTCTAGAAAAGAGCGTTGGGGAAAAAGTTCAGTCAGCTGCCGCTTCACTGCAGGCAGGGCTCGCAGCGGTGTCCGCTGAGGTGAGCGATGATGTGCGCTACTTTAAATCTGCGCTGAACGTCCTTGAAGAAGATGTCGGGGTGAATATTCGGTCGACTGCCGCGCAGCTTGATTTGAGCATCACCAAGGCGCTCAATGATGTGCGGGAGGAAATGCTGATCCACATTTCGGATCAAGCTGCGGCCAATGCACAGCTCATCGGGAGGATTGAGGGACATGCTTCCCATTTGGCCTCTCTGGTGAGCGCCGAGAATGCGCGCGTGGTCGATTCAGTATCCAGTGAGGCTGGCGCGCTCAGGAAAGCGATCAAGCTGTCCCAAGACTGGTTGTCTGATGGACTACGCGATTCCGAGGGGAAACTCACAAGAATCCTGAGTGACTACCAAGGGGAATTAATGCGGCATAATCGCGATGCGAGTGCCGATCTTGGGCGAGTGATTATACGGGAGAGTTCGCATCTGGCTGCAGCGTTTCCTAAAGCGATTCAGGAGACGCAAGGCACAATCCTGTCCAAGCTTTCGGATGGCTTGGCTGCCCAGGAGCTGTTGCGGAGCAAGTTTGCAATGCTCACTTCGCAGCTAGACCGATTCAAGCACGACATGGCGGCTCGCATGCAGGATGCGAAGACTCATCTAGCCAGGACGGTGGAGGAGGCGCATCTCGCGTTGAATGAGGCTTTTCCGCAAAGTATTGAGAGCGCAAATCGTGCCATTTTGACCAAGTTGGTGGACGGCCACGCTCTGCAGCAGCAATTGCACACCGAACTTAGTCGATTCGCGCCTCAGATGGACCGAATCGAGGTCTATAGCTTGGCGGGAGCTCGGAGGCATGCGGTGCCTTGCGGGGCTGGGCCGGTCATGGTGCGCACAGCAGTCGGCTACGTACTGTGTGGAGCGGATGATCATGCTTTGATCGCGTCATTGATAGAGAGCGGAGAACTCGAGTCGGGCACGCGCCAGTTGATTGAGCGTCTGCTCTCACCTGGGGACGTGTTTATCGACGTAGGCGCAAATGTGGGAATGCATAGCCTTGCCGCAGCGAGAACCATGGGGGGCGATGGGCGGGTGATTGCATTTGAGCCTTATACGCCTACAGCGCAATTGCTCGAGCGAACGACTTGGATGAACGGTTTCGCCGAGATGATCGAGATACATAACGTAGCGGTATCCAATGAGCAGACCGAACGCACCCTTTATCTCGGTATGACCAGCGGCCATCATTCGCTTTACCCGCTGGATCCGTCATTCTCTGCTTCCGAGAGTTCAATTCAGGTTCAGGTTACGACCCTTGATCATGCGATGGCTCAACTACCTGCTGCCAATCTGATAAAGATTGATGTGGAGGGCGAGGAGACTGCTGTGATTGCGGGTGCTAAGGCGTTGTTGGCGCGTAGCGACGATGTCGGTGTCATCGTAGAGTTCGGCCTGTCTCACTTAAAGCGAGTGGGGCTTACGGTTCGAGCTTGGCTCGAAAATTTCGATGTGCTTGGGTTCGAGTACCGAGCCATACATGCTGAGACTGGCGAGCTATATAATATTTCGGTAGCGGACTTGGAGATAACTTCAACCGTAAATCTTTTCTTCGCGCGGCCGCTCTCGAAGATGTGGAACAGGGCGGGAAGTTGAGCATGAAAGAGTCAGTGATTGTTTTGGGCGGTGGAGGGCATTCCAAGGTTGTCATAGAGATACTGAGGGCGAGTGGGTACAGTGTTGAATACTGTATTAGCGCGTCTGAAGGGGTGCAGACTTGCGTTGGTGTGCCCGTGCTATGTGGCGATCACCATCTGGACGAATTGTTAGATGCCGGATATTCCAAGGTATTCCCCGGAATCGGCTCGAACCTGGTTCGTGAGCGCGCCGCCGAACGAGCGCTCAAAATCGGATATCAATTGGTGAGTGCAATTAGTCCGGCTGCGATTATTTCACCCTCTGCGACCATTGGTCGCGGTGTTGCAATTATGGGAGGGGTTGTAATCAATGCTGAATCTAAAGTGGAAGATTTAGCTATCATTAATACCGGGGCCACTGTGGATCATGACTGCCATATCGGTTTGGGTGCTCACGTTGCGCCCCGTTGTGTGCTGGCTGGATCTGTGAAGATTGGCAATGGATCGTTCCTGGGGGCTGGAACGGTCGTTATTCCTGAGGTGGTTATCGGGGAGCGCTGCATCATCGGCGCGGGAGCTGTTGTCGTTCGGGATGTTCCTGCCTTTAGTAAAGCCATTGGGCATCCGGCAAGAATCAAAAACAAGGATAATTAACTGTCATGAAGCGAATTTCTGTAGCAGAACCAAAGTTGGCGGGGAAAGAACGCGAATACGTGCTTGATTGCTTGGATAGCACATGGATTTCCTCGAACGGAAAATATATTACCAATTTTGAAGAGATATTTGCGAAATTCTGTGGTGTGAAGCATGCTATCGCCACCAATAACGGCACCACCGCTCTGCATCTGGCGCTTGTCGCGCTCGGTTTGCAGCCTGGTGATGAAGTTATTGTTCCAACTGTTACTTATATTGCGACAGCCAATGCTGTTCGCTACTGTGGCGCCACGCCGGTTTTGGTTGACGTGGAGCCGGGAACGATGAATATCGATCCAGAAGATTTCTGTCGCCGCATTACTTCAAAAACCAAGGGCGTTATTCCAGTACATCTTTACGGGCATCCAGCCAAAATGGGGGCGATTATGGAGATCGCTAAAAAGCACAATTTGTTCGTGCTTGAGGATGCCGCTGAAGCTCACGGTGCGGAGTACGACGGGCGAAAGGTTGGGTCTTTTGGGCAATGCGCCACATTTAGCTTCTTCGGGAACAAGATCGTAACTACCGGCGAAGGCGGGATGGTTACGACCAACGACGATGAGCTTGCTTCTAAGCTCCGTTTGTATCGTGGGCAAGGCATGGACCCGGGGCGTCGCTATTGGTTTCCAGTGATCGGCTACAACTACCGGATGACGAACATCCAAGCAGCCATCGGATTGGCGCAGATGGAGAATATCGATGCCGCTCTTGCGGATCGTCAGATGATTGCTCGCTGGTACGATGAGGCGCTTTCCTCATTGGGCGGCCAGATACAACTACCGGTCCAGACTCCGAACGCCAAGCAGGTTTACTGGATGTACAACATCTTCCTGCGCGATGGTGGGGAGGAGCGTCGTGACGCAGTTATGCGAGCGCTCAACAACCGAGGTATCGAAACGAGGCCCGTCTTCTATCCGATGCACGTCCTGCCTCCGTATATGCAGGAAGGCGTGTTCCCAGTGGCAGACCTGTGGGCTCAGCGAGGGATTAATCTGCCGACTCATCAGATGCTGACACACGACGACGTCTATAGAGTTGCCGATGAGCTTGGTCAAGCGATTGCATCGCTATGAAGATTGCACTCTGTTCATCGATCGTTCCATTCACGGATGGTGGCTACCGGAATATTGTTGAGTGGCTGAAGATCGAGCTTTTGGCGGCCGGGCACAGAGTTGAGGTTGTGAATCTGCCTCATGTGGATGCGCCGGATTCACTTATTTCGCAGATGGCGGCATATCGATGGGTAGATCTATCTGCTTCCGCGGATAGAGTTATTTGTTTCCGGCCGCCGGCACACGTCATTCCGCATCCCCATAAGATTTTATGGTTTATCCACCATATTCGTGCCTTTTATGATTTGTGGGATAGCCCGTATAGGGGGTTTGCGGACGACGATAAGCATCGTGCGATACGGGATGTTTTGCACAGAACGGATACCGCTGCGTTTAAGGAAGCGAAGAAGATTTTTGCGAATTCGCAAGTCGTCTCCGATCGGCTAAGTCGATTTAATGGGGTGGGTAGCGAGGTTCTCTATCCACCTTTGTTTCAGCCGGAGCGGTTCGAGTGCAAGGATTTTAACGACGAGATCGTTTGCATAGCGCGAGTAGAGCATCACAAGCGGCAGCATCTTCTCATTGAGGCGATGAGGCATACCCGTAGCCCCGTGAAACTCCGCTTGTGCGGAGTGAGCGGTGGAAGTGGTTATGTCCTGCAGTTGAAGAAGGCTATTGCTTCTCGAGGGTTGCAAAATCGAGTTCATTTTGAAAATGAATGGATATCGGAGCAACGAAAAGTCGACCTGCTGTCCCAGTGTTTGGCTGCTGCGTATATACCGCTGGACGAAGACTCCTATGGATATCCGTCGCTCGAGGCGTCTCATTCTTCGAAGCCTATTCTTGCAACTGTAGATTCCGGTGGCGTGTGTGAATTAGTTGAACATGGCGTCAACGGGTTGATAGCAGAGCCTGACCCGAAAGCGCTGGCCGAAGCGATGGATAGGTTGTATCTGGATCGCAAGGGCACCCAAAAAATGGGACTGAACGCAGCGTCGAGAGTGGGTGAGATGAATATTTCCTGGTCGCACGTTCTAGAAAGGTTGCTGACATGAAGGTGCTGGTTGTCAACAATATGGCTCCATTTGTTTGGGGCGGCGCCGAAGAGTTGGCGGACCATCTGGCAAGGAATCTGATTATTGCAGGGCATCAAGCTGAAGTATTGAGAATTCCGTTTCAATGGGAACCTTCCTACGGAATTCCGTCGCAAATGCTGATGGTACGCAACCTTGAGATTAGCAATGTTGATCGTGTAATCGCGTTGAAGTTTCCGGCCTACCTGATCAGGCATCCGAGGAAAACTCTGTGGCTGCTGCATCAATATCGACAGGCGTACGACTTGTTTGATGCAGGACAGTCAAACATCGCCGATGATGCAACGGGAAAAGAGACGCGTTCAATCATCAAGAATGCGGATGATGAAGCGTTCGCGGAATGCGGGCGGATTTATACGAACTCGGATGTTACTCGTAAAAGACTGGCGAAATACAACGGCTTTGATGCAGAGGTGCTGTTGCCCCCGTTGAATGACCCCGAGCTGTTTACTGGCGGTACAGCTAGCGGCTATGTCTTCGCTGGCGGGCGTGTGAATGGAATGAAGCGGCAGCATCTTTTGCTTGAAGCGATGGCGCTCACCGGATCGCATGTTCGGCTGGTAGTGGCTGGGCCGCCGGATACTCCTGAGGACGCTGATAAGCTTGCGCGCTTAGTCGAGCACTATGGCTTGCAAGGGCGCGTGCATATCGATCTTAGGTTCTTGAGTCGGATGGAGTTGGCGCGTTATGTCAATGAGGCAACAGCCTGCGCATATCTTCCCTTCGACGAGGATTCTCTTGGATATGTGGCAATGGAAGCTGCTACCGCAGGGAAGCCAATTATTACTGCGTCTGACAGTGGTGGTGTTCTTGGTCTAGTCAGAGACGGCGAAACGGGCTGGGTTGCAGAGCCGACTGCAGAGTCGTTGGCCGGTGCTCTTGAGAGGGCTTGTAGGGATGTTGAGTCTGTCCGGGCCATGGGGCTGGCGGCGCGAAGCCTTTGGACCGATATGCGGATCTCTTGGCCAAATACGATCACGAGGTTATTGGCATGAAGATTCTGTTCTTCACTCCGATCAAGGTAGCGTCCGCAATCGGTCGCGTGTCCAAGCTTATCGTTGAGCAGCTTCTCCTGTTGGGCCATGAAGTAGTGGTGATTCGGTCAGAGGATTCGGCGGAGTTTGGCGGCGCAACGCATCCGTTTTCATGCGAGATTGTTAATTGGAATGAGCGCAAGCGCGTTGAGCGGCTTGCAGCGCAATCCGAGTTGGTTATTTACCAGATCGGGAATCACTATCCATACCATCGGGGGTGTCTGGAGTGGCTGCCAGTTGCGCCAGGCGTGATTTCTCTGCATGACAATTTTTTGGGTCATCTGTTCTGGTCTTGGTCGGAGAGGATGGGTCGCGACAAGGCAAACGCGGTGCTTTCAGGTATTTACGGAGAAAAGACCGCGCAGTCTTTCTTTAATCACTCTAGTGCCGAAGCATTTCTCGAGTTTGCGAGTCAGTTTGCACCCATGACTGAATGGATCGCAGCGATGGGGACCGCGGTGATTGTTCACTCGAGTTGGGCTATGGAGCGAATTGCTCGTTCCTGTCGTGGTCCGTCCGAAGTAGTGGCTTTGCCTTATGATGCTCCATATTTGGAACGGACTGAGCCAAAGGCTCTGATTGAGGAGTCAGATCGCCTCATTGTATTGACGATTGGACACGTCAATCCGAACAAACGATATTCGAGCATCATTAAGGCGATTGGTGAAAGCGCATTGCTGCGCGATCGCGTCTCTTTTCGCATAGTTGGGCCAGCAGAGTCGCACACTATTCAGGAGTTGACAGCACTGGCTGGGCAGCTTGGCGTGCAGCTCACGATGACAGGGCCGGTTGGAGATGAAGAGCTGGCGACCGAGATACAGAACGCAGACATCATGTGTTGTCTGCGCTGGCCAGCTTTAGAGGCCGCGTCTGCATCGACAATCGAGGCCATGCTATATGGGAAGGCCGTTATAGTGACGGATACGGGCTTCTATCGCGACCTGCCCAGCGACTCCGTCATGAAGGTCATACCGGAGCGGGAAATTCCCGACTTGCGAACTTGCCTTGAGGGATTGGTGGAGGGGCGGGAGATTCGAGTTGCTCTCGGAGAGGTGGCTCGGAATTATGCGGCCAAAACATTCAGGGCGGACACGTATGCGGCGGCTATAGTTCAAATGAACCATCGGATTTTGCAGTCGCATGTTGTGGCGGGCGCCGCACGGCAGGTCGTAAGTACATTGGTGCGATGGGGCTCGCGAGGGGATGTCGCAGTTGGTAAGGCGATTACCGGGCCGCTTGCGCTAATTCGATAATTTTTCCACAATTTTTAAATTTTACTTTTCAAAAAATGAAAGTAGCTGTCATAACGGGGATTACAGGGCAGGACGGGGCTTATCTGGCGGAACTCTTGCTAAGCAAGAATTATCTTGTGTATGGCACCTTTCGCCGCACCAGCTCTGTGAATTTCTGGAGAATTAAAGAGCTTGGGATTGAAAATCATCAAAATCTTCGATTGGTGGAGTATGATCTTACTGATTTGAGTTCGAGTATTCGGTTGCTGCAAACCACGAATGCGACTGAGGTTTATAATCTCGCGGCACAAAGTTTCGTTGGTGTTTCGTTTGATCAGCCTGTGACGACGGCTGATATCACTGGTATCGGGCCGCTCAATCTGCTTGAGGCAATTAGGGTTGTAAACCCTAAAATTCGCTTCTACCAGGCTAGTACCTCAGAGATGTTCGGGAAGGTGCAAGCAATTCCGCAAACGGAATCTACGCCGTTCTATCCGCGAAGCCCCTACGGTGTTGCGAAGCTGTATGCGCATTGGATTACGGTGAATTATCGTGAAAGCTACGGAATTTTTGGAGCCAGTGGGATTCTTTTTAATCATGAATCCCCGTTGCGCGGACAAGAGTTCGTAACGCGCAAGATTACCGACAGCATGGCGAAAATTCGCCTTGGGCAACTGGATGTGCTTGAGTTGGGGAATCTGGGAGCGAAGCGAGATTGGGGTTTCGCTAAGGAGTACGTGGAGGGAATGTGGCGGATGCTTCAGGCTGACGTGCCTGATACCTACGTGCTCGCCACAAACCGCACCGAAACGGTGCGGGATTTTGTCAGCATGGCTGCCAAAGCAGCGGATCTCAATCTTGTCTGGGAAGGAAGCGATGAAAACGAGGTCGCGATAGATCGCAACACTGGCAAGGTAATTGTTAAGATCAATCCGAAGTTTTATCGCCCTGCAGAGGTCGACCTATTGATTGGCGATCCAAGCAAGGCGCAGGCTGAACTGGATTGGAAGCCGCATACCACATTGGAGCAGCTTTGCCAGATGATGGTGGAAGCCGATATCCGCCGTAATCAAGCGGGATTCTCCTTCTAGTATGAAGCGGGCGCTCATTACAGGTATCGAGGGGTTTACAGGGCGTCACCTCGCGCAAGCGCTCGCTTGCGCGGGTTATGCTGTCAGTGGTCTCTCGCACCGGCCGTCGGGTGAGTTGTCATGGCCCGTGCACGCATGCGACTTGTTGGATCGCGGGGCGCTTTCCGGCGTTGTCTCGTTGGTCAGGCCGGACGTTGTAATCCATTTGGCGGGCATTGCATTTGTTGCGCACAGTGACCCCGCCGCGATATATCAAACGAACGTCGTTGGCACGCGAAATTTGCTTGATGCGCTCGCCGCGTCGGGGAGTCAAGCGAGTGCTGTTCTGTTAGCGAGCAGCGCTAATGTATATGGGAATGCGCAGGTTCAGCCGCTCGTTGAAGAGCAGGCTCTCGCGCCTGCAAATGACTATGCTGTTAGCAAGCTGGCGATGGAGTATGTCGCCAAATTATGGGGTGATAAGCTGCCAATTACGATCGTTCGCCCATTCAACTATACGGGCATTGGTCAGCCGCTCAATTTCTTGTTACCCAAGATAGTCAAACACTTTGCCGACCGAGCTCCTGTTTTAGAGCTCGGTAATTTGGATGTCATTCGTGATTTCTCGGATGTGCGGAATGTCGTTGATGTGTATTCTCGCTTGCTCGGCGCGGATGTGGCTGGGCAGACATTTAATGTCTGTTCGGGAACAGGCTACTCGTTGCGCGATATATTGGCGATCATGCGCGATTTGACCGGGCATTGGCCAGAGATCACCACCAATCCATCTTTCGTTCGTGGGAGTGAAGTCCACAAGCTGATTGGTAGTCCGGCGCGTTTGCAGCGTGCGGTAGGCCCAATCTCGTGGATTCATATTCGCGAGACCCTCGCTTGGATGCTGGAGGCATCGAATTGAGGTTGGCGCTTTTTGAGGGGGCTACGCAAGGGAACTCTGGAGCCCCCCGCTTGCAGAGACTCTCAACCCGAGTGCTACATTTGCCCATTTGTAGCTCGGTAGCTTCTCGCTGGAGTTCTACCTGACCGAAGTGTGAACCAACCACGCTACCCGCGACGGCGAGCGGCGCTTGTCGAATTCGCCCGCCAAGCATAAATCAATGCCTCAGTGGGCGATGGCAATGGCATTGCGAACATCCGCCTCTGGCAGGTTCCTGTTCCGGTAGTTGGATGGTACAAGATCGATCCCACCGTTGGGTGGGATCGATGCTTGGTGCGTCTACTTGAACGTATTAACCGTGGTGACCACTGGATAAGCCACAGTGAACACCACATTCAAGAATTTCTGCAGTTCCGCAATTGGCGCATTCGACACGTACAGCAAGTCCTTATTGTCCATTGCAAACGTCTGCGCAACGAAGAAGCTCCCTGGGTCTTTCAAGTTCACACGGTAGACCACTGGAACCTTGCCGTTCTGGGTGGTGCGTACCGGTTGGCGCGGCCAGGGTAGGGCGCCGACGTCTTCAAAGCGGAAGATGAACACACCCTGTGCGTCGGAGCGGGAGTCTTCCAGGCCGCCGGCGCGGGCAATTGCCTGCGCCAGCGTAATGCCTTGTGCTTCGAAATTGATTTCCTGGTTCTTGCCGGTGGCGCCAAGTGCGGTAAAGCTCAACGGCTGGAATAGCGCGGTGACCACGTCGCCGGCGCGCAGCGGCACATTCTGGTGGGGGTCGCGAATGATGGTTTGCAGCGGCAGAGTCTGGACCGTGTTGCCGCGGGTGACCTGGATGGTCATTTTGTCCACCGGTTGGCGCACGCCGCCAGCGCTGGCGACTGCATCAAGCAGGCGCTCACCACGTGCCGTCAGTTGCATGCGGGTACTGGAGGCAACGTCGCCCACGACGGTGACGTAAGAGGTGACGTTCTTGGAAAGCCGCACCAGCACCTGCGGCTGGTTGGCCTTGCCCTTGAGGGCCGCGGTAACGTCCTTTTCCAGTTGTGTGGTGGTGCGTCCGGCGGCTTTGATTTGCCCGGCAAATGGAACATTGATGTAGCCGTCGCCGCTGATCGTTTGTTCGGGCAACACGGAAACGCGAGCGTTGCTTGGCGCAGCGCGCGGGTCCATGCCGGTGGCGCCAAACAGGGTGGCCGGCGGGGCCTCCCAGACAGACACTTCAATGACGTCGCCGACCCCTAGTTGCTGTTGAAATTGCGTGCTGCCACCCAAGGTTCGGGCAAAGTCGGTTGTCTGGCGTTCTGCCAGAAGGCGTTGAGCTACCTCTTCGGTCACGTCAACGATCTGGATCCCTGCGGTGACGGATGCTTCGGTCGCGTCTGTTACCTGAGACCTGGTTGGGCCAGAGGAGGGAACGATGGAACAAGCGGTAAGGCTAGCCGTGCCGACAATTGACACGGCCGCCAACAAGGCGGACAGGCTGCGCATTCTGAAGGGGATTCTTTAAGCCAAGCAAAACTTCACAAGTATCCCATGCCCGTCGCTAGAATACGCAGCTCTGCCGCAGTTTCTAGTAAAAATCTTTCGCATACTTTCGCGCTTCGTGCGTGGATTCACACTCGCATAAAAAACAGTGCTACCGATATTTCTGGACGTCACGCGGCTTCTGGACAGGCTGGCAAAGCGGACGCTACCAACCGGTGTGGATCGCGTCGGCCTTGCCTATATCCGCCACTACGCACCGCGCGCGCGGGCTGTTCTGAGCGAGCGCGGATTCTATTCCGTATTATCCGAGCGGGAATCTGCGCAGGCTTTCACGCTGTTGCTAAAACAGGATTCCACCCGTTGGAGGGATGCACGAATGCTAATGGTGCGTGCTACCCTCGGCGCCTTGCGGCGCGAGCCATTTGATCGGGGCGTGCTTTTGCACACCAGCCACTCCGGCCTGGAATATGGGCGATATTTCCAATCGTTAACAAATCGGAATATCCGAACGGTTTTCATGCTGCACGATTTAATTCCGCTCACGCATGCCGAGTATTGCCGCCCCGGCGTGCGAGAGACCCATCAGGAGCGGATGCGTGTGGCGCTTGGCCATGCGGTGGGCGTGATTGCCAATTCGCAGGCGACGCTGGATTCCCTGACGGAGGAAGCGCAGCGCTCGGGCTGGTCGGTACCAAAAACCGTCGTGGCCCGCTTGGCCTCCGGCGTGCCCGCTGCCGAGGTGGGCGAGCGCCCACTTGCGCAGCCGTATTTCGTCATGCTGGGTACGATCGAGCCGCGCAAGAACCACTGGTTTGTGCTGCACGTCTGGCGCCGCCTGGTTGAAGTGCTGGGCGAACGTGCCCCCAAACTGGTCATCATTGGCCGGCGTGGCTGGGAGTGCGAAAACGCGATCGACATGCTGGAACGCTGTGCTGCCCTGCGCGGCGTCGTCATCGAAGAAGCCGACTGTTCCGACGCGCGCCTCCATAACTACCTGCATCATGCGCAGGCCCTGCTGTTCCCATCTTTCGTGGAGGGCTACGGCATGCCTTTGGCCGAGGCGCTTGCGATGCGCGTGCCCGTGATTGCCAGTGATCTGCCCGTGTTCCGGGAGATTGCCGGCGATATTCCCGATTACCTTGATCCGCTCGACGGCCCTGGCTGGATGGCGCGCATTCAGGAGTATGCGTCTGCAAACAGCCCGCAGCGTGCGAGCCAACTGGTTCGCGTTGAAGGGTTTCGCGAGCCGACCTGGCAGCAACACTTCGAGGTGGTGGACCAGTTTATCGAGGGCCTGCTCTAAATGAGCAACGTGGGTGCGGCGACTCGGCTCGCGTCTCCGGCCACCTCGACTTTGCGTGGCGTGACACGAGGTTGGCGCACGCTTGCCTCAATTCCAGGTATTGCCGGTGGTGTGTGGAGCGAGTGGTGGGCCGGACGGGCAGTCCTTCGGCTTAAACGGCTTGCTGACGCCACCACGCCGGCTTTGCTTCCCGGCCCGATTTGGTCGACGTGCAAGCTGGGGGAGCCGATGCTGTCCTGGTTCAGGCTGCCCGGGCCAGGCGGTGCGGGAGATCCACTGCTGCACGCCCTCCAAGCCTTGTTTGCCAGTGCCGACTGTCTTGGGACCGCGCCGGGGCTGCCTGACCTGATGGCGCGCGTGGTGGCCGCCCGAGCAGATGTCGCGCGCGATGCCGTGCCAGAGTGTCCGCCGGAATTGATGCAATCACGCGGCAAACCGCGCGTGCTGCTGATCGACCAGCCGTGCGGTGCGGATGCAACGCGGGCCGCATTTGCACGCATGGCGGCGGCGGCACAGCGTGAGCACCCCAACGCGGAATTCTGGATCTGGCCCGCCACTCGTGGCGCTGCTGGTGGGCTATCTGGCGCGGGTGAGTTGCCTGCGGGTGCAAGTAGCGTTGCCGCCGGGTTCAGCTTCTTTGCCGCGCTGTCGCACGTCGACCACGTCTATACAGTGAGCGCGCCGGAAGGCATGCACGCGCTATTGGCGGGCGTGCCGGTGCGCGTGTTCGGGTGCCCCTATTACGCAGGGTGGGGTCTGACAGCAGATGACCTTCTGATACCAGATCGTCAACACCGCCCGACCCTCGCCGCGCTGTTCGACGCGGTCTATCTGCGGCTTGTGCGCTATCTGGATCCGGAAACCCATCGTGTTGGCACGCTCGAGCGCGCGCTCGACAGCATTGAATTGCAGCGCGCGGTACGCACGCGCTATGCGGATTGCCAACGCGTTGCCGGCGTGCGTTTCCAACGATGGAAGCGGCTTTTCGCCACGCCTTACCTGACCGCTGGCGGTGGCAAATTGCGCTGGACGCATGCACCGGAGCAGATCGAGCCAGGCGAACGCGCTGTGGTGTGGGGCGGCAAAAGCGCGCAGGGTATTCCTGCTGGTGCGCCCATGCTGCGTATGGAAGATGGTTTCTTCCATTCGAATGGGCTGGGTTCCGATATGAACGCCCCTTGCAGCCAGGTGCTGGATCGGGAGGGGCTGTATTTTGACGCGCGCAGCCCGAACGAACTGACGCACATCCTGAACACCACGCAGTTCGACGATGCAGAGCTTGTTCGGGCGGCGGCGCTACGCGCACTGGTCTCTGAGTTGGGCGTCACGAAGTACAACCTTGGCCGTCGCGCACCAGGTTGGAAGGCGCCGACTGGCAAGACCGTCATTCTTGTGGCGGGCCAGGTGGCCGACGATGCTTCCATCCGCTTCGGTACGGGGGCGCTCGGCACCGCTGAAGCGTTGCTGGAAGCCGTGCGCAGACGCAATCCGGATGGTTTTATCGTCTACAAGCCGCACCCGGATGTGTTGTCGGGCAATCGGCAGGGGCTGGTGCACGCGCGCGAGCTGGCAGACATTGTCGACGCCGAGGCCGACGTGCTCTCGCTGGTCGATTGCGCCGACGAGGTGCACGTGCTGTCGTCACTCGCCGGTTTTGATGCCTTGTTGCGAGGCAAGCGCGTGTTCACCTATGGCTTGCCGTTCTACGCCGGCTGGGGATTGACGCACGACGCGCTGGCACTGCCGTGGCGGCAGCGCACCCTGACGCTCGACATGCTGGTGGCCGGAGCGCTGCTGCGGTACCCGATCTACTGGGACTGGAACACGCGGTTGTTCACCACGCCAGAGGCGGTCGTCCGCAAGCTTGGGTTGACCGCTGCGCGCCCGCTTGAGCGGATTGCCGGCGATTGGCGAAGGCCGCTGCGCAAGGCATGGCGTTGGAGCCGGAATGCCGTGTGGTACGGAATGTGGGCTTGGGCGCAACGTCGAAAGGCGCGCCTGAGCGGAATGATGTTGCCGGGAGCAACCAACGTTGCAATCCGGTAAGTGCACTGGTTGAGCAAATAGTGATCTCTGAGGGAGTTGATATGAATATTTACCCCGTCATTCTCTGTGGCGGCAGCGGTACCCGTCTCTGGCCGATGTCGCGCGGCGGCTATCCGAAGCAGTATCTCCGGCTGACCGGTGAACACACGCTGGTGCAGCAGACTGCGCTGCGCCTGCGCGGTATCGGCAATGTCGCCGGGCCGATCATGATCACCAATGAGGACCAGCGCTTCATCGTGGCCGAACAAATGCGCAGCATCGCCGTGGAACCTTCGGCGATCGTGCTGGAGCCGATGGGACGTGATACGGCGCCTGCCGTGGCTGTGGCGGCCTTGCTTGCGCTGCAGGCCACGCCTGACGCGCTGCTGCTGGTGCTGCCGTCGGACCACGTGATCCAGGATGATGCGGTGTTCGGCAAGCTCGCCACGATTGCCGCCGGCGTTGCCAAGGACAACTTCCTGGTCACCTTCGGCGTCGAGCCTACCGAACCACATACGGGCTATGGCTATATCCGCGGCGGTGAAGCCCTGGCTGCCACCGATGGTACGTACCGGGTCGAGCGCTTTGTAGAAAAGCCGGATGCGGTAACAGCCGCGCGCCTGTTGGAAGAGGGCGGGTACTACTGGAACAGCGGCATGTTCATGTTGAAGGCATCTGCATACCTGGACGAACTGCGCCAGCATGCGCCGGACATCCTGCGTCAGGCAGAGCTGGCGCTGAACGCTGCCAAGCGCGACGCGGACTTCGTGCGCCTCGACGCAGAAGCCTTCGGCGCCAGCCCCAAGCTGTCGATCGACTACGCCGTCATGGAAAAAACCGCACAGGCTGCTGTGGTGAAGGCTGCAGGCTTGGGCTGGAACGACATCGGCTCATGGACGGCCCTGGCCGAGATCGCAAACGTTGACAATGACGGCAATGCGCTGTTTGGCGACGTGTTGGTTGAGGACGCTAGCAACACTTACGTGCGCGCCGAACACCGCATGGTGGCGGCAGTGGGCGTCAAGGACCTGGTGATTGTGGAAACCGCTGACGCGATCCTGGTGGCGCACCGTGACCGGGCGCAAGACGTCAAGAAGGTCGTCGAGCGGCTGAACAGCTCGGGGCGGCATGAGTCGATCACGCATCGCAAGGTGTTCCGCCCCTGGGGCTCGTACGAGGGCATCGATCAGGGCGACCGCTTCCAGGTCAAGCGCATCATCGTCAATCCGGGCTCTTCGCTCAGCCTGCAAATGCATCACCATCGCGCCGAACACTGGATCGTCGTGCGCGGTACCGCCAAGGTGTTCAATGGTGATCAAGTGCTGTTGCTGTCGGAAAACCAGTCGACCTATATCCCGCTCGGCGTGACCCATCGCCTGGAAAATCCGGGCAAGATTCCGCTCGAGCTGATTGAGGTGCAATCGGGCTCCTACCTTGGCGAGGACGACATCGTGCGCTTTGAAGACCACTACGGGCGCGTCGCATAAGGAGACTGGCGACGCCAGCCATGTGTACGGCCCGAGCAGGTGGCGGGCCCTATTGCGAAACTGGACCGGGATGTCGGCGACAGCCGCTGATTGCGTTGAGCGATTGTGAGCCGCATCGAAAACAAAAACCCCCGCTGAGCCAAGCCCAGCGGGGGTTTTTGCCGAACGTCGACGAGACGACGTTCGAGAGCGGAATTTGGTGGAGCCGGCGGGAATCGAACCCGCGTCCGCAAGCCCTCCACAGAGAGTTCTACATACTTAGTTCTGTCATTTGATTTAACCGCCGCATCGCGGACGAACACGCTCTACGACGGCGATTCACTAGGTTTTCGTCTCTAGGCCCGTGACTCACCTAAAGCTTATCTGACGTAAATGACCTCGCTAGTCTTGCGACCCTAGCCCGTCAGCGAGCCAGTGCGAGGACGGCGGCCCTTAGGCTGCCAGTGCGTAACGTTCGTTAGTTCCTCCCCCCTAAATTACATCCACACTTTGTTGAATTCAGGTGGGTGGTGTGGCATTTCAACATCACGGCGCCGAGATTTCTCGGTGTTCGGTGTCCGTGACATTGTTATTTACCCCCTAATAATCCACATTCCATAGGGTATGCAGACCGGCTCGATGTGCGGACGGGTGCGTTGAGTAAGGTCCGGGGCTACCAATTTCAAGCTGGGGTGAAGGGCAATGTTTGTGTCCACTGTCGTAGCCGGACGGGTCTTCACTGACGAGAGTGGCATCTACTACGAGGTGCCAGTCCTGCTCACTGCTCAAGGTCCGGTTGACGTTCTTCTCGACTACCTCATTGAGCACTGGGACGCCCGCAGCCCCGATTGGATGGTCAAGGTCACTGCTTCAGTCAGACTATTCCTTGCCTACTTGGACGTGCATGCCACGTATCCAGACGAGCAGGCCATTTTCCAAAATTTCAGGCAACGGCTCCTGACGGGCACGGTGACTGCAGCGACTGGCGAAGACCCCAGCGGTTTGTGGTGGAGCGCTCGTGGACAGAAGAACAGCACCCGTATCATTCGACACCTGACCGACTTCTTCGAATGGTGGGCTTCAAAAGGTGCTGGTAAACATAATCCGGCGGAGACTTGGCGCGGCAGTCAATACGACAGGCGTCTCGCTGAAGCGGCTTATAAGTACAGGCGAAACAAAGCCTTTCTCGGACATACTTGGTCGACCTTCGAAGAGACTTCGCGCAAACCTGGTGATAGGGCTACCAGAGGGAAAGGACATTCCCCGCCCAACGTGGAACGGGAGGCTGCGCCCTCGTTTGCAGAAGACCGTATCCTTGACCTAGTGCTCAAAGGATTCAAGGTAGGCAGGCGATACAACTATCGCGACATGCTGATAACGCTCCTGCTTAATGGGGCTGGCTTCCGCGTGTCTGAGCCCTTTCATCTGTACCTCTGGGATGTCATGGAGGACCCAGCAAAAGCGGGACAAGCGCTAGTGCTGATTCATCATCCTGCCTGGGGCAACGCCCCCCCTGACCCTAACTGGTTGGAACCTTCAGGCCGTCAACGTCAGGGGTGTCGTACTGAATACCTGGCTGAACGCTTCGGGCTTTCTCCTCGGGACTGGGGGCTGTCCACATCTGCTGCGGGCTGGAAGGGGGGCATGCATGAGTCCCAGCTGGGCGGGTACTACAAGCAGGCTTATTGGTTCGTCCCCGAGTTCGGTGAGCTCTTCTGGAATATCTGGAATTGCTATGTTGAACAGATACTCGCCATCGACCCCAGTCGGCGCAACCATCCTTTCGCGTTCATGAACACCATGCGCGAACCCGTCGGCGAACTCTACAAGATGGGCAAGTTTGAGGACTCTCACGCGGCCGCAGTGCGGCGAATCGGGCTTGAGCCAGCCAAACACCTCGGAACGTCTATCCACGGTCATCGCCACGCATATGGGCAGCGTCTGCGGAAAGCTGGTGTTCCGGAAGAGATGATTCGTCGGTTCATGCACCACTCTTCCCTTGAGAGCCAGGAGGTATACACGGCGGCCGACAGGGCGGAGTGCTTGGAGCATATTGGTCGCGCAGTGGCGAGGCTCAACGACAAGACGGCGGCTCTGCGCTCTGAAATCATCAAGGCAAACCATGCGGACGTTCTGCAAGCTGCCCGCACCCCCTCAATCTCGACGTGACACCAAATGGCAACCAAGAAGCTACCCGTTGCATATCAAAGGGCGCAGGCAGCGGCAGTCGAATTCGACAAACGGCGAGAAGCTCTCGCTGCCCGATGCGTGGGGTATGTGCAGCAGGGGATGACACTCCAGCAAATCGCGGACAAGCTCAATGCAGAGGGTATCCGCACCAAGACCGGCAAGTCATGGAAGTTCGCCAACGTGTCGATGCTGATGAAGTTTCCTACGCCCCCTGCAACGAAGACATCCAAAACGGAAGAGAAACGCAAGAGCAGAGCTAAGAAGAGGTTTGGAGTCACCAAACGCAATGATGTCAACCTTGAGTGGGTTGCCAAGCTTCATCCTCAACTCGAGGCTTGGCGAGCGCTTGGTTCCGAATGGGTCCGAGGCCGAGAGGCCGGCGTTGGTCATGCCCTACAGGGGGTCAATGCGTTTATGGATTTCCTGGTGGAGACCAGTCTTCCGACAGACCCTGCAACTGTGTTGATGCACAGGACGGTGGTGCCGGATTTCTACGAGACGTTATGGGGCAAGGAGCGTACGCAAGGTAAGGTTCTCACTCACAACTGCGCACACTTCTTTATCGAGTGGGTGCTTACGAAGCCAGATTTTTGTGAAGAGGATGACGAGGGCCGCTTACAGACCTCCTCTGCGTTTCGCAATCCCATTCCCCACTTGAGTCGCAGCGGATTGCCCCGTCCATCAGAGAGTGTTCGTCCCACTTTGCCATATGGGTACATTGACGAGCTACGGAAGATGATTGCGGAGGGGCCCAACTTTCGAGATTGGCGCTGGGCGCAGAACGCTCTCGGCCTTACAAGCTCAGCGCTGTTCCGCAATATAGGCGACGAGACGGACGATAGCGACGTTCTTGATGAGCTAGATGGCGCCAGAATCTCACGCGTCTGGTTTGAGGTTGACCCTCGAACAATCGACCGGTCTGACCCAGACTGCGTCTGGCGTACGCGAACCCGCTTTGTGCGTAGCAAGCCCGGCAACCGAGGTCAGGCACGAAAGAAGGAGACCATCCACGAAATGTGGAGCCCGGTTCGTTGGGTGGCGTTGCTTGTAAAGCTTCAGCTGCCGTTGCGCACATTGCAGGTTCGCATGCTCGATTCTGGAGAAGCAGATACCTGGAGATGGCAGGAAGGTGAGTGGCTAGTCAATGCCAACAGCCTTGCAAAAGGAAGTGAGCGAGAGCCGTATGCGAATGGCGTGTTCCTTCGCCCCAATCGTCTTATTGATGGCGATGCAAAGGTGCTGCTTCACATCAACACAAACAAGACCGCCGACCGGGAGAAAGCAGGTACAGCCAAAGGTTACAACGTGCCATGGATTGTTGGAGGCCCAAGCCACCAAGACCCGTTTTACTGGCTTGAGAAGCTTCGACGTTGGCAGGAGAAGTTCAATCCACTGAAGAGACTCACTAAGTGGTCGGAACTCGACGGTCGGCATATTCCTATTAAGTCCGAAGTTCAGCTTGCGAGTTATCCGGATACCGCGTTCCTTTTTCGAACGCCTGAGAACGCCGAGAGGCCGGATTTTCCGCTGACCATTCTCGCGCTTGACCGCCCGTGGTTCATTTGCCTGGAAGAGTTGCAAGCTAGGCTAGAGAGGCGTGGTGAGACCCTACCCAATGGCGACCGCATTCGATTGGTTCCCGATGAGGAGCATCGGGCCAAGAATGCCAATACGACATTGTTCTCGCTTCATAGTCTTCGTGTCTCTCTGATAACCGCTTTGGCATTGGATGGCCAAGTGCCGTTAGCCATTCTGCAAAAGATTGCCGGTCACAGTCGTCTTGTCATGACCTTGTATTACACCAAACCGGGTGCAATGCAGGCACGGGAGGCCATCCAAGCAGGTGTTCAGCGACTCAATGAATCAGCTGACGACAACATCAAAGACTGGCTGGCCAATGCCGAGTATGAGCAACTCGTGCGCGATGTCATCGAAAACAACGCCGATGCATTCAGAGCGGCGGTGCCAGAGCAGGTTCACCTGAGGTCGCCAGCGGGTTGGATGTCTATGATGGACGGCCTATGTCTCGTGGGTGGAAATAATGTAGAACTGGATGCGCCAGGTTGCCATAACGGTGGCGTGAACATTGGGAGCGAGACCGCTCGTCGCTATGGCCCAGTGCCAGGCGGCGCGCGCAATTGCCCCATGTGCCGATGGTTCATCACTCGCCCATATTTCCTCCCTCAGTTGGCGGCGCGCTGGAACAACGCGAACTACCACTGCTATGACGCTAGAGAGCAGGTGGTGGTCGCAGAGAAGCGCTTTCGTGACTTGGAGGACCGACGGGCGACAGCGCTGGCGGCCGACCAAATATTTGCTGAACAAAAACAATACCTCGAAGCACAGCGCTCGCTTGAGCGAGCAGTCCAGAAATTTGATGAGCTAACTCAAACTGTCGCTAGCATCACGCGCCTAATGGAGCGCTGCCGTATGGCCTTGGCGAAAGGGGACGGAACTTCGCTAGTGGCGGTAGGAGGCCTGGGCGAGTTCGAATACGCCATTGAGGAGGTCGATTCGGAACTCCTCCAGGTTTCCGGTGTTTGCGAGGGTTCGGTTCTGTACCATGACCTAGACCCCGGAAAGGCGGTCCTCCGACAAGGGCAGTTACTGGATGCTGCTCTGGTTAGGGACCATCTGGCGCCGGTGTTTCTGACGCTCACAGAGGAGGAGCAGAAACTCGTTGGAAGCGCACTCCTGCGCCAGCTTGCTTCTCACATGAATCCACAGAACCCCGCCTTGGGGCGCTATCAGGTCATATCGTTGATTGACGCGCGTCAGTCTCTCCGCCAGCGATTGGGCGGAGCGGTTGACGAGGCCCTTCGCATTGCCACCAATGAAGGGGTGCAGCAACGCGTTGTTCCGACTAAAGCTCTGCCGGAGCTATCCACTTCATGAGCACTATCAGCAGTGTCCATCCCGACGCCGTCCGGGATGCCATCCTCGCTACGGCTTCGCATCCGACAAAGCGTCGTAACCTCGAACTTATCCACACAGTCTGCAGGGAGCGAAACGAGCTAGGCAACAAGGACTACTCTCTAAAGGCTGTTGGCGAAGTTGTCGAGGCTCGTGGCGGTCTGAAAGTAAAGGCCCTTTGGAACCCTCAATCGGCTGACTACCGGAAACTTATCGATGCTTGGCAGGCGTATGCTGGAGGCCCCAAGCTGCGTGAGGTTGCGAAGTCTAGCCCTGTTGATGCACTCACACGTAGCATCCCCGACCCTGCCGCACGCATCATCGTTGAGAAGCTGATTCGCGAGCGGAGCATGTTGCAAGCGGAAGTGAACCTTCTCAAGGCTCAGACCCAGGTAGTCATCGACCGGCGGCCGACCGTCTCTGCGAAGACGGCACCGCGTGCGGCGGACGGGACCATGTCGTTAGAGATTCAGACGGGCCCTACGCTGAATGCCCTTGAGCGAGAGGCATTCG
The DNA here is from genome assembly GCF_037023145.1 of Ralstonia sp. RRA. NCBI lineage: Bacteria > Pseudomonadati > Pseudomonadota > Betaproteobacteria > Burkholderiales > Burkholderiaceae > Ralstonia > Ralstonia sp. RRA. The sequence continues at coordinate 2,411,123 of NZ_CP146091.1, read as the reverse complement.
AGCACGCAGTTTCACCGGAACTCTGGCGTGCCGAAGGATGGAAGGAGGAAAAGAATGGGCGCGTCGTCAAAGACCTTGGCGAGGGACGTACGCGAACCATATTCAAGCCCGGTTTTGTCGTGGCGGTCCGGAAAGTACTTCGAAATACCTGAGGGCATCGCAGAATTGTGTCTGCTGCATGGCCGCGACTCGTCTGGTTGGGCTTTGCGGTTCGAAGTGCACCGAGCTTCGCCGCCAAGAGCCCGTTGGTATCACTTCGAAGTGAGATTGCGTTCGCTTGTCTCTGAAAGCGTGGCGCAGGACACCAGTCTCTTGTAAAATGGTAGCTGACCCATAGATGTGGGTCAGCCTACTGCGGGGGCGACCTGGTTTCGACAGGGGCTACGAAGCAGCTGGGGCATGCCGAGGACCCGTCACCTCGTTAATCAATGGGAAAATCGTAACTGCAAACGACGAAACGTTCGCACTGGCAGCCTAAGGGCCGCCGTCCTCTGCCTAGCTCACTGACGGGTTAGTGTCGCAAGACCGGTAGCAATACCGCCAGAGGTCATATACGTCAGTTAAGCCTTGGTGGCGTCGCGACGCCAAGGTCGAAAACTTAGTGAATCGCCGTAGTGCAGCGTGTTCGTCCGCGTCGCTGCGGTTAAATCAAATGACAGAACTAAGCATGTAGAACTTGTTGCGGACTTCTTCTGGACGCGGGTTCGATTCCCGCCGCCTCCATATATTCAATGCCGCGCGATTCTCGCGCGGCATTCCTCACCCCTTCTAATCAATCTCGGAATCACGGCAGCAACCAGTCGTGGAAGCGACGTCTGCTTCGCTCGCATTGGAACCGAAGCATAGGCACGGGCAGTGTTGCAGGGCTTTAAGCCTACGTCATGATTGCGGGCGGACCATTGTGTGACGCCCAAAGTCGAGGCCTAGAAGAGGTCGCCGCTCGCGGGCGGTGCCCCGGGCTGCCGCCCAGCCTTACGGTCGACAGGGGCCGGCGCCGTGTCCATGAGCTCAGCTGGGTACAACGACAAAAAGCTGCGCGCCACCTCGGGGTCCCGGCAGGCCACCCAGTCGTTCCACTTGTCGCGCGTGAGCATGACCACCCCTCGCTTCTCCTTTGGAGTGCCATCTGGGTTGGTCGGTTTGTGCATGCGCTTGAAGATGGCGTGGTCGTCTGCGTTCAACGTCAGCATCGCGAACGTGTGGCGCGGTGGCCCACCGGTGGGCGATTCCCAAGCGCGCCAGATGCCGGCGATGCCGAACTCGCTTTCGCCCTTTATCCAGATTTTGTGCCGCACGTTGCGGCCGCTTTCGTAGCACGGCTCGTAGATGGCATCGACGGGCACGATGCAAAGGTTGCAGGCTTTCCAGTACTTGCTGCACATTCGATTGGTGGCCACGGTTTCTGCACGCGCGTTCACTGGATTGGGCATGCCTGCGGGAGCGTACTCGGCAGGCGCGAAACCGAAGTTGGCTACAACGCAATCTTGTTTGTCATCCTTGTTGATGAGGATGAGCGGCGACTCGTAGTCGGGGAACGTCTCCGGCGGGTACTCAATCGGAGGGCCAAGGCCCAGGAGCACCCTCAAGCGTTCGACCTTCGCCGGCGAGTAGTTGGTACACATCACGCTCCTCCCCGTGCACGGGACGCGATGAACCATTGTAGGCATTCATCACGGAGGCATCTTTCCGCACGTGTCTATCTCGTACTCCCACTCCCGCAACCAGGACTCAGCCGCCAATTCGCGTCGAAGGGCGCCAAGGATGAGGCCGGTATCCGTTGTGCCTTTACCCGGCGGCAGTGACTGCTCGAGCTGCCGTGCGCGCATGATGACTACCTGTAGGCCTTTGATTTCCCACAACAAGCGGCGCACAACAGGGTCATGGCCGTACTGTCGCTGAATCTCCTGAAGACGCCTTCTAGTGAGCGGCGGGAAGCGGCGCCGTAGTGGAAACGACATGTGGAATCCCCCAACGCGGTAACGCTACCGCCGGCCACGCGACAGGCGTTTCAACGCCTGCTCTTCTTCCGTCGACCAACTAATCGGCCGCTCCCAGAGGCTTGGCTCGGCGAACAATGCCGAATCAAGCGCATTCAATCTCGCCAAGAAGGGCTTATCGATGCCCCACAGCCGGGCCAGCGTGAGAACGCCGTACGCCTGCCTGGCGATGTCCTGCAGACGATAGATTTCCCAGAGCAGGTCGCGCACGTCGGATGAGGGATTGCGCTGCCATACGGCGCGAAGCGCTGCTGACGAGAGCTTCTTACGCTGGTTTGCGGAGGTGGGAACGTCACGTGCTGCCATGGCTGAACTACTGTATATTTATCCAGTATCTGCGGCCGAAGGCATCCCGTCAATGAGCGCCCGCTCCATGTGGCGGATGAGCCGCCAACAACGCGTGGCGAGTGCAGCTGACCTCTCGTCCAAGTGATGGTCAATAGCGGTCGGCTCAACCAAGCAGGCAGCGCCCATTTGAGTGCGCTCGAACAAAAATGATGCAAACAGAACAAGGGGTACGCATGCCCTCGCGAATTCCGCGGAACGGCCATATGACGACAGCCACGGCGCGCGCCGGTACCAAGGAAGAAGCTCTGCGGCTGGTGGGGTCTGGCGGTGTCGCAGTTGTCGAACTGGACTATGAAGCTGGTTGGCAAGACGCTGTTGAGCTTGGCCGGCTCGGGCGGGCAGTTGGCGTTCGTGTCGAGTTTCGAGGGCACGAGAGTATCGCGGTCACATCGCCTGCCGCGTTGGTTGCTGGCCTTTCGCGCGCCAAGGCCACGTTCCGGCAGCGGAACCTGTACTGTCAGTTCGACTTGGACTTATTGCCCGCAGGCCAACTGGAGCAGCTCGAGGTCAAGGCTGCAAAGCTTGGCGACTACATTCTGAGCGGCCACTTGCTGCGAGAGGTCGATATGGTTTGGGCTGAGTAGCGTCTCACTCTTAAAGCTACAGCCAAGTAGCTGCGTCCGTTACTCTGGCCCGCTCAATAGTTGTTGCGATGAACGGGGCTACTCGTGCCTGCCGCGCTCCTGAGCTTCGACAACGTTTTCTTGGCGGCGAACAGAACCACATAGGTTTCTACGGTTGCCTCAGCAGTTAGTGTCTGCAGCGTCTCGCGAAAGACTGGTGCGACCACTTCTGGCGGCAAACCAACCCTGTCGGCAATGTCGCGCACGCAAGCGTAGTGCGCTTCGTGAAGCTCGGGCTTGCCCACTTATTCCGTAGCGTTCGCCACGACTCGCAATTCTCGGACTTTAATGATAGTCCGAAGCCGGCCAGGAACAGTGGTCCCTGTGACCTTTGACCTGTTCGCTTGTACCGCCGGATGGTCCATTAGTGCGTGCGACCACTCGACGGCCCGAAAATTCTCGTTGCGGGGTGCGCAAACAGCAACGCCCCGAGGCCTAAGCCAAGGGGCGCAAAGGTGGGAGAAACCAATAGTATTCGGCTGTCGCCCGTTAGAAGAAAACTGCTAGGCCCAGATGGCGACCAGCTCGGCAATCTTGGTTGCGACAACCGACATAGAGTCTTCGGCAGTGTCTAGGCCGGTTCGGGAAGCGAGCAAGGGGCTGACATTCCGGAGTTCTGGATACGTCGTCTGGTGCACGATGGGCACGAGACGGTTGCCCGCCAGGAGGGCAGAAAGCTCTTTGTCGGCGACGCCCTCTTGTGGGAGGCGGCGCAACAGGTTCGGTGTGACCAGCACGAGCCCGATGCGCGAATTGGCCAAGCCCTTGTCGATGGCACGCATCATCGGCACGCCGAGGCCAAGGTCCCTCTCGCTGAACCAAACCTTGACGCCAGCCGCCACGAGCAATTCGTAAAGTTCCTTGGCTGCCCCTTGCCGGTCATCCCACGCGTGGCACAGGAAGCAATCGCGAAGGTCAGGCTGCGCCACCGCAGTCTTCTCAACGGATTCTCGAATTGGCGTGAGTGACTGTACCTGGGAAGTCGTGTACGAGACGGATGAACCGGCTCGCGACCAGCGCGGTCTTGCTCCGCCACTGGACCGGCTACCACCAGCGCCGCTGCTGCTGTAGCTACCCCCTCCGCTCGCGGATGTGGAGTAGGGTGAACTGTAGCCACCGCCGTAGCGGTAGCCGCGGCTGCTACATGCAGGACAGGCCGCAGCCGCTGCTGCCGAGCTGTGTCCACGTACGGGTGCCGTGCATCTTGCCATTGCCATGCCCTCATTTATTGAGACAGCGCTGATGTTAGCAGTCGGCTCTCGGCTGCAGATTTAACCAGGCGCAACTCGATGCGCCCATCGGCATGGCCAAGGAAATCGTTCACAATCGTGAACATCTGAACCTTGGCTGACGCCAGCGCACAAGTGACCGACCCAGAGCTTCACGAAGCGCACTACGCTTATGTACTCGACATCTCCGACAGAGTCGGTTTGCCGCCCGATGTCGTGGCACCGGTTTTTCGCGAGACGCTGCGGACGTTGTCGGCTGGAGCAACCGTGGAAACCTACGTTGTCCTTCTCGCCGCCAAAAAGACACTCTCAAGACTCAGGACTGCGGCTGGTGCCAACGGCACCTTCCACGACGAATTCTGATTGCGGCCGGTAGAGCTCATGAAGATGCCAGACCAGCGCCTAAGCCCTTGTCTACGTCGCCTTTTCGTCGGTGACGATGAACTCGCCAGCTGCCTTGCGCTGGATTGCCGCCATAATTCCCAATTCGCGCTTGGTGTTTGGCTCACTCGCAGTGATGCCGGTGGCGTATTTCGCCTTCACGCCCGGAGGGTAGAAGACAAACAGGGCCTTAGGCGAGGCACCTGGTTCAGAGCGCAGGCGTTTGTTTAAGATTTTTAGGTACTTCTTCTTCGAGACCTCTTTCGCAGCCATGACGCCCTCCTGTCTGGTTGTCGTAATAGGCAGCATACCAGCTTTGATGTTTTGGCCGGCTCTGCTGGAGGGTACCTGAGGGCCGTCGCACCGGCCGACCCTAAACGACATTCGTAGTCTACGTGCCTACGTTTATCAAACACAATCCACCCCGTGCACCGTCAAGCGGAAGCGAATTCAGGAGCTCATCGAACCAACAAGATGTACCAGGCCGACCATCGTTGCGAACAACACTGACACTCCGCCATACATCTGCGCGACGACCATCCGGTTCCTGCGCTGGCGCCTAAAGAGCAGTGAGAGTTCGCGAGCCTTCCGGGCACCAATATTCCGGCAAATGATTGCAGTCACAAAGAATCCCATCGCCCCGAGAGTGCCAAGTGCGACGACTCTTAACGACGCAGGATGCCGTACAACAAGGGCCAAAATAACCGTTGCAGCTACTGCGAAGCAGTAGATTGCTGTGTGCCAAGCAAGCACCGCGTCCCCTCCAAGGGACACTGCCTTAACCACCGGGCGAGGCCTACGGCGTTTGGTGCCCCACACCCAGCGTGGGACCTTTCGTGTGCACATGGCCGCGAGTTGCCCGAGGGCGTGTGCGGCGCGCTTCCACGTAACGCTCGACGCAACAAGTACGCGCAGCATGCGATTCACAACCAGTAAGCAGGTACAAACCAACATCACGCCCAAGAGCAACTCTGCGATTGGACGAGGCACCACCTCGACCGCCAACTTGATGAGTTCAGTGTTTTCTGGAATTGCTAACGTCATTGCGGACACTCTCCCGTGTGGTTCGTTAGAAGGGACGGAGATTGTTACCGAGCGATTTTTCCTCGTCCTCCGACTCCCCTAGCACCTCAGAAAGATGCTCAGAAGACGGCGGCGCGGGCGCCCATCCGGCTGCTGACAATTCTTCGAACAGCTGGTCCCTCGAGTTGAGCAATTTTTCGAGGTCGTGCCGCAAGCGGGTGACATTCTTGTCGCCGGCCCAATGCTTGTTCGCTAAAAGGGAGTCGACCAACGCACGTCCTTCAGTGATGCCGAGGTGCGTTACGGTTCCGTCCGCCAAGATGAGGAGACGTGCGGTGTTCAACTGCGCCACACGTTGAGTACCGAACAAGCTACTGTCACAAATGGCCAGAGGGGTCAGCGACGGCGGCGTTCCCGTTACCAGGTTTTGCAATCGCTGCAGCAAGGTGCCATGAGTCAGGGCTGGCTTCCTCCCGGGGAGTGGCGCTGCATCACAAACCAGGAGATGGCTTAGAAACACGTCATCTGTAGACGTTGGCGGTAGCGCCGCCCTATTGAAGCAGTACTCGACGGGGATGCCGAATTTGTTCAGTACCAGCAGGCCGTCATGTTGGATTTGCTTGAATGAAGGCAGGATTCCTTCGTGGTGAATTTTGAATTCAAGTAGCAGCGCCTTCCACGTGCCAGCGCAGCCTATCAAGTCTGCACAGTGTTGGTTGAGGTCAAAGAAATTCTGCTCGGTGTTGTCGGGCAGACATGACAAGTAAGGAATATCGAGCCGCCGGAAGTAGTCGGCGAGACGCTTGTCGACTTCCTGGACAAGAAACCTTTCCTTAGTTTTGATTTCATCAGTCACGGTACTGTTTTCCATCAATCATTTTTCTAGGTCCGATTGCCACGCTGCCCGCTCACGCTTGACGGTACTCGTCGCGGGACTCGAGCTCCATCTTGCACACATGGGGTTCCCGACGTGGGTGGGTTCGCCTGCGCCACATCGACCGCCTGACTTTGCTTGCTAGCTTTGTCTGCTTCGGCTTTCTTGCGGGCAGCGACATCGGCCCAGCCTAGGGTCGACCACATCTTGACGTCGGTGAGAGGAACAATGCGCGCATGAACGGGGCCGACCGGAGAGTACAGTGCACAGAATTTCTCTGTACACGAGATGGCAGCCCCCCAAACCGGCTCTGACTTCTCACGAGCAATCTCGACAAAATTAATCCCACCCTCTTTAAACTTCTCCGAATCCAAGTTTTCGATAAGGCCAATCTGATTTTGAGCGTCAAGCACGCCCTTTGTCTTCATTTTTTGAAAAAGCGCAATCGGAATCAAGTTGAAGTACGCAAAAGCCACCAGAACAACCGCAATGGACCAGTAGATTGCGGCCGCTGGCGGAATGGTGAATTTCTTCTCCATTTTTTTGCCTTTACCTTCCCCCTTGACTTCGTCACTTTCTTTTTCTTTGAAAAAACGTCGACTCAAGTAATCCCCGGCAATTGCTAGAGCTGCCCCAAGCAACGCCAGCGCGATAAACAAGCCCAGCATTAGCAGCACAACGTCAACTTGCGCGAAGTAACCCAAAAGTGCGAGGTCGTCCGTATTCCATGGGAGAGCGTCTGCCCGGAATCCGAACGTGTGTAGGTATGCCTCGCGATAAGCGCGGCCCGCATTCTTTTGCGTCCAAAGAAACAGCGTGCCCAACAAGGCCAACGCGCCGACGAGTGCCGTCAAGACAGCAACCCATGTCACCGCCGGTTTCATTGGGTCTTGAACCTTGCTTGCTTCGCGTCGCTTGAATTGGAGTGGAGGGCGTACTGGTTGCATAGGGAGAAGGTTGGCGAACAAATATCCCTCCGGTGCTCAGCCCTGACCGCAGTCAAGCAAACGAGACGTTAAGAGTGCAGTTCATGAACCTGCGCTCAAGGAGCATGGAAGGGGTAAGCGGCGCCACAATGATTTTTCGCATCGTGTCCGTGAGCATTTATCGGCGCTTTCGGTGTTGGCTTGAGCAAAGAACAATGATTTATTAAGAATAATTAACAAAGCATGGCAGAGCCTGCGATGCCTCGCCCCGATTCGGTGAATTCGAACTCAGTCAGAACAGAATTCGAGATTACTAATAATTAAAAAATTGAGAATCCATACGGTGGATTTGGACGGCATCTCGCTTATTATGTCGGCCGCGTTGTGGCGGGGCGTCAAACGGATTGGCGCAGAAGACTGAATCCGACTGAGGATAAGCGATGGTGTCACCGACCGAGTTGGCCAACTTGCTGCGCGAAGCGTTCATCCAGGCCAACCGCCTGCTGCGCCTGGAAACGCCGCTCGGGCCAGGAGTCCTGTTGCCAGAGCGAATGACAGCTGGCGAGCACCTCGACGATGGCGGCTTCCGCCTGGAACTGACTGCGCTCTCGGACGACGCCAATCTCGACGCCTCCAAGTTGTTGGGCCAAGCCGTCCGGTTGGACCTGCTGACGCAGCTGAGCCGCAATGCGTTGCGCCCCTTCCATGGCCACGTCACCCGTTTCGAACAGGTCAGTGCCAACGGCGGCCTGGCACGTTACCGACTCGTAATCGAACCCTGGCTGGCGTTCTTGCGCTATCGCCAGGACAGCTTCCTGTTCCAGGACATGTCGGTCATCGAGGTTATCGACAGCGTGCTCGGCGACTACAGTGGCCAGGGCCGGCTGGTGCCGGCGTGGCGCTGGTCATTGCGGGATGCCTCGGTGTACACGCGCCGCAGCGTCATCACGCAGTACGAAGAAAGCGACTTCGATTTCATCACGCGGCTGTTGGCCGAAGAAGGGTTGTTCTACTACTTCGAGCACGAAACGGCTGACAGCGAATCGCTGGGCGTGCACCGGATGGTGATTGCCGACGCCAATGAGGTCTTCACCGACAACGCTCAGGCCTCCATCCGCTTCGGCCGCGCCGACGCGACAGCGAGCGAAGACGTCATCGACCGCTGGGCAGAGGTGGCTCGCTGGCAGACCAATGCCGTGTCGCTCTCCAGTGCAGACTATCGCGCCAACGTCGTCCGCAAAGCTGAACTCGGGTCGCCTAAGGATGGCAGCCAGCAAATCACCCTGCAGGACACCGACTATCCGGGTCAATACTGGTTCGAGAGCAGCAAGCAGGCCGAGCGCACCGCACGCCTCGTGCTGGAGTCCATCGAAGTCCGCAATGCGAAGACCGACGGCGAAGGGACGGTCCGGACGCTAGCGCCGGCGACGACGTTCTCACTCCTCCACCACTATGGGCATGACGACACCGAGCGATTCGTTGCGCTGGTTGTCATCCATCAGGCACGCAACAACTTCAACGAGCGTTTCGCTCGGGTCCTGGCTGAAGCGTTTGGTGGGACTGCACGCGCTGATACACAGAACCAGGCGTTCTACCGCAACCGGTTCACCGTCATCTCGTCCAAGGTGCCGTACCGGCCTCAGTTGCAGGACGAGCAAGGTCGGCAATTGCATCCGCGCCCAACGGTAGTTGGCACCCAGACCGCGCTCGTAGTTGGCTCCGGTGGTCCCGTCCACACCGACCGCGACCATCGCATCAAGATTCAATTCCATTGGCAGCGCGGCGCACGCTCTGTGAGCCGACAGGCGCACCCCGCCGGCGAGGACAACGCCCGTGCAGACGCCAGCCTTGGCTGCTGGGTGCGCGTTGCCGCGCCGGTTGCTGGTCCAAACTGGGGTGGTGTCGCCTTACCACGCGTGGGTCAGGAGGTACTCGTCGAATTCCCGTACGGGGACATCGACCGCCCGGTCGTCGTTGGCGCCGCCTATAACGGCAGTGGCCAGGCCGATGCCCAGTACAACCAGAACCAGGCCGGTGCAGCAGGTGCCACAGGTAACGCGCCAGCTTGGTTTGCCGGGAGCGCTCAGAACGAAGGTCCGTACGCTCACAATGCGGTGTTGTCGGGCATCAAGACCCAGGCACTGAGCAATAGCCAAGATGGCACTGGCAGCCACAATCAGTTGCTGTTCGACGATACGGCTGGCCAGAGTCGCACTCAGCTTGCTACGACGCAAGCGGCGAGCGCGCTCACGCTCGGCCACCACAAGGACCAGAAGGACAACTCCCGCGAAGGTGACCTCGGCCACGGCGCAGCGCTTGCAACGGATGACAGCGGCAGCGTGCGTGCCGGCTCCGGATTGCTGTTGAGCGCGCATGCTGCAGATGTGGGCACCTCGTTCCTGGATAGCGAGGATGCTGCCAATCAAATCGAGGCCAGCAGTGACCTCGCAGAGTCCTTGGCTGATGCTGCGCGGAAGCAAAAAGCGGGGCTTCCTGAGGAGACTTCCGCGAAGGACCTTCCGGCGCTCGCACTGCTTCGACACACCACCGAGGTCCTGCGTCACGCCGAGGCCGGTGGCCAGGGAGCCAGCGCTGTCGCTTACAGCCAGCCGCACCTGCAGGTGTCGGCCCCGAAGGGCATCCTGGCAACCACACCAGCAGACGCTGTTTTGGTCGCCACAACCCAGCTCACGGCCGTCGCGAAACAGGATGCCAATGTCGCCGCAGGCGGCAACCTGGCCATGGCCTCAACGGAAGGCATCAGTCTGTTCGCTCATGGTAAGTCGGTTGGCCAGACCTCTGATGCGACGCCAGGCATCGCTTTGCACGCCGCAACCGGCAAGGTCGGTTTGACGGCGAACACCGGTGGTGCAGCATTCGCAGCCGAGAAGCAGGTCACCTTCGCGTCGACCCAGGCGAGCGCCACCGTTGAGGCCAAGCGGCACGTCCTGCTTAACGCCGCCGGCGCTCAAATCAAGGTGACCAACGGGACGATTGAGCTGCACGCACCCGGCATGGTGACTTTCAAGGGTGCCAACCACAACCTCGTGGGCCCAGGCGGAGCTCAGGTCAACAACACCCTGCCCAAAGGGAAGCCGCCCTATGACGAGCAATTCGTACTGCGCAACAAGGAGACGCAGGAAATTCTGCCCCATCACCCCTATGTCGTTGAGGACACCAAAGGCAGCATCCTCGCACAGGGCATGACTGATGAGCAGGGGCGTATCTCCCGCGTCTACACAGCCAGTCAAGAAGGCATCAAGGTTCTCTTTTAATCCACCGCCATGGCATTCGAGCGTTCACCCGTCCCCGCTGTCCCGCCGACCGCTACTCCCGCGCCCGCTACTCCCGCGCCGGCCGCCGAGAGCCGCATCGAGCTGGAACGCCCGCCTGTGCGCGGAACAGCGACGACCAATCCAATCAAAGGCAGCAAGGTATTCGTTGACTACGTGCCTGAGCCGTTGCTCATCTTCCGCCCTGACACCGGCGAGTTCATGTGCATCCCGTCCAAGGACGTGACGCAGTTCGAGAACGACGCGAACTACCTGGACCACGTCATCGACACGTACCACAAGGCGAACGCCAAGGCGGACGACTTGGCGGAGCAACTGCACAAACTGAACCTCTCACCACAGGTGGGTCAAGCGAAATACACCGAGACAGCGAATGCTTTGGAGCAGGCATATGTGGAGGCAAAGGCCGCGCAAGAGAAGCTCCACGGGGCGCTCAAGCCGCTGGGCAAGATGGACAGTGGGCACATGTCGATTGTCGAAATCATTCCCATCTATAACGCGGCTGGCGGCCCGGTGCGCAAGTTCCGCAAATACACCGCGCGCTATGTGCGCTCGGACCGCATCAAGAACAACTGGGACCGCTACGTCCCGACCGGCTGGGAGAAACGACAGGGCACGGCCAAGGAAAAAGACTCGGGGCAGAAGTCCTTTATCAAGAAAGAGAATGACCAGTACAAGCTCGACAAGGACGAGTTGAAGAAGGGAGTGTCGACGCTCAAGAGCAAGGTCAAGGCCGACTTTCTCAAGCTGGAGACGCACTGTGTCCAGGGCGCGTTGTGGGACTGGGCCGATGGCTGGAACAAGCATCTGAAGTACGACCGCGCGACGAGCAACCCGAACGCGAAGTGGAACAACAACATCGACCTGACAGCGCAGGCGCAGGTGATGCGCTATTTCGCGGGCTATGGACTGTCGACCGAATGGGACCCCATCAAAGGCAATTGTGCGCTGAAGGCCAGCGCCCGCGCTGAGATTGCTATCGCGGAAGCCAAGGCCGTTACGACTATCTATTTCCCTGACCGCGTAGGCTGGGTGTGGAAGCTAACTGACAACCCCAAGGACCAGTCCACTGCGATTCGATTTGCTGCTGAGCTTGCGCTGAACGGGATGGTCGGCGCAAGCATCGTTGGCGAAGCCGGCGTCGCAGTCGATTGGACGGACGAGAAACGCAAGGAGCTGGGCCTTTTCGGTGCAGCAGCAACGGCGACCCGTAGGCCGCGAGTGCTGAATGTCAACCAACAACCGAGCGGCCCAGGAGCCAATGCAAAGCCGGAGGATAGACACCTAGACCCGTCAGCCAAAGCGGAGTTAGAGGTGTTTGCCGGTGCAAAGGCCGAGGTGAAATTGTGGGGTGGCCTACAGTGGTTGAATCCCGAGCAGTTGGGCTTGGGCTATCAGGAATTCGCCAAGGTTAGTGACTCCGTGTCCGGTCTGCTTGGTATCGGCGCCGGCTGCATGTTGGAGTTGACTTACGCCTCCGGTAAGTTCCGTTTCCGAATGATGGCGAGTGCGTGCTTGGGATTGGGTGCGAAGGGCAAACTCGAGCTGGAAGTCGACTATGGGCAGATTGTTCAGTTCTGGAAGTGGCTGGCTTATCAGCTCTATCACGCCAACTACAAGCAGCTGAAGTTCATCGCGAGCGAAGCCTTTGAGTACATCATCAAGCTGCACTTGATGATTGTCGAGGGCACGATTAAGAAGATTGAAGATGCCGTTGGCTGGGCTGAGGCTTCCATCGACGAAGCGTTTGACCAACTGATGAGTCAACTCGAGAAGGAAGACCGTCGGGTTCGGCTGATGAACCGAATCCTCGCGAACCCCTATGACTTTCTTCGCTACACCGCGCCAGAAGCGAAAGGAATCATGCTGTACCAGATGACACGCCATGACTGGAGGATTGACGGCTTGGACGGCCGCAACCATGGCGTCCGGTACTATGGCCTGCGCAAGGACGCCGTGAAGGCGATTCTGCAGACAGCCCAGACCCGCCGCGACTTCGACAACATCATCCAGCACATGTCACCGAACGGTTCAAAGTGCACTGATACGGTGACAGCCGAAAACCGCAAGCAAGTGCGGGATTTTCTGAACATGGCGCTCGTGGGGACCGCCAAGGACGGGCAGCAGGTGGAAGACTTCTACAACAACCTGCAAGCCTCGCTGAAGTCCGAGCCGACCCGGGGGTTTCCGATGTTCAACAACGATTCCCCGCAGTACGCTGAGCAGCGTACCTGGGGCATCGACCACTCTATGCTGGCGGACATCGGCTCAATGGGGATGCCGCCCACTTACGCGTAGACGGTTCGTTAGGGGGCAATCTTCGCTGGGGAGTTCACTACGCAGCGGAAGCCGGTGGTGGCGTGCCGCTCCGAAAAAACAGTTCCATCGTCGTTGATGAGAGCTTTCATTTTCGGTGCGGCCTTCTGCCGATACATCGCAACACCGGTCACGTAGTCCCCCTCAATCCCTCGCATTACCTTCTCGGTACCGGAATCAGGACCCATAGGGTTCTTCCGTGGCGAGTGCTCGTAGTAGGTCTCAGAGAACCAGTCATTGACCCAATCGGTACCGTTGCCCGTCATGTCGTACAGCCCCAAAGGGTTGCTTGGGAATTTACCGACAGGGTAGACCTTTGGCGCAGATGACTTACCGTCGGACATCAAAGCTTTCCGTTGCGCGTAGCTGACTACGTTACGCCCCTCTTCGTACTTTCCGTTGTCCGTAGCGTAGGGCACGAGCCGGCCGCGACTGCGCGCAGCGTATTCCCACTGCGCCTCTGTCGGAAGGTCAAATGGCAAACCAGACACCTTGCCGAGCCAAGTGCAGTAATCCTTAGCCTCTTGCCAGTTAACCCCGGCCGGCACGTTAGGAACTCGTCGCAATCGGGCTTCGTAAGGCAGCGTGGCGATACGAGGTTTCCCCTCCGCGTCTGAATAGACATCGAAGTCCGCATACGTCACCTTGTACTTGCTGATGGAGAAACCATCGAGTTGGACCTCATGGACCGGGCTTCCATAGCCGTAGCTCGGCACGAGAGGCATCTTGTCCGGGGTCGACTCTGGCCCGAAGTCGCCCATCTTGAACGTGCCGCCCATTACGAAAACGAGGTTCGATTTCGTCTTCTGAATTAGACCTTGGACTTCAGGGCTCGCATCGAGCGCCCATGCATGCGAGCCAACAAGGAGGGCTACGGCAGTCGCCAGTGTACGGAGAGTCTGGGATGGAATTGGCAGCCAGGACATTGTGAGCGCGGACGATACAAGCGGTGAACAGCCCATATTATGGAGAGAAACCCGCCCGCCTCCCCGCCGCGTTACATATATGAAGATTCGGCAAAATTTCACCCGGCAGCGCCAATCGCGGGAGCATTCCTAAAGCCACCTCCGTTTGCGGCTATCCTTATCTCGTTTCACACAACTCAGAGGAAACCATGGCGACATACAAAGAGCTGCTCGCACAAAAGGAAAAATTGGAGCAACAGCTCGCCGCTGCGCACGCTGCCGAACTCCAGACGGTCATCGCCCAGACGCGTCAAATTGTGGCCGAGTATGGGCTCACGGCAGAAGACCTTGGCCTCGCGGCGAAGACGAAGAAGCGGAAGGGTTCTGTCGTGCAGCCCAAATATCAGGACCCGAAGTCAGGCTTGACCTGGACTGGCCGAGGCCGAGCACCCGCATGGATTGCGGGCAAGAACTACGAACGGTTCCTGATTAAGTAATCTCGTTGCATCTTCGCGAGCCTTGCACCGGCCCTGTTGTATGGCTCGCGCCGCCAATGGGCCAACATGGCCATCTCGCCAGGGTTGACGAGTTACCAGGGCCAGTACATATCAGCAGACATTCGCTCCCGACGAACGCGAAATTGCCCCTCGCCATGGAACTGATTCGCCTATCCCCAGCCAACGTGCGTGAGTACAGAAGCCTCATGCTGGAAGCCTACTCGCTCCATCTGGACGCATTCACCTCGAGTGCTACCGAGCGCGAATCGCTGCCGCTCTCCTGGTGGGAGCAACGTCTGTCAGAGGGCGAAGATGCCAACGAAGTCGTTTTTGGCTGCGTATGCGACAACCAACTGGCTGGCGTTGTCGGCCTCGCCTTTGAGCGACGGGAAAAGACGCGTCACAAGGCAACGTTGTTTGGCATGTATGTCTCCGCTGGGTTTCGCCACCTCGGACTCGGGGGCCAGTTGATGAAGTGCGCGCTTGGATATGCGAAGGAAAGACATGGCGTCCGGGTGATTCAGTTGACGGTTTCCGAAGGCAATCTCGCTGCCCAAACACTTTATGAGCGTAGCGGATTTATCCAATTTGGCTGTGAGCCTTACGCCATCGCCGTTGGAAATGGCTTTGTGTCGAAGATTCACATGTGGTGCGACCTGTCCGGCGCCAGCCCTGAAGCGTCATAGGCTATCGCCCTGCTGATTGAGCATATTGGGCTGGCAAAATCGGAACCATCAAGACTGGAGCGTGTATGCGATACATCCTGGCTGAGCGTAGAGACAATGAACCATAGGTTGCTATGACAACACGTGCCACGATTCGAAGGGCAGGCAAAGGCGATGCTGCGGCATTGTGTGCTGCAGAGAAAGCCACCGCGCTGACGCCGGGCCTGCTTGTGTCACAGCCTCACGAACTGCAGGTTGACGCATTCGAGCAAAAAATCGAATTCCTAGAGCAAGAAGGGATGTACCTTGTTGCCGAGCGCCAGGGAGTTCTCATTGGACACGCACTGCTGGAGCCGATGGTGCTCATTGCGCAGGCTCACGTCTTTAGTCTCACGATAGTCGTCCATCCCGGTTATCTGGAGCATGGGATTGGCACCGCTCTCATGGTCGAGTTGATGGGATGGGCGGAAAACAATCCCCGCGTCGAAAAAATTGAACTTCGCGTACGTGCTACAAACGCTCGAGCCCTTGAGCTGTACAAGCGCTTCGGGTTCGTTGAAGAGGGGCGATTCGAGAGGCGTATACGACTGCCTGATGGGTCATATATTGATGATGTCTTGATGGCGCGCTTTACTCGCTAGAGGGCGCCAACGTCCGTCTTCGGCCAGAAGCCGCCGTCCGAGCAGGGAGATGCAATGAATTGGCCTAAAAGGGTTCCGCTTGGTGAACTGCAGGAAATTGCTAGAACTGCAACGCGCGAGCGTCTAAAGGCGTTCCCGCCATTCCCGCGCCCCGAAAACCTCACACTCGGGACGTTTTGGGAGGGCGATGTTGTTGTCTTCGAGCTTTACCTTGCCCGTCAACGACCCCAGGACGCAATCGTACTGACCCAAGCAAAGGTGAATGCGTACACCGGCCAGGTGGTCGCGGTAGACGTATTTGAGGACGCGATTACCACTGCGACGCGGCAAAGGCCTCAGTGACAGCGTTGGGTCAGCTGCGGCCGACTGCCGGTGGCCGTTTCCGGCCAGCGGTGGATGTTCGGCAATCTAACGCAAGTCTCCGACAAATGGACCGGTTGCGCGAGGGCACATGACGAAGGAAATCGTAGTCCGAAGGTCGAAATGGGCTTGGGCCAAGCTGTCCATGGGAAGCGCGGCGATGGGAGCGATGTTCATCCTCGTGTTTTTCGTCCATTCCCTGCCATTCATTGTCCGCGTGTCGGCCTGCATGTTCGGCATCCTGTTGTGCTTCTTTGTTGTGGGGGCGGTTGTCAGGCTGGCAAATGGACTACCAGCCTGCATCATTCGCGACGATGGAATCTTGGTGCCACGTTTTGGCTTCTCACGGCAGTTGTCCGAGATACCGTGGGCTATGGTGCAAAGCGCGGAGCTGGTGGACCTTGCTCCCGCTCGCGCGGCGATTGGGCAGGCGGGTGCGTTCGGTCAGCCCGTTGTTCGGTTGAATTTGACGAGGCGATTCACTTTTGGAAATCGCTACATGATGTTGATAGGGGAGGCAAACCTTCCTCCCGGAGAAATCTACGCCCAAATCTTGGAGCGGTTGGCGGACGGGCATCGGCCAACCCTTCCGGCCAATGACGGTCAAACGTCTTAAGCCCACCGAGGCAGCCGCCTTCGACAGATGGTGTCCCGGCCAGCGACTTCCGGCCCAAAGCGGCTCAGTCAGGCTGACACCCAGCATTGCGGATATTGACTGCCCATTCTAGGGATAGGGAAGGTTCAGTTAGCCCGCTAAGGTTTGCCGAATTGCATATTTGTCAGGACGTGAATGCACATCATTGTTCGCTTTGCCCGCATTGTGGCACTTCTGCTTTTTGTACTTGCGGTACCGGCCATACTCATCACTATCGGCAGTCGATATACCGGCGACCGCGTTTACATTCTGAATAGCACTAGTTGCGGTGTGGCGGTCATAGAAGAACATGATGGCTATCGTGCCAACCCCGGGGAATCGACCTTAATCAAGTCGAGCGTCGTCAACCAGACGCCCACCATGATGATTCGCGTCGGTTCGACGGTTTGGTTTGGCGGACTTCATTTCAGCCAAGAGAAGCTTCGACTACGAGACCACGACGATGTCTTGATTCCTCGTGTATGGCGTCAAGCATCCTCTTTCGGGACAGCAATAACGTACGAAATTACTTCTGACGGAGAGTTGCGACTCAAAGCGCCGAGCGGCGAGTCGTCAGCGCCGCAGCCCTTGGGGCTGCCATTGAAAGCACCTGCACAGGCTCTGGCGGATAGGTGTGGCAATGCGCCTTCACGCCAATGAAGGCCGACCGTCGCTTTCCGGCCAATAGCGGACACCCCTTGCAACACTTTCTGTGCGGATTTAGAAAAGACCGAAATGGAATATTCGACCGGGCAGCGCTTCAATCTCTCAAATGTACTTTTCCTGGTGCTCTTGTGGATAACTAGCGGCGCCTTCGCTGGTCCGCTGGAGGACGCCGCCACTGCCTTTAAGCATGGAGACTATTCCACCGCCATGGCGCTTTGGCGGCCGTTAGCGGAGGAAGGAAATGCCGCCGCTCAAACTGGTATGGGCATTCTCTATGAGAACGGTCGCGAAGTGGT
Organism: Ralstonia sp. RRA; assembly: GCF_037023145.1. Lineage (NCBI taxonomy): Bacteria > Pseudomonadati > Pseudomonadota > Betaproteobacteria > Burkholderiales > Burkholderiaceae > Ralstonia > Ralstonia sp. RRA. The sequence goes on along the minus strand of NZ_CP146091.1, from coordinate 2,393,449 downwards.
CAAGAGCGAAGCGCAGGCTGTTGCCTGGTATCAAAAGGCCGCTGCGCAGGGCGATGCGGAGGCAGAGTATCGCTTGGGGCAGAGGTACGTTCAGGGGCCCCTCAGCACCAGCAGTTTTCCTCGCGACGTTCCTCGAGGGCTCACGCTGATGAAAAAGGCTGCAGACCAAGGGCATGTTCGTAGCATGGAAGCCATCGCTGAATACTATAGAAACGGCCTATTCGGCGTGCGAAAGGATGCAGTTGAGGCGACTGCTTGGCATCGCAGAGCCGCCGAACTGGGCTACGCGCTTGCTGAAGAGCGCCTTGGCAATGCGTACGAATTTGGGCAAGGCGTCGACCAAGATTCTGCACTCGCAGAAGAGTGGTACCAACGGTCTACAAAGCACTACCTGAAGGACGCTGAAGAAGGGGACGTCTCCGCTCAACTTGCGGTCGGTATGGGCTACGAACTGGGGGGGATGGGTTTCAAACGAGACAAAGCAGCTGCCCTTTTTTGGTATCGCTCGGCGGCTCGGCAAAAGGGTCCCCTTAGGGGTACGGCGGAAGCCGCTGTAGCGAGAGTTGAGAAGGCACGCGAAATACCGCACTAGGTCAGTTATGGGTGGTTGCCTTTGTGGTGCCAGCGGTCCGCTCTCGGCCAGAAGCGGCCACTCGACGGCCTGCCGAAAATGGATAACAACACCACAATGAACTTCGATGCTCAATGCGAGTGCTGCGACCACTTCACCCTCGGCGCGAAAGGGGATTGGGAGATTTGTCCCGTGTGCTTTTGGGAGGACGACGGCTTTGGGCTGGAGTCGCTGGACCTACGGTCGGGTGCCAACCACGGGCTGACCTTGCGGGAAGCGCGCGACAATTTTGTACGCATAGGCGCGTGCTGCGAGGCGATGCGCGCGAAGGTCCTGCCGTCGGACGCGCGCGGCCTCTATCGGCATGTACCGCGCCAACCGTGACTCACGCACCACCAACCACAACTCTGAACGTCGGTTCACGAGCTCTAGATACCGGTACGAGCGGGACAAGAAATGACGGGGAGAACTCGATGGGAATTGCGGGAATTTTGGAGCTGCTGCAGGCGTTGGATGCCACGCTAGATGAGGCTACCAAGCGTGAGATTCGAGAGCTAGCAGAAGCAGACCTGTGGCAAATGCACTTTGGGCTGAACGGCCTAATTCGTTCCATCGCCTACTATCGAAATTCGTCCGAGGCCGGCCGGGCCTTCTTCGACAGTTTGGGCACGCCAGACGACGGAAGCGCCGTGCTTGGGAAGGTCTACTGGTGGCATGTGCGGGGCGTTCCCCTGAACAAGGAGATGTTCTTGTCAGCGCTTCAGCGGCATGCATTGTGGTTCTCGGATGAAGAATCTGAGGCATTTGCTGAGCGAATGCTCACTGATTATTTGAGGCGCTAGGTTCTTGTTTGCTTTTGTTGAGCCGGAGTCGCAGACCTTTCTCCATCCCGGAAACGACAGGCCGCTGGTCAGGCTCGCAGTCTTGGACCACCGCTCTCGCAGGATTTCCACAACGGGATGGCGGAGGAGCGAGCACGGGCGATTTTTGAGATGATTCTCCGTCGCTATAACGCCGCATTGACGCCGGCGCCCATCACTATTTCCTTGCACTGTGCGATACACGTATCAGACCATCTCGATGACGCTCGACGAGGTTTCGTCGTTGCGCCGCGAATCATCGCGCCAAGGCGTGTTCACTGAGTTCGACTTTGTTGCGGGAGATGTTCGCCAGCGCTGGGTCAGAATTCCGGGACTCCATGATGTACTGCCGGGAATGCGTATTACCGTAGTCCTGGGCGAGCCGGGAAATTGGGAGACATTGCAAGCCTGGCGATTCGACGACCGCAACAAGGTCGCGATGTCCATCTCGCCACTGGCTGGCCTTGTCTATCTGAGCCTGCTGTGTCTGGCTAGCCTTGCCCTGCTATGGCTGCTCTTGGTGGGGCGACCCGTCTTCCAAATGACGACAACTGCCTTGGCGTTCGGTACTTTCTTGGCGGCTTCTTTTGCTGGAGGTATGTATTTCGAGTGGCAGAATAGTCGAACAGTGATGCGATTGTTGGCGAATCCACAAAGGCAGGGGCCTGACGCTCATGCGCCATCGGCATCAACTGTAAGCACGCGAGAGACGAGATGAAGTTTCCGTTGTATGCGAGAGTTGCATTGACGCTATTGGTCGGGGTTGCTCGGAGCGTCTATGCTGACGGCCTACCTCAGCCTGTGGCAGGTGCGGACCCGACGATAACGGTGCGTGGTAGCGAGTCCATTGTGGAGAGCCTCGACATGTCGCCTCAAGCGACCAGCTTTTGGCGAAAGATTCGCGAAGTAGCAAAAAACATCGACCTGAACGATTACGAGAAAGTTGAATCTCAGCTGTCCCTCGACGCGAAATACCGCCGACCTTTGGCGCGCCCGATGCAGTTCAGCTACCCCAGTGAGCTCCCGCTTCGTGAAAGTATTCAGGTAACAACCTATCGTGTCCGTCGCGGTGGCTCCGAGACACGTTGGTCCTTCGTGCCGGACATGAGGCTACTGTGCCTGTCGCGCCGAGAGGTTGAGCGCAACTTCGGGCCCGGCGAGCATACATCTCACGTTCCGCCGCAGGTTGTGGACGCCGGATATGGGGGCGCGTTCGAGACGGCAACCAGCCGCATTGGCTACTTCCATTCGATGCGCTACAAAGTACAAGGCGCGCAGCGCTACCTTGAAGTGTCATTCTCACCTGGAGGATGTGCTCACTTTATCGGGTTGATGCAACCCAACTCCAACGACTTCGGGCTGCCTGAGCCGTCAAACGCCGTGTCGATAGAGTAGCGCTCACGAGATTTGAGGAGCATGGTCGATTGTGACAGTGGCAGGAGATTTTTTCGTCGTGGGTAGGCAACGTCAGGAGGAAGTCCGAAACATCTCCACGTTGACGCAGAGACTCCGGCGATGGGGAGACGATTTGCCTCGAATATTCGCGTTCTTGCTTGTAGCCGTTCTCTCTGTGACGGCGCATGCGGAGGAGGCTGACCAACCAGCCTGGAGCGCCATGCCTCAGGCATACGCCACTATCAGCAATATCTTCGCAACCGGGGCACCGTTCAACCGGGCGCTTGTTCTCGACCAAGCATTTGTTGAGCAGACGCCTGCTAAGCGCTTACGCTTCTGGTTCCGTTTGTTCGGACCAAACTACCGGATTTACTCTGCAGTCGGCGAAGCCAGCGAAATCAGACCGGGAGAGTTTCTCTACAGCTTGAACGGCGAATCGACGTGCGACCTACTATTCCGGCTACAGGAGAAGTACATCCTTCGCATTGAAGGCCATGCGAGGCATGAGGGGAGCCAAGGTGACGCGCGATTCTGCCCCGCTGCAATCAGTCTTCCGTTTATCCCTTAGATGCCGTGGCCAGCGTCCACGTTCGGCCAGAGGCGGACGTTGTCGAGCTCGAGGAGGAACAGCAATGCCCCGCACGATTTTCTGTTGGCGCTGCAATATGGACGTGCCGATGCTGACAGAGGAGGAATGGGCGCTCGTCAAGCCGGAAGGCTGTTGATTTGCACCGAATCCTGACCCAGGATTTGCATCGAAAACTGACCCACCCCAAAGGCTGTTAGGTGTCGCTTTGTGCGGGTTGTTTGGCGGTGCGTTTCTCCTTCTTGGGCTGGGTGGTGCTGTGCTTGAAACGATAGCTATCGTTGCCGGTTTCAACAATGTGGCAGTGGTGCGTGAGGCGATCCAATAGCGCGGTGGTCATCTTGGCGTCCCCGAAGACGCTGGACCATTCGCCGAAGCTCAGGTTGGTGGTGATGACGAGGCTGGTGCGCTCGTAGAGCTTGCTGATCAGGTGGAACAGCAATGCGCCGCCGGTCTGGCTGAACGGCAGATAGCCCAGCTCATCGAGGATCACCAGGTCGGCATACATGAGTCGCGTGGCCAGGTGTCCCGGCTTGCCTGAGACCTTCTCCAGTTCCAACGCGTTGACGAGCTCCACGGTCGAGAAGAAGCGCACTCGACGGTGATGGTGCTCCACGGCCTGCACGCCGATGGCGGTGCCGAGATGGGTCTTGCCCGTACCTGGGCCGCCGACCAGCACGATGTTGTGCGCCGACTCGAGGAACTCGCAGCGGTGAAGCTGCCGCACCAGTGCTTCGTTGGCCTCGCTGCAACTGAAGTCGAAGCCGGTCAGGTCTCGGTAGGCTGGGAAGCGCGCCACCTTCATCTGATAGGCCAGCGAGCGCACCTCGCGCTCGGTGAGCTCGGCCTTGAGCAGACGCGACAGGATGGCCACGGCCGACTGGTAGGCCGGCGAGTCCTGCGCCGCCAGGTCGCCCAGCGCTTGTGCCATGCCGTGCAGCTTCAACGACTTGAGCATCTCCAACATGACTTCATGCTGCATGATGCACCTCCCGATCTCGCAAGCTGTCGTAGCGGCCGACGTTGGCCTGCGGTTCGACGTGCAGCGCCAGTGCCTGTGGTGAGGTGATCGGTGCCACGGGCTCGCCTTCCAGGAGGCGGCTGAGGATGTTCAGGATGGTTTGCTTGGACGGGGCACCCGCCTCCAGTGCGAGCTCCACCGCAGTGAGCACGGCCTGTTCGTCGTGCAACAGCACCAGCGCCAGGATCTCGACCATCTCGCGATCGCCACCAGGGCGTTTGAGCAGTGTGGATTGCAGGCGTCGGAAGCCCTCTGGCAGTTCGGCGAACGGTGCGCCGTTACGCAGCGCACCGGGCTTACGCTGCAGCACCGCGAGGTAGTGGTGCCAGTCATAGATTGTGCGCCCCGGAAGATGGCTACGGTCGATGTGCCGCACGTGCTCGGCAATCACCTGGCCTTCGGCCACGAACACGAGCCGATTGGCATAGACGCGCAGACTGATGGGCCGGTTGGCAAACGACGCCGGTACGCTGTAGCGGTTGCGCTCGAAGGTCACCAGGCAGGTTGGTGAGACGCGCTTGGTGTGCTCCACAAAGCCATCGAACGGCTGCCCCACGGGCATCAGGTGTGGCCGCTCCAGCGACCAGGCCTCCCAGAGGGTCATGTCCAGCTCAGGATGGCGGGTCTGCTGCCACAGCCGTACGCACTGGTCGGCCAGCCAGTCATTAAGTGCCGCCAGAGAGCCGAATGCAGGGATGCGTTGCCAGATGCGGTGACGGCTGTCCTGCACGTTCTTCTCTATCTGCCCCTTCTCCCAGCCCGAGGCCGGGTTACAGAACTCGGCGTCGAACAGGTAGTGGCTGACCATGGTGCTGAAGCGCAAGTTGACGTCACGCAACTTGCCCAGGCGCACGCGATCCACGGCGGTCTTCATGTTGTCGTAGATGCCGCGACGCGGGATACCGCCCCAGGCCACAAAGGCGTGGTGATGGGCATCGAACAGCATCTCGTGGGTCTGCAGCAGATACGCGCGCAGGAAGAATGCGCGGCTGTGGCTGAGCTTGAACTGAGCCACTTGCAGCTTGGTGCGCTCGCCGGCGATGACCGCCCAGTCCTCGCTCCAGTCGAACTGGAAGGCCTCACCCTCTGCGAAGCGCAGTGGGATAAAGGTGCCTCGCCCCGACGTGCGGGCTTGCTCCTGTTGCTCCTGGCGCCAGCGGCGAGCGAATGCGGCAACGCGATCGTAGGAGCCGGTGAAGCCCAAGGCACACAGATCAGTGTGGATCTGCTTGAGTGTGCGCCGTTGCTTGCGTGGCTTGTTGGCCTCGGTCTTGAGCCAAGCGGAGAGCTTGGCGGCATGGCCGTCGAGCTTGCTCGGACTCTGCCGTGCAGGATAGGCCGGTGCCGTGGTGTCAGCGCGCAGATAGCGCCTGACCGTGTTCCTGGAGATGCCCAGGCGTCTGGCGATCTCGCGCAGCGGGATCTGGTCGCGAAGATGCCAGCGTCGAATGATGCTCAGTATGGCCACGTCGATCACTCCGATCTCCCGCTCGTTGCCGAGCGGGACAGTGTTCTATACGTGGGTCAACATTCGATGCAAAAACCTACCTCGGGTGGGTCAGGATTCCGTGCAAATCAACATAGACGCTTCTATCCGAAAGTAGCACTTCGTCCATAGCGGAGAGACTCTCCGGGTTCTGCACCTGGTCGCACCACATCGTGCGTAACTCGTGCTCAATCTCTCGTGCGGAAGCTTCGATGATTGGATACCAGCCGCGACCACACTGAATGCCGAAGTGTGCAATGTTTGACGGGTATGCCTTTGGATTCCGCGTCGCGCGAAAAAACAATGGGTACCGCGAAAACAGGCGGCTCTGCTCGGCAGCCAGTCGTGGCTTTTGCACCGGCGAACAGTTGAGCGACTTGTCGCCATGATGGGCACTGTGGACCATTGTTGAAGAGCTCCTTCGTTCAGCCTTATCGAGGGAGGCGCTTGTCCGCAAGAGAGTGTCGATATGCGACAGCTCCTGGAAGACGTGTCCGTGCCGCGAAGGACGTCATTATATACGTTTACGCAGTATACGTTTAGATAGTATATGTTTGCGAAGTAGACGGATAGGTCATGTTGCGCCAACCTCCGGGCCATGACCGACACAGATAGCAAAGACATTGACCCCTACCTGAGGCGCAGGCTGGCAGAACATGTCCGGAACCTGCGTTTGGCAAAAGGCATCTCCCAGGAATTGCTCAGCGTCCAATGCGGATTCCATCGGACCTACGTGAGCCATATTGAACGGGCCGCGACCAACATTACGCTCGACAATCTGCAGAAGCTTGCTCTCGGGCTCGATGTAGACCCTTCTGAATTACTCAGTCGTTAGCGCTAGCGGCAAGTAAGCGGCGCCGACCTCAGTGTGAGTGAGACGGAACACGCCAAACCTCTACTATTTCCATCCAGCGCAAGATTTTGTGTTGAGTCCGCTTTCGAGCCATCAAAGGCAGTATGTGGCCCAGCGTATTCGACATTGCTGGGGCGGGCATAGTCCCGATGTCCGAGCTCGCAAGCCTGCTGCGGGAGCCCCTCACGCGTGCCAACCGGCTGCTGCACCGGAAAAGGCTGTTCGGCCTCGGAAGTTCTGCTGCCAGACCGAAACGACGTACCCCGTGTGGACAGGTTCGCCACCCACTGCACGAGGCTGTGGACGGCCCTACGGGGTACTGACACGCCCCTTCGGGGCTTGCCTTATATAGAAAAAAGCCAAAAAGGACCATCGTTGTCGCTGGCCCCATAGGTCTGCCGGCCTCCTAACAGTTAGGACGGGGCATAACGCAATGTTCTGGCTCTGGCAAGGACGGTAAAAATCGCTTTGTCGCCGCGCTGCTGCCAACTTTTGGGTGGCCAAATTGATTGGTCGGCAGACAGAGTCCTAGAGTTGACCTCACGATTGAGGTAACCGGACTAGCGAATGATTGGCGTTGTGGTCGTCCACGAGGCGCGCCGCGGCTACCCATGTTATGTATGGAAGTCTATGGAAACTTCCATACATTCATCTATGCGGTGGTAGCTACAAACAAGCGGCTTACTTTCAGAGTATGGACGCTTCAGGGGGGTGGTGCGTTTGCAGTTATTGCATTCCCATTGATTAACGAGGTGACGGGTCCTCGGTATGCCCTCCACTGCTTCGCAACCCACGTCGAAACCAGGTCGGCCCCAGAGAAGAAGATCGATTATCCCATAGATGGGCTACTTCAGCGCGAAATCAACCCGCGTCGTCTTACCCTTGTCCTTGATACCCTCGGCGCTGAGCTTGGGCGCCACCACAAAAAGACGCCCCGGATCCACACGTTCGGCCAGCGCCACATGCACGGCGTTGGCGCGGCGCTGGGCAAGTTCACGCAGGTCCGCATCGGTCACTTGCACGTTGGTCTCCATCAGCTTGCGCATTTCTTCCGGCGGCAGCGATTTCGCCAGGCCGATCATGTTGCGCGGCTTCGGGAACTTGGAGGCCTTGTAGGCGCGCTCCAGGTACTTGTTCTCTTCTTCGGGTTTGACGGTGGTGTCGGCCTCGGCGGCGTCACCGGCGTCCTTGAGCTTCTGCTCACGGATCTGGCGGTTCACAGCTTCGCGGCGCAGGCCGTCGCGGTCGAATTCCGGATCGACGCGACCGATGATATCCACCTTCAATGCCGGGCGGTCCTTGAGCGCGGTGGCCAGCTTGTCCATCTTTGCGACCGATGCCTGGCTGATGGCTGCCGTACCCGGATCGAATTCGATGTAGCCGAGCTCCTCACCGCCGCTGCCGCCAAAGGCGCTGGCGAGCAGCGAGAACGGCGCTGTCACCGCACGCACGATCAGGTTGACCAGCGCACGTATGACGATGCCGCCGACGCTGAACTGCGGATCATCGAGCGAGCCCGATACCGGCAAGTGCACATCGATCTCACCACGCGAGTTCTTGAGCAGTGCCACCGCCAGCCGCACAGGCAGGTTGGTCGCATCCTTGCTCTCCACGCGATCGCCGAAAGTGAGCTGGTCGATGAAGATATGGTTGTCGGCGGTCAGCTTCTTCTGGTCCAGCAGGTAGTGCAGGTCCATCGTCAGCTTGCCCTTGATGATCGGGTAGCCGGCGTACTTGGCGGAGTAGGGCGTCAGGTTGGTCAGCTCTACGCCATCAGCCTTGGCCGACAGGTCCACAAACGCCGTGGGCGCGAGCGGGTTGATCTTGCCGTGGATGTCCACCGGCGCCGTGCCGTCGACGCTGCCGCGCAACGTCACGTCGGCCGGCGTCTGGTTGGCGGCCGTGCTGATCGTGCCCACCGAGCCGCCAATAGCCGTCAGATTGGCGGTGTAGTTGGGTTTGACGAAGTTGTCGGTAAAGCGAATGTTGCCGTCTTGCAGTGTGATGGCATCGATGCGCAAGTCGGCGCTGCTGGCCTTGGGTGCCGTGGCTACAACTGCCGATGCGGGTGCGGCCGCCGGTGCTGAGGCGGCAGCTTCGGCCACCGGTGCACTGGCGACGGGGGCAGCAGGGGCCGAAGCCGGGGCCGGCTGCGCTTGCGTGAGCGAGCGGCGCTCCTCATCCGACTGCACGCGGATGTCTTGCAGGTTCAGGCGGCCGTTCGGGTTGATGATGACCCGTGCATAGAACGTCGACAACGCCACTGCGCCCACGCGCACGCGCGGCGTGTTGCCGTCGTAGTTGGCCTGGATGCGGTTGAGTGCCAGCGAGCGCCAGCGCAGGAAGTCGTCAGAGGTCACGCGGTCCTGCAGGCGCACGTTGCCCAGCGTCGCATTGCCTTGGTAGCTGACCGTCAGCGCCTTGCCCTGGTTGAGCACCAGGCGGCCGTCCATCGTCAGCAGCGCGCTGGTGATGGCGGCGTTCAGTGCCTTGTCGAGGTACGGGTCGAAGCCCGCCAGCGACAGGTTCTGCGTGTTCACGCGCAGGTCGGCCTTGAGCGGTTGCGGCACAACGTCGCCGCGCACATCCAGCTTGCCTTTGGTGCCGAGCCCGGCGCCAATCTGCACGTTGATCGGCTTGCCCAGATCGGTCGATGCGTTTTGCACCACCACGTTCAGCGGTTCGACGCGCACCTTAACCGGATGCGCGTTGGTCTGGTCCTCGAAGCCGACGGCGCTGTTGTCCAGCTTGAACGTCTGCACGGTCACAGCCCAGGGTTTCTCGGCCGGAGCGTTCGCTTTGGACTTGGCTGGTGCGGCAGCGGGTTTGGCCGCGGCAGGCTGTGAGCTGTCGAGCAACGTTAGCGTGGTCGTGCCGTCCTTCTTGCGCAGCGCATCGAGTTGCAGGCCATCCCCACGCACTTCATTCAGTGCGATCGTCCGGGTGCCCAAGTCGAAGCTCTTTACGTCGGCACGCAGCAGCTTGGCGCGCAGGGCCGTGTCCTTGCCCGTAGGCGAAGCCATCGCCAGGTCTGTCAGGCTGGCCGTCAGCGGTTCGGCGCGTATGTTGAACTTGCCGGCGCCGAAGTCGAGCGCGACCTTGCCGTCGGCAGACAGTGCGCCGTTTTGCAGTTGCGGGGCACCTGCCTGACGCAGATAAGGCCCGATGCCGGCCAGCTTCACGCTGTCGAGCTTCAGCTCCAGCTCGCCATTGTTCTTCTCCAGCGATGTGTTGCCCTTGACGTTGAGCGTGCCGCCTTGCGACAGCTTGGTCCCCACGTCAAACGTGATCGGGCCACCCAGCGTGCGCACGGCTACGTTGCCGTGAAGGTCTTCCAGCGTGAGGTCCGCCGCCGGCTGCGTGGTGGCATCGCGCCAGTGCACGGTGCTGTTGGCCAACTGCAGTTTGCTGACGACGACGTCCAGCGGCTTCGGTTTGGTGGTGGGCTCCGGTGCGGCTGGCTTGGCCTCCGTTGGTGCCGGCTTGCCGCCCAGTTGTGCGAAGTTGATCGAGCCATCGGCGGCGCGCACGGCATCGACACGTACGCCGTCGAGCGTCAGGGCGTCCAGGTGGAATACGTTGTCCAGCGGGCGCACGTCGGCCAGCGTCGCGCGAACCTGCTTGGCGGCCACCAGCGGCGCTTTTTTGGCGTCGGTCACCTCTAGGTTGTCCAGTCCGGCCGTCCCATGCACGCGCAGCACCGGTGCGCCGGTCTTCGGCTTCTGGAAGTCGATCGTCAGGTCGGTCGTCAGCTTGCCCTGTGGCACGGCCACCGGCAGCGGGCCGGGTACGTAGCTGAGGTAGCGGGGCAGTTCCAGGCCATCGAGCTTGATGTTCAGGTTCGATTCCAGCGAATCGGCAAACGGTTTGGTCTGACCCGCAAAATGGAGCGGGGCGCCGTCAATGCGCGCGGCCAGCAGAGGTTGCACGAAGATATTCACGTCAGCCGGCAGGCTCGCCAGGAAGGGCACGCCGATCTGCAGGTTGTCGACCTTGTGCTGTGAGCTCAGCGGTTGATCGACAAACTCGATCGCGCCATTGGTCAACTGCAGGTTGGCAAATACGAAGCGCGCCGGTTCGGTCGACTTGGGCTTGGGCGGGTTCTCCGGTGCAGAGAGCCTGTCGACGATGTCGGAGAAGTTGAAGCGCTGCTCGGCGGTGCGCACGATATGCACGCGCAGCGCATCGATGCGCAATTCTTCAATCACGGGTGCGCGTCGGAAGATTGAACTCCACGAAGCATTCACGTGGAGGTGGCCGACGTCGACGAAGGGCGTCTTGCCGTCGCGTTCGGCGATGTGGAGTTGGTCGACATCGAGCCGCAGTGTGTACGGGTTGATGCTGATCTTGCCGACCGTCACTGGCCGTTCCAGAACCTTGCTCAACTGCGTCTCAGCCAAGTGGTGCAGCAGGGGCGGCCCGCCCAGTGCACCCAGCAGGCCGAATACCACCAGGAAGATCAATACGCCCAGCCCGATCCGCTTGGTGCGTCGCGACGTGCCCACCTGTGCGGCGCGTTGCCAGCCGGCTGTGCCGCGCACACGATCAAGCCGTGCGCGCCAGCCGTTTGGCTTTGATTGCAGGTCGGGACGTGAGTCGGGGGAGGTGCTCATGCTGGTGTCGGTCCAGCCACGGTGTGGCGTACTTCGTCAGTCGGTCGACCGCCGCGTTCCGTGCGGAAGGCGGCGGTCCTGGAAGGTGCCGGGCGTCGGCCCGGGCGCTGTCTCAAGCGCGTTGTGATGCGAGCAACAGCGGAATCAGCTCGGCGGCGTGGGCGATCAACGCATCCGCGCGCCATTCCGTGGGCGGCGGCCCATTACCACAATAGCCGTAACTAGCAGCAACGGTGGGCATGCCGGCGGCGCGGCCGGCCTCGATGTCGCGTACATCGTCGCCCACGTAGACGATCTGCCGCGCATCCACGCCAATGGATTCTGCCGCGTGCAGCAGCGGGGCGGGGTGGGGCTTGGCGTGCGGTGTCGTATCGCCTGCCACCACGCAGGCCGGCGGCACCGGAAACGTCAACTGGGCCACCAGTGGCACGGTCAGCCGGCCGGATTTGTTGGTGACGATGCCCCAGGGGATACCCGCGCGGCCAAGTTCGGCCAGCACATCGGCCATGCCCGGGAATAGCGCTGTGCGCACGCAGATTTCCGCTTCGTAGTTGGCGAGGAACGCCAATCGCAGCGACTCGAATTCGGCATCCTCCGGCCCGATGCCGAAGGCCACGCCAAGCAGCCCGCGCGCACCGTGTGAAGCGACGGGGCGTAGCGCTTCATAGGCCAGCGGATCCAGGCCGCGGTCGGTGCGCACCTTGTTGGCCGCAGCCGCCAGGTCTGGCGCAGTGTCGGCCAGTGTGCCGTCCAGGTCGAACAGCACCGCGCCCAGCGGAGCTGGGAATTTGCCCGCCGTCATGCGTTGCCCGGACGGCGCGTGGCCATCAGATAGTTGACGCTGGTGTCTTGCGTCAGGGCGTAGCGCCCGGTGATCGGGTTGTATTCCAGGCCGCGCATCTGCTCCGGCTGCAAACCCGCCAGACGCGTGAACGAGGCAAGCTCCGACGGGCGGATGAACTTGGCGTAGTCGTGTGTGCCGCGCGGCAGCATGTTCAACACGTATTCCGCGCCAATCACTGCTAGCAGATATGCCTTGGCGTTGCGATGGATGGTCGAGAAGAACACGTGGCCGCCAGGCTTCACCAAGGTCGCGCAAGCGCGCACAACCGACGCCGGATCGGGCACATGTTCGAGCATCTCCATGCAAGTCACGACGTCGTAGCTGCCGGGTTCACGTGCTGCGAGCGCTTCTGCTGCGATCTCTTCGTAATCGACGGCAACGCCCGCTTCCAGACTGTGCAGATCGGCAACCCGCAATGCTTTGCGTGACAGATCGATGCCTTTGACGTTGGCCCCGACACGCGCCATGCTTTCTGAGAGGATGCCGCCGCCGCAACCGATGTCGACAACACGCTTGCCCGCCAGCGGCGCGATGGATTGAATCCAGTCGAGGCGCAGCGGATTGATTTCGTGCAGGGGTTTGAACTCGCTGTTCGGATCCCACCAGCGGTGAGCGAGTTCGCTGAATTTTTCGAGTTCGCCGGGATCGGCGTTCGCGTGAGTGGTCGTCATGTTGCACTGCGCCTGGGTATAACGGCTAGGTGAGGAAATGTACCAAAAAGCGCCGCCCCAACCAAATCAAGCGCGCCAAGAAAAAGGTTTCACATTGAAACAAAGGTGAACGAACGCGCATGCGTTTTCTCCAATCGTCACCATCCCTCAAGGAGAGATCAATGAAATCCAAACGAATTTTGGCGGGGCTCGGTGTTGCGGGCCTGGCGGTGCTGGCGGGCTGCGCCGCGCCGGGTTACGGCGGTGGATATGGTGGCGGTTACGGCGGCGGTGGGTATGCTCCGCCTCCCGCGTATGGCGGTCAGCCGCAACAGCAGCCGGGCGCGTTGTACGGCCGGGTCGAATCGATCCAGCCGATGCAGGCGCCGGTTAACAGTCCAGGCATTCTGGGCACGATCATTGGTGGTGTGGCGGGCGGTATCCTGGGCCATCAGGTCGGAGGCGGTACCGGTAATACGGTAGCCACCATCGGCGGCGCGGCGCTTGGCGCCTATGCCGGCAACCAGGTTGAGCAGCGCTCGGCTGCGGGCGGGCAAACGGTGTACCGCATCAGCGTGCGCCTGGATGATGGCCGTGTCGCGACGGTCACGCAGCAGAACCCGAACAACCTGCGCGTGGGCGACAGGGCCATGGTTGCCAACGATCAGGCAACGCCGTCTTACTAATAGAGAAGAGCGAGGGCTTCGTGCCTTCGAGATGAAAAAGCGGTGGCGCATGGGCGTCGCCGCTTTTTTGTTGTCCTGGATTGCCGGCGGACAAATCAGTCAGAGCGCGGTGCATGGGCAAAAAAAAGCCCAGCTTTCGCTGGGCTTTTCCTTCGGTAGAAACCGAATTACTTCTTCGTGCCGACCACTTCAACGTCAACGCGGCGGTTCGGTTGCTGGCAGGCGATTTGTGCCTTGCGAGCGCCCTTGCACGACTTCGGATCAACCTTCAGCTGGCGCTTGCCCTTGCCTTCCGTGTAGACACGGTTGGCTTCGATGCCCTTGCTGACCAGGTAGCCCTTGACGGCTTCAGCACGACGGACCGACAGGCGGTCGTTGTACTTGTCCGAACCGAACGAGTCGGTGTGGCCAACGGCGATCACGACTTCCAGGTTGATGCCTTGCAGCTTCGAGACCAGGTCGTCCAGCTTAGCCTTGCCTTCCGGCTTCAGCACAGCCTTGTCGAAGTCGAACAGCGTGTCAGCAGCGAAGGTGACCTTCTCGCTGGTCGGGGCAACAGCAGCCGGAGCGGCCGGGGTAGCAGCCGTCGGAGCAGCAGCCGGAGCCAGAGCGCCGTCACACTGTGCGTTGGCCGTTGCCGGCGTCCAGAAGCCATTGCGCCAGCACAGTTCGTTCGTGCCGTTCTTCCAGACCCACTCGCTCGTGCCGTTACCCCAGTTGTCGTTGACGGCCTTCTTTTCGTAGGGCACCGACTGAGCGTAAGCGGACGCAGCCATGGCTACCGCAGCTGCAGCGAACGCGAGCTTGGCAAATTTTTTCATATTTCTCCTCTCAGGATGAGATCACCGCAGAAGACTGCGAGCAGATGGGACGAAAACAAGTCATACATTCTTCGGAGTATAACATTCTCGGTGTGGTGAAGGCTCCACTTCGAACAATGTCTGCCTCTTCGCTGGGGGATTGTGCCACAAGCACGCACTCCTAAAAAGCAAATATAAGCGATTCGAACGGGGCATCACGGCCTTGTGGTGTGTACGCAACAAGGCAGAAAACTGCTCGCAAACCCTTGTGGGGACTGGATCGGGGGTTTTGGTCGCCTTCGCAGGGAACGTGCCCGAGGTTGAGGATGCGTCGCTCGCCCGCAAGAGGGGGAGGGGGCTTGCGGCATGGTAAAATGTTCTGTTATTCGCGCAACCGTAGCGCCTTGTAGTGCTCACCTCCGTGTTCACTATCGGGCCTCCCATCGTTCGCCCAATGGATCAATTCGCCAAAGAGACACTCCCGGTATCGCTCGAAGAGGAAATGCGCAGTTCGTACCTCGCTTACGCCATGAGCGTGATCGTGGGCCGCGCCCTTCCAGATGTACGGGATGGCCTCAAGCCGGTGCATCGTCGTGCGCTGTACTCGATGCACGAGCTGAACAACGACTGGAATCGTCCCTATAAGAAGTCTGCACGTATCGTCGGGGATGTGATCGGTAAGTATCACCCCCACGGCGACACTGCTGTATACGACACCATCGTGCGGATGGCGCAGAACTTCTCCCTGCGCTA
This sequence comes from Ralstonia sp. RRA, assembly GCF_037023145.1. Lineage (NCBI taxonomy): Bacteria > Pseudomonadati > Pseudomonadota > Betaproteobacteria > Burkholderiales > Burkholderiaceae > Ralstonia > Ralstonia sp. RRA. The sequence continues at coordinate 2,378,331 of NZ_CP146091.1, read as the reverse complement.
CATGCTGGTTGATGGCCAGGGCAACTTCGGTTCGGTCGACGGCGACAACGCCGCGGCGATGCGTTACACCGAAATCCGCCTGTCGAAGATCGCTCACGAGTTGCTGGCCGATCTCGACAAGGAAACCGTCAATTTCGAGCCGAACTACGACGGCAGCGAAAGCGAGCCCTCGGTTCTGCCGGCGCGTATCCCGAACCTGCTCGTTAACGGTTCGTCCGGGATCGCGGTCGGTATGGCGACCAATATTCCGCCGCATAACCTGAATGAGATTGTCGACGGGTGCTTGCATCTGCTGAACAATCCGGAAGCAACCGTTGATGAGCTGATCGAGCTGATCCCGGCGCCAGATTTCCCGACGGCCGGCATCATCTACGGTATCTCGGGTGTGCGCGAAGGCTATCGCACCGGCCGTGGCCGTGTGGTGATGCGTGCCAAGACGCACTTTGAAGAGATCGACCGCGGCCAGCGCCAGGCGATCATCGTTGATGAGCTGCCCTATCAAGTTAACAAGCGCACGCTGCTTGAGCGCATTGCCGAGCTGGTGACGGAAAAACGCATCGAGGGCATCTCCGACATTCGCGACGAGTCGGACAAATCCGGCATGCGCGTGGTGATCGAGCTCAAGCGCGGCGAAGTGCCGGAGGTTGTGCTCAACAATCTCTATAAGAATACGCAGCTGCAGGACACGTTCGGCATGAACATGGTGGCGCTGGTCGATGGCCAGCCGCGCCTGCTGAACCTGCGCCAGATGCTGGAGTGCTTCCTGCTGCACCGCCGCGAGGTGGTGACGCGCCGCACCGTGTTCGACCTGCGCAAAGCGCGCGAGCGTGGTCACATCCTGGAAGGTCTGGCTGTAGCGCTGGCCAACATCGACGAGTTCATCGCCATCATCAAGGCGGCGCCGACTCCGCCGGTTGCCAAGGCCGAATTGATGAGCCGCAGCTGGGATTCGGGCCTGGTGCGCGAGATGTTGTCGCGCGCCGAGGGCGAAACCGCCGGTGGTCGCGATGCGTACCGCCCGGAAGGTCTGCTGCCGGCATTCGGCATGCAGGGCGATGGCCTGTACAAGCTGTCGGATACGCAAGCGCAGGAAATCCTGCAGATGCGCCTGCAGCGCCTCACCGGGCTGGAGCAGGACAAGATCGTCCAGGAATACCGCGAGGTGATGGCGCAGATCGCCGACCTGCTGGATATCCTGGCGCGCCCGGAACGCATTACCGCCATCATCGTCGAGGAACTCACCGCTATTCGCGCGGAATTTGGCGATGAGCGTCGCTCGCAGATCGAGCATAATGCGACCGAGTTGGATACAGAAGACCTCATTACGCCGCAGGATCTGGTGGTGACGCTGTCCCACAGCGGCTATATGAAGAGCCAGCCGATTTCCGAGTACCGTGCGCAGAAGCGCGGCGGCCGTGGCAAGCAAGCGGCCGCGACGAAGGAAGACGACTGGATCGACACGCTATTTGTCGCCAACACGCACGATTACATCCTCTGCTTCTCGAATCGCGGCCGTCTGTACTGGCTGAAGGTGTGGGAAGTTCCGGCGGGCAGCCGCAACTCGCGTGGCCGTCCGATCGTCAATATGTTCCCGCTGTCGCCGGGCGAGAAGATCAACGTGATCCTGCCGGTCAAACAGTTCGACGAGCAGCATTTCGTGTTCATGACCACCTCCAAGGGCACGGTCAAGAAGACGGCACTGACAGATTTCTCGAACCCGCGCAAGGCCGGCATCATTGCGGTGGATCTGGACGAGGGCGACTTCCTGATTGGCGCTGCCATTACCGATGGCCAGCACGACGTGATGCTGTTCTCGGATGCAGGCAAGGCCGTGCGATTTGATGAGAACGATGTGCGTCCGATGGGTCGTCAGGCGCGCGGCGTGCGCGGCATGAACCTGGAAGAGGGTCAGCAGGTCATCGCCATGCTGGTGGCGCCGGCTGAGACGGAAGCCGAAGGCGAGGGCGCGCAGGCAAGCATCGGCAGCGTGCTGACCGCCACCGAAAATGGCTACGGCAAGCGTACGCCGATCTCGGAATACACCCGTCACGGCCGCGGTACCAAGGGCATGATCGCCATTCAGACCTCCGAGCGGAACGGCAAGGTGGTGGCTGCCGCGCTGGTGGCGCCGGAAGACGAGATCATGCTGATCACCACGGGTGGCGTGCTGATTCGCACGCGTGTGGACGAGATCCGCGAAATGGGTCGTGCCACCCAGGGCGTGACACTCATCAATGTGGGTGAGGGCAACAAGCTGTCCGGTCTGCAGCGTGTGGTGGAGTCCGACGCAGAAGGTGATGAAAGTGTGGATGCGCCAGATGCCGCACCGGACGCCGATGCACAGTCGGATGACAGCGCCGAGTCATAATTGGAAACAACTTTTGCTTGCCGTTGCGCACAGTTCTGGTCATGATGCCGGACCTATGCGCGGCAGGGGCTGGAACTTTTGCATCAATCGCCCGGCCTAAACGCAACGCTTATTTCAAGGGAGCAACAATGCACAAGAGTCTCAAACTCAAACATCTGATCGTGGTGGCTGGTTTCGCTCCGCTGTTTGCTTTCGCCCAGGCTGGCGATGCTGACAAGACGGCTGCCATCAAGGAACTGCTGACGACGATGAACGTTGACGCAGCCATCAAGGGTCAGGGTGAAGTGCTGGAAAACGGCGCCAAGCAGGAAGCCCCGCTGGTGCTGGAGCAATCGCTGGTCGAGAACAAGTCGCTGAACGACAAGCAAAAGCAGGCCGCTGTCGACAAGCTGAAGAAGAATGGCGCTGTGCAGCGCATGACCGACGGCGCCGGCAAGGACTTCGAGACGGCCGCGTTCCAGAAGGATGCACTGCAAGCTCACTACGATTCGCTGGGCAAGTACTACTCGACCCAGGAAATCAAGGATCTGACCACGTTCCTGAAGACGCCGAGCGGCCAGAAGTTCATGGCCAACCAAGGCAAGGCCATGCAGGAAGTGTGGGGCAACGTGATGCAGAAGTACGGTCCGCAAGTCGGCAAGAAGATGCGCGACATGGCTGACAAGGAAGTTGCCGCTGCTGCGAAGTAATTGACCGGCGAAGGTGGACGATTGGGGCGGTAACCCCCGTCGCGCTGCCAGTTGGTGGATAATGGCTGTTTGGGTTCACGCCCAGACAGCCATTTTTCTTTTGCCCTTCTCCTCATGAGCCAAGCCGATCTCGCCATGCAAGCCAGCCAGGCACGTGTCTACAACTTTTCGGCGGGTCCGGCGGTGCTGCCGGCCGAGGTGCTGCAGCAGGCGGCGGACGAGATGCTCTCCTGGCAGGGCAGCGGCATGAGCGTGATGGAGATGAGTCATCGCGGCCGTGAATTCGAAAGCATTCTCGCGCAGGCTTTCGCCGATTTGCGTGAACTGCTGGCGGTGCCGGACAACTACGAGATCCTGTTCCTGCAGGGCGGTGCGATTGCTGAAAATGCCATTGTTCCGCTGAACCTGATGCGCCGTCTATCCGTCGATGCGCCCAAGGCAGACTATGTCGTCACTGGCACGTGGTCGGTGAAGTCGCAGCAGGAGGCGCGCAAGTACGGCGAGGTGAATATCGCCGCGACCTGCGAGGCTGAGCGTTTTCACAAGATCCCGGACGTCTCGAGCTGGAAGCTCTCAGATGACGCGGCCTACGTGCATCTGTGCACGAACGAGACCATTGTTGGCGTGGAATTCCAGGAAACCCCCGACATTGGCCAAGCGCATGGGCGCGTGGTGGTGGCCGATGTATCGAGTCACATTCTCTCCCGGCCGATCGACTGGGACGGCTATCAAGTCCTGTACGGCGGCGCGCAGAAGAACATTGGCCCGGCTGGCCTGACGATCGCCATTGTGCGCAAGGATCTGCTCGGTCATGCGCACCCGCTGTGCCCGTCGGCGTTCAACTGGCGCCTCGTGGCCGAGAACAACTCGATGTACAACACGCCGCCCACCTACGCGATCTACATCGCTGGGCTGGTGTTCCAGTGGATCAAGCGCCAGGGCGGCGTCGAGGCATTGGAGACGCGCAACATCATCAAGTCGAAGATGCTGTACGACTTTATCGACACCAGTAGTTTCTACCGCAACGAAATCCATCCGACGTGCCGTTCGCGCATGAACGTGCCGTTCTTCCTCAACGACGAGTCCCGCAACGAGGCGTTCCTCACGCAGGCACGCGAGCGCGGTTTGGTGCAGCTCAAGGGCCATAAGTCCGTCGGCGGCATGCGGGCGAGCATCTATAACGCGATGCCGCTGGAAGGTGTGGAAGCGCTGGTCGACTTCATGCGTGACTTTGAGCGGGCTTCCGCCTAAGGCATTCGCCCAACCACGGCAGAACATTGCGCGAAGCGCCTGCTTTGCGCGGCAATTTGCAATCCGTTGCCGAACCCGATTCCTACAATGACCAGTCAGTCAGACGATACGAAGCAAAACAAGGACGCCGCACTGGCGGCGGAGCTGGCGCCGTTGCGCACGCAGATCGATTCGATCGATAGCCAACTGCTCACGCTGCTCTCCGACCGCGCCAAGGTGGCGCAGGAAGTGGGCGAGGTGAAGAAGCGCTATTCGTCGCCGGCGTTCCGGCCGGACCGCGAGCTGCAGGTCATCCGCAAGATGCAGTCGAGCAATGCGGGCCCGCTGCACGACGAGAGCATCGCTGCCATCTGGCGTGAGGTGATGTCGGCATGCCGCGGCCTGGAGCAGGCGCTGCGGATCGGCTACCTCGGCCCGGCGGGCACGTTCTCGGAGCAGGCGGTGATCGCGCATTTCGGCCACGAAATCCAGCCGATGCCGTGCCCGAGCATCGACGAGGTGTTCCGCGCGGCAGAATCCGGCACGGTCGATTGCGGCGTGGTGCCGGTGGAGAATTCAACGGAAGGCGTGGTGTCGCGCACGCTCGATCTGTTCTTGCAGACGTCGCTGAAGATCAGCGGTGAGATTGCGCTGCGGGTGCACCACAACCTGCTGCACAAGACCGGCGACATGTCGCAGGTGAAGGTGGTGCGCGCGCATGCGCAGGCGCTGGCGCAGTGCCAACGGTGGTTGAACACAAACTATCCGAACCTGCCGCGCGAGGCCGTGTCGAGCAACGCCGAGGCTGCGCGCATGGCCGGTGAAGATGAAACCGTTGCCGCGCTGGCAAGCGTGCAGGCAGCCAACCGTTACGGTCTGCATGTGGTGCGCGCCAATGTGGAAGACGATCCGCACAATCGCACGCGTTTCGTCGTGATCGGCAACTATGAGACGGAGCCGAGCGGGCGCGACCAGACCTCGCTGATCCTGTCGGTGCCGAACGAGGCCGGTGCGGTCTACAAGCTGCTCGCCCCGCTGGCGGAGAACGGCGTGTCGATGTGCCGTTTCGAATCGCGTCCGGCACGCAGCGGCGCGTGGGAGTACTACTTCTACGTCGACGTGGAAGGCCATCAGCGTGACCCGCAGGTGGCGCGCGCGCTGGAAAAGCTGCGTCACGACGCGGCGTATTTCAAAGTGCTGGGGTCCTACCCCTCGGCACGCTAACGGGGACGAGGCAGGCCAGCGCTGGTTTGCAGCGCTCCCGAGGGATTCAAAAGCGCGCCTCGCATGGGCGAGGCGCTGATACCAAAGGAGCACCCGATGTCTTTGCAGTTCGGCCCGGAGTATGTCCGCGCCATCGCCCCCTATGTGGCCGGCAAGCCGATTTCCGAAGTGGCACGCGAGTTCGGCCTGGATGCCGCGCGCATCGTCAAGCTGGCGTCGAACGAGAATCCGCTGGGCATGCCGCAATCGGCCAAGAACGCCATGGCAGCCGCCATTGACGAACTGGCGCGCTATCCCGATGCCAACGGTTTCAGCCTGAAGGCCGCACTGCATGCCAAGTTTGGTGTGCCCGAAGCGTGGATCACGCTGGGCAACGGCAGCAACGACATTCTTGAACTGGCGGCCCGCGCGCTGGTGGAACCGGGGCAGGGTGTGATGTACGCGCAGCACTCGTTTGCCGTGTATGCGCTGGCGGCGCAGGAAGTCGGCGCGCGTGCCATCGAAGTGTCGGCTCGCGACTATGGCCACGACCTCGACGCGATGGCCGCGGCAATCACGCCGGACACGCGCCTGATCTATATCGCCAATCCGAACAATCCGACCGGCACGTTCCTGTCGGCCGATGAGATTGCGGCGTTCCTCGCCAAGGTGCCGCTGACGGTCGTGGTTGTGCTGGATGAGGCTTACAACGAATTCCTCAAGCCTGAACAGCAATACGACTCGACGGCATGGGTGCGCCAGTATCCGAACCTGCTGGTGTCGCGTACGTTCTCGAAAGCCTATGGGCTGGCAGGCCTGCGGGTGGGCTACGGCATTGCACAGCCGCAGTTGACCGATCTGCTCAACCGCATCCGCCAGCCGTTCAATGTGAACAGCCTGGCGCAGGCCGCAGCGGTCGCTGCGCTCAATGATGCGGAATTCCTGCGCCAATCGGCCGAGCTGAACGCCGCAGGCTACGTGCAGCTGACCGAAGCGTTTGATCGCCTCGGCCTGCAGTACGTGCCGTCGTCGGGCAACTTCGTGCTGGTGCGCGTGGGTGACGACAATAGCGCTGGCGCCCGCGTGAACATCGCGTTGCTCAAGCAAGGTGTGATCGTGCGTCCGGTCGGCAACTATGGCCTGCCGCAGTGGCTGCGCATCAGCATCGGGCTGCGCGAAGAGAACGCCACCTTCATCGAGGCGCTGGAAGTGGCGCTGGCGCAGGAAAAGGCCGCCGCATAACTTCTGTCGCAACCGTTGCGGCGCCCAGGGTCGGGCCGCACATCGGGCTACAATGCCGCTTTGCTTTTTTCTGGCAGGGCGGTGTTGTGGCCTCTTCTTTTTCCAGTTCCCGGTTGGTGATTGTCGGCGTCGGCCTGATTGGCGGTTCGCTGGCGCTGGCGTTGCGCCGCGCGGGCGTGGTCGGACAGATCATCGGCGTCGGGCGTTCGGCCGCGTCGCTTGAAGCGGCGATCCGCCTGGGGGTGATCGACGAGGCGCTGCCGATGGAAGAGGCCGTGCGCGGCGCCGACATGGTCGTGCTGTGCGCACCCGTCGCGCAGACGCTGCCGCTGTTGCTCGCCATGCAGCCGCACTTGGGCCCGGACACCATTGTCACGGATGCCGGCAGCACCAAGTCCGACGTCATCATGGCCGCCAAGACAGCGCTGGGCGATCAGGTCAGCCAGTTCGTGCCAGCCCACCCGATTGCCGGCCGCGAGCTGAATGGCGTGGAAGCTGCACTGGCTGATCTCTATGTCGGCAAGAAAACCGTGCTGTGCCCGCTGCAGGAAAACCGTCGCGTTGATGTTGCTCGCGTGCAAGCCATGTGGGAAGTGGCGGGGGCACATTGCCACATCATGTCGGCCGTGCAGCACGATGCGGTGTTCGCCGCTGTCAGCCACCTGCCGCACGTGCTGTCGTACGCGCTGGTCGCACAGATCGTCAATGCTGAAGACGGCGCGCTCAAGCTCGACTTTGCCGGCGGTGGCTTCCGCGATTTCACGCGCATCGCTGCGTCGTCGCCCGAGATGTGGCGCGACATCTGCTTGTCGAACCGCGAAGCGCTGCTGCGCGAATTGAATACCTACGAAGCGGTGATCGGTCGTCTGAAGAAGATGATTGCTGAGCACGATGGCGCGTCACTGGAGCGTGTGTTCCGCCGCGCCAGCGAAGCCCGTCTGGCCTGGCCACAGCGCGTGGCCCCCACCACGCAACCCGAATAACGTTTTGTTTTGAACTGATTGGATTCATGGAACATCTCGACGTCGGTCCGCTGAAGACGGCGCGCGGCACCATCAAACTGCCGGGCTCGAAGAGCATCTCCAACCGCGTGCTGTTGCTGGCCGCGCTCGCACAGGGCGAAACCGTCGTGCGCGAGCTGCTGGATTCTGACGACACGCGCGTCATGCTGGCTGCGCTCGACAAGCTCGGTGTCTCGGTCGAGCGCCTGGGCGAGAACGATTACCGCGTCACTGGCACCGGCGGCCGCTTCCCGAACAAGTCCGCCGATCTTTTCATGGGCAACGCCGGTACTGCTATCCGCCCGCTGACGGCCGCGCTGGCGCTGCAAGGCGGTGAGTACACGCTGCACGGTGTGCCGCGTATGCACGAGCGGCCGATCGGCGATCTGGTCGACGGCCTGCGCCAGGTCGGTGCCCGCATCGACTACACCGGCAACGAAGGCTATCCGCCGCTGGCGATCCATGCTGCGCCGGTCAAGATCGACGCACCCATCCGCGTGCGCGGCGATGTGTCGAGCCAGTTCCTGACTGCGCTGCTGATGGCCTTGCCGCTGGTCGAGTCCGCGGGCAACGTCACCATCGAAGTGATTGGCGAGCTGATCTCCAAGCCCTATATCGAGATCACGCTGAACCTGATGGCGCGCTTTGGCGTGCAGGTCGAGCGTAACGGCTGGGCGTCGTTCACCGTGCCGACGGGTGTGGCCTACAAAGCGCCGGGCGAGATCTTCGTGGAAGGTGATGCCTCGTCCGCGTCGTACTTCCTGGCGGCCGGCGCGCTGGGCGGTGGGCCGGTGCGCGTAGAGGGTGTTGGCATGTCCAGCATTCAGGGCGATGTCCGCTTTGCCGACGCGCTCAACCGCATGGGCGCCAACGTCATGGCCGGCGACAACTGGATCGAAGTGCGCGGCGTTGAGCGCGACGACGGCAAGCTCCATGCGGTCGAGCTGGATTGCAACCACATCCCGGACGCGGCGATGACGCTGGCTGTGGCCGCGCTGTTTGCCGACGGCACCACCACGCTCACCAACATCGCGAGCTGGCGCGTCAAGGAAACCGATCGCCTGTCCGCCATGGCCACCGAACTGCGCAAGCTCGGCGCCGAGGTGGAAGAGGGCGCCGACTACATTCGCGTGACGCCCCCGTCGCAATGGACCCCGCCCGCCGGCGGCATCGACACCTACGACGACCACCGCATGGCGATGGCCTTCTCGCTGGCTGCTTTTGGCCCGGTGCCGGTACGCATTAACGACCCGCGTTGCGTCGCGAAGACGTTCCCGGAATATTTCACGGCGTTCGGCGGCATCACCGCCTGAAACGCAATTAACCACCAGCAATACATCATGTCCGACGCCGCTGCTTCCACGCCGTATCCGGTCATCACCATCGACGGCCCGACTGCGTCAGGCAAGGGTACCGTCGCCCATCAAGTCGCTGACTTGCTTGGCTTTCATCTATTGGATAGCGGTTCCTTATACCGCTTGGTGGCGCTCTCCAGCATGCGCGAGAACGTCGACGACCACGATGTGGACAGCCTCGTACGCATCGCCAGCACGCTGGATGTGCGCTTCAAGGCCGATCACATCTGGCTCAAGGGCGAAGATGTGAGCTTGGCGTTACGTCACGAATCTGTCGGCAACCAGGCCTCGGCGATTGCCGTGCACGGTGCAGTGCGTGAGGCGCTGCACGCACGTCAGCGGGCATTCCTGGAAGCACCCGGCCTCGTGGCCGATGGCCGCGATATGGGCACGGTGGTTTTCCCCGAAGCGGTGCTCAAGGTGTTCCTTACGGCAAGCGTGCAGGCACGCGCCGAGCGGCGCTATAAACAATTGATTGCAAAGGGTTTTTCTGCTACAGTGGAAAGTCTTTCGCAGGACTTGGAAGCGCGTGATTTGCGGGATCGCACCCGCAGCGTCGCGCCGCTGCGTCCGGCGCAGGATGCGCGGCAACTGGATTCGTCCGACATGTCGGTTGATGAAGTGGTTGCGCAGGTACTGGACTGGTACCGGCAGGTGCAGGGCGCCAACAAGGCGAACTGACTCGGCTGAGCTGGTCCGATCGGTGCCGGTGGCATGTTGCCGCTGGCGGTTGTTCAACTCGTAACCCCGCATGCGCGTGTCTTCGCCCATTCCTAATTGAGCGAACGCTCTGCGAGGCATGTTCTGCGGATGCCTATTTTTTATGTCCCAAATTAACGAATCTTTTGCCGCCCTGTTCGAAGAGTCGATCGCCAAGTCCAATATGAAGGCTGGCGAAGTGATCTCTGCGGAAGTTGTGCGTATTGACCACAACTTCGTCGTTGTGAACGCGGGCCTGAAGTCTGAAGCATTTGTTCCGGTCGAAGAATTCCTGAACGACCAGGGCGAGCTGGAAGTGCAAGTCGGCGACTACGTTTCGGTCGCGATCGACGCACTGGAAAACGGCTACGGCGACACCATCCTGTCGCGCGACAAGGCCAAGCGCCTGGCTTCGTGGCTGAACCTTGAGAAGGCACTGGAATCCGGCGAGATCATCTCCGGTACCGTGACCGGCAAGGTGAAGGGCGGCCTGACCGTCATGGTCAACGGTATTCGTGCATTCCTCCCGGGTTCGCTCGTCGACGTGCGTCCGATCAAGGACACCACGCCGTACGAAGGCAAGACCCTCGAATTCAAGGTCATCAAGCTGGACCGCAAGCGCAACAACGTTGTGCTGTCGCGCCGTGCCGTGGTTGAAGCCACGCTGGGCGAAGAGCGTCAGAAGCTGATGGAAACGCTCAAGGAAGGCGCGATCGTCAACGGTATCGTCAAGAACATCACCGACTACGGCGCGTTCGTGGATCTGGGTGGTATCGACGGTCTGCTGCACATCACCGACCTGGCATGGCGTCGTGTGCGTCACCCGAGCGAAGTGCTGTCGGTTGGCCAAGAGATCACCGCCAAGATCCTCAAGTTCGACCAAGAGAAGAACCGCGTCTCGCTGGGCGTGAAGCAACTGGGCGAAGATCCGTGGGTCGGCATCTCGCGTCGTTACCCGCAAGGCACCCGCCTGTTCGGCAAGGTGACCAACCTGACCGACTACGGCGCGTTCGTTGAGATCGAAGCCGGTATCGAAGGCCTGGTTCACGTGTCGGAAATGGACTGGACCAACAAGAACGTGGCTCCGTCGAAGGTTGTCCAGCTGGGCGACGAAGTGGAAGTCATGGTTCTGGATATCGACGAAGACAAGCGTCGTATCAGCCTGGGCATGAAGCAGTGCAAGGCCAACCCGTGGGACGATTTCGGCCGTAACCACAAGAAGGGCGACAAGCTGTCGGGCCAGATCAAGTCGATCACCGACTTCGGCGTGTTCATCGGTCTGCCGGGCGGCATCGACGGCCTGGTGCACCTGTCGGACCTGTCGTGGCAAGAGACCGGCGAAGAAGCTGTTCGCAAGTACAAGAAGGGCGACGAGGTGGAAGCCGTTGTGCTGGCCATCGACATCGACAAGGAACGCATCTCGCTGGGTATCAAGCAGCTGTCGGGCGATCCGTTCAACAACTTCGTGTCGACCAACGACAAGGGTTCGATCGTGCAAGTTACGATCAAGACCGTTGATCCGAAGGGCGCCGTTGTGCAACTGGCTGACGACGTGGAAGGCTACCTGCGTGCCTCGGAAATCTCGAGCGACCGCGTGGAAGATGCCCGCAACGTGCTGAAGGAAGGCGAAACGATGACCGCGATGATCGTCAACATCGATCGCAAGTCGCGCAACATCAACGTTTCGATCAAGGCCAAGGACAGCGCCGACCAACAAGAAGCGATGCAGAAGTTCTCGGCTGATACCGGCGCTGCTGGTACGACGAACCTCGGCGCGCTGCTGAAGGCGAAGCTGAACGAGACCAACCAGTAAGCATCCACCGGGTCGACCCTAAAGAACGACGAGGACGCGCGCACGATGCCCATGACCAAGTCCGAACTCGTGGAGAAGCTGGCCGCCCGCTTTCCGCAGCTGTTGCTGCGGGACGCGGACATCGCGGTCAAGACGATCCTGGATGCGATGTCCGACGCCCTGGCGGACGGCCACCGCATCGAGATCCGCGGATTCGGCAGTTTTGGGTTGAATCGTCGTCCGCCGCGCGTTGGCCGCAACCCCAAGTCCGGCGAGAAAGTGCTGGTGCCCGAGAAGCGGGTGCCGCACTTCAAGGCGGGCAAGGAGTTGCGCGAGCGGGTCGATCGCAGCCTGGCGCAACAAGGTGAACCTTCTTCGGAGGGCGAGCCAGCTGTGTCGCTGATGGCTGTCAAGGCAGCGCGGCAGGCCGATAGCAACCGCCAGACCGCCGGTTTTCCGGCGGACGCGACGGTACCGCTGGCCATGTCACGCTAAGCCTAGGTTGCAGAAGGCAGTTTCAGGAGCGCCCCGGTTTTACCGGGGCGTTTTCTATTGTGGAGATGGCTTTTCGCGCCGCCCTTGGCGTGGCTGGCCATCATGTGAATCCGCTACAATGCGGCACAACCCGGCAGTCGTGTGCCGCATTGCCGCACTGCCGTTTGTTTTCGCGCCGTTTGTTACCGAGTCTGCATGAAATTTCTCGTCTGGGTCATCCGCATCCTGTTGTTCGTGCTGCTCTTTGCGCTGGCATTGCACAACACGGCGGAAGTCTCGCTGGTGTTGCCGTTTGGCGTGGCCTGGCATGCGCCGCTGATCCTGATCGCACTGGCATTCTTCGTGGCCGGGATTTTGCTCGCCATGCTGGCGATGACGCCGCGTGTCGTGCGCCACCGCTTTACCGCCAGCCGCTTGCGTCGTCAGATTGGCCGCATGAAGAAGGCGGAAGAGGTGGTCGAGCCCACTGTGCCCGTCGTTTCTGATTCCCCTTATCACGTTCCCGGCCCCAAGGTCTGACGCATGGACTTCGATCTCTGGTGGCTGTTGGCCATCCCGTTGGTGTTTGGCTTGGGCTGGGTTGCTGCGCGACTCGACGCCCGCCAGTTGCGCACCGAACAATCGTCGCTGCCGCGCTCCTATTTCAAGGGACTGAATTTCCTGCTCAATGAGCAGCCGGACAAGGCCATCGACGCCTTCATCGAGGTGGCACGCCTCGACCCGGAAACCACCGAACTGCACTTTGCGCTCGGCAGCCTGTTCCGCCGCCGCGGCGAGACCGAGCGCGCCATCCGCGTGCACCAGAATCTCGTCAATCGGCCCGATCTGCCGGCCAACGAGCGCGATCACGCGATGTATGAACTTGGCCAGGATTTCTTGCGCGCCGGCTTGCTGGACCGTGCAGAAGAGTCCCTGCGCATGCTGATGGAAGGCACGTTTGCCGAGCCCGCCAAGCGCGTACTGCTGGAGCTTTACGAAGTCGAAAAGGAATGGCGCAAGGCCATCGATGCTGCGCGCGAGCTACAGACCCTGCAGGGTAAGGACTACGCTGCCCAGATCGCGCAGTTCTGCTGCGAGCTGGCGCAGGAAGCGTTGCAACGCAAGGACGTGCCGACCGCCATTGAGTGGCTCGAGCGCGCGCTGCAGGAGAACCCGAAGAACGTGCGCGCCACCATTCAGCTCGGCGACGTGGCGCAAGGGCAGGGCGATACCGAAGGCGCGATCAAGCGTTGGCGCAGCATAGAGCAGCAGAATCCGGCGTTCTTGCCGCTGGTGGCTGAACGGCTGATGAAGGCATACACCCAGCTCGGCCGAGCGGCAGAAGGGCTGGCGTGGCTGCGTTCCAAGATGGATGCGCGCCTGGGGCCGGAGCTGCTCGATACGGTCTACAAGTATGAATTGGACGTGCACGGTATCGACGACGCCGTGGCACTGATGCGCGAGCAGATTCGCCGTCAGCCGTCGTTGATGGCGTTGACGCGCCTGGTAGAGGCCGAGGCGACGCGTGCTTCCGAGGCTGTCGGCCATGAAGCCGCCGCTACAGCCGATGTGGCCGAGAGCGCGTTGGCGGATCCCATTGAGGCTGGCAGCAATGCCGACATCCAGCGCGCGCAGGATCTCGGTGCCATCCGTGATCTTCTGCAAAGCCGCACACGCAACCTGGCGCGCTATACGTGCCAGGAGTGCGGTTTCCGCGCACGTCTGTTCTATTGGCAATGCCCTGGCTGCAACCGTTGGGAAACCTACTCACCGCGCCGTACCGAAACGCTGGGCGGCAGCGGCGGGGCTAGCATGTAATTCAGTCCGGCGCGGTTGATCTTTCATCGCGCTGGCGCTTTTCTAATCTTTGAAGTGTTCGTATGAAAATCACCATCATCGGTAGCGGTTATGTCGGTCTGGTCACCGGCGCGTGTCTGGCGGAGCTGGGCAACGATGTGTTCTGCCTCGACGTCGATCAGAAGAAGATCGACCTGCTCAACGCCGGCGGCGTGCCCATCTACGAACCGGGCCTGAAGGAGCTGATCGAGCGCAACCGTGCGGCCGGCCGCATCCAGTTTTCGACCGATGTGGCGGCCAGCGTCGCGCACGGTGATGTGCAGTTCATCGCCGTCGGCACGCCGCCCGATGAAGATGGCTCGGCCGACCTGAAGTACGTGCTGGCGGCTGCGCGCAACATCGCGCAGCACATGAATGGCTTCAAGGTGATCGTCGACAAGTCGACCGTGCCCGTTGGCACCGGAGACAAGGTGCGTGCTGCCGTGGCCGAAGTGCTGTCCACGCGCGGCAAGTCCGATGTCGGCTTCTCGGTGGTGTCGAACCCCGAGTTCCTGAAGGAAGGTGCCGCGGTGGACGACTTCATGCGCCCGGACCGCATCGTGCTCGGTACCTATGCCGACAACGACGGCCAGCGCGCCAAGGCCATCATGCGCACGCTCTACGCGCCGTTCAACCGCAACCACGAGCGCACCTTCTATATGGATGTGCGCTCGGCCGAATTCACCAAGTACGCTGCCAACTCCATGCTGGCCACGCGTATCTCGTTCATGAACGAGATGGCCAACTTGGCCGACAAGGTGGGCGCTGACATCGAACTCGTGCGCCTGGGCATCGGCTCCGACCCGCGCATCGGTTACAGCTTCCTGTATGCCGGCACGGGCTACGGCGGCTCGTGCTTCCCGAAGGATGTGCAGGCGCTGGTGCGCACTGCGCAGGAGTACGGTCAGACGCTGCACGTGCTGGAGGCCGTCGAGGCCGTCAACGACAAGCAGAAGGAAGTGCTGGTCGGCAAGATCGAAGACCGCATGGGTGCAGACCTGACCGGTCGCACGTTCGCCATCTGGGGTCTGGCCTTCAAGCCGAATACCGATGACATGCGCGAAGCGCCGAGCCGTATCCTGATCGCTTCGCTGCTCTCGCGCGGCGCACGTGTGCAGGTGTATGACCCGGTCGCCATGGAAGAGGCCCGTCATGCACTGGCGCTCGATCTTTCTGCTGAGCAGCTGGAACGTGTGACGTTCTGCGCCGGTCAGATGGACGCGCTCAAGAACGCCGACGCGCTGGTTATCGTGACCGAGTGGAAGGCGTTCCGCAGCCCGGACTTCAACGCTGTGAAGGCGCTGTTAAAGACGCCGATGGTGTTCGACGGCCGCAACCTGTTCGAGCCGCAAGCCATGCGCGATGCGGGCTTTGAATATCAGGCCATCGGGCGCTCCACCCAATCGTAATCACTGCGCTGTGACCCTCGGCCGCTGCCGACACCCATGACCAAGACTGCACTCGCTTCCGAACAGATCCAGGCCGCCCGCATCCTCGTGGTGGGCGACATGATGCTCGACCGCTACTGGTTTGGCGACGTTGAACGGATTTCGCCCGAAGCGCCGGTGCCCGTCGTGCAGATCAAACGCTCGGACGAGCGCCTGGGCGGTGCCGCCAACGTGGCGCGCAACGCCGCCGCGCTTGGTGCGCAGGTGGGCATGCTGGGTGTGATCGGTGACGACGAGCCTGGTCGCAGCATCGAAACGCTGCTCGGCGAAAGCCAAGTCACGGGGCATCTGCATCGCGATCCGGCCGTCAACACGACAATCAAGCTGCGCGTGCTCGCGCGCCAGCAGCAGTTGATCCGCGTCGATTTCGAGAACCCGCCCACGCACGAAGTGCTGATGTCGGTGCTCGACCGTTTTGGCACGCTGGTGCCGCAGCACGATGTGGTGGTGCTGTCCGACTACGGCAAGGGCGGTTTGACGCACGTAGGCAAGATGATCGAGGCTTCGCGTCAGGCTGGCCGCCGTGTGCTGGTCGACCCGAAGGGCGACGACTACTCGCGCTACAAGGGCGCGACCATGATCACGCCCAACCGCGCCGAGATGCGCCAGGTGGTCGGCTCGTGGAAGTCGGAGCAGGATTTGACGATCCGCGCACAGAACCTGCGCCGCGAGCTGCAGCTCGAAGCGCTGCTGCTGACACGCTCGGAAGAGGGCATGACGCTGTACACCGAGCACGAAGTGCTGCACGTGTCAGCCCAGGCGCGCGAGGTGTATGACGTGTCGGGCGCGGGCGACACCGTGATCGCCACGCTGGCCACCATGCTGGGCGCCGGTGCCAGCCTCAAGGAAGCCGTGCAGTACGCCAACCGTGCGGGCAGCATCGTGGTCGGCAAGCTGGGCACGGCCGTTGTGACTTACGCAGAACTCTTCAACTGATCACCTGATCCACCGATCATGACCATCATCGTCACCGGCGCCGCCGGCTTTATCGGCGCCAACATCGTCAAGGGCCTGAACGCACGCGGCGAGACCGACATCATCGCTGTCGACAACCTCACGCGCGCCGACAAGTTCAAGAACATCGTCGACTGCCAGATCAGCGACTACCTCGACAAGACCGAGTTCGTTGAACGCTTTGCGCGTGGCGATTTCGGCAAGGTCCGCGCGATCTTCCACGAGGGCGCCTGCTCCGACACCATGGAGACCGATGGCCGCTACATGATGGACAATAACTACCGCTACACACTGGCGGTGATGCGTGCGTGCCTGGATCAGGGCGTGCAGTTCCTCTATGCCTCGTCGGCGGCCACGTATGGCGCGTCGGAAACCTTCCGGGAAGAACCGGAGTTCGAGCGGCCGCTCAACGTGTACGGCTACTCCAAGCTGCTGTTCGATCAGGTCGTGCGCCGTGTCATGCCGACGGCGCTGTCGCAGATTGTCGGCTTCCGTTACTTCAACGTGTATGGCCCGCGCGAGCAGCACAAGGGTCGCATGGCCTCGGTCGCGTTCCACAACTTCAACCAGTTCCGTGCCGAGGGCACCGTCAAGCTGTTCGGCGAGTACAACGGCTACCCGCAGGGCGGCCAGATGCGCGACTTCGTGTCGGTGGAAGACGTGGTGAAGGTCAACCTGTTCTTCTTCGATCATCCGGACAAGTCGGGCATCTTCAACCTGGGCACTGGGCGTGCGCAGCCCTTCAACGACATCGCCACGACGGTGGTGAACACGCTGCGCGGCGCGGAAGGCAAACCGGTGCTTTCCACCGAGGAGCTGGCGCAGGAAGGTTTGATTGAATACGTGAAGTTTCCGGATGCGCTGCGCGGCAAGTACCAGTGCTTCACGCAGGCCGATCAGTCGCGCCTGCGTGCAGCGGGTTACACGGCGCCGTTCCTGACGGTGCAGGAAGGCGTGGAGCGCTACTGCCAGTGGCTACTGAAGCAGCCCGCTTGATCGCCAGTAATCAGACAGCGCGTGACTTTTTGTTTGCGTGCCGCAGTGTCCTGGTGATGCTCCTTAAGATGCGTTGAAACCGCCACCCGACGTGGCGGTTTTTTCATCTCTGAACCCAAGAATCAGGAGGAGCACATGCTGAAGAAATTGTTGGCCGTTGCGTTGATGTCGCTGTCCATGCTGTCGACCGCGTGGGCGTCGGTGGATGTGAACACTGCGGATCATGCCGGGCTGGAAACGCTGTCCGGCATTGGCCCGAAGCGTTCCAAGGCCATTATTGAAGAGCGCACCAAGAACGGCCCGTACAAGGACGCCGCCGACTTCAGGTCTCGCGTATCCGGCATCGGCGACAAGACGCTCGCCAAGCTGGAAAATGAAGGGCTGACGTTCGGTGCGCCCGCGCCGGCACCGGCAGCCGCCAAGAAGGACGGCAAGGACGCCAAGAAGAAGTAAGCGTCCGGATCGCTTTACCGAGAACGCCCCGCCCCGAGCGGGGCGTTTTGCCATGCGGTGCAGGGTTGCGGGTCTGCATTACAATGATTCGATTCCCGTTCCCCACGCATCATGGCTTATCTCACCATTGAAGACACCATCGGCAACACGCCCTTGGTTCAGCTCCAACGCATTCCTGGCGAAGGCAATGCGCGACGCGGCAACGTCATCCTCGGCAAGCTCGAAGGCAACAACCCGGCTGGCTCGGTCAAGGATCGCCCCGCGCTGTCCATGATCAAGCGCGCCGAGGCGCGCGGCCGTATCAAGCCGGGCGACACGCTCATCGAAGCGACTTCGGGCAACACCGGCATCGCGCTGGCGATGGCGGCGGCTGTGCGTGGTTACAAGATGGTGCTGATCATGCCGGAGGACCTCTCGGTGGAGCGCCGCCAGAGCATGGCTGCCTACGGCGCGGAGATCATCCTCACCCCCGTCAAGGGCGGCATGGAATACGCGCGCGACCTGGCCGATGCGATGGAGAAGGAAGGCAAGGGTGTCATTCTCGACCAGTTCGCCAACCCGGATAACCCGCTGGCGCACTACGAGACCACTGGCCCCGAGCTGTGGCGTGACACGGAAGGCCGCATCACCCATTTCGTCTCGGCGATGGGCACGACGGGCACCATCACCGGCGTTTCGCGCTTCCTGAAAGAGAAGAACCCAGCTATCCAGATCATCGGTGCGCAGCCGGCCGAAGGCTCGCGCATCCCGGGCATCCGCAAATGGCCGGAAGCCTACATGCCGAAGATTTACGACCCGAAATACATCGACCGCACCGAACCCGTGAGCCAGTCCGACGCCGAACATATGGCGCGTCGCATGGCGCGTGAAGAGGGCATCTTCTGCGGCATCTCGGCGGCCGGTGCATTGTGCGTGGCGCTGCGGATTGCCGAAGAAGTCGAAAACGCGACCATCGTGTTCGTGGTGTGCGACCGGGGCGATCGCTACCTGTCGACCGGCGTCTTTCCAGCCTGACGGCACATCGCGTCGCCATGAAAAAAGCGCAGCCTCGGCTGCGCTTTCTCTTTGCGTGAACGCTGGGCTGGCGATCAGCCGCGCATTGCCTGCCGCACGGCTTGCCCCAGTTCATACACCGCTGCGGCGTAGAAGAAGCTGCGGTTGTAGCGCGTGAGCACGTAGAAGTTGCGCAGGCCAACGCGGTACTCGGTCGGCTGGCCGGGCGTGGGCAGATCAACCACCAGCACTTCGGTTTCCTGTTCGCGCGCGGCATCCACGCCGGGCGCCAGTGCCAAGCCGGCGCGTGTGAGCTTGGACAGCGTCATGCGCGGATACGGCTGACCGTCGGCAGCTGCCGCTGCAATGCCTTGGCTGTCGGTGTCACCGGCGATGTTCCACATCACTGGGCGATTCGGCTCCCAGCCGTGCATCTGCAGGAAGTGCGCGACGCTGCCGATGGCGTCCACCGCGCTGTTGCGCAGGTCGATGCGGCCATCGTGGTCGTAGTCGACGGCGTACTCGCGAATGCTCGTCGGCATGAACTGTGGAATGCCCACTGCACCCGCGTACGAGCCCAGCACCGAGAATGCATCCGTGCCCGTGTCGCGGCACCAGATCAGGTAATCCTTGAGCTGGTTGCGGAACATTGTGCTGCGGTCTGCGCGATTGGGCGTGTCGGGGTAATCGAAGGCCAGCGTGGACAGCGCATCCATCACGCGGAAGTTGCCCATGTCGCGGCCGTAGATGGTTTCCACGCCCAGAATACCGACGATCACGTCGGCCGGTACGCCGAACTCGCTTTCGGCGCGGCGCAGCGTGTCGCCATATTGCTGCCAGAACTGCACGCCGGCGTTGATGCGGATGGGCTCGATGAAGCGGCCCCGGTACGCCGTCCAGCTCCGGCGTGCAGGCGTGGCTGGCGGCAGGATCAGGCGCGCCACCGTCGCGGAATAGGCGGTGCCGGCAAACAGGGCATCAAGCGAGGCGCGGTCGAAGTTGTACTGGCCGACCAGCTCGTTGACGAAGGCTTGCGTTTGGGGGTTGTTGCGGTAGCGGTCCGGGTCGATCTCTTCTTCATGCACCGCGACGCGGCGCTTGGGCGACTTGGTGGCTTTCTTTGCAGCCAGCGAGAGAGCAGGGAAGGACAGCGCGGAGAGCGCGGCGCCCGCTACCAGGGCGCGCAATACGGGACGACGGGAAGAAGGCGATTGGCTCATGGGCAGGCTTCAAACGGGATCGAGGCATTGTAGCGGATGGATCTGCCGGATCGTCTTGCCCTGCGACTGGACGCCGCCGTGCTAACGTAGCGGCTGGAGACACATGCACCGCATAAGCCCCAACGGGCATACAAGACGAACATGGCGACCGGCCTTTACACGCATCCCGAATTTCTCAAGCACGAGATGGGGTATCACCACCCCGAGTGCCCGGACCGCCTGCGCGCGATCGAAGATCAACTGATCGCCAGCCGCATCGAAGATCTGCTCGTGCCATGCGAGGCGCCGCCCGCGACCGAAGCGCAGCTGTGCCGCGTGCACCGGCCTGAATACTTGCGCGAACTGGTCGCCAGCGTGCCGATTGCCGGCTACACGCCGATTGATCCCGACACCTCGATGAACCCGCATACCTACATGGCGGCCGTGCTGGCAGCGGGTGCGGCGGTGGATGCCACCGACAAGGTCATCGCTGGTGAGCTGGAGAATGCCTTCTGCAGCGTACGCCCGCCCGGCCATCACGCCGAGCCCGGCCGTGCGATGGGCTTCTGCTTCTTCAACAACGTGGCGGTGGCTGCGCGGCATGCGCTGGAGCACCACGGGCTGCAGCGCGTGGCGATCGTCGACTTTGATGTGCACCACGGCAACGGCACCGAGGCGGCTTTCCGCGACGAGCCCCGCGTGCTGATGTGCAGCATCTTCCAGCACCCGTTCTACCCGTACTCGGGCACCGAGGTGGTGGCGGCCAACATGGTCAACATTCCGCTACCGGCGTACACCAACGGCCTGACCGTGCGCGAGGTGGTGGAGACGATCTGGTCGCCGCGCCTGGAAGCCTTCCGGCCGGAGATGCTGTTCATCTCCGCCGGCTTTGACGCGCACCGCGAAGACGACCTCGGCCAGATGGGCTTGGTTGAGGCGGATTACGCCTGGATTACGCAGCAACTCATGCAAGTGGCGCGCACACATGCCAAGGGCCGCATCGTGAGTTGCCTGGAAGGTGGCTACAACCTCAGCGCGCTGGGCCGCAGCGTGGTCGCGCACGTCAAGGCGCTGGCTGAGCTTTAGGCGACATATGGCGATAAATCGCCTGCAAAATTCGAAAAAGTAATAAAGACATCGTTAAAGAATCGTTCCTCGCATGTAAGGCCTGCCTTACACTAGCGCCTCATTCCAACGATAAAAGAGACGGCAACCGCGCTGGAGCCCGTGAGGCTTGGCGAGTTGCCGTTTTTGTATGTACGCATGATTGAACTCAAGGGGATATCGCAGCACTTTCGGGGGGCGGGCGGCAACGACGTCCACGCGCTGCGCGACGTCGACCTGACCATCGACCGTGGCGAAATCTTCGGCATCATTGGCCGCAGCGGCGCGGGCAAGAGCACGCTGGTGCGCGTCATCAACCTGCTGAACCGGCCGACCTCGGGCACCGTCACCGTGGCGGGGCAGAACCTCACCGCACTGAATGCCGATGGGCTGCGCCAGGCGCGCCGCAAGATCGGCATGATCTTCCAGCACTTCAACCTGCTGTCGTCGCGCACGGTGTATGACAACGTGGCGCTGCCGCTGGAGCTGGCCGGCACCTCGCGCGAACGCATCCGCGAGATCGTGCTGCCGCTGCTGGACCTCGTTGGCCTGGCTGCATTCAAAGACCGCTATCCGGCGCAGCTCTCCGGCGGGCAGAAGCAGCGCGTTGGCATTGCGCGCGCGCTCGCCAGCCAGCCGGAAGTGTTGCTCTGCGATGAGGCGACCTCTGCGCTGGATCCGGAGACGACGCGTTCCATCCTCGACCTGCTGCGCAAGATCAACCGCGAGCTGGGCCTGACCATCGTGCTGATCACGCACCAGATGGAAGTGATCAAGCAGGTGTGCGACCGCGTGGCTGTGCTCGATGCCGGGCGAGTGGTGGAGCTCGGCCGCGTGATCGACGTGTTCCTGCAGCCGCATCACGACGTGACGCGCGCGCTGATCGGCGAGGTCATCTCGCAAGAGCTGCCGCCCTCGGTGCTGGCGCGTGTGGAAAGCCGCCTGGTTGCCCGCGAGCACGGCGGCCGCGACCACCTGTTCCGACTTGCCTTTACCGGCGAGGGTGTGGACCAACCCGTGCTGGCGCAAGCCGTCCGCACTTACGGCTTCGACTTCAACATCCTGCACGGCCACATCGACGAAATTCAGGGCCAGGCCTTCGGCTCGCTGGCGATTCTCGCCACGGGCGACACGACTGACATCAACAACGCGATGCATTTCCTGCGCGAGCAAGGCGTGGTGGTCGAGGAGATCAATCATGTGGTCTGACCTGACCGATCTGTTCCTGCCGGCATTCTGGGAGACGCTCGCCATGGTGGGCGTGTCTGGCGGTATCGGTGCGCTGTTTGGCGTGCCGCTGGGTGTGCTGCTGTATCTGACGACGACAGGCGGCGTGCTGTCGGCGCCGGCGTTCAACCGCGTGGCTGGCCTTGTCGTCAATGCGGTGCGCTCGGTGCCGTTCATCATCCTGCTGGTGGCGGTGATTCCGTTCACGCGTCTGCTGGCAGGATCGTCCATCGGCACCGCCGCGGCCATCGTGCCGTTGACGATTGCGGCGATCCCCTTTGTCGCACGTCTGGTGGAGACCGCGCTGCGTGAAGTGGACCGCGGTCTGATTGAAGCGGCGCAGTCGATGGGCGCGACCACGGGCCAGCTCGTCTACAAGGTGCTGCTGCCCGAGGCCATGCCCGGCATCCTGGCCGGCCTGACCATCACTTTCGTCAGTCTGGTCGGTTACTCAGCCATGGCTGGCACCATCGGCGGCGGCGGCTTGGGCGACCTGGGCATCCGCTACGGTTATCAGCGCTATGAATCGGACATCATGCTGGCGGTCGTCGTCATCCTGATCGTCTTCGTGCAGGCGGTGCAATCGACGGGCGATTGGCTCGTGCGTCGCCTCAGCCATCGTTAAACCATCACAGACTCATCTACGAGGAAACACAATGAATCGTCGTCAACTGCTGCAATGGTCCGCGAGCCTGGGTGCTGCGCTGGCACTGGCAACCGGCGCCGCCCTGGCGCAGAGCAAGCCGATCAAGATCGGCGTGACCGCCGGCCCGCACGCCGAGATCATGGAAGAAGTGAAGAAGGTTGCCGAGAAGGATGGCCTGAAGCTCCAGATCGTCGAATTCAACGACTACATCCAGCCGAACGCCGCACTGGCCGCAGGTGATCTGGATGCCAACAGCTACCAGCACCAGCCGTATCTGGACGACCAGGTCGCCACGCGCGGCTACAAGTTCGTGAGCGTCGGCCAGACCATCACGTTCCCGATGGGCATCTACTCGAAGAAGATCAAGTCGATCAAGGATCTGAAGGACGGCGCACGCTTTGGCCTGCCGAACGACCCGACCAACGGCGGCCGTGCGCTCCTGCTGCTGCAATCGCTGGGCGTGATCAAGCTCAAGCCGAACGCTGGTTTCAAGGCTTCGCCGCGTGACGTGGTGGAGAACCCGAAGAAGCTGAAGTTCGTCGAACTGGACGCCGCGCAACTGCCGCGCTCGCTGGATGACCTGGACGCCGCCGCCATCAACGGCAACTACGCCGAGAAGGCTGGCCTGGACCCGACCAAGGACGGCATCGCGATCGAGAGCCCGAAGGGTCCGTACGCCAACGTGATCGCCATTCGTGCTGCCGACAAGGACCAACCCTGGGTTGCCAAGCTCGTGAAGGCGTATCATTCCGACGCGGTGAAGTCCTTCGTCAAGACGAAGTACAAAGACGCCGTGATCGTGGCGTGGTAAGCACGTTTACACACGGTTAGAGGGTTTTCCCCAACAAATTGCCGGACGTTTGACTGGTGTCCGGCAATTTTTCGCGGTTAAAATAGCACGACCGTTCGGAAATTTTACGCGGCCGACCGGCCCCCCTTATAATGGCCGGCGTTTTGCAAAATCGTCTTATCAAATAGTGGAGTGAGCGCATGAAAGTCCTGGTCGCAGTCAAGCGCGTGATCGATTACAACGTGAAGGCTCGCGTGAAGGCGGACGGCAGCGGTGTCGATCTGGCCAACGTCAAGATGAGCATGAACCCGTTCGACGAGATCGCCGTGGAAGAGGCGGTTCGTCTGAAGGAAGCGGGTGTCGCTACCGAAGTGGTCGCCGTCTCGTGCGGCGTGACGCAGTGCCAGGAAACCCTGCGCACCGCCATGGCCATCGGCGCCGACCGTGGCATCCTGGTCGAGACGAATGAAGAGCTGCAGCCGCTGGCCGTCGCCAAGCTGCTCAAGGCGCTGGTCGACAAGGAACAGCCGCAGCTGATCATCCTCGGCAAGCAGGCGATTGACGACGACGCCAACCAGACCGGCCAGATGCTGGCTGCGCTGGCTGGCCTGCCGCAAGCCACGTTCGCCTCGAAGGTGCAGGTTGCCGACGGCAAGGCTTCGGTGACGCGTGAAGTGGACGGCGGTCTGGAAACCCTGTCGGTCAAGCTGCCGGCCGTGGTCACCACCGACCTGCGCCTGAACGAGCCGCGCTACGTGACGCTGCCGAACATCATGAAGGCGAAGAAGAAGCAACTCGACACGGTCAAGCCGGAAGACCTGGGCGTGGACGTTGCACCGCGCCTGAAGACGCTGAAGGTGGTTGAGCCCGCCAAGCGCAGCGCTGGCGTGATGGTGCCCGATGTGGCCACGCTGGTCGCCAAGCTCAAGACCGAAGCGAAGGTGCTGTAAGCGGTCTCAGACTGCACGCACTTCAAGCACACCGAATAGGCAGATCAAGATGACCGCACTCGTTATTGCTGAACACGACAACCAATCCATCAAGGCCGCGACGCTGAACACCGTGGCGGCAGCCGCTCAATGCGGCGGTGACGTCCACGTGCTGGTGGCCGGCGCTGGCTGCGGCGCAGCCGCCCAGGCCGCTGCGCAGATCGCCGGCGTGACCAAGGTGCTGGTGGCCGATGCGCCCCAGTTTGCCGATGGCCTGGCCGAAAACGTCGCCGAGCAGGCCCTGGCCGTTGCCGGCAACTACAGCCACATCCTGGCGCCCGCCACCGCCTACGGCAAGAACATCCTGCCGCGCGTGGCCGCCAAGCTGGACGTGGCCCAACTGTCCGACATCACCAAGGTCGACAGCCCCGACACCTTCGAGCGCCCGATCTACGCCGGCAACGCGATCGCCACCGTGCAATCGGCCGACAAGGTGAAGGTGATCACCGTGCGTGGCACGGCATTCGACCCGGCTGCCGCGACTGGCGGCTCTGCTGCTACCGAAAACCTGACCGCCGTGGCCGACGCCGGCATCTCGCAATTCGTCTCGCGCGAAGTGACGAAGAGCGACCGCCCGGAACTGACCGCTGCCAAGATCATCGTGTCCGGTGGCCGTGGCGTGGGCTCCGGCGAGAACTACACCAAGGTGCTGACGCCGCTGGCTGACAAGCTCGGCGCTGCACTGGGTGCCTCGCGCGCCGCGGTTGACGCCGGCTTCGTGCCGAACGACTACCAGGTCGGCCAGACCGGCAAGATCGTCGCGCCGCAGCTGTACATCGCCGTCGGTATCTCGGGCGCGATCCAGCACTTGGCCGGCATGAAGGATTCCAAGGTGATCGTCGCGATCAACAAGGATCCGGAAGCGCCGATCTTCCAAGTGGCCGACTATGGCCTCGTGGGAGACCTGAACACCGTGGTGCCGGAGCTGGTGACCGCACTGGGCTGATAGCACCGCGCAGCGCGCCTCGTTGACGCGCGCTGCAATGCCCGACGCAAAGCCGTTTCCGACCCGTTTGGAAACGGCTTTTTTATACCCGAGCGCCATCAGGAGAGTGCGTTACGCATCTTGGTGACGAACTGTCCTGATCGCGCTTAACGAAGATTGGAGAGAGACATGACCTATCAAGCCCCCGTCAAGGACATGCTGTTCGTGATGAACGAACTGGCCGGCCTGGACAACGTCGCCCAGCTGCCCGGCTTTGAAGACGCTACTGCCGATACCGCGCAGGCCGTGCTGGAAGAAAGCGCGCGCTTTACCGGTGAAGTGGTCGCGCCGCTCAATGTGGAGGGCGACCGCAACCCGAGCAGTTGGAAGGACGGTGTCGTCACGGCGACGCCTGGTTTCAAGGAGGCCTTTGCGCAGTTTGGACAGGGTGGCTGGCAGGGCGTGCAGCACCCGCTGGAATACGGCGGCCAGGGCCTGCCCAAGCTGATCGCCACGGCCTGCATCGAGATGCTGAACGCTGCAAACCTGTCGTTCGCGCTGTGCCCGTTGCTGACCGACGGTGCTATCGAGGCCTTGCTCACGGCTGGCACCGAAGAGCAGAAGCAGCTGTTCGTGCCCAAGCTCATTTCGGGTGAGTGGACCGGCACGATGAACCTGACCGAGCCCCAGGCCGGCTCCGACCTGGCACTGGTGCGCACGCGCGCCGAGCCAGTGGGCGACGGCACGTTCAAGATCTTCGGCACGAAGATCTTTATCACGTGGGGCGAGCACGATATGGCCGAGAACATCGTCCACCTTGTGCTGGCGCGTACGCCGGGTGCGCCGGAGGGCGTGAAGGGGATTTCGCTGTTCGTGGTGCCGAAGTTCCTCGTCAATGCAGATGGTTCGCTGGGTGCGCGCAACGATGCGCATTGCGTGTCGATCGAACACAAGCTCGGCATCAAGGCGAGCCCGACGGCGGTGCTGCAATTCGGTGACAACGGTGGTGCCATCGGCACGCTCGTCGGCGAAGAAAACCGCGGCCTGGAGTACATGTTCATCATGATGAACGCGGCGCGCTATGCGGTGGGCATGCAGGGCATCGGCGTGTCGGAGCGCGCGTATCAGAAGGCCGTGGCGTATGCGCGCGAGCGTGTGCAGAGCCGCCCGGTGGATGGCTCGGCGGCCAAGGCGGTGCCGATCATTCATCACCCGGACGTGAAGCGCATGCTGCTGACGATGCGCGCCATGACCGAAGGCGCCCGCGCGCTGGCCTACGTGGCCGCTGCCGCATGCGATGCAGGCCATCACGCTGCCGATGACGCTGCACGCAAGCAGAATGAAGCGCTGTACGAATTCCTCGTGCCGATCGTGAAGGGCTGGAGCACCGAGATGTCGATCGACGTGACGAGTCTGGGCGTGCAGGTGCACGGCGGCATGGGTTTCATCGAAGAGACGGGCGCCGCGCAGTACTACCGTGACGCGCGCATCCTGCCGATCTACGAAGGCACGACGGCTATTCAGGCCAACGACCTGATCGGCCGCAAGACGGTACGTGATGGTGGCGCGGTGGCACTGGGCATCTGCGCCGAAATTGCCAAGGTGGAAGCAGCGCTGGCCGCGAAGGGTGGCGCGCATTGCGAAGCGATGCGTACGCGTCTGGCGGCGGGCCGCGAGGCGATGGAATCGGTGGTGCGTTTCGTGGTCGCGCAGACCAAGGCCCAGCCGAACGCCGTGTTCGCGGGCAGCGTGCCGTATCTGCGCCTGTGCGGCATCGTGCTGTCGGGCTGGCAGATGGCGCGTGCGCTGTTGGTGGCCATCGACCGCGAGAGCGAAGACCCGAACTTCTACGGCGCGAAGATCTCCACGGCGCGCGTGTTTGCCGACGTGCTGCTCACGCAAGCGCCTGGCATTGCGCAGAGCGTGCTGACGGGTGGCGAGACGATCGGCGCCGTACCGGAAGTGCAGTTCTAAGCGGCATCAACGGGTGTGAAGAAAAGGGAGGCTTCGGCCTCCCTTTTTCGTTGGCACGCTGATGATCAAGCCGGCGCGATCGCCAGATGCAGCGGTTGATCTGGCCGAAGCGTGACATGCATCACGGGGCGCGGGGCTTGCATGTTGTCTGGTGGGGACAACGTGAAACGCTGCAGCAGCATCGCGGCGATCACCGTCATCTCGGACATGGCCAGATGCTGCCCAAGGCAGACGCGCGGGCCGGTGCCAAAGGGTAGGTAAGCACCGCGTGCGCGTGGCAGTGCCAGGGCATCGAGCGCAAAGCGTTCCGGGCGGAACGCCAGCGGTTCGGGGAACCAGCGCGGGTCGTGGTGCATCACTTGCACAGGAATCAGGAACATGGTGCGCGCAGGCAGTTGCCACGTGCCCAAGGTGATGGGCCGAGTGCTTCGCCGGCTCAGGAGCACCGGGGCAGCCGGGTAGAGGCGCAGCGTCTCCTTGATCGTCTGTGTGAGGTAGGGCAGCGAGGCCAGCGTGTCCGGGCTCGGTGCGTGGCCCTGCAGTGTTTGCTGGACCTCCCTGCGCGCAAGGGCCTGCGCAGCCGGGTTCGACGCCATGCACCAGGCCCACCAGATCAGCGTGGCTGCGGTGGTTTCGTGCCCTGCCAGGAACGCGGTCATGCATTCGTCGCGTACAGCGTGCAGGGGCCATGCGGTGGGGGCATCCCGATGCAGCCGTAGCAGGCGGGTCAGCAGATCGTCGGGCCAGGCGTCTTGCGGCCGGGCCAATCGCGCTTGGAGGTGATGGTCGATCAGGCCATGCAGTGCAGCCAGGGCACGCCGTTTTGCGCGCTTCCAGGGCACCCAGTCCGGTGAGCTTGCGGGCCAGTAGAACTCTGCATTGGCGGCGGCACTGACGACGCGGATGGCTTGCTCTGCGATGCGAGCCTCCTCGCCAATCTCGCTTGAAAACATCATCCGTGTAATGACGTCCATGGCGAGCGAGGTGATCGCGCTCTCGATCGGCCAGCGCACATCGTGCTTTGGCCACTGTGCGAGTGCTTTCTCGGTGGCGGCGCTGATCGTGGGCACGAAAGCTTGGACAGCCTTGGGGGAGAAGTTCGGCTGCATGGTGTGTCGCTTGCCACGCCAGGCTTCGCCCTCGGCAATCAGCACGCTGTGGCCGTGCAGCTGTGCAAACACGTGCATGCCGCGCTCCCAGCGGACCAGCGCGTCGTGATGCGTCACCAGCAGTTCGCGCGCGAGTGACGGGTCTGAGACGACGATTTCGTGTTCAGGCCAGAAGCGCAGATGCACAACATCGCCGAACTCGCGTTGCCACGTCGCGAGCGTCCCCAGCAAGTCGCGCGACATGCGGGCGAGCAGGCTCCAGCCAGTCAGCGCGGTGGATGGGCCTGGCGGCCAAATGCCGGGCGGATGGGCGGCGGGTGTGGGCGATGCGTCCTTTGTGTGGAAAGGGCATTGGCCGGAAGTGGTCGGGTTCATCTGGGTCTCCAGGTGTATCTGGGCATGTCTGGCATTGTTCGCCTGGCGGCGTGACCTGTCTTGAACGCAAACGACATCGACACCTGTCCGGCACCTGCCTATACTGCGCCGCCATGTCCTCTCAATTCGAGTGCCCGGATCCCCTCGCGCGAGCGCCACGTGTTGTGCACGATGGCCGCGTACCGGGTACGCGGCTGCATCTTGCGCCGCCTGCTTTGCAGGGCGCCATCGTGGCCATTCTGTGCCGTGACACGCGGGGATTTGCGTTGACCGATGCGCAGCGCCTGTCTCATTTTCCTGCGTCGCCCATGGTGTCGCTGTCGTGGTTTCAGGGCATGGATGCAGGACTTGTCGAGCGTACCGATGGCGGGCCGCAATGGCGGCCGTTT
Source organism: Ralstonia sp. RRA (assembly GCF_037023145.1). Classification (NCBI taxonomy): domain Bacteria; kingdom Pseudomonadati; phylum Pseudomonadota; class Betaproteobacteria; order Burkholderiales; family Burkholderiaceae; genus Ralstonia; species Ralstonia sp. RRA. The sequence continues at coordinate 2,348,871 of NZ_CP146091.1, read as the reverse complement.
GGTATGGCGGCGGTGCTGTCAGGCAGTCAATCCCTGCCTACAGTGACGTGGGCACCGACCACTGGGCGTGGCGGCATGATCTGCTTGACGGCGGATGTCGCGCAGACCTTGTTCGGCGTCGACATGGCTGTGGCAGCGGACCGCTTTGTCGACGCCTATACCGTACTGGGCGCCGTGTGGCATCCGTTGCTGGATGCGTTGCTCGATACCCATGACGATGCGGCTGTGCTGGCTGTATTGGAGCAGCATCTTGCTGCGCGCTGGCACACGCTACAGGGACAGGACACGATGGTGTCGTCGCTGCGCAGAGCAGGCCGGCATTGGGTCCAGCGTCTGGCATGGCAGGCGCATGAGTGGCGGCGCACACAGAGTCCACGCCAAGTGGAGCGACGCATCAAGACCTTTAGCGGACGGTCTTTGCGCGAGTGGCAAGCCCTGGTGAAAACCGAAGGCGTCTATTTTGCCGCGATGGATCGGCACGCAGCCGGTGCGCCGTTCGATTGGGCCGCACTGGCCCAGGATGAAGGGTTTGCCGACCAGGCGCATTTCAGTCGCACGGCCAAGCGCATCACGGGCTTTTCCCCAAGTGAGTTTGTCGAGCGCTTTGTCGAGGACGAGGCCTTCTGGGCTTACCGGCTGTGGGTTTGAGCAGGCAAAAAGAAAGGGAGGCTTCGGCCTCCCTTTCTCATGGCGATGGCGTAGCCGATCAGGCCAATGCGGGCTTGGTCGCAGGCATCGGCGCACCGCCCAGATAGCGATACACCGACAGGTCATCCGCGCGAATCGCCGGCGAGCGGCCCGACACCAGATCTGACAGCAGCTTGCCCGAGCCGCAGGCCATGGTCCAACCCAGCGTACCGTGGCCGGTGTTGAGCCACAGGCCGCGCACTGGCGTCTGGCCGACGATCGGCGTGCCATCCGGCGTCATCGGGCGCAGGCCGGTCCAGAACGACGCACGCGACACATCGCCGGCGCCCGGGAACAGATCGTTCACCACGAACTCCAGCGTGTTGCGCTTGCCCGGGTCCAGGCGCTTGTCGTAGCCGACGATCTGCGCCATGCCGCCCACGCGGATGCGGTCGTCAAAGCGCGTCACCGCTACCTTGTAGGTTTCGTCCAGGATGGTGGAGACGGGGCTCTTGGCTGCGTCCGTCATCGGCACGGTGATCGAGAAACCCTTGAGCGGATAGACCGGCACGTTCACCAGATTCTTCAGGAACGGCGAGCTGTAGCTGCCCAGCGCCACGACCACGAGGTCGGCTTCCATCGGCTGCCCGTCGACCAGCGCGCCGCGCACGGCGTCGTTCTTGAAGATCAGGCTGTTGATGGTGCTGTTGAAACGGAAGCGCACGCCCAGCTTCTCAGCCATGTCGGCCAAGCGCGTGGTGAAGAGCTGGCAATCGCCCGTTTCGTCATTGGGTAGGCGCAGGCCGCCAGCCAGCTTGTGGCGGGTGGCGGCCAGGCCCGGTTCACTGCGCACGAGGTCTTCGCGCGAAAGCAGTTCGTAGGGCACGCCAGCGCGCTCGAGCACGGCGATGTCGTTCGCGGCGCCGTCGAGCTGTTGCTGGGTGCGGAAGATTTGCAGCGTGCCTTGCTGGCGGCCTTCGTAGGCGATGCCGGTGTCGGCGCGCAGGTCGCGGATGCAGTCGCGGCTGTACTCAGCCAGGCGGACCATGCGCTCCTTGTTCTGCGCGTAGCTGGCGGCATCACAGTTGCGCAGCATCTGCCACATCCACTTGAGCTGGAAGAGGGTGCCGTCGGGGCGGATGGAGAGCGGCGCGTGCTTCTGGAACATCCACTTGATGGCCTTGAGCGGTACGCCCGGTGCAGCCCACGGCGATGCGTAGCCCGGCGAGATCTGTCCGGCATTGGCAAAGCTCGTCTCCAGCGCCGGACCGGCTTCACGGTCGACGACGGTGACTTCATGGCCGGCGCGGGCCAGGTAATAGGCGCTCGTCACGCCGATCACGCCGCTACCAAGAACGAGCACGCGCATGGTGATACTCCCCGGGGATGCATTTGCGATAGATGTCGCTATCGTATTCGCACATAACCAGCAATTGTTTCTGTATATTTTCAGGAAACAGGAACAACTTCGAATTTGGAGCGTTTTCGTTCATGCGAACCCAGCGCAAGCCCGTCCGGGCCCTCGACAAGCTCGACCGCCGCATCCTCGATCTGCTGCAGAAGGACGGTCGGCTCTCCATGAAAGACCTGTCGGATGCCGTCGGCCTGACCATCACGCCGTGCATCGAGCGCGTCAAACGCCTGGAGCGCGAGGGCTTCATCCTCGGCTATTACGCACGCCTGAACCCGGCCATGCTGGGTGCTTCGCTGCTGGTGTTTGTGGAGATCAGCCTGGGCAGCAAAGCCGGCAACATGTTCGAGCAGTTCCGGCGCGAGGTGCTGCGCATTCCGGAGGTGCTGGAGTGTCACCTTGTCTCGGGCGATTTCGATTACCTCATCAAGGCGCGCATCCGCGAGATGAGCGAATACCGCCGCCTGCTGGGCGACATCCTTTTGCAGCTTCCGGGCGCGGTGCAGTCCAAGAGCTACATCGTGATGGAAGAGATCAAGGAGACGCTCGCCATCGACGTGACGGAAGAGGGCGGGTGACGTAGCGTTGTCACGGAAGCGACTTACGCTGGGCGGCACCCTCACCACTCAACGCCAACCTGCGGAGCCGCCATGTCCGACCAGCTGATCTTCAAGCCGAACCGCCGCACACTCATCAAGGGTCTTGTCTCCGCCAGCGGCACTGCGCTGCTCGGCTCGCGCATCGGTGACGTGCTGGCCCAGAGCGTTGCGCCCGCCGCAGTCACTTCTGAACGCCTGCGCCCGCAAGTGCCCGGCGGCGTAATGAGCGGCGACACCACCGCCAACAGCGCCATCGTCTGGAGCCGCACGGATCGCCCGGCCCGCATGATCGTCGAATATTCGACCGATGCCGCCTTCAAGAAGGTCGTCCGCCGCGTTGGCCCGACCGCCATCGAAACCAGCGGACTGACCGCGCGTGTCGATCTCACCGGCTTGCCTGCTGGAGCCAACCTGTTCTACCGCGTCCGCTTCCAGGATCTCGTGCACGAGAAAGCGTACAGCGAACCCGTCGTCGGCCGCTTTCATACTGCGCCCGTGCATGCCAACCGCCCGATCTGTTTCGTGTTCTCCGGCGACGAAGCGGGCCAGGGTTGGGGCATCAACGAGCGCTTCGGCGGCTATCGCCTGTACGAAGCCATGCGGCGCGAATCGCCCGACTTCTTCATCCACTCCGGCGACCAGATCTACGCCGACGGTCCGATCGAAGCCGAGGTGAAGCTGCCCGATGGCTCGCTGTGGACCAACCTTGTCACCGAAGCGAAGTCGCACGTCGCGCAAACGCTCGACGACTACCGCGGCGCTTTCGCCTACAACCAGCTTGACAAGAACAAGCGCGCATTTGCAGCCGAGGTGCCGTTCCTAGTGCAGTGGGACGATCACGAGGTGCGCAACAACTGGTACCCCGGCCAGCAGATCGGCCCAGAGGAAAAGCGCTATCAAGAACGCAGCGCATCCGTGCTGGCCGCCCGCGCGAAGCAGGCGATGTTCGAATACAACCCGTTCCGCTTCAACCCGGTCGACCCGGAGCAGATCTACCGCGCATTCCAGTACGGTCCGCTGCTCGACGTGTTCATGCTGGATGAGCGCAGCTACCGCGGTCGCAATTCACCAAACCGGCAGACCACGCTGGATGCCGATTCCGCTTTCCTCGGCCCGAAGCAGACGGCGTGGCTCAAGCAATCGCTCAAGCAATCGAAGGCGACGTGGAAGGTGATTGCGAGCGACATGCCGATCTCGCTGGTGGTGCCCGACCTGAACCCGGACGTGCCCAAAGGCACCTATGAAGCGTGGGCCAATGCCGATGACGGCGTACCGTCCGGCCGCGAGCTGGAGCTGGCCGAGATCCTGCGCTTCATCAAGCAGGAGAACATCCAGAACGTGGTGTGGGTGACGGCCGATGTGCACTACGCGCAGGCCACGTACTACCACCCGTCGCGCGCCAAGTTCACGGAGTTCAAGCCGTTCTGGGAATTCGTCGGTGGGCCGATCAACGCCGGCACGTTCGGCCCGAACGAGGTCGATCAGACCTTCGGGCCGGACCTGCGCTACGTCAGTATCCCCAAGGACAATCCGCAGAACCAGTCGCCGGCCGCGTTGCAGCAGTACTACGGCCGCGCGAAGATCGATCCAGCCACGCGCACGATGCACGTATCGCTGCACGACCTCGACGGCAAGTCGCTCTGGGAAGTGAAACTCGACCCGGAAGCGTAGTCGACGCCACGCCAGCGGAACGGAGGCGGATGCGATAGGATCGACGGGCCCCGCATCCGATTCCCATTCCGCTGTGCCCGATATGTCCGATCGCCGCATCCCCCGCAAGGGGCGCGGCGCCACTTCCAATCTGCAAGGCCGCTTCGAACGCGACGAACGCACGCGCGTCGACGACGGCTGGCAGCCGCTTGTCGGGCAGCTCGATCCGGAAGACACGCCGCCGCGCATCGAGACCTCTGTCTCCATTGAGCGTGCGCGCTCGATCCTGAGCCACAACCAATCGCCGGATATTCCGTTCAGCGTGTCGCTCAATCCGTATCGCGGCTGCGAACACGGTTGCGTGTATTGCTTCGCGCGGCCTACGCACGCGTACCTTGAGCTATCGCCGGGCCTCGATTTCGAGACCAAGCTGTTCGCCAAAACCAACGCTGCCGAGGTGCTGCGTGAGACATTGGCCAAGCCCGGCTACCGTTGCGAGGCGATTGCGCTGGGCGTGAACACCGACGCGTATCAACCGATCGAGCGCGAGTTGCGCATCACGCGCGACGTGCTGCAGGTGCTGCACGATTGCGATCACCCAGTCGGGCTGATCACCAAATCGACGTTGATCGAACGCGATATCGATCTGCTCGCGCCGATGGCGGCGAAGAACCTCGTCGTTGCCGCGGTGACGATCACGACGTTGGATTCGGAGCTTGCGCGCAAGCTCGAGCCGCGCGCAGCCACACCATCGCGCCGCCTGCGCACGATCCGCACGTTGGCTGAAGCAGGCATTCCGGTAGGGGTGAGCGTCGCGCCGATGATCCCGTTCATCACCGACGACCATATGGAGCAGATTCTGGAAGCCTCACGCGAGGCGGGCGCCACGTACGCGAGCTACATCGTGCTGCGCCTGCCGAATGAACTGAACGCGGTGTTCCAGGATTGGCTGATGGCGCATTTTCCCGACCGCGCGCAACGTGTAATGAACCGCATCCGTGACCTACATGGCGGGCAGGACTACAAGGCGGATTTCAGCACGCGCATGCGCGGCACCGGCATCTGGGCAGATCTGCTGCGGCAGCGCTTCTACAAGGCCGCCGACAAGCTCGGTTATAGCTACCATCGCTACAACGAGCTGGTGCTGGACACGTCGCAGTTCAAACCGCCCGCACGCGCAATCAAACCAAGAAAACCGGTTGATGAGCGTCAGGGCAGTTTGTTCTGATTACTGCGACAACTCTTTCGCTGCCTGCACTTGCGTTTCGAAGTAGGTCTGGAACGTGATGGCGAGGCCGGCCATCAGCAGGCCCGTACCAATCATCAGCGTAAGGATGGTCAGCATCACGACGGGCCAGCCGGATTGCGTGGGCGTGCCGTCGGCATTGAACTGTGCATCCCATTTGTCGTCTGGGCGCAGGCCATACACCAGCGCCGACAGGAACCCTGCCAGCAATGAAGCGCCCCCGATGATCGCGCAGACCCAGCCCGGCACGCTGGCGCGCTGGGTCGACAGCAGGAGTGCCACGCCAACCGCGCCGAGCACCATGGCAAAGACTTGCGACCACGCCCAGAAGTCGCGTCCGCCCTTGAGATAGAAACGATGCGCGCCCACGCTCCCGAACAGGAAGGCGAGCAGCACGGTCAGCAGCTTGGATTTTTTCTGAAGAGCGGTCGTAGGCATGGCAGGCGGAGAACACACGGCAAGACAACACAGCGCCGCGATTCTACGCCCAACATGAACCGCGACGCAGCCTAGGGGCGGCACCGGGGCGCGTCTCAGGGACGCATCAGCAATCGGGGGAGGTGGCCTTCAGTTCGGCCGGACGCGCACAGCGTTGCGATGGGGCTGTGGCGGGAAGGGCAGGGGCACTAAATCGGAACCAGACGCAGCGACGGCACGTTCATCGAAGCCGTCAGGTCTTGCAGCAGTTGAGGCGCTTGTTGGCGCAGGCTGACTTCGCCGTAGAGCAAGTGGGCAAGCATCAGCATGAAGGCCGAGGTCCATATCAGACCCAGCAGAAGCCGCACATGGCGGTGGAGTTGGGACAGCATTGAAGCACCTGTTGTCGTTGTGATTGGTGTGATGGAAGGGACACGCCAAACGTGTGCCGTCTACCATTCAATACGACTGAGATGCTCCGGGCAAGTTCCGCGATGTGAAATGAGGGGGGCTTGCGCGGCGGTCAGCCCCGGCGTGAGCCACGCCAGTCGCCGCCCCGATCGCCATTGCCGCGTTCCTGGTGCATGCGTTCGCGTTCCTGTTGCTGCTGCCAGTCACTGCGGCCGCCGCCTTCGCGGGGTTGTACGCGGCCGTTGAGACGGTCGTCGGCGCGCGCGCGTGCTTCCATGCGCTCCATCTGCGCGCGGATGCGGGCTTGATCAGCTCGCGCGTCGACAAAGAACACCTGCGCTACCAGCGGGCGCGCTTGCGCCGCAGCATTGGCGGGTTGCGGCCATGTTGGCATAGCGGTTTCTGTGAAGGCAACGGCGGCCTGACGCGCCGATGCGTTGGCTGCCAGGGCGCCCGCAGAGGCGACAATCAGAACACCTGTCGCCAAGGGGCGAAGCAATGCACGGATCGGCATGGCTATCTCCTGTCTGACGAGGGTTCGAAAGCGCCACGTACCGCCTTTGTTTCAGCTTGAGCAAGAGAGCAGCAGTACGTGTTCATGCCTGTCAATGTAAGGCTTCACTCAGGTCGCATCCACTGTCCAAAGGTTTCCTATGTAACGAGATGTTTCCCGCACGCGTTGCCCAGGCGGTAGGCGACGCTTGCATCATTTCCCGATGTAGCGGATGCGGTACACGGCGCCAGCGTAATCGTCCGCCACGAGCAGGCTGCCGTCTGGCGCGGCGAGCACGTCGGCCGGGCGGCCCCATACGCTCTGGCCTTGCAGCCAGCCTTGCACGAATGGCTCTTGCCGGATGACCTTGCCTGCTTCATCAAGCACCACGCGCATTACGCGATAGCCGACCTTGGACGAACGGTTCCACGAGCCATGCTCCGCAATGAAGATGTTGTTGCGATACTCGGCCGGGAAGCTGCTGCCGGTGTAGAAGCGCATACCGAGCGCTGCCACGTGCGCGCCCAGCTTGGCGACCGGCGGTACGTAGTTGCTACAAGGGTGGCCCGCGCCGAACTCCGGATCAGGAACGTCGCCGGCATGGCAGAACGGATAGCCGAAATGCGGGTTGGGCGAGGTGATGCGGTTGAGTTCGTCGTCGGGTACGTCGTCGCCCATCATGTCGCGGCCGTTGTCGGTGAACCACAGCTCGTGCGTCTTCGGATGCCAGTCAAAGCCGACCGTGTTGCGGATGCCTCGCGCGACCAGTTCCAGATCACTGCCATCAGCGTTCATGCGCATCAGGTTGGCGTAACGGTTTTCATCCGGGCGGCAGATGTTGCAGGGTGCGCCCACTGGCACGTACAGCTTGCCATCGGGGCCGAAGGCGATGAATTTCCAGCCGTGATGCGTCTCTGTGGGCAGCTTGTCGTTGACGACTACGGGCTCCGGCGGGTTGTCGAGACGCTTGTCGATGCCATCGAGCCGTACGATGCGCGACACGGCCGACACATACAGGCTGCTGTCACGCCAGGCCACCCCCACCGGCAGTTGCAGGCCGGAAGCCACCACATGCACTGGCGCGCCAGGTTTCTGCAGCGACATCGCGTAGACTTTGCCCGCGCGGCTGCCCACATATAGCGTGCCAGCGGGGGAGATCACCATCTCACGTGCCGAGGGCATCTCATCGGTCAACACTTCAATCTGGAAGCCCGGAGGCACGTGCAGCGTTTCGATTGGCAACGTGGCCATCGCCGGCAATGCCGCGCCAAGCCAAGTTGCAAGCACAGTGGCGGTCCGTATGTACCGCCTGCGCCACGCAGGCTGCCCATCGTTTAGTCGCGCCCAGCCTAAGTGTTTGTTTGGTCTGGAAAATTGCGCTATACTCAAGTGTTTCTCTGTACGCATACTCAGTTTTTCAAGGAATAGATCCATGGTCGTGATCCGTCTGGCCCGCGGTGGCTCCAAGAAGCGCCCGTTCTTCAACATCGTTGCGACCGACTCGCGTAACCGCCGTGATGGCCGTTTCATCGAGCGCGTCGGTTTCTACAACCCGCTCGCCAAGGATGGCGAAGAAGGTCTGCGCCTGGTGCAAGACCGCCTGGCCTACTGGCAAGGTGTTGGCGCTCAGCTGTCGCCGACGGTTGCCCGTCTGGTGAAGCAAGGCGCTGCCAAGGCTGCTGCCTAAGTTTTAGCATGCGTCGATCGACGGTGCCGTCCGAGCACATTCTGCTGTGACGCGCGCTGCATCGACGCCGTCTCGGACACGTAAGGGCCCCGTGGCCGTTGCAACGCAGGCGACCTCGCAAAAGGTGGCTGAGCGTTTGCAAGCCATGTGCCCGGGTGCTGGCACCAACCCAGCGCTGCCTGACGATCTCGTCGAGGTCGGCTATGTGGGCGGTGCCTATGGAATTCGCGGCTGGGTCAAGGTTCAGCCGCACGGCGAAGCCGATGCGTTGCTTAACGCTCGTGCCTGGTGGCTCAAGCCGGCAGCAGGTGCGTTGGCGGCATCGGCGGACTGGCGGGTGTTCCCCGTTGGATCGTCGCGCGAGCATAGCGGTACGGTGGTGGCAGGCTCGCCTGCCGTGCCGGATCGCAATGTCGCTGAGGCGCTGCGCGGCTGTGCCGTGTGGGTCAGCCGGGCCGACTTTCCTGCGCCGGATGACGACGAGTTCTATTGGGTCGATCTGATCGGCGCCACCGTCGTCAACGAACAGCAGGAAACGCTCGGTACGGTGACGGGGCTGATCGACAATGGTGCGCACCAGATTTTGCGCATTGTGGGCGAAGGCGACGTCGAGCGGCTCGTGCCGTTTGTCGAGGTTTACGTGAAGTCGGTGGATGTGGCTGGTCAGCGCATCGTCGTCGACTGGGGTCTGGATTACTGAACATGCGGCCGGAGAATTCGGCGATGCAGTTCGACGTCGTCTCGCTGTTTCCGGACATGTTCCGGGCGCTGACGGACTGGGGTATCACCAGCCGCGCAGCCAAGCAGCAGGTGTACACGTTGCGCACCTGGAACCCACGCGACTTCACGACGGATAACTACCGTACCGTGGACGACCGGCCTTACGGCGGTGGCCCCGGCATGGTGATGTTGGCCAAACCGCTGGAAGCGGCGCTGGATGCGATTCGCGAGGCGCAGGTGCCCGCAGCATCGCATGTGGTGCTGCTCTCGCCGCAGGGCAAACCGCTTACACACAAGCGAGTAATGGAGCTGGCGCAGTTGCCGGCGCTCACGCTGCTGTGCGGGCGCTACGAGGCGATTGATCAGCGTTTGGTCGACCGTCGCGTGGATGAAGAAATCAGCCTTGGCGATTTCGTCCTCTCCGGTGGTGAGCTCGCTGCAATGGCCATCATCGACGCGGTGGTGCGGCAGTTGCCCGGCGTGCTGGGCGATGCGCAGTCGGCGGTGCAAGACAGCTTCGTCAACGGCTTGCTGGACTGCGCGCATTACACGCGGCCGGAAGAGTACGAAGGCGTGCGTGTGCCCGATGTGCTGCTGGGCGGCCACCATGCCGAGATTGAGAAGTGGCGCCGCCAGCAGGCGCTGTTGAATACGATGCGCAAGCGCCCCGATCTGATCGAGGCGGCGCGCAAGCAAGGTTTGTTGTCCCGCAGCGATGAGGTGTTCCTCGCTGCCGCGGCGACGACGGCAAAGGGGTCGGAAGCTTCCACACCGGGAGCCTCGACCAAGTGATGTTCCCATCCTCTACCGGGGCCACGGTCAATTGACCAGGCAAAACGCCGGCATGATGGTCAAGGAGAAAAAGATGAATCTCATCGAGCAAATCGAGCAGGAAGAAATCAAGCGCCTGACGGCCAACAAGACGATCCCCCCGTTCGCCCCTGGCGACACCGTGATCGTCAACGTGAACGTCGTTGAAGGCAACCGCAAGCGTGTGCAGGCGTATGAAGGTGTCGTGATTGCCAAGCGCAATCGTGGCCTGAATTCGTCGTTCATCGTTCGCAAGATCTCTTCGGGCGAAGGCGTGGAGCGTACGTTCCAGCTGTACTCGCCGCTGCTGGCCAGCATCGAAGTGAAGCGTCGCGGTGATGTGCGCCGTGCGAAGCTGTACTACCTGCGCCAACGCTCGGGCAAGTCGGCACGCATCAAGGAGAAGCTGACCTTCAAGCGCAAGGAAGCCGCTGCGGAGTAATCTGCGCGCGTTGCGAAAAGGCACCTTCGGGTGCCTTTTTTCTCTTTTGGGGCGGAAGATTGTCCCCACGTGAGTCTTCTGCCTACCAACACACGCCCCACCATGCGCCGTCCCGTGTTCGATCCCGAGCAGTTGCCGGTGATGCCTCCCTCGGCATCGCTGCCGGCGCTCGGGGCAGCGCAGTTGTCTGCCGATTTCGTGCGCGAACGGTTGCGCGCGCAGCCGGCCTGGGAGCCCGAGCACACGGATGAGTCCCGCCTGATTGACGTCTCCCTCAAATTGCGTGAGGCGGCCGTGTTGGTGCCGCTGGTGCAGCGCGAGGGTGGTTTGACGGTGCTGCTGACGCAGCGCAATGCTTCGCTGAGCCAGCATGCCGGGCAGATCAGCTTTCCGGGCGGCGGTCGCGAGGCCATCGATCGTGATCCCGTCGAGACCGCGCTGCGCGAAACGATGGAAGAGGTGGGCATCGGCGCCGAGCACATCGATGTGATTGGCGAGTTGCCGGACTACATCACTGGCACGGGCTTTCATGTGAGCCCCATTGTCGGGCTGCTGACGCCCGACTTCACGCTGCATCCGGACCCAAGCGAAGTGGCCGAGGTGTTCGAGGTACCGCTCGCGTTCCTGATGGACCCGGCCAATCACGAAGTGCGTGAGTTGCGCTGGGATGATCGCGTGCGTCGTTTTTACGCGATGCCATATCGCAAGGCTGACGGCGGCTACCACTTCATCTGGGGTGCGACAGCGGGCATGCTGCGCAACCTGTATCACTTGCTGGCGGCGTAGCGTACGCGTCACTGTGCGCTGTTGCGCGCACGCCGTGTGCTATCGTCTTGCACATCGTATTCATGGCGTGATGCACGCCTTCGCAACGCTTCTCCAATGACTTTTTTCTCCGTACTCTGCGCGCTGATCCTCGAGCAGTTCCGTGCGCTCAGCCGGGACAACCCGATCTACGACGTCGTGCGTGCCCTGGCTGCACGGGCGGAAGAATGGTTCGACACCGGGCAGCGCCGCGATGCCGTGTTCGCGTGGTGTGTGGTGACGCTGCCCGCTGTGGTGGTCGTGGCGCTGGTGCACTACCTGCTGTCGTCGATCAGCATCGGGCTGGCCTTCCTGTGGAATGTGGTGATGGTCTACCTGACCCTCGGTTTCCGCCAGTTCAGCCACTATTTCACGGATATTCATGAGGCACTGCGTGGCGATGACGTTGTCACTGCGCGACTGCTTCTCAATGAATGGTCAGGCTTGGATACGACCGACATGCCTGTGAACGAGATCGTTCGCCATACCCTGGAGAGCGCCATCGTTGCGGCGCATCGCCACGTGTTTGGCGTGTTCTTCTGGTTCCTCGTGCCGATTGGGCCGGCAGGTGTGGTGCTCTACCGCGGTGCTGAATATCTGGCCCGCCACTGGAGCGAGCCGTCGATGGAGCGCAGCCCGACGCTGGGCCTGTTCGCGCGCCAGGCGTTCTTTATCATCGATTACATCCCCGCGCGTCTGACGGCCATCGGCTTCGCCATCGTCGGCGATTTTGAGGATGCGGTGTACGCCTGGCGCAACCGCGCCGCCAAGTGGAGCGACGAGGTCAATGGCATTCTGCTGGCGGCCGGCGGAGGTGCGCTGGGCGTGCGCCTGGGTACGCCGATCGCGCAACGCGATTCGGCCGAGAGCATCGCCGATGAGGACGGTGCCTATCCGATGGAAGTGGGGCAGGAGCCCACCGTGCGTACGCTGCAGTCGGCCGTGGGGCTGGTGTGGCGCGCGGTGGTGCTGTGGATGCTGCTGCTGGCGATGCTGTCGATCGCCGTGTGGCTGGGCTGATCCGCAGGCCTTATTGATACGCCGCTGTCAGGCGGCGTCTTCACGATCCTTGCCGCAGCGCCAACATTGGGCGAACTGCGGCTCGTGCATCTCCCCGCAATGTACGCAGCGCCAAGCCGGGCCCGTCGGCGGATGACGGGCCTGATCGAGCAGCGTCTGTGCCTGCGCTTCCTGCTCCGGATTCACTAGCCAGACTTGCGCCGCGCAATCCTGCGGAGGAACGTCGCCTGCAACGCTGCTCAGATAGATGTTGCGCAGCTCGGTGCGGATGCCTGCGGCGGACAGCACGTTTTGCCAGTGCGCCGCCATGCCGAGCGATGGACTGCTGATCAACAGCTTCATCCCAGCCTCCCCGAAAAACCTGCTCACGATCCTACTGCGCGGCCCGATCTTGTCTCTGCGATGCTCGCCGTACCCTTGTACGGCTGTGCTTCTCGAGCCAACCTCGGCCCGCTCGCTACGGATCGTGAACAGGTTCTAACGTTGATGCGGCCTTACCAGGGCTTCTGTTGCTCCGATTCGTGCAGCAGTTGCGCGTAGAGTTGGTGCCGACGCGGATCGATCTTGCCGCAGGCCACGCCTTCCAGAATGCCACAGCCGGGTTCCTGTAGGTGGCGGCAGTTATAAAAGCGGCACTCGGTCAGGCGCGGTCGGAACTCAGGGAAGGCGCGCTCCAGCATGCCTTCGCTCAGGTGGTGCAGGCCGAATTCCTGGAAGCCCGGCGAGTCGATCAGCACGCCGCCCTGGCCCCAGTCAGCCGGCAGGTAATAGAGCCGCGTAAACGTGGTCGTGTGCTTGCCGGAATCGAGCTTCTCTGAGATCTCGCGCGTCTGCGCATCGACACCCGGAATCAGCAGATTCAACAGCGACGACTTGCCCATGCCCGACTGCCCGATCAGGATCGAGGCACGCCCCGCCACATGCGGTTCCAGCGCAGCATGCGCAGCTTCCGGCGCGCCATGCACCGTCAACTCCACGATCGTGTAGCCAAGCTCACGATACAGCGCCAGACGCGAGCGAGCCGTTTCCAGTCGTGCGGTCAGGTCGATCTTGTTGAGCAGGATCAGCGGCGTGATGCCAAGCGATTCGGCAGCCACCAGTGCCCGGCCGAGCAGGTCTTCCGAGAAGCTCGGCTCGGTGCCGAGCATGATGATGACCTGATCCAGGTTGGCCGCCAGCACCTTGGACTTGAACTGGTCTGAGCGGTGCAGCAGGTTACGGCGTTCATCCACGCGCACGACCACGCCTTGATCGACAGCGGTGGCCTCGTAGACGACGCGGTCGCCAACCGCGCATTCGCTGCGCTTGCCACGTGGAAAACACTGCAGGTAGCCACCGCCTTCGCGTTCAACGAGGTAGTGGCGGCCATGTGCTGCGATGACGAGGCCGCGTTCTCCTGCGGCCTGTTGCTTCTGACCCGTGCGGCCCGGTTTGCCGCGCGTCATGCTCCGGCCTGCACGAGGCGTTCCACGCGCTGCGACGCTGTCGGGTGCGAGTAGTAGAACGTCGAGTAGATTGGGTCGGGCGTGAGCGTGGATGCGTTGTCCTGGAACAGCTTCACCAGTGCGGAGACGAGCTGCTTCGCATCCGCATGCTGCGCGGCGAAGGCATCGGCTTCGTATTCATCCTTGCGCGACGACAGGCTTGCCACCGGCGACACGAAGAATGTGAACACCGGCAAGACCAGGAAGAACAGCATCAGCGCCAGCGCGTGGTTGTCGGAGAACAGGTTGGGCGCCACGCCCAGGCCCAGGTAGAACCACGTGCGCGTCATCAGCCAGCCGAGCAGCGCCAGTGCGCCCAGGCTCAGCACGAACGTCACGGCGATGCGCTTGGTGATGTGGTGGCGCTTGAAGTGGCCGAGCTCATGCGCGAGCACGGCTTCCATTTCGGGCGGGTTCAGGCGGGCGAGCAGGGTATCGAAGAAGACGATGCGCTTGGTGGCGCCAAAGCCGCTGAAATAGGCGTTGCCGTGCGCGCTGCGGCGGCTGCCGTCCATGACGAACAGGCCCTTGCTGGCGAAGCCGCAGCGCTTGAGCAGGCCTTCGATGCGGGCGCGCATCTCTTCGTCCTGCAGCGGCGTGAACTTGTTGTAGAGCGGGGCGATGACGTTCGGGTAAATAGCCTGCACGAACAGCATGAAGGCCATCCACACGATCCACGTGTAGAGCCACCAGTAGGTGCCCATCTTGTCCATCAGCCACAGGACGGCCAGCAGCAGAGGCAGGCCCAGCACGGTGCCGATGGCCAGGCCCTTGAGATTGTCAGCGAACCAGAGCTTCCACGTCATGCGGTTGAAGCCGAAGCGTTCTTCGACCACAAACTGCGCGTACAGCGAGAACGGCAGTTCGATCACGCTGCTGATGACGATGACCGACGCGATGAGCGCCACGCCATACGCATAGCCGGGGCCGAACACGCCCAGCCATGCTTGGTTGATCCAGTTCAGCCCGCCGAGCAGCGTCAGCGCGATGAGCAGGGCGGCTTGTACCGGCACTTCCAGCATCGCCAGGCGGGTGCGGGCGATGGTGTAGTCGGCGGCCTTGTGGTGCATGTCCAGCGTGATCGACTCGGCAAACTGTGCGGGCACGGCGTCGCGGTGGCGTGCCACGTGGCGGATCTGCCGCGCGGCCAGCCACAGGCGTGTGGCGGACATCAAGACAAGGGCGATCAGGAAGACGACGGTAAAGGCGGGCATGTGGGGAAACCGGGGAAACACCTATCAGATATGCGAAAATTATAGCCTTCAGTCATTTTCTCAAGGCATTCGCGTGAGCACCCCAGTTTCCCAGTCCGCCGCATCCCCCTCGACCCCCAACCGTGTTGCCGCCAAGAGCGACAACAACCTGGTCTGGCTCGACATGGAGATGACCGGCCTGAGCCCCGAGAACGATCGCATCATCGAAGTGGCCGTGGTGGTGACGGATTCGGAGCTGAACGTGCTGGCCGAAGGCCCGGTGCTGGTGATCCATCAGTCCGATGAGCTGCTCGACGGCATGGACGCCTGGAACAAGGGCACGCATGGCCGCTCGGGCCTGATCGACAAGGTCAAGGCGTCGACCACCACGGAAGCGGAAGCGGAAGCCGAACTGCTGGCTTTCCTCAAGAAGTGGGTGCCGAAGAGCAAGTCGCCGATGTGCGGTAACTCCATCTGCCAGGACCGCCGCTTCATGGCGCGCTACATGCCCAAGCTGGAGGAGTATTTTCACTACCGCAACCTGGACGTCTCCACGCTCAAGGAGCTGTGCAAGCGCTGGCAACCGGCCATCGCCAAGGGCTTCACCAAGCACCAGCGGCACACGGCGTTCGCAGACATCATCGAGTCGATCGAAGAGTTGCGCTACTACCGCGAGCACTTCATCCGCGACGTGCCGCAGACGCCGGACGCCGAAGCGCTGGCATCTTCGGTCGCTCCGTAATCGTTCCTAGGCCTGCAGCGGCTTTGCACGGACAGCGTGCTTGGGCCGCCAGGCCTTGACCACGCTGTCATTCGTTTCGATGTACGGGCCGCCGATCAGGTCGATGCAATACGGCACGGCCGCAAAGATGCCCGGCACCGTGGCGTGGCCTTCCACATCTTTCAGGCCTTCCAGCGTTTCCTTGATGGCGCGCGGCTGACCGGGCAGGTTGATGATCAACGCGGCGCGTGACGGCGTTTCGCGAATCACCGCCACCTGGCGCGACAAAATCGCCGTCGGCACGAAATGCAGGCTGATCTGGCGCATTTGCTCGCCAAAGCCGGGCATTTCCTTGGTGGCGACGGCCAACGTGGCCTCGGGCGTCACATCGCGGCGCGTCGGGCCGGTGCCGCCGGTGGTGAGCACCAAGTCGCAGCCGGCATGGTCGACCAGGTCGATCAGCGTTTCGGCAATTGTGGCCTGGTCATCCGGAATCAGGCGCTCCACCCCTTGCCACGGCGACGACAGCGCGGCGCCAAACCAGTCGCGCAGCGCCGGAATCCCTTCATCCTGATACGTGCCGGCCGAGGCGCGGTCCGAAATCGACACAAAGCCGACGATCAGTTCGTCGGGATGGCGGCGGGTGATCGGGGCGGATGCGGTCATGCTTCGTCGTCTTCGGCTTCGGGTTGATCGGCGTCGTCGTCACGGGCATTGCCATCCAGGGCCTGCTTGACCATCTGGAAAATCTCGCGCGACGACTTGGGCGGCTTGGCCAATTGCGCTTCCTTGCGCGCATTGCGCACCAGCGTACGCAGGGCCTGGACGTCGGTGTCGGGGTGCGTGGCAATGAACTCGGTGACGGCATCGTCACTTGCGATCAGGCGGTCGCGCCAGCGTTCGATGGCGTGCAGACGCGCGGTTTCCGCCTTGGAGGCGCCCACGAAGGAGGCCATCACGCGGCGGATGGCTTCGACTTCTTCGTCGGTCAGGGCGCGCATCAGCTTGCCGATGTACTGCATCTGGCGGCGCTTGCCTTCGTGCGCGGTGGTGCGCTTGGCTTCGCGCAGGGCGTCGACCAGCTTTTCGGGCAGCGGCACCTTGGCGAGTTTGTCCTTGGGCAGCGCTTCCAGGGCGGTGCCCAGATCCTGCAAGGCGTTCACCTCGCGCTTGCGCTGCGATTTGCTCTTGGGCGTATCCGGATCGTCCTCGTCACCAATGTCCAGGCGCACGATGGGTTGCAGATACGTGGGGTTGTGTCGGGATGCTCGGCTCATGGCGCGCATTGTATCTTGCTATGATGGGCGCTTCCGCCGCTTGTGCCAAAATCGCGGCCCGTTTTCCCCCCTTGATTGCCTATGTCTCAAACGCTCGATTCCAAGACTGACACTGTGTTTGCCTACCGCCGCGAACAGCTCGAAGAGATGGCCCGCGATGTGCTGCGCGTCGCGCGCGAACTCGGTGCCACCGATGCCGCGACGGAAATCTCCGAAGGCCAGGGCCTGTCGGTCACGGTGCGCAAGGGCGAGATCGAGACCATCGAACAAAACCGCGACAAGATCGTCGGCGTGACGGTCATGCTGGGCAAGAAGCGCGGCAACGCCAGCACGTCGGATTTCTCGCCGGCGGCGCTGCGCTCCACGGTCGAGGCCGCCTACAACATCGCGCGCTTCACGGCGGACGACGATTGCGCCGGCTTGGCCGAGGAGGAACTGCTGGAGAAGCATCCGCAGGACATGCAGCTCTATCACCCGTGGACGATCGACGCGGAAGCCGCCGTTGAAATCGCCCGCGCTGCGGAAGCTGCCGCCTTTGCCGTGAGCCCCAAAATCCGCAACAGCGATGGCTCGAGCATTTCCGCCCAGCATTCGCACTTCGTCCTGGCGACGTCGCGCGGGTTCATGGGCGGCTACCCGTATTCGCGTCACTTCATTTCGGCCGCGCCGATTGCGGGGTCGGGCGCGCATATGCAGCGCGATGACTGGTACTCGTCCAAGCGTTCGCCCAAGGATCTGGCGGCGCCGGAAGCGATCGGCAAGTACGCCGCCGAGCGTGCGCTTGCCCGTCTGTCCGCACGCCGCCTGACCACGCGCAAGTGCCCGGTGCTGTTCGAGGCGCCGCTGGCTGCGGGCCTGCTGGGTGCGTTTGTGCAGGCGGTGTCGGGTGGCGCGCTGTATCGCAAGTCGACCTTCCTGCTCGATACGCTGGGCAAGGAAGTCTTCGCGCCGCACGTGCAGATCAAGGAAGACCCGCACGTGTTGGGGGGCATGGGTAGCGCGCCGTTCGATGAAGAAGGCGTACGCACGCAGCGTCGCGATGTGGTCAAGAACGGTGTGGTGGAGGGCTACTTCCTGTCGACGTATTCCGCGCGCAAGCTCGGCATGCAGACCACCGGCAACGCGGGTGGCTCGCACAATCTGACGTTGCTCTCCGACAAGACGAAGCCCGAAGACGACTTTGCCGGCATGCTGCGCCGCATGGGCACGGGCCTGCTGGTGACCGAGCTGATGGGCCAAGGCGTCAACTACGTGACGGGCGATTACTCGCGCGGCGCGTCGGGCTACTGGGTCGAGAACGGCGTGATCCAGTACCCGGTGGAAGAGATCACCATTGCCGGCAACCTGAGCGAGATGTTCCGTCAGATCGTCGCGATTGGTGCGGATGCGCTGGTGCGTGGCACGAAGGAAACCGGCTCGATCCTGATCGAACAGATGACGATTGCGGGCGAGTAAATTGCCGTAGCCGAAATGAAAAACGCGCTCGAAACTGAGCGCGTTTTTTCTTGCCTGGGACTTGTTACTGATCGTCCGAAGGCGGCCGTTCGTACGTGACGAAGGCGTAGTCGAAATCGTTGGGCGCGGCCGCGTGGTGCGTCTCGCGTGCAACCTCGTGCCAGACTTTCGGGTCCGGCGCCGGAAAGTGCGCATCGCCTTCGAAGTCCGCGTCGATCTCGGTGACGATCAGGCGATCTGCGCTCGGCAATGCATCCGCATACAGCTGCGCGCCACCGATCAGGAAGATCTGCTCGACGCCCACGCACAGGCGCTGTGCATCTTCCAGCGAATACGCAATCTCGCAGCCCGGCAGCTCCAGCTTGGCATTGCGCGTGACGACGATATTGCGACGACCCGGCAGCGGTCGGCCGATCGAGTCGTACGTCTTGCGGCCCATCACGATGGGCGCGCCCATGGTGGTGCGCTTGAAGTGAGCGAGGTCTTCGGGCAGGCGCCAGGGCAACGTGTTGTCGCGGCCGATCACGCCGTTGCGGGCGCGCGCGACGATAAGCGTGAGGATGGTCATACGGCTACGGGTGCCTTAATCGCGGGATGGCTTTCGTAGCCGACGATTTCGAAGTCTTCGTACTGGTAATCGAAGATGCTCTCCGGCTTGCGCTTGATGTGCAGCTTCGGCAGCGGAAGCGGCTCGCGCGCGAGTTGCGTCTCCACCTGTTCGAAGTGGTTGTTGTAGAGGTGGCAGTCGCCGCCCGTCCAGACAAAGTCACCCACATCCAGGCCGGTCTGCTGCGCCACCATGTGCACGAGCAGCGCGTAGCTGGCGATGTTGAACGGCACGCCGAGGAAGATGTCGGCACTGCGCTGGTAGAGCTGGCACGACAGCTTGCCGTCGGCCACATAGAACTGGAAGAACGCGTGGCAGGGCGGCAGCTTCATGCGCGGGATGTCGGCCACGTTCCAGGCCGAGACGATCAGCCGGCGTGAATCGGGGTTGCGCTTGATCTGCGCGATCAGCTCGGCGATCTGGTCGATGTGTTCGCCGTTGGGCGTCGGCCAGGAGCGCCATTGGGAGCCGTAGACGGGGCCCAGTTCGCCATCGGCGTCGGCCCATTCGTCCCAGATCGTCACGCCGTTGTCCTGCAGCCAGCGCACGTTGGTCGAGCCCTGGAGGAACCACAGCAGTTCATAGACGATGGACTTGATGTGGACCTTCTTGGTCGTCACCAGCGGAAAGCCGTCCTGCAGGTTGAAGCGCATCTGGTGGCCGAACACGGAGCGCGTGCCGGTGCCGGTGCGATCGGCTTTGTCGGTGCCATGTTCGTAGACATGGCGCATCAGGTCGAGATAGGGCTTCATTGCGGCTCGGTGGACCGAGAAAATATCGAAAAAGGGATCCAAACAAGATCGAGCCGCATTGTAACGTGCCCCGCTGGAAGCGACCGGGCGGTATCAGAGCGCGGAACTGTGCCGGCAGTGTCCGGAAACTGGCCCGGTCGAGCGGGCGACACAGTTGGCCTGACAAATCGCAGAATTGTCGATGTTCCGGGGCGCCGCGGGCAGGCAAGATAGCGTCATCGCCTCAAACTGTCTGCCGGAGATTGCCATGTCGCCCACAACCACCGCCGCTTCGCTCAACCGTGCTGCCGAACTGCGCCGTCTGCGCGCGGCCGCTGACGTCGTCCACGCGGTGATTCCGCCGACGCCGCAATACTGTTGGCCGCTGCTCTCGCAAGCTGTGGGCGCAGCGGTGTGGGTGAAGCATGAGAACCACACAGAAGTGGGCGCCTTCAAGGTGCGCGGTGGGCTGACGTATCTGCATGCTCTGCGCCAGCGCGAGCCGGAGTTGCGCGGTGTGATCTCAGCAACGCGTGGTAACCACGGTCAGTCGATCGCACTGGCAGCGGGCCAGAGTGGCATGACGGCGACTGTTGTCGTGCCGCACGGCAACAGCGTGGAAAAGAACGCCTCCATGCGCGCGCTCGGCGCTGAATTGATCGAGGCGGGGGACGATTTCCAGGCGAGCCGTGAGTTGGCCGCCGAATTGGCCGTCGTGCGTGGTTTGCACTACGTGCCTTCGTATCACGAGGATCTGGTCGCCGGGGTGGCGAGCTACTGGCTGGAATTCTTCGAGGCGGTGTCGCTGGATGTGGTCTATGTGCCGATCGGCATGGGTTCGGGTATCTGCTCGGCGGTGGCTGTACGCGATGCACTGGGGTTGTCCACTCGCATTGTCGGCGTTGTGTCCGCACATGCACGTTGCTACGAGCACTCGTTTGCCAGCGGTGCGGTCGTGTCGGCACCGGTGACGACGCTGCTGGCTGATGGCTTGGCGTGCCGCACGCCGGACGCGAAGGCGTTGGAGGTGATCCGCGCGGGCGTCGGCGAGATCGTCGCGGTGACGGATGAGGAGGTGGCGGAAGCGATTCGCCTGTATTTCTCGACCACGCACAACGTGGCGGAAGGCGCCGCTGCCGCGGCCTTGGCGGCCGCATGGCAGCAGCGAACGCAGATTGCCGGCTTGCGCGTTGGCTTGCCGCTGACCGGCGGCAATATCGACCGCGCCTTGCTGGCGCGGGTTCTCGCCGGTCAGTCGATTGAGGCTTAAGCCGGCTGCTGGCGGCGGCGCTGCACCATCCAGCCGCCGCCCAGCACGATCACGAACACCACAGCATATACAGCCCACACCAGCGGTTGTTGTTCTGCAAGGAAGGGCCTGAGGACCGGCTCGGCCACGATCATGTGCGCGGCCGTATAAGCCAGCACCGCAGCACCGCCGTAGATGATGACCGGGAAGCGCTCGATCAGGCGCAGCACCACACCGCTGCCCCACACCACCACGGGCACGCTGATCAGCAGGCCCAACACCACCAGCAGGAAGCTGCCATGCGAGGCGCCGGCAATGGCGAGCACGTTGTCGATGCCCATCACCGCATCGGCGATGATGATGGTCTTCATTGCGCCCATCAGCGTGGTGCTGCCGGCGCCGTGTTCGTCACCACCTGGGCCATCGTCAGCCAGCAGTTTCCACGCAATCCACACCAGCGCCAGACCGCCCACCAGCATCAGGCCCGGGATCTTCAGCAGCCACACCACCGCGAGCGTCATCAGCGCCCGCACGACGATGGCGCCCGCCGCACCCCACAGGATGGCTCTCTTCTGCAGCTCAGGCGGCAGGTTGCGCGCGGCCAGCGCGATGAGGATGGCGTTATCGCCTGCCAGCACAAGGTCGATCACGATGATCGATGCCAGCGCGGCCGCAAACTGCATGGTGAAAATGTCAGACAACCATTCCATGGTGGCTCCAAAGTCAAACAAGAAACTGGGTTGACCGGATGACATGGAGGGCAGGGACGCGACACATTGCAGACCGACCAAACATCCGGTTGCAAAGGTCTTGCTCGACACCAACAGGTTGGGAACCTGCCGCTGCCGACACGACCGGAGGCGTTTCTCTGCCTCGTCTTGACGATCGTGCCTGGGGCTGAAGAACCCCCGAGCTACTCCCCTTTGAGGAAGTCCGCATTATAGCGTAGGCAGCGATTGCTGCGACGCACAAATGCAACACCCGCATCACAGCGCGGCATGCGTGGTTTTTTCAGAGGCGCAGGTGATTCTTACGCGACGCGTCACACCGCATTGCCGCGCTCTCGGGTGAAAGAACGGTGGCGCTGTCACGAAGCGGCGTCTACGCTGCAATTTCACCCGTGCAGACCCGAGCCAGCCGAGTGAGGAGGCGGTGGCACATTTCTCGCTGCCAATGGCCCTCATGACCATGCCGTACCGTGCCGTTCCACCCACAACGGGAGACACCATGCAGGCCACCAAGCCATCCGCCGATGCCTACGCCCGCCGCGCGCTGGCGCGTCTGGTCCAGCCGCAGCCCAAGCCAACCATCGACGCCATCGGTGCGGGCCTGACGTTCTACCAGCTCTTTGCGGAAGACGATGCAGCCCTGCGTGCCGAGGCAGAAGCCGGTTTGCTGGCATCCGCCGCCAGCGTCAGCCCGAAGTTCTTCTACGATGCGCTCGGCTCCCGTCTGTTCGAGGCGATTACCGATCTGCCCGAGTACTACCCAACCCGCACTGAAGCCGCCATCTTCAGCCTGCACGCTGCGGAAATCGCCCTGCGCGTCGGGCGTGGCGCCACGCTCATTGATCTGGGCGCCGGCAACTGCGAGAAGGCCGCGCGCCTGTTCCGCACGTTGGCACCGTCGCGCTATGTGGCCATCGACATCTCCGCGGATTTTCTGCGCGATACGCTGCGCGCCTTGGCACGGCAGCATCCGCAGCTTCCCATGGTTGGGATCGGCGCTGACCTTTGCGCGCCGCTCGTATTGCCCGATGCCGTGGGCGATGGGCGCCGAGTGTGGTTCTATCCCGGATCGAGCCTGGGCAATTTCACGCCTGACGATGCGCGGGCCTTCCTCACGCGCCTGCGCGAGGCCTCAGCCCCCGGTGACAGCGTGCTGATCGGTATCGACCTCATCAAGGACGCACGCCGGCTCGAGGCTGCCTACGACGATCCGCTGGGTGTGACGGCGGCGTTCAACCTGAACGTGCTGCGCAATCTGAACCGCCTGCTGGGCGCGAATTTCGACGTGCGGGATTGGCGCCACCTCGCGCTGTATCGCACGGATGCGCACCGCATCGAGATGCATCTCGAAGCCCGCTGCGATGTGACGGTTCGCTGGGGCAATCAGGCGCGCGCGTTTGCTGTTGGCGAGCGTGTGCACACGGAAAACTCCGTCAAATACGATCTGCCGCGCCTGCAGGGTCTGTTTGCCGACGCGGGCTTTGAAGACCTGCACGCGTGGACCGATGCGGGCGAGGATTTCGCTGTCTGCCACGCCAGCGTCAGCCGCTAGGCGAGGGCGGGAGCGCAAGGCGGGCGGTGCGATAATGGCTCTCGATCTTGAGATGCCGCCCGAGGTGTGCCGCGATGGCTGAATTCTTCATGCTCCCCGATCCGACCTTCATCGGATCGCTTTCCGACTGGACCGATGGCCGTCGCCTGCCGCGTCAGGGCATCGCGCACAGCCTGGTGGATGCGCGCAATCGCACGCTGGCGCTGCTCGCCGCGTTTGGTGATACGCAGCGCGGCTGGCAGATCGAACGCGTGCCGCATCACGCGCCGCCGCTCTGGACGTTGGGTCAGCTCGCCTGGTTTGCCGAGTTCTGGTGCCTGCGCGAGCCGCGCCGCAATGGCAGCGACACCATCGAAGACGGCGCCGGTACCGAATGGGATCTTGCGCGCTGGCAGGCCACGCTGCCCGCTGCGCTCGAAGGCGCCGACAGCTTCTTCGACATGGACCGCCTGCCGCCGGATGCCTGTTGGGAGCTGACGTTGCCCGGTATCGCCACCGTCAAGCAATACGCGCACGATGTGCTCGACCGCGTGCTGCGCAAGCTGGCCACGCTTGGCACTGATGACGATGCGGCGCTCGAACCGTTCCGCTGGGCCGTCTTTCATGAAGATCTGCGCGCCGAACACCTGCATGGCCTGCTGCAGGTGCTGGGCCTGCAACCGGCTGGGCAGCCGCCGCTGGCGGCCGTGGCTGTACCGGCAGCCCAGACGCTGTCCTTGCCTGGGGGGCACTTCCAGATGGGTTGGCCGGATGCCGATGGGTTCTTCTTCGACAACGAGTGCCCGCCTTACCGCACCTATGTGCCCGCCTTCGAGATCGACGCGCAGCCGGTGACCAACGCTCAGTACCTGGAGTTCATTGAGGATCGGGGCTACGACCATCCGCAGTGGTGGTCACCTACCGGCATGGAGTGGCTGATGATGCAGGAGCGTTCCGCGCCGCTCGGTTGGCAGCGCGACCCTGCCACGCGCACATGGCAGGCGTTGCGCTACGGTCAGGCCCGTACGCTCAACCGCGACGAGCCTGTGCGCCACGTGAGTCTGTATGAAGCGCAGGCATGGTGCCGCTGGGCCGGCCGTCGCCTGCCGACTGAAGACGAGTGGGAAATGGCTGCCGTGCAGGGCCGGGCCGGTTTCCACTGGGGGCAGGTGTGGGAATGGACGGCATCGCCGTTCGAGCCGTATCCGGACTTTGTGCCGGGTGTACCGCGTGGCCGTGTTGCAGGTCTGTCGGCGCCGCATTTCATGACGATGCAGACGGTGCGCGGCGCAGCCGCCCACACGCCGCAACGGGCGCATCATCCGCGCTTCCGGGGTTTCCTGCTGCCGGAGCGCGACGACATCTTTGTCGGCTTCCGCACGTGCGCACTGTGAGTTCGGCGCAGGCAAAAGAAAAGGCCCCTTGCGGGGCCTTTTTCATTGGGGCGATGCGCTTAGCCGATCAACGATCGAAATCGCGCGAGCGGCCCTTGCTGCCGTAGCTGTCGCGGTTGCCGTCGCGATTGCCGTAGCTGCGGCGCGGCGCGCCGGTGCCGTTGCTATCGCCAAAGCGGCTGCCACCGTTGTTGTCGCCGAAGCGACGCGGGGCGCCTTCGCGGTTTCCGTAGCCTTCGCGGTTGCCGTCACGGTTACCGTAGCCACCGCCGTTGCTGTTGCCAAAGCCACGGTTGCCGTCTTGCGTACGGGCCGGTCGCTGTTGCCAGTCACCACGGGTTTGCTGGCCTTGGCCGTACGATTGGCGCGGGGCGCGGTCGTCACGGTTCCACTCGCGCTGGCCGCCTTGGCCTTGGTAGCCACCGCCACCATTGCCGTTGCGATCATCACGACGCGGGGCGAAGCCCTCACGGTCGCCGCCGAAGCTGCGCTGGAAACGGCCTTCGCTGTTACCGCCATTGCCGCCTTGGCGTGCGCCGTAGCCTTCACGCTGGCCGCGATAGCCGCTACCGCCGTTGTTGCCACGGTAACCACCGCGGTCACCGCCGGCACGCGGGCCGCCAGTGCGCGGCTTCGGCGAGCGCTTCGGCTCCAGGCCTTCGATGACGCTCGCATCGATGCGGCGGTCAACGAAGCGCTCGATGCGGCGCCATTGGAACGTGTCGTTGTGGTTCACCAGGTTGATGGCGATACCGCTGCGGCCGGCACGGCCCGTACGGCCGATACGGTGCACGTAGTCTTCAGCCTGCTTGGGCAGGTCGAAGTTGACCACGTGGGTGATGTCCGGCACGTCGATGCCGCGTGCAGCCACGTCGGTGGCCACCAGAATGCGCAGATGGCCGCGGCGCAGTGCCGTCAGCGTGCGGTTACGCGCGCCTTGGTGCATGTCGCCGTGCAGGGCGCC
This sequence comes from Ralstonia sp. RRA, assembly GCF_037023145.1. Lineage (NCBI taxonomy): Bacteria > Pseudomonadati > Pseudomonadota > Betaproteobacteria > Burkholderiales > Burkholderiaceae > Ralstonia > Ralstonia sp. RRA. The sequence continues at coordinate 2,323,200 of NZ_CP146091.1, read as the reverse complement.
GGCGGCAAAGCCGGTTTCGGTCAGACGCTCGGCCAGCGAGTCGGCATCGCGCTTGGTTGCCGTGAACACGATCGCTTGCTTGAGCGAGGCATCGCGCAGCAGGTGGTCGAGCAGTTGCTGCTTGTGCGAGACGTCGTCGGTGAAGTGCAGGCGCTCTTCGATGTTGCTTTGGTCAACCTTGGCGGCAGCGATTTCAATACGCTGCGGGTCGCGCATCATGCGCTCGGCCAGTTGCTCGATGCGGCGGTCCATGGTGGCCGAGAACATCAGCATCTGGCGCGTAGCCGGCGTGGCGCCGACGATGGCTTCGATGTCGTCAGCAAAACCCATGTCGAGCATGCGGTCAGCTTCATCAAACACCAGCATGTTCAGCGCCGACAGGTCGATGCGGCCCGAATCAATGTGGTCGAGCAGGCGGCCCGGCGTGGCGATGATGATGTCCGGCATGCGTGCCAGCATGTCGAGCTGCTTCGGGTAGGGCATGCCGCCCAGGATGCTCGCGCAGACGATACGGCGCATATGGCGGCCGTACTGCGACGCGGCGGTCGTCACCTGCAGGGCGAGTTCACGCGTGGGCGTGAGCACCAGCAGCGACGGCTTGGCCGGGGCCGGGCGGGGGCGGCGGCCCTTCATGCGTTGCGGCGGGCCGTCCATGCGCGGGCGCTGCGGCTCGGGCTGCTCGCTGATGCGTTGGATGGCCGGCAGCATGAAGGCTGCGGTCTTGCCCGAGCCGGTCTGGCTCGTGACCAGCAGGTCGCTGCCTGCCAGGGCGGCCGGAATGGCTTGCGCCTGCACCGGCGTCGGGGTGGTGTAGTTCACTTCGCCCAGCGCGCGGACGATGCGCTCGTCCAGGCCCAGCTCAGCAAAAGCGCTGGCGCGGGTAGCGGCGTCGGCGATGAGGCTGTCGGTATTGGTAGTGGTGGTTTCAGCGTGCGCAATGGCGCCGCTGCCGTCTTGAGGCTGCGTCATGTCGAATAGGTAGTAAGGCTGCCGCGCCGACCGCATCAACGGATGCAGGCGACGGAAATGGGATACGGCGACCGGTTAATTACGGGCGTCGGCGCCAATCGGATAAGGCCGGTTCGACAGACGAGGCTGCAAAACGGACAAGGCGGGGGAGTGGGCCGGCCACAAGCTGAATCAATCAGCGAGGTAGGGCGGCGGTCCCTGCGGCGTGATGTGAATCCACGCGGGAGATCGGAGACGATGCCAAGCTCTATGGCAATCGGCTGCGCATGCTTCGGGGCGGAATTCTGGGTGATGGGCGCCGGTGTTGAAACCAGCACATCAGCCAACCGCAAAGGGGCAGTAAGCAGCCAAGCCGTGGACTATAGCACGATTTTTTGCAGTGCGCAAAAAAATGCGGGTGCTGGCTGTATTGCAACAGGTTGCCGGAATGGGGGCGCGTCCTATACTCAAAACACCGGTCATTTGCGGCCGGCAAGGGGCGGATGATGGAATTCCCGATGGCCTTCTCCAACCTATACCTGTTGCTCGCCGTGTGCGTGGCGGGCGTGATCGGACTGGTATCTGCACCACTGGCGATCCGAGGTGCGCGGGTAGGGATCCGTGTGCTGCTGACGATCATTGGGGTGCTGATCGGGCTGCTCGTGCTCGAAGCGCTGCCGGTGTTGACCTAGATGACCCGGGGCCATCCGCAGCCATAGGCCCGCCCGTTTGTGGCGGGCCTCGTCGTTTCCGGCACCGGAAAACAAGAAAGCCAGGCGATGTCTGCCTGGCTTTGTCATATGCCGGTGGTCCCGCCGACAGGAATCGAACCTGTATCTCACGCTTAGGAGGCGCGTGCACTATCCATTGTGCTACGGCGAGTGACCTGTCCCAGGTGACGCAAAAGGCCGCCCGAGCGAGCGGCGATTCTACGCAATTTGCCTCGCCAAGGCCAGACAGCCTAGGCCTTTGCAGCCTTTTTGGAAGCTGCTTCCACGGCCAGTGCCTCGCGCCGGAAGGTGCGCGAGGCTGCGTGATAGAACGGCCGTGGGCAGAATTGCCGCGCCACGAATGAGGCCAGCAAGGTCGCCGCGAGCAGGTGGAACATCATGTTCTGGCTGCGCGTCATCTCCATGACGATCACGCTGGCGGTGATGGGCGCCTGCGTGGCCGCCGCCAGAAACGCGGCCATCGACACCAGCACCAGCACGCGCTCGTCGGCAAGGCCTGCGGTGAGCTGCCACAAGTGCTGACCCAGTCCCGCGCCAATTGCCAGCGACGGCGTGAAGATGCCGCCTGGAATGCCGGCAAAGTACGACGCCACAGTCGCGGCCAGCTTGGACACGCCAAACCAGTGCGTCTCGATCGGGTGGCCGTTGAGTAGTGCTGCCGCTTGCTCGTAGCCGGTGCCGTAGGTATCGCCGTGCGTGCTGGCGCCGATGCATGCGAGGACGACGCCACAGCCAAACGCAGTCCATACCGGATGCTGCTGAACGCGCTGCCCGATGGCTGCGGGCAGAATTCCCGTAACGCCGCCCAGCAACAGCTTGGCGAACAACCCGCCGAACACGCCGCACACCAGCGCGGCCAGCACGATCCACGGCCAAGCTTCGCGCAGGAACAGGATGGGCTCGTGCACCTGGAAATACGGGTTGTTGCCCACGATGGCCAACGATAGGAAACCCGAGGCCAGCACGCCCGCCAGCACCAAGCGGTCCCAACGCAGGGACGCACCCTTGCCGAGTTCCTCAATGGCGAAGACCACGCCAGCCAGCGGCGTATTGAAGGCTGCCGCCAAGCCACCAGCTGCGCCGGCAGTCAACAGTGCCTGCGCATGAAAACCGACGCGCACGCCGGCGCGGTGCTGCCACCAGGACCCCCAGGCCAGCATGGCCGCCGCGCCTACCTGCACCGACGGCCCCTCGCGCCCGACGGATGCGCCGAGGAACAGCGCCACCGCGGTCAACCCGATCTTCCAGAGCGCCTGCGGAAAAGACACCAGCGTTGTTTGCGCTGCCCCGAACGGCGGCAGATGCTGTGTGGCGATGACTTGCGGGATACCGCTGCCGCGCGCCTGCGGTGCCACACGCAGCGTCAGCCAGCGCAGCGCCGCCAGCCCCGGTGGCAATAGCACAACGGCAGCCCAAGCGTAGTGGGCGTGCAGGGCGCGTTGCCACGCCAGCGCGGTATCCGCCACCCACGAGAACACCAATGAGAACACCGCCACGCCCATCGCGCCGGCCAGGAAAATCGAGAACCGTAGCCCGTTGCGCGACATGCGCGAGGTTTGCCGGAGTTTGCGATCCAAGGCGCGCAACACGCGCTGACGCAAGGCGGCAAATGGAGAGGAGGGTGGGGAGGGCGTATCACTCATGGAAAGGCTGGAAGGGGCGACGCAAACCGCGGCACAGAGGGACTATCGGAACTGCGTGAAGCTTTGATGATGGTAGGGGTGTTGTGGGCAGCGCCCCACAATTTGGATGCGATGGTGGGGTAGCAAACGCTAAATCGAACGAACGATCGGTCACCGAATCAGATTTAAGTATTACGAACTTTGCATGATTGTTCACGGAAGTTATGCTTCCCCTCTCATCGGAAAAACCTTTTGGCGACCAACATGCTGACATCCGAAGAACGGGACGATCCGTGGACGGTGGAGCCGTCGCTGGATAGCCTGCTACCGAAGCAACGGCCTGGGACGATCGATCGCCCGATCTATTTTCGTCATACCGATACCCCCGACGGTCACGTCATCAAACAATTTCCGGACGGCTCGCGCCAGCTCGTGCGCTTTATTGGCCTGGAAGAACAGGTCGTCAAGCACTTCCTGTAACCCCCGCTTCTCCTCGTCACCGGTTGGGCGCGTCACATTTGTGACGCGCCGTATGACATGCAGCGTTGTGTTTCCTGGCGATGCGCAGCGTTGGTGCACCTTCTATCATTCGCGAATAATTTGCCTAGGCGATTGATACGTTCATGGGAAGTATGCAGGGGTTTGCGCCGGCTCAGCAGCCGGTCCGCGAAGAATGCGCTGGGGAGTTGGCGGTTGTTGCACCGCCCGCCGTCGACATGGTGGTGCCTTGGCCGGTGCGCGAATGGGCGCCTACCGTTACCGCAACCGAAGCGATTGCCATGCGCGCTGCACTGGAGCGCGGCAACGTGCTGCATTTCCCCGCCCTGGATTTTCCACTGAGCACGCGTGAGCGGCGCTTTCTTGATGCGCGTTGGTCTGACGGCAAGACAAAAAACATCAATCTGCGCGCCGACGAAATCACTGTGCGCGGCGCGGTTGGTGCGTCCGCCGACCTGCGCGATCTTTCCACACTGATCCGCCGCTACGCCGATGCCGCTGAGCGCCTGGTGCTCGCACTGTTTCCCGACTACGGCCCGCACCTCAAGCGCGCCGGCACCTCGCTGCGACCCGCAGAGATTGCCGGGCGCCCGGTGAGCTGGCGCAAGGACGACACACGCCTGCACGTCGATGCCTTTCCGTCGAATCCGTTGCACGGCCAGCGCTTGCTGCGCGTATTCCACAACATCGATCCGGATGCGCCGCGCATCTGGCGCATCGGTGAACCGTTTGCGCACTTCGCTAAGCGCTTCGTGCCAAAAACGCGAGGCATGCTGCCCGGTCAGGCGTGGTTGATGCACAAGCTGCACATCACGAAGCGCCCGCGCTCGGATTACGACCATCGCATGCTGCAGTTACATGACCTTGCTAAAGCCGATCTGCAATACCAGCGCAGCGCACCGCAGCAGACCTTCGCGTTTGCGCCGGGTGCGACGTGGGTGGTGTTCAGCGATCAGGCGCTGCATGCAGCCATGCGCGGCCGCGCGATGATGGAGCAGACCTTTTACCTGGACCCCGCTGCGATTGCCGATCGCACGCACTCGCCGGAAGCTGTGCTCGCACGCCTGCTCGGCAAACCGCTGCGCTAGTCGCGCAAAGAAAAACGCCGCCGGACAAAGCGGCGGCGTTGAGCGTTCAACTGCGATATTCAGTCGGCGACCTTGTCGCTCGGATACTTGAACGAATCGCGCAGCAGGAAGCTCATCGGAATATCGAGCTTTGCCCCGTTGGGCGGAATCGGCTGCAGGAACCACTTCTTGTAGAGCTTCTCAGCCTCGTAGTCGAGGATGATGTTGGTCATCGCGCGGTCGACCATCCGCTTGAATTCGGCGTCGTCCTTGCTGAGCATGATCGCGTACGGCTCGATCGTCAGCATGTCGCCGACCACGGCGTAGTCACTCGGGTTCTTGGCGTTGGCACGAAAGCCGTAGAGCAGCACGTCGTCCATTGCAAAGGCATCGGCCTTGCCAGCTTCGACCATGGCGAAGGCCTCGCCGTGGTCCTTCGCTTCGATGATGTTCATGCCCAGCACGCGCGCGTCGTTCACCTTGCGCAACTCGGTGATGTTGGTGGTGCCCTTGGTCGAGACCACTGTCTTGCCGCGCAGATCGTCCCACTTGCGGATGCCCGATGATGTTTTGACGATCATCCGGCTGCCGGCGATGTAGTGCGGGATGGTGAAGGCGACTTTCTCGCGGCGCTCACGCGTGTTGGTGGTCGAACCGCATTCGACATCAGCCTTGCCTTCGGCGATGGTCGGGATGCGCGAAGACGAGGTCACCATCACGTACTGGACCTTCAGGTCCGGGCGCTTGAGTTCGGTGCGCAGCTTGTCGACCACACGCAGGCAGAGATCCATTGCATAACCAATGGGTTTCTTGTCGGCGTCGTAGAACGAAAACGGCACGGAACTCTCGCGATGCGCAACGCGGACAATGCCGGTATCACGAATGCGGTCGAGGACGGGTGTGGCGGAGGCCAGGGCAGTGCCCGGCGCAAAGATGGACAGAGAAACAGGAAGCAGCGCTGCCATCAGCAGCGTGCGCTTGAAGCACAGCATGGTTGTATCCCCCGGAAAGAATGGCGGCCCGCCTTATCGTTATGTCCGGCTTGTGGCCGGAGGGCCTGCCGCATGATACGGCGCGACGAGCGAACCTGCAGATCCGCACTTTTGCGCTGTTGTAAGCAGGCCGCAAGACTGGATTCCATGCTCTAGAAATCCGCTTGCAGATGAGGTGGGGTGCGTGCGTGACAGTGGTGCGTGGCGCACATCAAGCGTGAGCAGATTGCACTGCATCAGCCATGCAACTGGTGCGTCGCACCCTTGTGGTGTGGCGCGTGCGCACGCTTGACGCGGCATGCGTTGTTGCGGTGCAAAGCCGCACGGGGCTTGGCTTTGTCAGTGGTCTCGGCGTTTTTCCCTACCGGGTTTGTCCTGACTGCCCGAGACGGACAAGGGGCGCTATGCTCAGGCCATGTCTTGTTCGCAAGGCATCGAGGAGAGACTCTTCCGGCCCGCCGAAAGCGGGCCGTTTTCTTTGGTGCGAACCTTTGACGCACCCGGTATCAGCGTTGCCGGGTTCAGCTTTGATTCGGCAACACATTGCCCGGCTGCGACGACTGCCGCGGCCAGTTCGAGAACGCAAAGATCCACAGCGCCACGAGGTTCACCAGCGGTATCAATACCAGCAGCGTCCACCACTGCGAGAAGCCGGTTCGCAGCAAGACCTGCCGCACCGGGATGCCTACCACGATCAGGGCGATCAACAAGCCGAACAGTCCGCGCATCAGCGTTCCCCTTCGCTAACGTTGTGGATGGAAGCGGCCGGAAAAGCGAGCCCGGCGGCACAAGCGTTATAGCACCGACGCGCGCAAGCGCAATGACACCGGATGGCTGTCGCGCGGGCCGACTACAATACGCGCCTTCCGGCCGTACGCGGCCTGCATCCTTCTTCACTCCAGCATGGCCCTGTTTTCCATTACCGATGCGCAACTGGCGTTCGGCCACGTGGCGCTGCTCGACCACACCGATTTCTCGCTGGAGGCTGGCGAGCGCGTCGGCCTGATCGGCCGCAATGGCACCGGCAAATCGTCGCTGCTCAAGATCGTGGCCGGCACGACAGCCCCCGACGATGGCCTGATTGCTCGTCAGAGCGGCGTGACCTCGGCCTACGTACCGCAAGAGCCCGTTTTCGATCCCGATCAGACGGTGGCCCAAGCCGTGGCGATGGGCGTGCCGCATGCCGCTGGCCTGCTCGCCGAGTATGAGGCGCTGATCGCCTCCATGGGCGATGCGCACGATGACGAGGCGATGCATAAGCTGCACGCCCTGCAAGCCCAGCTCGACGCCGCCGATGCCTGGCAATTGCACACCCGCGTGGAAACGACCATCGCGCAGCTTGGTTTGCAGCCGGGCGCGCGCATCGGTTCGCTCTCCGGCGGCCTGACCAAGCGCGTGGCGCTGGCGCAGGCGCTGGTGGGCGCGCCTGACATCCTGTTGTTGGACGAGCCGACCAACCACCTCGACTACGACTCCATCCGCTGGCTGGAAGACTTGCTGCTCGCCTTCCGAGGCAGCGTGCTGTTCATCACGCACGATCGCGCGTTCCTCGACCGTGTCGCCACGCGCATCATCGAACTGGATCGCGGCAAGCTGCGGTCGTACCCGGGCAATTTCACCGCGTATCAGGAGCGCAAGGCGCAGCAACTTGAGGCCGAGGCGCTGGAAAACGCCCGCTTCGACAAACTGCTCGCGCAGGAAGAAGTGTGGATCCGCAAGGGCGTGGAAGCGCGCCGTACGCGCAGTGTGGGCCGCGTCGCACGCCTGGAGCAGATGCGCGTGGAGCGCCAGGCTCGCCGTGAGGTACAGGGCAACGTCAAGCTCGAAGTCTCACAGGGCGACCGTTCCGGCAAGATCGTCGCCGAACTGACAGACGTGACCAAGCGCTATGGCGACAAGGTCGTGGTCGACAATTTCACCGCCACCATCATGCGTGGCGACAAGGTTGGCATTCTCGGCGCCAACGGCGTCGGCAAGACCACGCTGCTCAAGCTGATCCTCGGCGAACTGGCGCCCGACTCTGGCACGGTGCGCAACGGCACCAACCTGCAGGTGGCGTATTTCGACCAGATGCGTGCGCAACTGGACCTGAACCGCTCGCTGGCCGACACCATCAGCCCCGGCAGCGACTGGATCGAAGTCAATGGCCAGCGCAAGCACGTGATGAGCTATCTGGGCGATTTCCTGTTTGCGCCGGAGCGGGCACGCTCGCCAGTGGCGTCGCTGTCGGGCGGTGAGCGCAACCGGCTGCTGCTGGCGCGCCTCTTCGCGCGCCCGGCCAACGTGCTGGTGCTGGATGAGCCGACCAACGATCTGGACATCGACACGCTGGAACTGCTGGAAGAACTGCTGCAGGAATACAGCGGCACGGTGTTCCTGGTCTCGCACGATCGCGCCTTTGTCGACAATGTCGTCACCTCGGTGATTGCCGCTGAAGGCGAGGGCCGATGGCGCGAATACGTGGGCGGATTCTCGGATTGGCAGACGCAATCGGCGCGTTCGGCGCAGATGGCCAAAGCAGCCACGCCGGTCGCCGAAGAGAAAAAGCCCGAAGCCGCCAAGCCCCGCGAGCGCGCCACGGTCAAGCTCAGCTACAAGGAACAACGTGAGCTGGAAGCGCTGCCCGCCACAATCGAGGCGCTGGAGACCGAACAGAAGCAGGTCAACGCCGAGCTGGAAGACGGCACGATCTACGGACGTGATCCGGAGCGCGCCCAGAAGCTGGCCGAGCGCCACGAGGCCATCGAGCTGGAACTGCTGGAGGCGCTTGAGCGCTGGGAAGCACTCGAAGGCAAGCGCGCCGGTACGGCGTGATGTTGCAGTAGTCCGTCAATATGTCAGCGGGATGTCGGCAGTGCGTCGCATCCCCATGCTGACAATCCCTCCGCATTGTTAAGGACAGCTTCCTTTACAATGCGCGCTGCATTCCGGTGCTCAGGGCAGACCCTGAGCCCGCCAGTTTTTCCGCCTTCCATGAGCAAAACCTCCCAATACAGCGAATCGTCGATCAAGGTCCTCAAGGGCCTGGAACCGGTCAAGCAACGGCCGGGCATGTATACGCGCACCGACAACCCCCTGCACATCGTGCAGGAAGTGATCGACAACGCCGCCGACGAGGCGTTGGGCGGCTTCGGCAAGCTGATTGCCGTAACGCTGCACAAGGACGGCAGCGTGAGCGTGGAGGACGAGGCCCGCGGCATTCCCGTCGGCATCCACCCGGAAGAGGGTGTGTCGGTGGTCGAGATCGTCTACACGCGCCTGCACGCAGGCGGCAAGTTCGACAAGGGCAGTGGCGGCGCGTATGCGTTCTCCGGCGGCCTGCACGGCGTGGGCGTGTCGGTCACGAACGCGCTGTCGACGCGGCTGGAGGTGACGGTTTGGCGTGACGGCAATGTGTCGACGCTCACGTTCTCCGGCGGCGACGTCATCGAGCCTTTGACCACCCGCAAGGCCGAGCGTGGCGAGAAGAAGAGCGGCACGCGCGTACGCGCCTGGCCGGACGCCAAGTACTTCGATTCCGAGAACATTCCGCAGGCCGAGCTGCAGCGGTTGTTGCGCAGCAAGGCCGTGCTGCTGCCGGGCGTGAAGGTCACGCTCACGCTGGAGAAAACCGGCGAAACGCTCGAATGGCAGTACGCCGAGGGCCTGCGCGGCTACCTGGTGGAATCGCTCGCGCAGGGCAGCGGCGCCGAGCCGGTCATCCCGCTGTTCGAGGGCGAACACTTTGCCGACCCCGACAAGTCCGGCGAAGAAGGCTTTGCCCTGGGCGAAGGTGCATCGTGGGTGGTGGCGTGGACGGAAGAGGGCTCGCCGGTGCGGGAGTCGTACGTCAACCTCATCCCGACGCCGGCCGGCGGCACGCATGAATCGGGCTTGCGCGAAGGCCTGTTCCAGGCCGTGAAGAGCTTTGTCGAGATGCACGCGCTGCAACCCAAGGGCGTCAAGCTGATGCCCGAAGACGTGTTTGCGCGCGCTTCGTTCGTGCTGTCGGCCAAGGTGCTGGACCCTCAGTTCCAAGGTCAGATCAAGGAACGCCTGAACAGCCGCGATGCGGTGCGGCTCGTTTCCACCTTCAGCCGCCCCGCGTTGGAGTTGTGGCTGAACCAGCATGTCGAGCACGGCAAGAAGCTGGCCGAACTCGTCATCAAGCAAGCACAGGCCCGCACGCGAGCCGCGCAGAAGGTCGAGAAGAAGAAGGGCTCCGGCGTGGCCGTGCTGCCCGGCAAGCTCACCGATTGCGAATCCGACGACGTCACCCGCAACGAACTCTTCCTGGTGGAGGGCGACTCTGCCGGTGGTTCGGCCAAGATGGGCCGTGACAAGGAATTCCAGGCCATCCTGCCGTTGCGCGGCAAGGTGCTGAACACGTGGGAAACCGAGCGCGACCGCCTGTTCGCCAACAATGAAGTGCATGACATTGCGGTCGCCATCGGCGTCGATCCGCATGGCCCGAACGACACGGTGGATCTCTCCGGCCTGCGCTACGGCAAGATCTGCATCCTGTCCGATGCTGACGTGGACGGCGCGCACATCCAGGTGTTGCTGCTCACGTTGTTCTTCAAGCACTTCCCGCAATTGATCGACCGCGGGAATGTATGCGTGGCCCGCCCGCCGCTGTATCGTGTCGATGCGCCGGCGCGCGGCAAGAAGCCCGCGCAGAAGCTCTACGCGCTGGACGACGGCGAGCTTGAAGCCATTGAAGACAAGCTGCGCAAGGACGGCGTGAAGGAAGGCGCCTGGCAGATCTCCCGCTTCAAGGGCCTGGGCGAAATGAGCGCCGAGCAGCTCTGGGAAACCACCATGAACCCCGACACGCGCCGTCTGCTGCCCGTGGCACTGGGTGCACTGGACCAGGAACAGACCGTCAACATGATGAACATGCTGATGGGCAAGGGCGAAGCCGGCGCACGCCGCACGTGGCTGGAAACGCGCGGCAACGAGGTCGAAGCCGATATCTGACGTTCAACCAACAACGATGAAGCTGTTCGAACCGCTGTTTCGACACCTCGCATTTGCATTGACGGCGCTGGCCTTGTTGGCCAATCAGCCGGCGCGCGCGGACGTCTACGGCTACATCGACGAGAACGGCCTTGCGCACTTCGCCTCTGAGCGCGTGGATGATCGCTACGTGCTGTTCATGAAGGGCGCCGCCGTGGCTGGCAAGGGGGGCAAGGCCGACAAAGCAGACGAGCGGGCCGACACCGCCATCGCGCTGCCCGCCACTGAACTGCCCGATGCGGACGCCTACCTCAACGCCAGCAAGCGCGACGCGCTGGACAACGCCGGCATGCGCCAGCGCCTCGTGCGCGCGGTGCTGCAGCACCCGAACGTGCCGACGGTCGAGCCGCTGATCCGCCAGGCGGCCAGCAAGCACGGCATCGACCCCGCGCTGGTGAAAGCCGTGATTGCCGCCGAATCCGGTTTCAACCCGCAAGCCGTGTCGCCCAAGGGTGCGATCGGGCTGATGCAGGTGATTCCAGACACGGGTGCACGCTATGGCGTGACTGGAGATGCGCGTCGCACAGCCGCGCAGAAGCTGGCCGACCCCAAGATCAACATCACCACGGGCGTGCGCTATTTGAGCGATCTGCTGCGCATGTTTTCGGGCAACCTCGAACTCGTGCTCGCCGCCTACAACGCGGGCGAGGGCGCCGTGCAGAAGCACGGCAACGACATCCCGCCCTATGCCGAAACGCAGAACTACGTGAAGACGGTGATGCAGTTCTACCGCTACTACAACCCGATGGCTGAGATGAACGGGGCGGGCGGCTTCATGACCGTGAGCGCCAACGGTGCCATGGTCACGCGCAAGCCCGGTCGTACGGGCCGATCCGCGCGCATCGAAGTGGTACTGGACCCGGCCACCGGCGTGGTCACGAACGCACAACAACATTGATCCTGGTGGCGCGCCAATGCACTTGCCGCATGCGCGCCGCCTTCGCTTGAGCTTCCATGGAACAACAAGACATCCTCTTCGACCCTAGCGAGCCGGCCGAAGCGCTCACGCTTGGCGCTTACGCCGAGCGTGCTTACCTGGACTACGCCGTCAGCGTGGTCAAGGGTCGCGCACTGCCCGAGGTGGCCGACGGCCAGAAGCCTGTGCAGCGCCGCATCCTGTTCGCGATGCACGAGATGGGCCTGCGCTCTGACGCGAAGCCCGTCAAGTCGGCCCGCGTGGTGGGCGATGTGCTGGGTAAATTCCACCCGCACGGCGATCAATCCGCCTACGACGCGCTGGTGCGCCTTGCGCAGGATTTCTCGCTGCGGTATCCGCTGATCGACGGCCAGGGCAACTTTGGCTCGCGCGATGGCGATGGCGCCGCCGCGATGCGATACACCGAAGCGCGCCTCACGCCGATCTCGCGCCTGCTGCTCGAAGAGCTGGACCAGGGCACCGTCGATTTCGTCCCCAACTATGACGGTTCGATGGACGAGCCGAAGCTGCTGCCGGCACGTCTGCCGTTCGTGCTGCTCAACGGCGCATCGGGCATCGCGGTGGGCATGGCCACGGAGATTCCGTCGCACAACCTGCGCGAAGTGGCCACGGCCGCTGTGGCGCTCATCCGCGACGACAAGCTCACCAGTGCCGACCTGATGCAGTACATGCCGGGTCCGGACTATCCGGGCGGCGGTCAGATCATCTCGTCGCCGGCGGACATCGCGCAGGTGTACGAAACCGGTCGCGGCAGCCTGAAGGTGCGCGCGCGCTGGAAGATCGAAGAACTTGCTCGCGGCCAGTGGCAACTGGTGGTCAACGAATTGCCGCCCAACACCTCGTCGCAGAAGGTGCTGGAAGAGATTGAAGAGCTGACCAACCCGAAGGTGCGCACCGGCAAGAAGTCGCTGTCGCCGGATCAGCTCACCATGAAGCAGACCATGCTCGGCCTGCTTGATGCGGTGCGCGACGAGTCCGGCAAGGACGCGCCGGTGCGCCTGGTGTTCGAGCCCAAGAGCAAGAACATTGATCAGCAGGAGTTTGCCAATTCGCTGCTGGCGCATACGTCGCTGGAGCAGGGTGCCTCTATTAACCTGGTGATGATCGGCATGGATGGCCGGCCGCGCCAGAAGGGCCTGGCCGAGATCCTGCGCGAGTGGATCAGCTACCGCTTTGCCACGGTTACGCGCCGCACGCGCCATCGTCTGGGCAAGGTGGAAGACCGTATCCACATCCTCGAAGGCCGGCAGATGGTGCTGCTGCGCATCGAAGATGTGATTCGCATCATCCGCGAGAGCGACGAGCCGAAGGCCGCGCTCATCCAGGCCTTCAACCTGAGCGACCGCCAGGCGGAAGACATTCTGGAAATCCGCCTGCGCCAACTCGCGCGCCTGGAAGCCATCAAGATCGAGCAGGAACTGAAGAACCTGCGCGAAGAGCAGTCCGAGCTGGACGTGCTGCTGAAGTCGGAAACCATGATGCGCCGTCGCATCATCAAGGAGATCGAGACCGACGCGAAGCAATACGGCGACGACCGCCGCACCCTCATCCAGGAAGAGCGCCGCGCCGCCGCCGAGGTGAAGGTCATCGACGAACCCGTCACGGTGGTCGTCTCGCAGAAGGGTTGGGTGCGCACGCGTCAGGGCCATGGCCACGACGCCACGCAATTCGGCTTCAAGGCGGGCGACACGCTTTACGACACCTTCGAGTGCCGCACGACGGATACGCTGCTGATTTTCGGCACGCGCGACGATAAGGGCACGGGCCGCGTCTACTCCGTGGCCGTAGCCAACCTGCCCGGCGGCCGTGGCGACGGTGTGCCGCTGACCACGCTGATCGAACTCGCACCGGGCACGCATATCGCCCACACCTTCGCCGGCCATGCCGAGCAGAACTTGGTGATCTCCACGCGCGGCGGCAACGGCTTCATGGCCAAGGTGGGCGACATGGTCGGCCGCCAGAAGGCCGGCAAGGCGTTCCTGACGCTGGATGAGGGCGACCAACCCAACAAGCCGGCACCCGCACCGGAAGACGCCTACGGCGTGGCCTGTCTGTCGGAAGGCGGGCGCATGCTGCTGTTCCAGATCAGCGAGCTGAAGACGCTCGCCAGCGGTGGCCGTGGCGTGATCCTGATGGAGCTGGAGAAGAACGAAACGCTGCTCCAGGCATTGGCCTTCGGTGCCGCCGGCTTCGTGCTCTCGGGCACCGGCCCGCGTGGCGGCAAGGCGGTCGAGCAGACCATGACGACCCGCGCGCAAGAGGCGTACGCCGGCAAGCGCGCACGCAAGGGCAAGACGCTGGAGCCCAAGCTGCGCGAGCCGAAGCTGGCGCTGCCCAAGCCTGCGCCAGAAGCTGCCTGATTCAATGACCGACCTGAGCGCCGAGCCTGACAACGATGCTGTGGCCCCCGCAGCAAACGTTCCCTCCTGCAGCAAGCTCTTTACGGAATTTGCGCGCATGGGGTTGTCAGGCTTCGGCGGCGTGCTGCCGTTTGCACGCGCGGGCATTGTCGACCGCAATGGCTGGCTCACCAACGCTGAGTTTGCCGAACTCCTGAGCCTGGGCCAGGTGCTGCCCGGCCCGAACGTCGTCAACCTCTCGGTGATGCTCGGCTACCGCTACCACGGCGTGCGAGGGGCGGCTGCCGCGATGTCCGGTCTGGTGGTTGTGCCTGCCGTGCTGCTGCTGTTGATCGTCATGCTGTACGACCACTTCAGCGCATTGTCCCTGGTGCAGAACCTGCTCAAGGGCATGGCGGCGGTGGCGGCGGGGCTGGTGCTCTCGACGGCCGTCCGGCTGGCGCAAGGGCAGTCGCGTACGTGGCGCGCCATCGGCATCGGTCTGGCAGTGTTTCTGGCGATTGGCGTGCTGCAATGGCCGCTGCTGCCGGTCATGTTGGTGTTGATTCCGCTCGCGCTCGTACTGGAGTGGAGGGCAACGCGGTGAGCTATCTCTCTACGTTGTTCGACCTGTTCTGGCACTTCCTGATGCTGTCGTTTCTCGCCATTGGCGGGGCCAGCTCAACGCTGCCTGACATGCATCGTTTCCTGGTCGACACGCGCCACTACATGACCAGCGAACAGTTGAGCTCCATGTATGCCATCTCGCAGGCTGCACCGGGGCCGAACGTGCTGTTTGTCGAACTGTTCGGCTGGCAGTCCGCCGGGCTGGGCGGTGCGATCGTTTCCCTTGTCGGCATCTGCGGGCCGTCCTGCGTGATTGCGGGTGTCATCGCCCGTGTCATGGACCGCGCCCCCGACGCCCGCTGGGTCACGCTGGTCCGCCGTGGTCTGGCACCGCTGACCATCGGCCTGATGTTCGCAACCGGTTGGGTGCTGACGCGCGGGGCAGACCACAGCATCGGCACCATCGTGCTGACGGTAGCGACGGTGCTGGCCTGCACCTTCACGCGCGTGCATCCGCTGTTGCTGGTGGGGCTTGGTGCGCTCGTGGGCGGCCTGGGCTGGGTCTAGCGTCTAAGGGCGGGCGCGATTGCATCGGCGCCGCGGGTGATCAAAAAGGCGAACTGGGTTCGCCTTTTTTTTCATGGCGCGATCCGAAAAATTGGGTGCGCTGCGCTGCCTATTCTCGAAACCTCGGGAACACCCTAGTGCCACTTTAATTGTATATACAAGAGTATACGAATTATTGCGATGTTGCTTAGATAAGGTGGCTATGCTTCGGCGCGCGTGCTGTCGCGTGTCTGGCTCGCGCTGCGCTGGCGTAAGGCGGACGAAGATCCGCATGCCGCAGCCGCACGCCCCAACGGCCACCTCGCTTACCCAGACAGGACAGGAGACAGATTGGAACACCTTCAACGCAACCTGCGCGCGCGGCATATCCGCTTTCTCGCGCTCGGTTCGGCCATTGGCACGGGCCTTTTCTATGGGTCCGCATCGGCCATCCAGCTCGCTGGGCCGGCCGTGATCCTGGCGTACATCCTTGGCGGCGCGGCCGTGTACATGGTCATGCGCGCACTGGGTGAAATGGCCGTGCGGCAACCGGTCTCGGGCTCGTTCGGGCGCTATGCGCGCGACAACCTCGGGCCGCTCGCCGGCTTCCTCACGGGGTGGACGTACATCCTCGAAATGGTGATCGTCTGCCTGGCAGACGTGACGGCCTTCGGCATCTACATGGGCTTCTGGTTTCCCGATGTGCCGCAGTGGATCTGGGTGCTCGGCATCGTCATGCTGATCTGCGCGCTGAACCTGTGCAACGTCAAGGTGTTCGGCGAGATGGAGTTCTGGCTCGCGCTCATCAAGATCGTGGCGATTGGCGCGATGATCGTCGGCGGCATCGCGATCCTGTTCCTCGGCGTGCAGATGAACGGCGAGCACGCGCCCGGCCTGAGCAACCTATGGGCACACGGCGGCTTCCTGCCGCATGGCGTGGGCGGCCTCGTCGCCTCGCTTGCGGTGGTGATGTTTGCCTACGGCGGCGTCGAGATCATCGGCATCACCGGCGGTGAAGCGCAGAACCCCGAGAAGGTCATCCCCAAGGCGATCAACGCCGTGCCCGCGCGCATCCTGCTGTTCTACGTGCTGACGATGTGCGTGCTGATGGCGATCTTCCCGTGGACGGGCATCGGCGGGCAGGGCAGCCCGTTCGTGCAGATCTTCTCCGGCCTGGGTATCAAGTCAGCCGCGGCGATCCTCAACCTGATCGTCATCTCGGCGGCCATCTCGGCCATCAACAGCAACATCTTCGGCGCGGGCCGCATGATGTACGGCATGGCCGAGCAGGGCCAGGCGCCGCGCATCTTTGCCGCAACGTCCCGCCACGGCGTGCCCTGGGTGACGGTGCTGACCATGGCCGGCGCGCTGCTGGGCGGCGTGGTCTTGAACTACCTGATTCCCGAGAACGTGTTCCTGATCATCGCGTCCATTGCCACCTTCGCGACGGTGTGGGTGTGGCTGATGATCCTGCTCTCGCAGGTGGCCATGCGCCGCCGCTTGTCGGCAGAGGAAGTGCGCGCCCTCAAGTTCAAGGTGCCGCTGTGGCCGGTCGGTCCGGCACTCGCCATCGCCTTCATGCTGTTCGTGATCGGTGTGCTGGGCTACATGGAAGACACCCGTGTGGCGCTGTACGTCGGGGCAGGCTGGGTGGCGCTGGTGTCGGCTGCGTGGCACCTCCGCGTCAAGCCGACCGCAAACGGCACCCTCGCCAACGAGGCGCGCGGGACATAAGCCGAATTCAATGAAACGAGACGGGCAGCGCAGTTGCTGTCCGATCCGCATTTCCTGCAGGAGACACCCATGTCCAACCCCATCACCGCCCCGGCCAGCGGCACACCCACGGGTGCGCAGGCCATGGCGCACCAGCGCCCGCTGTCACGTCCGCGTGCGATTGCCGCCATCACCATCGGCAACGGCCTCGAGTTCTATGACTTCGTGGTCTACAGCTTCTTCGCCACGCTGATCGGCCGGCTGTACTTTCCGGTCGGCAACCCGACCGGCCAATTGCTGATGTCCTTCGCCACGTTTGGCGTGGGTTTCCTGATGCGCCCGCTCGGGGGCCTGCTGATCGGCATGTACGCAGATCGCGTCGGCCGCAAGCCGGCCGTGGCGCTCACGCTATGGCTGATGGGCTTGTCATCGCTGATCTTCGTGGTGACGCCGACGTATGCGCAGATCGGCATCGTCGCGCCGATTCTCGTTGTGCTCGCGCGGCTCGTGCAGGGCTTTGCGATTGGTGGCGAGATGGGCGCCTCGACCGCGCTGCTGCTCGAATACGCAGACGACCGTTCGCGCGGCTTCTACACGAGCTGGCAGCCGTTCAGCCAGGGGCTGGCGGCGCTGTTCGGCGCGCTGGTGGGCCTGCTGCTGAGCAACGTGCTGGCGCCGGCGCAACTGGAGTCGTGGGGCTGGCGGGTCGCGTTCCTGATCGGCATTCTCGTCATCCCGGTCGGCCTCATCATCCGTCGCCGCCTGGAGGAAACCGCCGCGCCGCACAGCGAGCGTGAAGCCGATGCAACGCTGCCGCTCCTGCGCGAGCATCGCCGCGCGCTGGTGGCGAGCATTCTGCTGATGATCGGCGTAGCTTCGTCGACGTACATCATCGTCTACTACCTCAGCAACTACGCCGTGAGCGTACTGCACATGCCGCTGTCGCTCGGCATCTGGGCCGCGTGTATCGCAGCGCTGGTGCAGGTGCTGCTGTCACCGTTCGCGGGCTGGCTCGCAGATCAGGTCGGGCGCCGCAAGGTGGTGCTGTGGTCGCGCGTTGCGCTGCTGGTCATGGTCTATCCCGCCTTCGCGCTGATCAACGCCGAGCCCTCGCTGGCGCGGCTGCTGATCGTAGTGGGCTGCCTGTCGGTGCCGATGTCGATGACGTCGCCGGCGTCGATGGTGCTCGTGAGCGAGGTGCTGCCGCAGCGCCTGCGCGCCACCGGGCTGTCGATTGCCTACTGTGTTGCGATCGCCATCTTTGGCGGCTTCGCGCAGTTCTTCTCGACCGAGCTGATCCAGCTCACCGGCAATGCGAACGCGCCCGCGCTCTACGTGATCGGCTGCGGGCTGGTGTCGCTGATCGGTCTGGCGATGGTGCCGGAAACGCTGGGACGCCGGCTGTCGTAAGGCTCAGTCGACACCGACAAAACCACCGGTCTGATGCGCCCACAGGCGGGCGTACAGACCGCCGTGTTCCAGCAGCTCCGCATGCGTGCCGCTCTCCACGATGCGGCCGCCGTCGAGCACCACGAGCCGGTCCATCCGCGCGATGGTCGAAAGGCGGTGCGCAATCGCAATCACCGTCTTGCCTCGCATCAGCGTTTCCAGGCTTTCCTGAATGGCGGCCTCGACTTCAGAGTCGAGCGCCGACGTTGCCTCGTCCAGGATCAGGATCGGCGCGTCCTTCAGCAGCACGCGCGCGATGGCAATGCGTTGGCGCTGGCCGCCCGAGAGTTTCACGCCGCGTTCGCCCACCAGCGCATCAAATCCACGCCGGCCATGCGCGTCAGACAGGTGCGGGATGAACTCGTCGGCACGGGCACCGCGCACGGCTTCCATCAACTCCGCCTCGCTGCTATCCGGCTTGCCATAGCGCAGGTTGTCGCGAATGGAGCGGTGCAGTAGCGAGGTGTCCTGCGTGACCATGCCGATCTGCGCGCGCAGGCTTTCCTGCGTGATGCCGGCAATGTCCTGGCCGTCGACGAGGATGCGGCCTTGCTCCACGTCGTACAGGCGCAGCAGCAGGTTGACCAGCGTTGACTTGCCCGCGCCCGACGGGCCGACCAGGCCGATGCGCTCGCCAGGGCGCACGACGAGATCCAGCCCTTCGATCACGCCGCTGCCCTTGCCGTAGTGAAAGCCGACGTGCTCGAAGCGCACTTCACCCTGCGTGACGCGCAGCGGCTGCGCACCGGGCCGGTCGACCACGGTGCGCGGCACGGCAATGGTCTGCATGCCGTCCTGCACCTGCCCGACGTTTTCAAAGATGCCGTTGACCACCCACATGATCCAGCCGGACATGTTGTTGATGCGGATTACCAGCCCCGTCGTCAGCGCGATGGTGCCGACCGTCACCGCCCCCTGGCTCCATAGCCACAGTGCAAGGCCGGTGGTGCCGGCGATCAGCGCACCGTTCATGCCGGTGATGGTGAAATCCATGGCGCTGACCATGCGCCCAGCCATGCGCGTCTTCTCGGTCTGCTCCGACATTGCATCGCGCGCGTAGGTCTCTTCGTGCTGGGTGTGCGCAAAGAGCTTGAGCGTGGTGATGTTGGTGTAGCCGTCGACAATGCGGCCCATCAGCTTGGAGCGTGCCTCGGTGGCAACGACCGAGCGCGCCTTCACGCGCGGCACGAAGTAGGCCAGCGCGGCGATGTAGCACGCAATCCACAGCAGCAGCGGCACCATCAGGCGCCAGTCGGCTTGCGCAAACAGTACCAGCGCACTGATCGCGTAGATCACCACGTGCCAGAGCGCATCCACTGCCTGCACGGCCGAATCCCGCAGCGAAAAGCCGGTCTGCATGATGCGCTGGGCAATGCGGCCGGCAAAGTCGTTCTGGAAGAACGACAGGCTCTGCTTGAGCACGTAGCGGTGGTTCTGCCAGCGGATCAGGTTGGACAGACTCGGGTTGATGACCTGATGCACCAGCACATCGTGCAGGCCAAAGATGATGGGCCGGGCGATTACCGCAACGAAGGCCATCCACAGTAGCGCGTTGCGGTGCTGGGTGAAGAACGCTGCGCCCGGTGTCGCCTGAATCATGTCGACGATGCGGCCGAGGAAATCAAACAATGCCACCTCGATCAGCGCGCCCGCCAGGCCCACGACCAGCAGGAATACGAAGACGCCGCGCACCTCACGCAGGAAGTAGGCGTAGAAGCGCCAGACATCGCCCGGCGGCTTGCTGTCGGGCAGATGGCGGAACGGGTCGATGAGTCTTTCGAGGCGGCGCAGCGGCATGTCGGATCAGGCGGGGGGAAGGTGACCGAGCCCCGGGAGAGGGGCGGGCGCGGGAGAGTTGCCCATCATACGCGCGACAAAAAAGCCCCGCCTGAGGCGGGGCTTTCTGGGTTTACCGAGCCGTTTGGCGGTCAGCGCACGACCATGTGCGTGAACGGCTCCACGTACGCCTGCAGCGTGATCAGCAGGCCCACCAGGAAGGCCAGCGCAATCGAGTGGAAGAACACGTAGCGCAGGATGTCACCCTCGTGGCCGTACCACTTGGTGGCGGTGGAGGCCACCACGATGGACTGCGCGTCGATCATCTTGCCCATCACGCCGCCCGAACTGTTGGCGGCCGACATCAGGATCGGCGACAGGCCGAGCTGCTCGGCGGTGGTCTTCTGCAGGCCGCCGAACAGCACGTTTGATGCCGTGTCCGAGCCCGTGAGCGCCACGCCCAGCCAGCCCAGCATCGTGCCGAACAGCGGGTACAGCACGCCGGTGTGCGCAAAGGCCAGGCCCAGTGTTGCATCCAGACCGGAGTAGCGGGTCAGGTAGCCGATACCGAACATCGCGCAGATGGTCAGCAGCGAATAGCGCGTGAGCTTGATGGTGTTCCAGTACTCCTTGAGCATGCGCGGGATCGAATAGCCCATCAGCAGGCCGCCCACGACGGCCGAGACCAGAATGCCTGTCCCCGCCATCGACAGCACGTTGAAGAGGAATACCGCGCCTTCCTTCGTTTCCTTGGCGACCACCGGCGGGCCCTTGACCACCATCTTGTCCAGCCCCGGGATCGGGAACTTGAATTGCCAGATGCCGTCGACCAGCGCCTTGAACTGCGGCACACCCCAGATGAATACGAAGACGGTCAGGATCACCCACGGCAGCCACGCTTGCATCCGGCTGATCTTGCCGTCGGTGGCGGTGGTGGCTTCGCGGGCTTCAGCGGCGGCCTCAGGGTCGACGCGGGAGTTGTCTTCGCGGTTGCGCAGGGCGGTCGACGTCCAGATGGTCTTGGGCTTCCACACCTTCAGGAACAGTGTGAGCGAGCCCATCGACACCAGCGCCGCAATCACGTCCACCAGCCACGGGCCGTGGAAGTTCGACACCAGGAACTGCGGAATGGCGAACGACACGCCTGCCACCAGGATCGCAGGCCAGATCTGCAGCATGCCGCGGAAGCCCGCAAACGCCCAGATCAGCCAGAACGGCACCAGCACCGAGAAGAAGGGCAACTGGCGGCCGACCATGGCCGACAGATGCAGCAGATCCAGCCCCGTGACCGAAGCCAGACCGATGAGCGGAGCACCCAGCGCCCCGTAAGCCACCGGCGCGGTGTTGGCAATCAGCGCCAGGCCGGACGCCGCCAGCGGCGAGAAGCCCAGGCCGATCAGGATGGCGCCCGTCACGGCCACCGGCGTGCCGAAGCCCGCTGCGCCTTCAAAGAACGCGCCAAAGCTGAACGCCACCAGCAGCAGTTGCAGGCGGCGGTCTTCGGTGATGCCCGAGATGGAGCTCTGCAAGACCTTGAACGACCCGTTCAAGGTGGTGAGCCGGTGCAGGAAGATGATGTTGAGGACGATCCAGCCGATCGGGAACAGGCCGGAAACGATGCCAAGGCCCGCCGCCTTGCCCGCCATGGCAGCCGGCATGCCAAACACGAACGACGCAATGCCGATGCCGACAATCAGCGCCAGGCCCGCAGCCAGATGGGCCTGCATATGAAAGAAGGCCAGCGAACACAGCAGCACCGCCACCGGTACCCCGGCCGCGATGGTTGACCACAGGGCACTGCCGAGCGGGTCATAGACTTGATTCCACATCTTGATCTCCTCCTGTTTCTGGGCGTTTCAGTTCTTGGCGATACCGAACGTCTTCTGTTGCCCACGTGCTGCGAGCAAACGCGGATTTTAGGAACAAGCGTGCCGGGGTCCGGGCAATATTCTGTCACTTTCGCCCTGAAAAGTATTCATCGGCGCGGGATGCCCGATGCGGCGCGGCACGGTGTGGTGAGACGGAATTGCACCGGGTAAATCCGGGTTGTGGAATCATTGCGCCTGCACCGTTTCAATCCATAACAAATCAGCCCGGATCGATCCCACCTTCATGGCTTTCCTGACGGCTCTCTCTCTGCGCCGCCTGGCCGCTGCCGGGCTGGCTTTGCTGATCGTGCTTTCGCAGGCAGCGCACGGTCAGACGGCCCCCAGCCCCGCATCTGCGCCCGCAAGAACCGAATCCACGCGCCCGCGCATCGGTCTCGTGCTGTCGGGTGGTGGGGCGCGCGGCTATGCGCATATCGGCGTGCTCAAGATGCTGGAGCGCATGCATATTCCGGTGGACGTGATTGCCGCTACCAGCATGGGCGCCGTGGTGGGCGGGCTCTACGCCAGCGGCTTGCGTGCTGATGAACTGGAGCAGAAGCTCTCGCAGGTCGACCTGAGCGACATCGCCTTTGACCGCAATGACCGCGCCAAGCTGCCGCAATCGCTGCGTGAAGACGACTTCCAATACCCGATCGGCCTGTCCGCCGGTTACGGCGACGGTCGCCTCAAGCTGCCGGCCGGACTGGTGCAGGGCAACCGCCTGCTGGCGCTGCTGAAGAACTGGACGGCGCAGTGGCCCGACAACATCAAGTTCTCGCAGTTGCCGATTCCGTTCAAAGCCATGGCAACCGACCTGGCCACGGGCGATCCGGTGATTCTCGACCGGGGCTCGCTGCCGCTGGCGATGCGCGCCAGCATGGCGGTGCCAGGCCTGTTCGCACCCATCGAGGTGGATGGGCGCACGCTGGTTGACGGTGGCCTGGTCGCCAACCTGCCGGTACAGCTTGCGCGGGACATGGGCGCGGACATCATCATCGCCGTCAACATTGGTTCCGACCTGCAGCGGCCGGAAGATCTCGCCTCGCCGGCGGCGGTGACGCAGCAGATGATCACCATCCTGGTCGGCCAGAACGTGCGTGCGCAGAAGGCACTGTTGCGTGGGCGCGACGTACTGATTGAGCCGCAACTCGATGAGCTGTCGTTCACGGATTTCGCCAAGGGCCCGCAGGGCGTGCTTGGCGGGGAGAAGGCCGCGCGGGGCGTTGAGGGCAAGCTCGCAGCACTGTCGGTCTCGCCGCAGGCCTATGCGGCCTACCGTGCTGCGCATGTGCCGCAGGGCATGTTGGCCCAGGGCACGCGCATCGATGCCATTGACGTGACCACCAGCGGCCGCGTGCCGGTCGCGCGTGTGCGGCAGTTACTCAAGGTGCGTGAAGGCGACACCTACGACGTCGAGGCGCTCAACCGCGAGCTGTCGGCGCTGGCAACCACCGGCGACTTCGAGACCGTCACCCAGCGGCTGGTGGAAGACAACGGTGTGAACACGCTCAAGATCGACGCGCACGAGAAATCCTGGGGCAACCAGTTCTTCCTGTTCGGGCTGGGCATGTCGACCAACTTTGACGGGCGTGGTGCATTCAATATCAACCTCGGGCATCGGTATCCGTGGCTGACAAACAGCGGGCTGGAGTGGCGCAACGACATCGTGCTGGGCAGCAACCGGGCGAGTCTCCATACGGAACTGCGGCAACCACTGTGGCAAGCACAGGGGTTCTACATCGCGCCGTATGCGGAGTACTCGCGCCGGCGCTCGGATGTCTACTTCGACGATGGCGCGCCTGCCCGGGACGTCAAGCCGTTCAACAGCATGACGATTGAGACGGCGCGTGCTGGCGTCGATCTGGGGATCCCGCTTGGCCGCAAGGGGGAGCTGCGGCTGGGCGTGAACTACGTGAGCATGAGTGCATCGTTCAACTATCTCGCGCTGCAGACGGATGACTCCGGCAATATCGTGGATGCGACAGAGCTGCCAACCCAGCGCGCCAAGCAGCCGGCCTTCCGCGCGCAACTGACGCTGGATCAGCTTGACGACCCGCTCTTCCCGCGCAGCGGCTACTACCTGTACAGCAGCGTGGAAGCGGGCTTCGGTTCGCCCGACAAGAAATTCAACACCGCCCAGGCCAAGGGGCTATGGGCCACGAGCTATGGGCGCCATACCTTCAACGTGGCGTTGGAGGGGGCAGGGCAGTTCGGTGCGAACAGCCCGACGCGGGAAAACGGCGGTGACAGCGGCAACGGCGCTAACGTAGGCTTCTACCTTGGCGGCTTTCAGCATCTCTCGGCCTATGCGCCGGATCAGTTCAACGGTCAGTACCTGCTGTACGGGCGCCTGACCTACCTATACGACTTGCGTGTCAATGACCTGCTCGGCCTGCGCGCACCGGTGTTCGGCGTCAGTGCGGAAGCCGGCAATGTCTGGCAGTTGCGCAACAACTTCGGCAGCGGCGGTTACCTGAAGAGCGGCAGCGTGTTTGTCGGCGGCAACAGTCCGATCGGCCCGCTGTACTTTGGCTTTGCCGTGGCGCCGCAAGGCGTATGGAACGTCTACCTGCAGCTCGGCCGCGTGTTCTGATCGTGGATCACGCAGCTGTCTTGCGCAGGCGCGTGGAGTAGCGCAGCGTTTCCAGGCTCGCCTCCAGCACTTCGCGGCCGTCGCCCGCCACGTCAAAGTAGGGGCTGGCGAAATAGCGCAGGTCGATCAGGCCGTAGAGCACGGCGTTGATGTAGGCGTTGGCCCGGCGCACGTCGAGGTCGGCGGACAGTTGTCCGCAGGCGACGGCGGCTTCCAGCAACTGCTCCATCTGCAGCAGCTCGGCGCGGTTCACGCGGTTGTTCCATTCGAGGATGGGGCGGTTGATCTCCACGTGCTCGCACTTGTAGTAGAGCACTTCCAGCAC
Source organism: Ralstonia sp. RRA (assembly GCF_037023145.1). Taxonomy (NCBI): domain Bacteria; kingdom Pseudomonadati; phylum Pseudomonadota; class Betaproteobacteria; order Burkholderiales; family Burkholderiaceae; genus Ralstonia; species Ralstonia sp. RRA. Next base: position 2,298,231 of record NZ_CP146091.1, on the reverse strand, counting down.
CGTGCGCAGCCGGCTTGGGCGCTGCAGCAGTTCGAAGTAGCCCACCACGATGCGCCACAGCGCGCCCAGTGGGTCATCCCCCTGCGCATCCGCACCTGCTTGGAGATGCGCGGCTTCCGGCGCGCTGGTGAACGCCCGCTCGGCCATGGCGATGCAGACCTCGCTGGTGTTGCGGTAGTGCCCGTAGACCGCCCCGCGAGAGATGCCAGCCGCATCGGCAATCTCCGCCATGGTGGTGCCTGCAACCCCCTTGTCGGCAAAGACGCGCTCGGCGGCGTCGAGGATGCTGTCGCGGGTTTTTTGCGATTCAAGGGGAGTCTTGCGGGCCATGATGTCAACGTGGGATGTTGCCGTTCTGCAAACGGCGCCATTGTAGTGGGGGATCGTAAGGTATTGAACAGATTGGGAAATTAATTAATCAATCATGATGGATTAGCGTGCTAGGATGCCTTCCGCTCCGCTTTTCCAGTCTCGGGCGCGCACGTGCCCAGCCCCCTTCCCATGATGTTCTCGCTGTTCTCCCGTCGTCTTCGTTCATCTCGATGGCTGCTGTGCGCGCTTGCGCTGGCCACGCTGCAGGCTTGCGGCAAGCATGCTGACGAAGCGGCCAAGCCCGCAGCCCAGCCGGAAGTCGAGTATGCCGTTGCGCAGCGCTCCGACGCGCCGCTAGAGACCGAGTTGCCCGGCCGTCTGGAGCCGTATCGCACGGCAGAAGTGCGTGCACGCGTAGACGGCATCGTGCTCAAGCGCGCCTACGAAGAAGGGCAGGTCGTCAAGGCTGGCCAGGTGCTGTTCCGCATCGATCCGGCGCCGCTCAAAGCCCAGGTGGACGCGGCCCAAGGCACATTGGCCCGTGCGCAGGCACAGGCTGCCATCGCCCGCGACAAGGCTGCGCGCTACAAGGGCCTGGCAGCGACGCGCGCGGTGAGCGAACTCGAATACGCCGAAGCGCAATCCGTCGAGCGTCAGGCTGCAGCGGATGTCGTTTCCGCCCGCGCCGCGCTGGAGACCGCGCAACTGCGCCTGGGTTACGCCACGGTCACCGCCCCCATCGCCGGCCGCTCACGCCGCGCGCAGGTGACCGAAGGCGCGCTGGTCAAGGAAGGCGCTGCCACGCCGCTCACCACGATCGAGCAGATCGACCCCATCTACGTCGACTTCGCCCAGCCTGCCGCCGAGGTGCTGGCGCTGCAGCGCGCGCTCAAGAAGGGGCAGGCGTCTGCGCTGTCGGGCCAGGACATCGGCGTGCAGGTGATCCTGAGCGATGGCGTGGCCTATGAGCGCCCGGCGCGGTTGCTGTTTTCCGACCTGGCCGTGGACCGCGCGACCGACAACGTCTCCATGCGTGCCGTGCTTCCCAACCCGGATGGCTTGCTGCTGCCCGGCATGTACGTACGCGTAAAGCTCTCCCATGCCGTGCAACAGGGCGCGGTGACGATTCCGCGCGGGGCCCTGCTGCGTGACCGCCATGGGGCATCGGTGTTCGTGCTGAAGGCCGACAACACGGTGGCGGTTCAGCCCGTGACTGCGCAAACGTTGGCCGGCGACCAATGGCTGGTGACGAGCGGCCTCTCCGGTGGCGAGCGCATCGCCATCCCTGGCATGCAAACGCTGGAAGCGGGCATGGCCGTGAAGCCCGTGCCTGCCGCCAAGCGCGCTGAATCTGAACCGGCCAAGCCGAGCAAGGGCTGACCATGGCACGTTTCTTCATCGACCGCCCGGTCTTTGCCTGGGTGATTGCGCTGGTCATCATCCTGGCCGGTGTGCTTGCGCTGCCCAGCTTGCCGGTGGCGCAGTACCCGAATATCGCGCCGCCCAACGTCAGCATCAGCGCCAACTATCCAGGGGCCTCCGCACGCACGGCGGAGAGCGCCGTCACGGCCATCATCGAGCGCGAGATGAACGGGGCGCCGGGGCTGCTGTACATGTCGTCCTCCTCCGACGCGGCGGGCAACGTGTCGATCAACCTGTCGTTCAAGCAGGGCACCAGCCCGGATTTGGCGGCGGTGGAAGTGCAGAACCGCCTGAAGACCGTCGAGGAGCGCCTGCCCGAAGTCGTGCGCCGCAACGGCATCCGCATCGAGAAGGCGGCCGAGAACTACATGATGTACCTGTCGCTGTCGGCTGATCGCGGCCGCTTTGACGGCATCGATCTCGGCGACCTGGCCTCGTCCGACCTGATTCCGCAGTTGCGCCGCGTGCCTGGCGTCGGCACGGCGCAGTTGTTCGACGCGGAATACGCCATGCGCATCTGGCCCGATGCGGACAAGCTCACCGCGCTCGGCCTCACCGCCGGTGACTTGAGCGATGCCGTGCGCCGCTACAACGCGCGCATCACCGTGGGTGAGATCGGCAGCAGTGCCGTGCCGCGCAGTGCGCCCATCAACGCCAGCATCACGGGTGACGATGGGCTGACCACGCCCGAGGCATTCGGTCAGATCCCGCTGCGAGCGGACGCACAGGGCCGCATGGTGCTGCTGCGCGACGTGGCGCGCGTAGAGCTGGGCGGCAGCGATTACCTCTACCTCTCGCGCATGAACGGCAAGCCGGCCACGACCATCGGCATCAAGCTTGCGCCGGGCGCCAACGCCGTGGGTGTGGCCAAGCGCGTGCGCGCGGTGCTGGACGAGGCGCAGGCACATTTCCCGCCGGGTGTGCGCTACGAAGTGGCGTACGACAGCTCGCGCTTTGTCGGCATCGCCATCGAGCAGGTGGTCAAGACGCTGCTGGAAGCTGTGGTGCTGGTGTTCCTGGTGATGATGCTGTTCATGCAGAACCTGCGTGCGACGCTCATCCCCACGCTGGTGGTGCCGATTGCATTGCTGGGCACGTTTGCGGTGATGTTGCCGATGGGCTTCTCCATCAACGTGCTGACGCTGTTCGGCCTCGTGCTGGCCATCGGTATCCTCGTCGACGATGCCATCGTGGTGGTGGAGAATGTCGAGCGCGTGATGCACGAAGAAGGGCTCTCGCCGCGCGAGGCAACGGCCAAGGCCATGCGGCAGATCAGCGGGGCCATCGTCGGCATCTCGCTGGTGCTGACGGCGGTGTTCGTGCCAATGGCGTTCTTTGGCGGCGCGGTGGGCAACATCTATCGGCAGTTCTCGCTGTCGCTGGCGGTGTCGATGGTGTTCTCGGCCTTCCTGGCGCTGACGTTGACACCGGCCTTGTGCGCGACGTTGCTCAAGCCGGTGGAGCCTGGGCATAGCACCGAGCGCAAGGGCTTCTTCGGCGCGTTCAACCGCGGTTTTGCGCGATTGACTGCGCGCTACCAGGGCGGTGTCGCCAAGCTGCTGACGCGTACCGGCCGCGCGCTGATTGTCTATGGCGCGATCATCGGCGTGGTGGTGCTGCTGTTCATGCGCTTGCCGACCGCCTTCTTGCCGGAAGAAGACACGGGCGAGTTCATGACCGTCGTGATGCTGCCCACGGGGGCCACGCAGGCACAGACGCTCGACGTGGTGCGTGAGGCCGAGCAGTACTTCATGACCAAGGAGCCGGCTGTTGCGTCCACGCTGGCCATCACAGGCTTTAGCCTGTATGGCAACGGGCAGAACGCGGCCATGCTGTTCCTCACGCTCAAGGAGTGGAAGCACCGCAAGGGTGACGACCAGCACGTCGATGCGGTGGTCGCCCGCGCCAATGCGGCGTTCGGCAAGATCAAGGGCGCGATGGTCATGGCGATGAACTCGCCCGCGCTGCCGGAGTTGGGCAGCAAGCCCGGCTTCGACCTGCGTCTGCAGGACCGTGGCGGCGCCGGCTATGAGCGCCTGGCGCAAGCGCGTGATCACGTACTGGCCGCGGCCGCCAAGCATCCGGCGCTGTCGGACGTGACCTTTGCCGGCCAGGGCGATGCCCAGCAGATCCTGATCGATGTGGACCGCAAGAAAGCGCTGTCGATGGGTGTGTCGATTGAGGACATCAACCGCACGCTGGCCGTGATGTTCGGCTCTGACTATGCGGGCGATTTCGTCTACCGCAACCAGGTGCGCCGCGTGATCGTGCAGGCCGATGGCCGGCAGCGTGTGTCGGTCGAGCAGCTTGGCCGCATGCACGTACGCAATGCAACAGGTGCGATGGTGCCACTGTCCGCCTTTACCAAGGCACAGTGGATTGTCGGGCCGCTCAAGCTGGACCGCTACAACGGTTTCCCTGCCATGTCGATCAGCGGCTCACCTGCGCCCGGCCACAGTTCGGGTGAGGCCATGGCGGCCATGGAATCCATCGTGCGTGATCTGCCCGACGGCTTTGGCTATGAGTGGACCGGTCAATCGTTCGAAGAGCGGCTATCGGGAGCGCAGGCGCCGGCGCTGTTTGCGCTGTCGATCCTGGTGGTGTTCCTGTGTCTGGCGGCGTTGTATGAAAGCTGGTCGATTCCGCTGGCGGTGATGCTGGTGGTGCCGCTGGGGGTGTTTGGTGCGCTGCTGGGTGCCACGCTGCGTTTCCTGCCCAACGACATCTACTTCAAGGTCGGCTTGATCGCCACGATCGGCCTGTCGGCCAAGAACGCGATCCTGATCATCGAAGTCGCCAAGGACCTGGTCGCGCAGGGCATGGGCCTGATCGAGGCCACGCTGGAGGCGGCACGCCTGCGCTTCCGGCCGATCGTGATGACCTCGCTGGCGTTTGCCTTCGGCGTGGTGCCGCTGGCGATTGCAACGGGGGCGGCATCCGCCAGCCAGCGCGCGATCGGTACGGGTGTGCTGGGCGGCATCATCACGGCGACGGTGCTTGCGGTGTTCCTGGTGCCGGTGTTCTTTGTGATGGTGCGGCGCGTGTTCAAGGGCAGCGAGCGCCAGCGCCGGCTGGATGCGGCGCACGAGCATGAGACGGCTGGGCCCGCCGCCTGATCGACTCGCTCAATCCGCGGCGGCCGGGCCCTTGCGCTTGGCTGCCGCCGGGTCGAACCCGAAGAAGCCCAGCAACTCGGCCGCGACCTGATCGCGGTCGTTGTCTACGCAGATCATGTGATAGCTGTTTTCCAGCACTACGGTGCGGGCGCGCGGCAGTGTGGCTTGCAGCGTTTCGGCCGAGCGCAGGCTGGTCAGCTCATCCTCGCGGGCGTGGATGATCAGCGTCTCGCAGGGGGTGGCGCGCATGGCGGCATGCGCCTTGGCGCGCAGCCGATCGACTTCGCGAATGCACGTGAGCGGCACCCACGGATAGTGGAAGCTGTCGCCGCGCGCGAGCTTGGCCTTGATGATCCGCCGCAACAGCGGGTTCTTGATGCCGAACGGCTCATCCTCTTCCACGCGCATGCGCGCGGCCATGCCCGGAACCCGGTACACCGCGTGGCGCAATTCCCGATACCAGGGTGTTGACCAGCCATCGATGTACATAGGCGTCGCCAGCAGCGCCAGCCTGTCTTGCGGGCGATTCACGCCGTGCCGTACACGATGCGCCAGCACCAATGCCAGTAGCGAACCCATGCACATGCCGGCGATATGCACGATGTCGTGCTCGGTAAGCAACTGGTTGTACGTTTGCGTGAGCGCGTCGAGCCATGCCTCGGCGTGCGTGGTGAGCAGATCTTCCGGGCGTGTGCCGTGGCCGGGCAGGGTGGGGGCGAGCGCCACCGCGCCGGCATTGCGCAGCGCTTTCTGCAGCACGCCCAGATCGTAGGACGTACCGCCTAGGCCATGGATCAGCAGCACAGCCGTGCTGCCGGGCGCCGGCGTGGTCACAGTGCAGTCTCGACCGACCAAGTACCGGCCACCAGTGCCGTATTGCCAACGGCGTCCGTCAGGGGCCCGCCGGTATCGACCACCGTATGTACCGTGCCATCGCGTGCGGTCAGGCGCAGCGTTTGCCGGCGTGCGGGCGGGACAGCCTCATCGTTGAATACCGGCGTGCCCAGCCAACGGGCGCTCAAGCCGGCGCGGTCGTCCGGATGCACGAGCTGCAGCACGGTGGAGACCGAAGCCATGGTTTGCGCGTCATGCCCGAAGGCCAGTGTCACGTCGCCGCCCCAGTCGATGCGGCCGCTGGCTGGGTCGATGGTGTAGACGAGCTGGCTGGACGCGGCCAGTGCAAGCTCCACGCGGTTCTGCCAGTGCGCGCTTTGCTCGTGCAGTTGCTCGCGGGTGGTCTTGAGTGCGCTCACCAGCAGCACCAGCAGTGCGGCAACGCCCAGGTACAGCTGTGTTTCCAGCAGCGATTGGCCGTAGTGGCGGTCGAGCACCGCAAACGGGCCATCGCCTTCGGCTGTTTGCGTGAGCGCCACCAACGCCAGCAGCAGCACCGCCACCGAGCCGCCGCGCCCGCCCCACAGCAGGGCGACCACCACAGCAAAGAACAGCGGGACGTAGGTCAGCGCAAAACCAATGCCGTCGCCAAATTTGTCCGCGCTGTTGCCGTCGAATACCACGTAAGACGACACGGCCAGCGCGATGAAGGCCGCCAGGCCAAGCAGGAAGTCGGTACGATCGGTCCCCCCCGAGCGGAATGCGCGAAAGCGCGACCAGGCCGCCAGCACCGGCGTGACAATCAGCACGCCCAGGAAATCCGATGCGCCCCAGACCCGGAAGACGTGTCCGAACGAGCCGCCCTGTGACCACGCAAACCATGCCGCCCCGAACAGCGCGCCGACAATGCCACTGATTGCCCCCGCTGTCAGCATTGCGCGCAGGAAGTACAACCCCTCCAGCGGCACGCCCATCAGCCGGATCAGCGCCACGGCCAATGCCGAACTGCCGACCTCGTCCAGCGCGAAGAGCATCGCGTGCGCCGGATTGGTGTGCTCGATGGCGGCCAGTGCCAGCTGTGCCACGGCAAAGGCGGCACCCAACCCTGGCCATTCGCGGTACGGCCGCAGCATGAAGGCCGCCATGGTCGCGCCCGCCGGCAGCCAGATATAGCCCGTCATGTCCACCGGCCCGTTCAGGCGGTGCGACACGATGGCGGCAACCAGATACAGCACGCCCCACAGGATCGTGGCGACGGGGGTGGAAAGTCGGTGGAATCGCATCCGGGTTTCCCTCGGTGAAAACAAAAAACCGCGCAGGCGTTGAAGGCCGTGCGCGGTTGGTGATGCTACCGCAGTTGGGGCGGGCGGTTGCTCAGACCACCGGCAACGCCAGCACTTCCTGCGCTGCACGCCGATCGCGCAGCTCCGTCATCCAGCGCTCCAGATGCGGCCGGGACGGGCGCTCGATCGGCAGCCCGAACCAGCGGTGCGCGGCGCAACCGCAGACGATGTCCGCCATGGTGAAGCGCTGGCCGGCCACGTAGGGCTGCTTGGCGAGCACTGCGTCGAGGATGGCCGTGGTGCGCTCGGCGGCCTGGCGCGAGCGCTCGATGCGGGTGGCGTCGCGCTGGTCTTCCGGCGTACGTACGAGCTGCAGGAAGGCATCCACCATCGATGGGCTGAATGAGGTGGTCTGCCAGTCCATCCAGCGGTCGGCATCTGCGCGCTCGTGCAGTTCGAGCGGGTACAGATTGCCCGGGCCGTAGCGTGCGGAGAGATAACGCACGATGGCGTTGGACTCCCACAGGACGAAGCGCTCATCGCTGGAATCGTTCAGGCCGTCTTCGATGACGGGGATCATGCCGTTCGGGTTCATCGCCTTGAATTCCGGCGTGTCGACGCCCCCGAAGGCGCCGCCGACGTCGATGCGCTCATGGTCCAGCGACAGCTCGCGCGCGCACCAGACCACTTTCTGCACGTTGACCGAAGAGAGTCTTCCCCAGATCCGCAGCATCGACGACGGCTCCTTTCTATGGATGAGTGAGTGTAGTTACGTAATTTAGGCGGCCTTGGGTGTGACTGCCGCGATTTCTGCGCGCATCAATTCACCCAGCACGGCAATGCCTTGTTCAATGCGTTCTGGCGCTACCGTCACAAACGCCAGGCGCAGGGTATTGCGGCGCGGCGCATTGGCGTAGAACGGCGCGCCCGGCACGAACGCCACGTTGCGCGCGACGGCCTTCTCCAGCAGCGCCATCGTATCGATGCCTTCCGGCACTTCCACCCAGATGAACATGCCACCTTCCGGACGGTTCCAGTGCACGCCAGCTGGCATGTGGCGCTTGAGCGAATCGAGCATCGCCTCGCACTGCTTGCCGTACAGGTCTCGGATGCTCGGGATATGCGTGTCGAGCAGGCCCGTCTTCAGTACCTCATACGCCACGCGTTGCGTGAAGGTGGGCGTGTGCAGGTCGGCAGCCTGCTTGGCCTGCACGAGTTTGAAGTGGATGTGCTCGGGCGCAATGATGTAGCCCAGGCGCATGCCCGGTGCCAGGATCTTCGAGAACGAACCCATGTAGACCACGCCCTCCGGATTGAGCGAGCGCAGCGAGGGCAGTTGGTCGCCGGTGTAGCTCAGCTCGCCGTACGGATCGTCTTCCACCAGTAGCACGCCGAGTTCCTTGGCGCGGGCCACCAAGGCTTGGCGGCGCTCCAGCGGCAGACGGCGGCCGGTCGGATTCTGGAAGTTCGGGATGGTGTAGAAGAAGCGCGCGCCAGAGGTCAGCTCGGGCGTAAGCGCTTCGGGCAGCAGGCCCTTGTCATCGCTGGGCACTGACGTATATGCCGGTTCGAACAGCGAGAACGATTGCAGGGCACCCAGGTAGCTCGGCGTTTCCACCATCACCTTGCTTTGCGGGTCGATGAAGATCTTGCCCAGCAGATCCAGCCCCTGCTGCGAGCCCGTCGTGATCAGCACGCGCGAGGCCGTGGTGCCATGACGCTGGGCGATCCATTCACGCAGCCCTGACAGCCCCTCGGTCGGGCCGTATTGCAATGCGGCCTGCGGGTTGTCTGCAAACATGCGGGCGCACGCCGCCTGAATCGCTTCGACCGGGAAGGTGACCGGGGCGGGCAGGCCGCCGGCAAACGAAATGACCTCAGGGCGTTCAGTGATCTTGAGGATTTCCCGGATCGCCGAGCTCGTCAGCTTTTGAGCACGGTTGGAGAAGGTACAGGCGGTGTGGTCCATGGTGTGGTCCTTGTGTTGCGGCGCCCACCTCGTGAGCGGGCGCCGTGGGTGGGCAAAGCGAAAAGGATAGCAGGCAACGCCCCCGTCTTGCAGGGCTGGCGCGTCGCAAATGGGAGGCTTAAGCGACTTCAGCGATCAGCTCGATTTCAACGCACGCGCCGAACGGAATCTGCGCGACGCCGAAGGCGCTGCGGGCGTGCTTGCCGGCATCGCCAAACACGTCGGCAAACAGCTCCGATGCGCCATTGGTCACCAGGTGCTGCTCGGTGAACTCCTGCGTGGAGTTGACCAGGCTCATGACCTTGACGATGCGCTTGACGCGGCTCAGGTCGCCGCCCAGGTGCGTGTTCAGCGTGGCGATCAGGTCGATGGCGATGGCGCGCGCGGCGGCCTTGCCTTCTTCGGTGGTCATGTTGGCGCCCAGCTTGCCGACCCACGGCTTGCCGTCCTTCTTGGCGATATGGCCGGACAGGAAGACCTGATTGCCGGTCTGCGCGGCCATGACGTAGGCGGCGGCGGGGGCGCCGGCGGCGGGCAGTTCGATGCCCAGTTGCTTGAGCTTAGCCTGGGCGTCGTGCGTGGCGGTCATGAGGACTCCTTGATGTGTTGGGTGAACAAATACGAGTAATGACGCTATCGGCGCACCGAAGTCCGCCGGCCGATGCCGACCACGGCAATCACTGCCAGCGCAAACAGCACGGTGGGCGCATCCAGCGATTCGCCCAGCAGCAGCCAGCCGCCGATCAACGTCATGAAAGGTTGCAGTAATTGTATCTGGCCGACCCGCGCAACACCGCCCGCGGCCAGGCCCGAATACCAGAACAGGAAGCCGATGAACATGGAGAACGCCGACACGTAGGCCAGACCCACCCAGGCGCGCGCCGAGGCATGCGCCAGCGCATCGGCCTGATGCGTGGACGGCAGCCACGCCAGCGCGCCCACCATCGGCAGCAGCACCGGCAGCGAGATGACCAACGCCCAGGCAATCGTCTGCGTGCCGCCCAACTCGCGCGAGAGCTTGCCGCCGGTCGCATAGCCGAGCGCACCGGTCACCATGGCGGCGAACAGCAGCCAATCGGCGCGGTGCAGGGCGCCGGCACCTTGCAGCAGCGCAAACGAGACGACGAGCACGCTGCCCACCACCGCGCACAGCCAGAACCCAGTCGACGGCCGCTCGCGCCCGAACCACGCGGCAAAGATGGCAGTCGCCAGCGGCAGCAGGCCGGTGATGATGGCGCCGTGCGCGGCCGGCACATCGCGCATCGCCAGCGAAGAGAACAACGGAAAGCCGACCACCACCCCCATCGCCGTGACAGCGAGTTGCCACCATTGGCGGCCCTGCGGACGCTTGGCGGCGGAGAACGCGCCGGTGGCCACCAGCAAGCCCAGCGCCAGTACGCTGGCCAGCACCGCTCGAACCAGTGCGACAAACGTCGCATCCAGCTCGGCGACGGCCATGCGCGTGAACGGCAGCGTCTGACTGAAGATGGCCACGCCGATGAAGCCGAGCAGCATGCCGCGGCGTTCGGCGTGGTCGGTGTGGCCCAGGGGCAGGGTGGCGGACTTGGTCATGGCGGTGACTCAATCCGCAAACGCCACGGCAACGCGGCGGTTCTGGCGGCTCTTCTTTTCGATCTTGGTGACGACCACGCGGCCGATCTCGCCGGTGGCGCGCACGTGGGTGCCGCCGCACGGCTGGCGATCAATGCCGTCGATATGGATGATGCGGATGGCCCCTGCGCCCACCGGTGGCGCCGCGCCGACGGTGCGCACCAGTTCGGGCTGCGCGGCCAGTTCTTCCGGCGTGATCAGGTCGATGCGCACGGGCGTGTTGCGGCCGATGAGTTCGTTCAGTTGCGTGGTGAGCGTGTCGCGGTCGAGCGTCGATTCGGGCAGATCGAAATCGATGCGGCCGGAATCCGGCGAGATGCCACAGCCCGTGACTGGCACGGGAATCAGCGAGCCCAGCAAGTGCAGGCACGTATGCAGTCGCATCAGGCGGTGGCGACGGTCCCAATCGATGGAGGCCGTGACGGCCGTGCCGGGGGCGAGCAGGGCGAGGTCCGCGCTGTCGGCGGGCATGTGCAGCACGGTCTGGCGATCGGGGCTGTAGATGGTGTCGGCAATGGCGACGGTCTGGCCGTCACCCAGCGCGAGGGTACCAGTGTCGCCAGCCTGGCCGCCGCTGCGGGCGTAGAACACCGTGGCGTCCAGTTCGATGCCCTCCGGGTGGACGGCAACGACGGTGGCGTCGCAGGCGGTGCGGTAGGCGTCTTCGTCAAAGCGCTTGAGCGTTGGCATGGCGGGGTCTCCGATTCGCTGGGTGCGGAATTCTGACCTTGATCCTACCGAAGTGTGTCTGTACAGTACCTGTACACTTTGTCGTGGTACTTTCTGTACAGTTCTCGGCGCCTTCTTTTGCCCCTTCCGTCATGACCGCTTCCTCCCAAATCGTCAGTCTGGATGCCCGGCGCGCCGCCGCCCGGCCGGCCGCGGAGCAATTGCCCGACCCGATTCCGTCGGCGCAGATGACGCTAGTAGACCAACTGACCGAGTGGGCCCGCATGCGCATTGACGAGGGTGTTTTTCGTGCCGGCATGCGCATGCCGTCGATCCGGCAACTGGCGCAGGAGAAGCGCATTTCGCGCTTCACGGTGGTCGAGGCGTACGAGCGGCTGGTGGCGCAGGGGTATCTGGAGTCGCGCCGGGGCTCGGGTTTCTATGTGAAGGCGCGCCACACGCCGCTGCCCGAAGAACCGCCCACATCGCCCGCCACCGCTCGCAAGATCGACGTGACCTGGCTGCTGCGCAACATGTTCCACTCGGCCGAACCATGCAAGGCGCCGGGTGTTGGCTTCTTGCCCAACGGCTGGCTGGACGGGGAGCTCATTGCCAACGCGTTGCGCTCGCTGGGGCGACTGAACGGCAACCAATTTCTATCGCTGGGCACGCCACAGGGTTTTCTGCCACTGCGCCAGCAGTTGCAAACACGGCTGGCGGAGCTGGAGATTGGTGCGCGACCCGAGCAGATCGTGATGACCTCGGGGATCACGGCGTCACTCGACCTGATTGCACGTCAGTACGTGCAGCCGGGCGACACGGTGCTGGTGGGCGATCCAGCATGGTTTCTGATGTTCGGCCGCTTTGCCGCGCAGGGCGCGCAGGTCATCGGTGTGCCCTATACCACCGAGGGGCCAGACCTGATTGCGCTGGAGGGGTTGGTGCAGGCGCGTCGCCCCAAGCTGCTGATCATCAACTCGATCCTGCACAACCCGACCGGTACGTCGCTGTCTGCCGCCAAGGCATTCCAGTTGTTGCGCCTGGCTGAGCAGTACGGCTTTCTGATCGTCGAAGACGACATCTATGGCGACCTTGCGCCCCCCGGTTATCAGGCGACACGGCTGGCGAGCCTGGATCAGCTACGCCGCGTGATTTACCTGAACAGTTTTTCCAAAACGCTGGCGGGAAACTTGCGCGTGGGGTTTATCGCCTGTCATCCGGAACTGGCCAAGAACCTGACCGATGCCAAGCTGCTGACCGGATTTGCCACGCCCGAGATCAACGAGCGCGTGCTGTACAAGATCCTCACCGAAGGCCAGTATCGCAAACACGTCGACCGCGTGCGCGGCCGCCTGGACCGCGCGCGTGACGGCGTGCAGCGCAACTTGGAGCGCCTGGGCCTGAAGCTGTTTGCCCAGCAGGGCGCAGGCATGTTCCTCTGGGCGGATACGGGGCAGGACACCAACGCCATCGCCCGTGCCGGACACGAGCAGGGCTATGTGTTTGCGCCGGGGAGCCTGTTCTCGCCGTCGCAGATGCCTTCCACGTGGATGCGCTTCAACATCGCCACCAGCGCCGATCCGGACATGCTGCGTTTCCTGGCCGAGCAACTCGATCACGGGGCTTGAAAACCGAGCCATCCGCCTTATCTAGCCTCACAAATTCATGCGGGCGCACGCGCAAGGTGTAGCCCGCTCCTCTTTCCACTTTTCTGACTTTTAACGCACACCATGAGCGCACCGCACGAGAAGATGGCTTTCCAGGCAGAAGTGAAGCAGCTTCTGCATCTGATGATCCACTCGCTGTACAGCAACAAGGAAATCTTCCTGCGGGAGTTGGTTTCCAATGCGTCGGATGCGGTGGACAAGCTGCGCTTCGAAGGCATCGCCGATCCGTCGCTGCTCGAAGGCGGCGGTGAGCTGGGCATCCGCATCGGCTTCGATGCCGCCACGCGCACCATCACCATTGCCGACAACGGCATCGGCATGAGCCGCGACGAGGCCATCCGCAACCTCGGCACCATCGCCCGCTCGGGCACGCGCGAGTTCTTCAGCCAGCTCTCGGGCGATCAGCAGAAAGACGCTGCCCTCATCGGCCAGTTTGGCGTGGGCTTCTACTCCGCTTTCATTGTGGCCGACCGCGTGACGGTGGAATCGCGCCGCGCCGGCGTGGCCGCCAATGAAGGCGTGCGCTGGGAAAGCACCGGCGACGGCGAATTCACCGTCGACACCATCGAGCGCGCCGAACGCGGCACCACCATCACGCTGCACCTGCGCGAGGGCGAGGACGATTTCCTGTCGGCCTGGCGCCTCAAGTCGGTCGTGCAAAAGTATTCGGACCACATCTCCCTGCCGATCCAGATGCGCAAGGAAACGTGGGACGAAGAGAAGAAGGCGATGGTCGCCCAGGACGAATGGGAAACCATCAACCAGGGCAGCGCCCTGTGGGCCCGCCCGCGTGCCGACGTGACGGACGATCAGTACATCGCCTTCTACCAGCACATCGCGCACGAAAACGGCAAGCCGCTCGCCTGGACGCACAACCGCGTGGAAGGCCGCAGCGAATACACGCAGCTGCTGTACCTGCCGACCAACGCGCCGTTCGACCTGTGGGACCGCGAGCGCCGCAGCGGCCTGAAGCTGTACGTCAAGCGCGTCTTCATCATGGACGACGCCGAGCAACTGCTGCCGGGCTACCTGCGGTTCGTGAAGGGCGTGATTGATTCGGCGGATCTGCCGCTGAACGTGTCGCGCGAAATCCTGCAGGAAAGCCGCGACGTGAAGGCCATCCGTGAGGGCTCGACCAAGCGCGTGCTGGGCATGCTCGAATCGATGGCCGAGTCGGATGACGCCGCCGAGAAGGAAAAGTACGCCACGTTCTGGCAGCACTTCGGCCAGGTGCTCAAGGAAGGCATCGGCGAAGACCACGCCAACAAGGACCGCATCGCCAAGCTGCTGCGCTTTGCCTCCACGCACAACGAAGACAGCGCCCAGACCGTCTCGTTGGCCGACTACCTCGGCCGCATGAAGGAAGGCCAGGACAAGATCTACTACGTGACCGCCGAGAACTGGACGGCCGCCAAGTCGAGTCCGCACCTGGAAATCTTCCGCAAGAAGGGCGTGGAAGTGCTGCTGCTGACCGACCGCGTGGACGAGTGGATGCTTTCGTTCCTGCACGACTTTGAAGAGAAGGAACTGGTGTCGGTGGCGCGTGGCGATCTCGACCTCGGCGCCATGGAAGATGAAGCCGAGAAGGCCGAGCATGCCAAGGTGGAAGGCGAGTTCAAGGCGCTGGTCGAGCGCGCCAAGGCCGTGCTGAACGACAAGGCCAAGGACGTGCGGATCACGCACCGCCTGACGGATTCGCCGTCGTGCCTGGTGGCGGACGAGGGCGACATCAGCGGCACGCTGGCGCGTCTGCTCAAGCAGGCTGGTCAGCAGGCGCCCGACAGCAAGCCGGTGCTGGAGCTGAACCCGACGCATCCGCTGGTGCGCAAGCTCGCGCTGCTGGAAACCGTCACGGGCAACGAAGCCGACCGCGCTGCGTTTGAAGACCGCCTGCACGTGCTGTTCGATCAGGCACTGCTGGCCGAAGGCGGTTCGCTGACGGATCCGGCGGCTTACGTGCAACGCGTGAACCGCCTGCTGGCCTAAGACGCAGAGCGTGACGCTCAAGCGATGCTTTCCGCCCGTGGTCGACACGCATACGCGCGTGTTGATCCTGGGCAGCCTGCCCGGCGAGGCATCGCTTGCGCAAGCGCAGTACTACGCTTACAAGCACAACCAGTTCTGGCGCCTGGTTGGTGAGGTGATCAGCCAGGACTTGCCGAATATGGACTATGCGATGCGCTTGCAGACGCTGCTGGCGCATCACATCGGCTTGTGGGACGTGGTGGCCGAGGCCAAGCGTGAAGGCAGCCTCGACAGCCAGATTCGAGACCATGCCGGCAACGACCTGGCCGGCCTCATTGCATCATTGCCGGAACTGGCGGTGATTGCTTTTAACGGTGGTACCGCCGAGCGAATCGGCCTGAAAGCCCTGGCTCGGCACGGCGACCACCATCACATCATCAGGCTTCCCTCCAGTAGCCCGGCGCATACCTTGTCCTATTCGGAAAAATTGCGCACCTGGCAGGGGCTGA
The DNA here is from genome assembly GCF_037023145.1 of Ralstonia sp. RRA. NCBI lineage: Bacteria > Pseudomonadati > Pseudomonadota > Betaproteobacteria > Burkholderiales > Burkholderiaceae > Ralstonia > Ralstonia sp. RRA. The sequence continues at coordinate 2,282,874 of NZ_CP146091.1, read as the reverse complement.
AGGGGTGGTTGGACAAGCCTGCGTGATCTGCCTGATGCTGGCGGTGAACGCTGGAACGGGCAATGACAACAACGGGAAGTGCGCTATCTCGTTGCACAAGTTTGGCGGATCGTTTGCAGAATCTCCCGCCAGTGCGAATAGATCAGGAAGTGCCCACCCCCCTGGATGACGCGCAGCCGAGCGCCAGGAATTCGCTCGGCAAGTTTTTGCGCACCGGCCAGTGCGACGTGCGAATCCGCATCCCCGTGAAAGAGTTCGACCGGCATCGAAAGCGCCAAATCGTCTGTGCTCCACCCGTGCACAGCCAACAAGGCTTCTGAAACAAGATACTGCTCACCGTGCTTCACGCTGGCCAACAAACCGCGCGCGTAATTTTCACGCATCACAGGGTCATCGAACATGCGGCGATCGGATTCGGGCACGCGCCGGGTCATGTGCTCCATGAACTGATAGACGTTCTTCCTGATACCGCGAATCGAGACCCGCAATAGCGGAGGCAGGAGATTGGGGGAGTATCGCGCGACCAGGATCATCATGCGGAAATGGTCGGAAAAATGCTTGAGATCCTTGAGATGCTCGATCGGCGGAGCCGCTCCAACAAGATAGAGGGCGCGCACCCGATCGGGCAAGTGCTGCGCGGTCGCGAGCGCGTAGGGCGTTCCCGCGCCGGAATGGCCAAGCACCACGAACCGTTGCAGGCCCAGATGATCGGCAAGTGCGGCGACGTCTTTCGGCCAATCCCGCACGCGCCGGCCGGGCAATGGGTCGGAGTCTCCTATACCTGGCCGCTCAGGAATGATGAGCCGCATCCCTTCTTCATACAAGATGCCGTCATCAGGGTGGCGCAGGTGGCGCGAGCCCGAGACGGCATGCATGAAAATGATTGGCAAGCCATTGGGGTCCCCGGCGTCCGACCAGGCCAGTCGACGTCCATCCGCCAACGTGAGCAGGGAGTCGCCGGGCTGGAGCGTTGCCAGATCACGTGGCGCGGTCGGCCCGCGCAGATGCACCGGTAAGGGGGCGGTGCCATCAAGCTTCAGCCACAGTGGCGTCGCATAAACTGCGTGCACAAGTTCGCTTTGCCTTTTGACGCCGACCTTCTCAAAAACCGACTTCAATTGCGTCTTGGCGGTATTGATGCTGATGCCCAGGTTTTGCGCCGCCTCATCCAGCGCGCGACCCGTGATGAGTTGCTGAATCAGCCGCGTTTCGGCGGGCGTTGTTCCAAACAATTTGCGCAAGCCGGATTCCGCCAGTGGCCTCGCATTGGAACTGGCGACCCAAACAGCGAGCCGGGCCTCTTCGTTCGCCTGCTCGTCACCCAGGAGCCGGCTTACCCAGATGCACAGACCGCCATTTGTATCTTCAAGTCGAAGCGGCACATCCACACCCGGCTCGGCCGTGACTCGCTGCACGGCATCCGCCAGCGCCTTCTGTGGCCGCGAGACCAGACGGCCCGCAGAGATCGCCAAGCAGCCGTGCTCGCGCAGCATCGCGAGCAGCGTGCTGTTCATGCTCAAGATCGTCCCTGACGCTCGGATGACTGCAACACCCAGTGGCAACTGGTCAAGCGCCGCTTCGAGCAGCCGCCGATGCTCGTCCGACTCGGTACTTTGCCGGTGCAATTCATAGGCTCGGGCGAAGTGCGGCGCCAGGTGTACGAAGACGCCTTGCTGCGCGCTGGTGCTCTGCAACGGAGCCAATGCGCCGGAGCCGTCGAACCAATGGGCGACCATGCGTTCCGCATCTCGCGTGTCAAATGGCAAGACCGTTTCCGTGCCGAGCGCGGACACGTAGTTGGCCATGCTTTCCAATAGCTGCGGCCAAAGCGCTTGATCACCTGCCGTGTCGTAAATCAAGCCGATCAACTTCGATAGCGCCGCGGCATGAGAGTCAAGGCCGTCGTCCATGGAGTCCATATGAGTGCGTCTGTGAGAAAAGCGCGCATCGCTGGGTAACGTCCGCAAGATCATGCCACGCGCGCGTCTTCTTGCTCAAATCCGCCAGAAGGTCGCCAATCCATGAGGGCGCTACCGTACGGCCTGCCATGTTGAGAGATCTTGGTGTTTGGGTTTTCACCCGTTCGGGTGATCCGTCAGCGTTTCTTTTCCTATCCAATACGCCGGAACCGGATGCAGTTGACTGCATCCCAAAACGGCCCTAGAGGGAGGGAAATCATGAAGCTAACACCTATCGCAATCAGCGCTGCGGCGCTTGTCTTGTCGGCTTGCGGCGGCGGCGGAGATTCGGCGCCTCAGCAAACCAACCCGCAGTCGCAGAAGATCAGCGGCGTGGCCGCCACCGGTGCGGCGATGCAAGGCGCAACGGTCAACATCACGTGCTCGGCAGGTTCGGGCACTGCAATCACGGGAACGGACGGCAGCTATTCGGCGCCGGTCAGCGGCGCCAGTCTGCCTTGCGTGCTGACGGCCACCAGTAGCGACGGCAAGACTGTGCTGCACTCCCTGATCGCCGGTTCCGGGTCGGTCAGCAGCGGCGCCACGGCCAATGTCACGCCGCTGACGGAACTGCTACTTGCCCAGTTGGCTGGACAGGATCCGGCCAAGTATGCGGCGGCCTTCAGCTCAGCTACGACCGTGAATGCCAGCGATGTCACCGCCGCGCAATCTGCCCTGGTCAAGGTGCTGCAGAGCGGGGGCTTTGATGCTTCGAGCATCAGCGACTTCCTCGGCGGCGCGATCAGCGCGGGCAGCGGCCAAGGCTACGACGCGGTGCTGGACACGCTGCAAGCAGCGCTGGTCAAAGCGGGTGTTACCCTGACCGATCTGAGTACGGCGGTTGCCAGCACCAAGGGCAGTTCCAGCGGGGCAGCAGGTTCGACCATTGGCACCGTGCTCGCGCCAGCCAATTCGGCTTGCCCGGCGCTCAAGAGCGGTGATCATCGGCTGATCAAGTTCTCGGACGGCACCGCGCAGGTGGTGACCGTCGACGCGATCAAGCTGACCGTTGCAGAGGGTGGCGCGACATACCAGCTCACTCCGACCCAGGGTTCAACGGCCTGCGATTTCTCGTTGAACGACTCGGTTTCGACGCGCGTGCTTGTCGCCAAGTCGGGGATGGCGGTCTGGACCAGCGGCAGCGGCAACACAGGCACGCTCTCGCTGTCCATGCCCAAGCAGACGCTGGACCCGAGTGCCATCAACGGTGGCTACAACTATGTCGCCCTGAGCGGTTCGGCCCAGGGTGCCTACGGCACGCACAACTATGCGACGGGCGTCACCACGGCGGCCACGAACTGCTCGGTTGGCTCCGGTTGCCAAGTGGATACCCATTCGCCCTACGGACATCTGGTGTCCACGTCGGACGGCGGCGCTGACTGGATTGACGACGGCGCCTCGGCAGGCACCGCGGGTTTCCACGCCTATGGCTTCCAGAACGCGCAAGGCAGCATCATCTGGATTGCATCGATGGTCGGTGGAGTGGGCGTCTTTGCGCCGCAGACGACGCTGTCCGTGCCCGCAGTCGGCACGACCAGTGCCTTCTGGCAACGCACGATCAAAGCCAACGGTCTGACCACGGTGTCGGAAGACAGCAATACGGTTACGGCGGTGAACGGTTCTACCGTGACCCGTACCTTTACCGATACGCACACGGACCAGATCATCTACAACGATCCGTTCAATGGTCTGCGCCACCGTCCTGGCACCAATGTCTGCACGAACGCGACGGGCGCCACGGTAGCGTGCAATGAGACCTGGCAACTGCCTCTGGGCGGCTTGACGCTGGCATGGAGCGGATCTCCGTTTGTCACGCCTAGCACGTATCAGGTGACCTTATCGGTGAACAAGCCAGTGCACTGATTCACCAAGGCGAGCGCCCGCTGGCGCGGCCCCATCTGGGGCAGTCGGCACCGGCTCGACAGGGCGGGTGCCGATGCGCTTGTGGTTGACCGTGGCAACGGGCACCGCCGTCAGTCAAACGACCAGTTAAAGCCTTGAACCTGTCGTAGAAAGAACGCTGCCGCAGGTGGCGTGTGGATGATCGAATTTGCGGACAACGGGCCTGCGGCCTGGACTTGCCGGGCATGGCCCAGGACGCGCGCTAGCGGGAGCTGCGCTTACGCTGATCCACCAGGCTGTTCCAGAGGATTGCGGCGCGGTTCCCGCTTCTGCAGTAGGCGAGAATGGGCTTGGGCAGTGCATCAACCAACGCGCCAAACGCGTCGACTTCTGCCGTGCCGATGTGATTCGGCACAACCGGTAAGTAACGTGCCTCCAGGCTCAATTCGCGGGCGGCTGCCGCAATCTCTTCAAAGGCAGGCTGATCGGTGCTCTCGCCATCCGGGCGATTGCAGATCACGGAGCGGAAACCTGCGCTGCGAATCGCTTTCAGATCCGCGGGCGTGATTTGTCGGGAGGCGGCCATGCCATTGGATGCGGTGGACCGGCATTGCGTGATGGCGCGTTGAAAACACGCGATGGCAAAGTCGATGTCTTGCTCCGTCGTAAAACGACCGAGGCTGATGCGCACGGTGCGACCCGCTGCGTCCGCATCCAGGCCCATTGCCGACAACACGTGCGATGGCGTGCCAGCAGCCGAGTTGCATGCCGACGTGGATGACACGGCAAGATCGTCGCCCAGCATGAACGGGAAGAAGCCGGGCGTATTGACCGTCAAGCTCAGGGTGTGAGGGATGCGCAGCGCAACGTCACCGTTGTGGACCACATCGCCAAGGGCGAGCACCGACGTCTTCAGTCGCTGGCTGAGCGCCGCAATCCGAGTGGTTTCGCTCTCGATCTCTTCGGCCGCCAGTGCGCACGCGACCCCCATGCCGACGATCTGATGTGTTGCCAGCGTGCCTGAGCGCAGGCCGCGCTCGTGTCCGCCACCATGCATCTGCGGCGCAATGCGATCTGCAATATCGCGGCGGACGTACAGCGCGCCGATGCCCTTGGGGCCATAGAACTTGTGTGCCGACATCGACAGCATGTCGATCCCGAGCGCACGCACGTCAATCGGCGTCTTGCCTAGTGCCTGTGCTGCATCGACATGGAACAGCGCGCCCGCAGCGTGCACGATCTGCGCGATCGCACGGATGTCGGTCAGCGTGCCAAGCTCGTTGTTCACCAGCATGAGCGAGACGAGACCCGTCTCCGGCGTCATCGCGGCGGCCACGGCGTCAGCGGTAATTTCACCCTGTGCGGTCGGTGAGAGATACGTCACCGAGACTGCCGATGGGCCGCGCGTCGACAGGTGCGCCATCGTGTCCAGAATGGCCTTGTGTTCGATGCGGCTGGTGATCAGGTGGCGCTTGCCGGTGGCGGTGTCCGCGTAGCCCTTCAGGGCGAGGTTGTTGGATTCGGTGGCGCCGGATGTCCAGATGATCTCGTCGGCATCTGCGCCAATGAGCGCGGCAACCTGTTCGCGTGCTTGCTCGACCTGGTTCTTCGCGCGTCGCCCGGTCGCGTGTGAGCTCGATGCCGGGTTGCCGAATGCACCATCGATGCCAAGGCAGGCAGTCATCGCGGCGATCACGCGGGGGTCGGCCGGCGTGGTGGCTGCGTAGTCGAGGTAGTGCATCGTGTTGCTGTCGCTCATGTCGTTCTCTTGCTGCGGTAGGGGCGAAGAAATGATACGGCGAACGACCCGGAAAAATAATTCAAAGTCCCTGATAAATGCCTACTCATGGGGATGAATATTTCTTAGAATTGCGAATATCTAGAAATATTTTTCTTGCCAAAAAATGGACGCCATTGACCGCGAGTTGCTGAGGTTGTTGCAGGCCGATGTGACCCTGCCCATTGCGGAACTCGCGCAACGGGTGAATCTCTCGCAGACGCCGTGCTGGAAGCGGGTGCAACGTCTCAAGGAGACGGGCGTCATCCGGGCGCAGGTGGCGCTGTGCGATGCGCGCAAGCTGGGGGTCGGTACCACGGTGTTCGTTGCGGTGCGTACCGATCAGCACACGGAGAAGTGGGCGCAGCGTTTCACACAGGTGGTGAGTGAGATGCCGGAGGTGGTCGAGGTCTATCGGATGAGCGGGGACATCGACTACATGTTGCGCGTCGCCGTGACGGGCATCGAAGACTACGACCGCATCTACAAGCAACTCATCAAGGCGGTGCCGTTGTCCGATGTGAGCGCATCGTTCGCAATGGAACAGATCAAGTATTCGACCGCGTTGCCGGTGCGGGATGATGCCTAAGGCAGATTGAGTGTTCCCCCTGAAAATGCGCTTTTCGTCCGCGATATTGACTGGGTGCACCGCTCAGAAGCGTGAGTGAATCCGAGTCGACGCCTCTCGTATGAGGGGTGCCTTGCCGGTGCGCCGTCCAATCCATTCCTGCTACTCCCACCATGGCCCGTCTCAAACTCGACCTACCGGCTGATCAGTTCTGCTATGCCACGCATCTGACGGTGCGCGTGACCGATATCAACTCGGCCAACCATCTTGCCAATGACTCGATGATCTCGATGATTTCCGAGGCACGGGCACGCTTCCTCCATGAATTCGCCCGTGAGGATGTGAGCCATCAAGGCAGCGGCATCATCGTGACGGACCTCGCAACCATGTATCGCAACGAGGCACATGCGCGTGATCAACTGCTGTTCGAGGTGGGGGTGATGGACTTCAACAAGTACGGCGGCGACATCATCTTCCGCATCACGCGCCCGGCCGACGACACGCTGATCGCCATGGCCAAGTCAGGCTTTGTATTCTTCGACTATGCGGACAAGAAGGTGGTGGCGATGCCGGAGGGGTTTGCGGGTCGGTTCCCGAAGGTGAACTGGGCGGAGTAAGGCCACCGAGCCATCCGGACAACGATGGTGCCGACGTTGAGGTAGCGCCTCAATTGCATCTCCGTGTGCTGGTCAGTGCAGCAATATGCGCCATGACGTTTCGATGTTGGCGTTGGTTTGGGATGCACGCTCGTGCTGGAACGTGTCGTGTCATTTGAAGTGTTGGACCGGGGCTGTCGTTGGCCCCGTGCCTGCCCAGGCAATAGCCACGCCGCATCCTGCGCACCGGTACGCTGGCGCTGATACGCACCTTGTGCCAGGCGCCTCATGGCGGGGCGCGTGTCACTGTTGAGCAATCATTCAGCGCTCCGCCTACACTGTCGCCAGCGCACCCATGCGCAGCGGCTGGCAAGTCCGGAGGACACGGGCGGCTGGCCACCATGGATGGACCCCAAGGAGCGTTTTGCTGATGACCACCCCGTCGATGTACGAATTTCTGGTGCCGACTGCCAACCGCATGCTGGGCAATCTCTCGGCGTTGCTCGACAAGGCGGCTGCCTATGCAGAGGCGAAGAAATTCGATCCCGCCAACCTCATGACCGCGCGCCTGGCGCCGGACATGCATCCATTCACGCGTCAGGTGCAGATTGCCTGCGATCAGGCCAAGGGCGCCGCGGCGCGCCTGTCGGGTGCCGAGCCGCCGTCATACCCGGATGTCGAGGCGACCATTCCGGAATTGAAGGCGCGCATCGCCAAGACGCTGGAGTATGTCAACAGCGTCGACCCGGCGGCGTTTGTCGGCAGCGAAGACCGCACGGTCACGCTCAAGTCTCCGAAGGGCGAGCTGCAGTTCAGCGGCATCGATTACCTGCGTGGCTTCATGCTGCCGAATTTCTATTTCCACATCTCCATGGCCTACGCGCTGCTGCGCCACAACGGTGTGGAGATTGGCAAGTTTGATTACCTCGGGCGCCCCTGAACGAAGCACTTCACCGCAAAGACAACGCCGGCGGCCTGATCAGAGGCGCCGGCGTTTTTCATGGGGCGTTGGTTAGCCGAGCTGCGGCATCGTGGCGGCGTAGCTGGGCCGTGCACGCATGGCGGCCTGCCCACGCTGGATGTTGGGGCGCGCATCCAGCAGCGCCTTGGTTTCGGGAAACATCTCCAGATACATGGCGATCGGCGCGAAGAACAGATCGGCCATCGATACTGTGTTGCCGACGAGGTAGTCGCGCTCGCCATAGGCCAGTTCCAGCGCGTCGAGCTGCGCGGCGATTTCAGGCACGGCGGCGTCGATTACCTTGCGATCCGGCTGGCCGTCAGCGCCTTTGGGGAAGACGTACTGCAGCACGTACCGGCGCACCATCGCGTCATACGCATGGCAGTTGATCAGGCTGATCCACTGCTCGTTGCGGGCGCGGGCGGTGGGGCCGGTCTGCGGTATCAGGCTCGGGCCGTCGAAGGCTTCATTGACATAGCTGAGAATGGCCCGCGTTTCGTAGAACTCGATCGGCCCGTCGCTGAATGCCGGTACGCGGCCGAAGGGATTGTGCTCAAGCAGTTCGGGCGTATGCGGGGTGAGTGGGTCGAGTTTGTAGCGCAGGCCTTTTTCCTCAAGCGCCATGCGCACCGTGCGGCAGTAGGTGCTGCGTGGATTGCCATAGACGGTGAGCGTGCCGGCGCTGCCTTCGGGGTCCAGGTAGTCGCTCAGCCGGTTGAAGACGGATTGCCAGCCGCCATTGTGCGAATCGCGCGTGGGCTCGTCGGGGAAGCCGCTATGACGCATGTGCAGACGCGTACCGCCGTCCTGGTCGGTGAGGGTGACTTCAATGAGCGTGCGGGCGCTGGCCGGCAATTCGCCGGATTCCCAGCCCCAGGTGTAGGCGAGAAAGTTGGCGCGGTCGAGCAACTGGTATTCGCCATGTGCCACGTGCTGCTCGCCATCGCGGGCGCCCATGACGATGCGGTATTGGCCGCCGACGCGTGCATCGGCGCTGGCTTCGACCACGCCCATGCCCCGCGGGCAGTGCCAGACCGCGAGCGCAGCCTGATCGGTAAAGGCATCGAAGACCCGCTCGCGCGGTGCGCGGATATGGCGGGTCATCTCCAGTTCGAAAGTGGCGGCGCGGTCCATGGTCGTCTCCGGGTGTCGGTTGTCAGTCCTTGGTGGATGGGGTGTTCGCGTCCGGGGGCGCAGACGCGGCGTGGGCTTGCTCGACAAACGCAACCAGGCGGTCCAGGTTGCCTTCCCAATGCTGGCGATAGCGCTCCAGCCAGCCGTGCGCATCGCGCAGGGCGCCGGGGCGCAGATGGCAGATGCGCCAGCGCGCGTTGATTTCGCGCTCGATCAGCCCGGCTTCGGCCAGCACGCGCAGGTGCTTGGAAATGGCCGGGGCGGACATGTCGAACGGGCGGGCGAGTTCGCTAACCGGGGCTTCGCCTTCCGCCAGGCGCGCAAGTATCGCGCGGCGGGTTGGGTCGGCCAGGGCGGCGAATACGGTCGAGAGGGCGTCGTCAGATGTCGGCATGACTTCATTTAACCAATGGGTTAATTGACTGTCAAGGGCGGTTACATAAGGCTTTGCCCGTACTCGACTCGCAAACGTTAAGGAGCGGTCACGGCCGCGTGCCCGCGCATCTGTCACAATCGCGCCCGTGGCCGGCGCGGGGGTGTCGGCACATTTCTGTTACCGGGCCTCAACATGCCGTTTCTTGGAATCGGGTTTCACGTCATCGTCGCGCTGTTCTTTGCCGTGCACGTGGTGCGCAGCAACCAGAACATGTACTGGCTGTTCATCCTGTTTGCGTTTCCGCTGCTGGGCAGCGTGGTGTACTTCTTCGCCATCTACCTGCCCGGGATGCGCCACTCGCGCGGCGCCCGTGTAGCGAGCCGCGCTGTCACCCAACTGATCGACCCCAACCGCGCCGTGCGTGAGGCACGCAACGATTTCGATCGCGCGCCGACCGTGCAGCACCGCCTGCGCCTGGGCGAAGCGCTGCTGGAGGCGGGCGACGCCAAAGAGGCGCGCCAACATTTCGAGCAAGCGGCCACCGGCCCGTTTGCAGGTGATTCGGCGGTGCTGCTGGGACTGGCCCGCGCACAGTTCGCCACTGGCGATGCGGCGCTCGCCAAGGGCACCCTGGAGACGCTGTTCGAGGCGCACCGCGTGACACGCCAGCAACCCGACCCGACGCTGCTCTATGCGCGCGCACTGGCCGCCATCAACGCACCCAACACCCGCGACGCATTCGAGCAGGCCCTGACCTACGCCAACGATGCCGCTGCCCGCTGCCTGTTCGGCGAATGGCTGCTCGCCCAGAACAACGATGCCGACAAGCAACGCGCCCAAACGTTGTTTGACGAGATCCTGCGCGACGCCAAGCACTGGACGCGCTACGCCAAAGACCACAACCGTGAATGGCTGCAGCGCGCGCAGGCAGCCCAGACTTCTTCCCGTTGATCCGCTTTATGACGCTGTTGAAACGCAAATCCATCGAGGCCGTGGCCTCGCGCCGTCCTGCTCGCGCCAAGCGCGAAGACCGCATGAACCACGATGACGAACCCAAGCGCATGGCCCCGCGCTTTGCCCCGGTCACGTTCTCTGAACTGGCGGGCGTGCGCTACCTGCACTTCGGCACCGAGTGGGTGCAGGGCGCGATGCGTCTGTCCAAGCCAGATGCCATTGAGCTGGAATATGCCCAGCAGATGATGGCGTGGATGCTCTTCCTGGATCCGGCATCGCGACCGGATTTCCATGTCGTGCAATTGGGGCTCGGTGCCGCCGCGCTGACCAAGTTCTGCCACCGCCAGCTGGCACCCGCGCAGGTCACGGCAGTGGAATTGAATCCTTCCGTGATCGTCGCCGCGCACAGCATGTTCAACATGCCGTTCAACGATGCGCGCCTGAGTGTGCTGGAGCAGGACGCCTACGACTGGGTAATGGACGCCAGCCACCACGGCACCGTCGACGCGCTGCAGATCGATCTGTACGACGCCACGGCCCGCGGGCCGGTACTCGATACGCCTGCGTTCTATAAGGCTTGCCGCCAGGTGCTGCGATCGCCCGGTGTGATGACCATCAACCTGTTTGGCGACCACACCAGCTTCCCGCGCAACATCGAGCGCATCTGCGATGCATTCGACAACCGCGTGCTCGTCTTCCCCGAAGTGCACGACGGCAATGTGATTGCGCTGGCCTTCAACGGGCCGCCGCTGCAGGTGAGCTGGGATGCGGTGAAGGAGCGGGCTGCTGCATTGCAAGCCTCGCTCAAGCTGCCGACCAAGGGCTGGGCAGAAGGGCTGCGCAGCGCCAATGCGGGTCAGGAAGACATGCTGACGATCTGAGCATCACTATCGTCCGCCCATGCAAAACGCCCCGGTATGCCGGGGCGTTTGCTTTTGCGAAGGTGCGTGCTTAGGCTGCGTCGCCCATGCCGGGCATCTGGTCGATGAAACCGGTCACCACGTGCATGCGGTCGCCAACAACGCGCACGAAATCCGTGCCCTTGACCAGCGCCTGGCCGTCCGGGCCAAGCGTCCAGCGGAAGCGGATCGTGTCCTGCACCACGTCCACACCACCGTCACGTGCAAAGCGGAAGCCCGGAAACTTGGCGTGCACACCGGCGATGAGCGCGTCGATGCCGTCATGGCCCGTGCCCTGCATCAGCGGATCAACGTAGGTGGCGCCTTCGGTCCAGGTCTGTGCGACAAGGGTGCGGCGCTGCGCGGCGTCGGTCGCATTCCAGGCAGCGATGTAGCGGTCGACCAGCGTGTCTGCGAGGGTTTCGTTGGCGGCGAGTTGTGTGGCGGTCATGGCGTTTCTCCGTGCGAAGTGGGGGAGGCTGCAGCGCACGGTGATTCGTCTTCCGTGCTGCATGGCTTCATCTTCGGTGCCGGCGTGGATGGTGTCGATTACGCGGCAGGTAATCACTGCATCCACGCCCGGAGAAACGAGAAAGGCGAGGGCGCTACTTGGACAGCAACCGCATCGCCGATTCCAGCCCGGCGATGGTCACGGGATACATCCGCGTCTTCACGATCTGGTTGATGACCGAGATGGACTGGCGGTATTCCCACAGGCCCTCCGGCTCGGGGTTGAGCCAGACGAACTTCGGAAATTGCTCGATCAACCGCTTGAGCCAGACAGCGCCGGCTTCCGCGTTGTTGTATTCGACCGAGCCGCCGGCCTGCAGAATCTCGTACGGGCTCATCGTCGCGTCGCCCACAAAGATCAGCTTGTAGTCGGGCGGGTACTTGCGGATGACGTCCCACGTGGAGAAACGCTCCGCATGGCGGCGGCGGTTGTTCTTCCAGAGATGCTCATACACGCAGTTGTGGAAGTAGTAGTACTCCAGGTGCTTGAACTCGGTCTTGGCGGCGGAGAACAGTTCTTCCACGCGCTTGATGTGGTCGTCCATCGAGCCGCCAACGTCCATCAGCATCAGCACCTTGACGTTGTTGTGCCGCTCAGGGCGCATCTTGATGTCGAGCATGCCCGCGTTGGCGGCGGTGGAGTGGATGGTGTCGTCCAGGTCCAGCTCGATGTCGGCACCGTCACGGGCGAACTTGCGCAGGCGGCGCAGCGCCACCTTGATGTTGCGCGTGCCGAGTTCGACCGTGTCGTCGTAGTCCTTGTACGCACGCGCTTCCCACACCTTGACTGCCGTGCGGTTGCCCTTCGATGGCCCGCCGATGCGGATGCCTTCCGGGTTGTAGCCGCCGTGCCCGAACGGTGACGTCCCGCCGGTGCCGATCCACTTGCTGCCGCCTTCGTGGCGCTCGTGCTGTTCGCCAAGCAGTTCCTTCAGGCGCTCCATCAGCTTGTCGAGGCCGCCCATGGCTTCGACCTTGGCCTTCTCTTCCGGCGAGAGCTCGCGCTCCAGCTTCTTGATGAGCCAGTCGAGCGGAATATCCGCGCGCCAGTCGACCGCGCCTTCCACGCCCTTGAAGTACGCGCCGAAGGCCTGGTCGAACTTGTCGAAGTGCTTCTCGTCCTTCACCAGCGTCATGCGCGCCAGGAAGTAGAACTCGTCGAGCGAGGGCGCAATGACTTGCTGCTTGAGCCCTTCAAGCAGCGTCAGGTATTCCTTGACCGAGACCGGCAGCTTGGCGTGCCGCAGGGTGAAGAAGAAATCGATGAGCATGTCTGTCTCCTGCTCGGTGGCTTAGTGGGTCAGTTAGTGAGACGCGCCGCTGACGTTCAGCAGCACCACGCCGCCCACCACCATGCCGATGCCCGAGAGCTTGGCCATCGACACCCCCTCCTTGAACAGCAGGATGCCGACGACGGCCGTCAGCACCGTGCCCACGCCCGACCACACCGCATACGTGATGCTCATATCGATGCGTTTCATGACGATCGCCAGGCCCCAGAAGGCGAGCCCGTAGCAGATGGCCGTGCCGACAATCCACAGCGGCTTGGAAAACCCGTCCGATAGCTTCAGGCACAACGTGCCGATCACCTCGGAGACGATGGTGCAAGCCAGCAGCAGCCACGGGTTCATCGCGGCTGCTCCAGCTTGTATTGCAGATGGCGTTTCACGGTCAGCCATTCCGATTCGATGATCGAGAAGACCACTGTGTCGCGGAAGCTGCCGTCAGGCATGCGCTGGTGATTGCGCAGCACGCCGTCCTGTTTGGCGCCCAAGCGGGCGATGGCGGCGCGGCTTTGGTGGTTCATCCAGTGTGTGCGGAATTCCACGGCAATGCAGCGCAGTGTCTCGAATGCGTGCGTCAGCAACAGCAGCTTGCATTCCGTGTTGATGCCCGTGCGCTGGACCGATTTGGCGTACCACGTGTGGCCGATTTCGAGCCGGCGGTTGGCCTCGTCCACGTTGAAGAGGCGTGTGGCCCCGACCACCTTGCCGGGTTTGCCGTCATGCATTTCGCGCACGACGAACGGCATGGCGCCGAGCCGCTCGCGCATGTCCAGCGCAATGGCCAGCCAGTCGCCAACTTTGTCAGGCGAGGGCACGGAGGTGTACCAGAGCCGCCACAGCTCACCATCAGCGGCTGCGGCGCGGACTTCCTCTTCGTGCTCAGGGCCAAGCGGCTCCAGCCAGGCGTGCTGGCCGGACAGCGTGACGGGTTCGATCAGACGCGGCATGGTGCAACCCCGTTCAGCGGTTGGCGCGGTTCATGAAGACCAGGCGCTCGAACAGGTGCACGTCCTGCTCATTCTTGAGCAGCGCGCCATGCAGCGGCGGAATGGCGGCGTTCTTGTCCTGGCTGCGCAGCGATTCCGGCGGAATGTCCTCAGCCAGCAGCAGCTTGAGCCAGTCGATCAGCTCGGAGGTCGACGGCTTCTTCTTCAGCCCCGGCAGGTTGCGCATCTCGTAGAACGCATCCAGCGCGGCCTTGACCAGCGTGGGCTTGATGCCCGGGTAATGCACGTCGACGATGGCCTGCATCGTCTCGGCATCCGGAAATTTGATGTAGTGGAAGAAGCAGCGGCGCAGGAAGGCGTCCGGCAGCTCCTTCTCGTTGTTCGATGTGATGATGACAAGCGGACGGTGCTTGGCGCGGATGGTCTCGCGCGTTTCGTACACGTAGAACTCCATGCGATCCAGCTCGCGCAGCAGATCGTTCGGGAATTCGATGTCGGCCTTGTCGATCTCGTCGATCAGCAGCACGACGGGTTCATCCGCCTCAAAAGCCTGCCACAGCACGCCTTTGACGATGTAGTTGCGGATGTCGTGGACCTTGTCATCACCGAGTTGCGAGTCGCGCAGGCGCGAGACGGCGTCGTATTCGTACAGGCCCTGCTGCGCCTTGGTGGTCGACTTCACGTGCCACTGCAGCAGCGGCATGCCCAGGGCGGCGGCCACTTCCTCGGCCAGCATGGTTTTGCCCGTGCCCGGCTCGCCCTTGATCAGCAGCGGGCGCTGCAGCGTCATGGACGCGTTGACGGCAAGCTTGAGGTCATCGGTGGCGACGTACTGTTCGGAGCCTTCAAAACGCGCGCGCTGGTTGGATGCGGCAGGCGAGGTGGTGGTGTTCATCGTGCAAGCCTACTGGGCGGTAAAAGAAATCGGAAACGGCCAGTATAAGAGACTTTGGGTGTTTGCTGCCCGGTGCCGCCAGGGCTGTTCGGTCGTGCCATTCCCCGCTGTCAAGTCACGGGACCCCTAACTGGACTGGAAAAAAATCTGTGCGCTACAATGCGCCGGTTTGACGCACCTCAAACGACCGTCTGATGGCTTCTTGTCTAAAGTCGGTAAAGGCGCCCAGAGAGACAGCCGGCTGAGACAAGCGGGCAGGGCGAGCAGGATTCTGAACTCCACGCTTAAGAACGAGATGAAAAAGATCCTCACCATGGTGGCCGGGTTGGGCGCATTCGGTGCGCTGGCCGCGTCTGCCTCCGCCGCGGACATCCAGGGCGATGCCGCAGCCGCCCAGAGCAAGGTCGCAATGTGCATCGGCTGCCATGCCATCCCCGACTACAAGACGTCGTTCCCCGAGGTGTACCGCGTGCCCTACCTGGGCGGCCAGAACGCCAAGTACATCGAAAGCGCGCTGCACGCGTACCAGAAGGGTGACCGCAAGCACCCGACCATGCGCGCCATTGCCGGCTCGCTGACGGACCAGGACATCGCCAACCTGGCTGCGTATTACTCGCAGCAGACGGCCGCTACGCCCAACAACCCCCGGAAGTGACGAGGAAGAACATGCAGAAGATCTCGCTTGGTTTGGGCGCGTTGATCCTGGGTGCTGCCGTTTCGGCACAAGCAGCCGATCTGGAAAAGGGCAAGCAACTGGTGGAGAAGGGCACGTGCGCGGCCTGCCACGGTGCCGGCCTGAACGCCCCGATTTCGCCGGACTACCCGAAGCTGGCCGGCCAGCACGGCGACTACATCTATCACGCACTGCTGGCCTATCAGACCAGCAACAACCCGCTGATGGGCCGCAGCAACGCCATCATGGCGGGCCAGGTCAACAGCAACCCGGCCACCATCGGTGCCGATGGCAAGCCGCGTCCGTTCACCGAGGCGGAGTTGAAGGACATTGCCGCCTACATCGAGTCGCTGCCCGGCTCGCTGGTGCTCAAGAAGTAAGCCAGCTTTGGCAGGCAAAGAAAAACCGCTCCTCGGAGCGGTTTTTTATTGGGTGGATGACTCGGGCGCCTAGCGGGCCGTGGCGCGCTTGCGCACGCACTCGATGTACGCCTCGCCGTCGGGCGGCAAGCCGGTGCGCTGCGCCGTCCAGAGCATCTGGCCGAGGCATTCCATCACCTGATGTTGGGCGTCGTGCGGCGAGTCGAGCCGCTGTGCCAGTGCCTCGTATGCGGCACGGATGCCGCGCGGCTGGTCCACCGACACCTGTTCGCTGATCGACAGATGCATCGACAGGTGCAGGAACGGATTGCTCTGGCCGCTCTCGGGCGTGTAGTCGCGGATGAGGGCTTCATCGCCGGCTTCCAGGGTGTCGTGGTACTCGGGATGCAGTTGCATCCAGTCGACCGCCATGGCTTCGAGCGGCGTGAGGATTTCGGCCTGACGGTGCTTGCGCCAGGCGCCGCAAAAGAATTGGCGAACTTCGTCGCGGGAGGGATTGAACATGATTCCGCCATTGTACCGGCGGGCCCTGCCGCGTGCCGGTGCGACGCCGACGCTACAATGGCCGCCCACACCGCAGACGGCGCCCCCCCAACAACCAACGCCGCACACCATGAGACAAAACGCCGACTCCCCCCTCGCTGCACGCGCGGCCGACAAGCTGCTCGGCGTGCTGCTGATTGCCGTGTCCGCCGCGTCATTCGGCGCGATGGCCATCTTCACGCATTACGCCTATGCCAGCGGTGCCAACGTGGTGGGCCTGCTGATGGTGCGATTCGTCATCGCAGCCGCGGCGCTGATGGTGGTGATGCGGATGCGGCGCATCGGTATCCCGCCGTGGTCGCGCGTTGCGGGGCTGGCGGCGATGGGCGGTATCGGCTACGCGGGGCAGTCGTTCACGTTTTTCTCCGCGCTGAACTACGCGCCGGCCAGCCTGGTGGCGCTGCTGCTGTATCTGTATCCGATGTTCGTGACGGTGCTGGCGGCAATCTTCCTGCGCGAGCGGCTGACCGCAACCGCCATCATCGCGCTGGTGCTGTGTTCCGTGGGGGCTGGGCTGACCGTGGGCGGCGCGGGCCTGTCGGGTGGCAGCCTGCTTGGCATTGCGCTGGGCGTGACTTCGGCGGTGATCTATTCGATCTACATCACGGTGGGTGCGCGTGTGACGCGCGGGCTCGATCCGCTGGCATGTACGACGGTCATCTGTACCGCGGCGGCGGTGGTGTACACGGGCATGGCGCTGGTCGGCGCGCCTGCACACCTGCCCGGCACGTTCGGTGGCTGGTCGGCGGCCGTGGCGATTGCCGGCCTGTCGACGGTGGTGGCCATCCTGACGTTCTTTACCGGCCTGCAGAAGCTCGGCGCGGCGCAGGCGTCGATGCTGTCGACGCTGGAGCCTGTGGTGACGGTGCTGCTGGCGGCGTTGCTGCTGGGCGAATCGATTGCACCCATGCAGATAACGGGTGGCGTGCTGATCCTTGCGGGCGTGCTGTGGCTCACGCGTGCTGATGCCAAGCCTGCCGGCCATCAGGTGGAAGACATGGCCTGACGCCGGCTCGATGTCCAAACAGAAACCGCCCGACCAGGCCTGAACCTGGTCGGGCGGTTTGCTTTTCAGCTTTCAGGCGATTACTTCTTCACGCCTTCCGGCAAGCGTTGCAGGCCCTGCACCCGCATCAGGGCCGGCCGATCCGCCAACACGCCATCGTAGAACGAGGCCAGGTCACCCTTGAGGGCGGTACGCGACGTATCGTTCAGATAGATCATGTGGCCCGACGGGTAATTCTTGATCGTCAGGTTCTTGGACTTGATGGCCGGGTCGAGTGGCATCTGCGCCAGCGTCAGCTCGGTCTGGTGGAACGGCGTGACGGCGTCGTAGTAGCCACTGGCCTGGAGCACCTTCAGGTCGGGGTTCAGGCTCATCGTCGAGGCCAGGTCGCCGGCGGTGTACAGCGTGTTGCCGCCGCCCTTGTTGGCGCCCGTCGGGTCGATGTGGCTGAAGTCCCAGTTGTTGAACACGGCGTCGTTCAGGTCCACGAACGACGAGGTCGACGTGTACTTGAGCTGGGTGTTCAGGTAGCTGTTCCACAGCACCGTGTATACGCCGCCGATGTTGGAAATCGACGGATCGTTGCTGCCCGAATTCGGCAGGATGAACGGTGCGATGCCCTTGCCCGTGTAGTTGGCGCGGCCGTCATACTGACCGATTTGGATGCCTGGGTTCAGCGTTAGGAAGAACGTGTACGGCGGGTTGTTGTTCTGCGATGGCACGTTGCCCAGCGCCGCCGGATTGCCGAACGTCTGGATCAGCGAGATCGGATCGGTGCCGATGTACGAGCCCATCGTCTGCGCAGACTGCAGGTTCAGGTTCAGGCGCACGTTGACGAAGCCGCCGTCCGCCGCGCTCGGCGCCTGTGCCAGCGGTGCGAGCGTGTTGTCGGCGTAGTTGCGGGCCTGGGCCATGTAGCTGTCGAGATCGGCGGGCGGTGGGTTCACCGTTGTCTTCTTCCAGTACCACGCGTCCGCAGCAAGCGTCGGGAAGATGCCGACGGCCGACAGTGCGTTCGAGTAGTCGAGGATGGACGATTGCAGCGTGATGCCGTTCAGCTCGATACCGTCTTCATGCAGCACCCACGACACCACCGCACTGCGCGCCGTGCCATACGATTCGCCGAACAGGAACTTGGGTGAGTTCCAGCGTGAGTACTTGGTCAGGTAGCGCTGGATGAAGCGGTCGATCGAGTGGGCGTCCTGATCCACCCCCCAGAAGTTCTTGTTCACGGCAGGGGAGATGGCGGCCGAATAGCCGGTGCCCACCGGGTTGATGAACACGAGGTCGGAGCGGTCAAGCAGGCTGTCCGGGTTGTCAGGCAGCTTGTACGGTGCCGGTGGCGTGAAGTTCGGGAACGATGACTGCAGGCGCTTCGGCCCGAACGAGCCCAGCAGCAGGAAGACCGACGACGAGCCGGGGCCGCCGTTGTAGAAGAACGTCACCGGGCGCGGCTTGGACGGGTCCGGATTGTCCTGCGTGTACGCCACGTAGAACATCGACGCATTGGCTTTCGACGTGACGGGGTCGATGGTCGTCAGGTGGCCGGCGGTGGCGGTGTAGGCGATGCTCTTGCCGCCGATGGTGACCGTGTGGTGCGTGATGGCGGCGCTTTCGCCTGGGTCAGCGGCGAGGGCGTCATTGGGGCCGGTGCCGTAGACGTTGGGGTCTACGTACGGTTGATCGGGCGGCGTGGCTGCCGTCACCGGTTGCGTGACCGTCTTGCCCGCATCCACAGCGGTGCCGCTGGGGTTGGCGGTGGCAGAGGAGTCTCCGCCGCCGCAACCCGCTAGCAGCGAGGCAGCGAGCGCTGCCGCGGCAAGCGATGCGCCCAGGGCTTTGGGCAAACCTGCAAAATCACTGGTCGATAACCTGGATTTTTTCATGGCGATAAAGGCCTTTTTCAGGATGACGAACGCCATCACTTAAAACGGATGGTTTTAAGTTGGCTCCATATCTGATTTGCGTTTTGTAATCTCTATCCCGCGCAAACCGGATATTCTGATTTCCCGCCTCTTACGGGGAATTTAATTCAATCTATTTTTATTCGGCAAAACGATCCCCTTGAAACCTGGTGGGGTTTCAAAAATAGGAACAACGCCGGAGTCAGGGAATCAAGCTGGCAGGCTGTTTGCGCAAAGTCAGCGATGGCAATGCGAAAACGTTAGCGCGAATGCATCCACGCACTTTGGTTAAATCAAAGTGCGAATCCGGTTCGCTCAACCTGCTGGTGATTCAATGACGAACGAAAAAGTAGTTCGTAAGGAAACCGTTGTAAAGGTCTGTTTTGTGGAGCGTGCAATCTACTGGTAAAAATGACATGCGCTTTGAACGGCGCATCGCAAGAAAAGCGATTAAATACAATGAAGGCATGTCGTTTCTGCATGCTGGTCAGTGTTGACCATCAGGGCGTTGATGCATTCCTGCGCTGAGACCCGGCCGGCGCAACGTAGCGGGCCGCATTACAATGCGCTCCTTGACTCTTTTCAGGAGCACCCTGCAATGCCCATGCTTGAACCGTCCGTGCTGGACCAACTGTTCCACGAGGCCCGCACACACAACGTGTGGCTGGACAAGCCGGTCGACGATGAACTGCTGAACACGCTGTACGAGACCGTCAAGTACGGCCCGACCGCCGCCAACAGCACACCGGCCCGCTTCGTGTTCGTGAAGAGCGCGGCTGCCAAGGAACGCCTGATTCCGTGCATGTCGGCCGGCAACCAGGAAAAGACCCGCCAGGCGCCCGTGGCCGTGATCGTCGCGTACGACATCCAATTCCACGAGCAACTGCCCAAGCTGTTCCCGCACGCCGATGCGCGTTCGTGGTACGCCGGTGACCAGGCCAAGATCAACGCTGCTGCATTGATGAACAGCTCGCTGCAGGGCGGCTACCTGGTGATCGCGGCCCGCGCGCTGGGTCTGGATTGCGGCCCGATGGCCGGCTTCGACGCCAACAAGGTCAACGAGACGTTCTTCCCCGATGGCCAGTGGAAGGTCAACTTCATAATGAACATCGGCTACGGCGACGTGGAGAAGCTGCATCCGCGCAACCCGCGCCTGTCGTTTGAAGAGGCCTGCAAGATCGTCTGATCGACAGCCGATCGCGCAAAGAGAAACGGGGACTCGCATTCGAAACTGCGGTCCCCGTTTTTTATTCCTTCGGCGCCGGTGTCTTCGGCCTGAACTCACACAGTGGCTCGATCGCGCAGTGCCAGCACTCGGGCTTGCGCGCCTTGCACACGTAGCGCCCGTGCAGGATCAGCCAGTGGTGCGCATCCTGGCGAAATTCCTCCGGCACTACCTTCAGCAGTTTCAGTTCCACTTCCAGTACGTTCTTGCCCGGCGCCAGTCCGGTGCGGTTGGCTACGCGGAAGATGTGCGTGTCCACCGCAATCGTCGGCTCGCCGAAGGCCGTGTTCATCACCACATTGGCGGTCTTGCGGCCCACGCCCGGCAAGCTTTCCAGGGCGGCGCGATCACGCGGCACCTGACCGCCGTACTGGTCAAGCAGGATGCGGCACGTCTGCAGGATGTGCTTGCACTTGGTGCGGTACAGCCCGATGGTCTTGATGTATTCGGTGATGCCTTCCTCGCCCAGCGCCAGCATCTTGGCCGGCGTGTCCGCCACTGGAAACAGCTTGCGCGTGGCTTTGTTGACGCCCACGTCGGTCGCCTGCGCAGAGAGCAGGACAGCAATCAGCAGCTCGAACGGTGAGGTGTACTCCAGCTCCGTGGTTGGCGTGGGGTTGTTCTCGCGCAGGGTCTCGAAGATGGCGTGGCGCTTGGCGGGATTCATCGTCGGGCGTCAGGGTTGGTCTGTGTCGGGGTTGGCGCTGTGCTCGATCTGGTCGGCGATGCGCTTGCGGCGGGCTTCGGCTTCGTCGATCTGAGCCTGCACGTCTGCCGACACATCGGTGATGTTGCGCGGACCCTGCCCGCGCGCAGCCATCTCCGCCTGCTTCTGGCGGGCGCGCTCGATGGCGGCCTGGATGATCGCCTTCTTGCGTGCCTGGGCGGCACGCTCGGCATCGTCGGCGGGTTGTTCTGCGCTGACGGCGGCCAGCTTGGCGGCGGCCTTAGCGGCCAGGCGTGCTTCGTTCTCGGCTTGCTCGCGTTTGAGGCGGGCGTTGCGGAAATCGTAGCGATCGTGGGCGACGTCGGCCTGTGCCTGGCTCCAGGCGTCCCAGCCCGTGCGTTCACCGGTGATGGGGATCATGTCGATGCAATCGACCGGGCAGGGCGGTACGCAGAGGTCACAGCCGGTACACCAGTCTTCCAGCACCGTGTGCATCGCTTTGGGTGCGCCGACGATGGCATCGACCGGGCATGCCTGAATACACAACGTGCAGCCGATACAGCGTTCCGGGTCGATGACGGCCACAGCGCGTGGCTGCTCGATGCCGTTGGTTGGGTCCAGCGGCAGCAGATCGCCCGTGCGGCCGAGCGCCTCGGACAAGCGGCGGATGCCCTCTGCACCGCCCGGCGGGCAACGGTTGGGCAGCGCCTCACCGCTCGCCATGGCTTCAGCGTACGGGCGGCAGCCGTTGTAGCCGCACTTGGTGCATTGCGTCTGCGGCAGGAGGTGTTCGAGCCGGTCGGCCAGGGAATTGGCCAATGCGGGGACCAAGGAAACCACGATGGGACTTATCGTTTGAATAGCCTGCCATTATCGCTGATTTGGCGGCCGCGCAAGGCGTGCATGCCCTGACATTGACCGCGGCGATCATGTCTTAACCGTATGACATAATCCTTAGGTTCTAAACGGACCGACGTGCCATGCCGTCTTACCCAGCCGCGCCGCTCGCCGACATTGATCCCGTCGATACCTCGGGCGATTCTGCCGCACCCCGCGCACGTCGCGACCCCGCTGGCACACGCCGGCGCATCCTCGCTGCGGCACTTGAAGAGTTCTCACGCGGTGGCTTTGCCGGCGCCCGTGTCGACGCCATCGCCCGCCGCGCCGAGACCAACGAGCGCATGCTGTACTACTACTACGGCAGTAAGGAAAAGCTCTTCCTGACCGTGCTCGAGCACATGTACTTCCGCTTCAAGCAGGCTGAAGAGCAAGTGCAGATCGAGTCGTCCGACCCGCGCGAAGCGGTCATCCAGCTGGCGCGTTTCGTCTGGGATTTCTACTACGAGAACCCCGAGTTCATCCGCCTGCTCAACAGCGAGAACCTGCATGAGGCGCGGCACCTGAAGACGTCGCCGCACCTGGGGGAGCTGGTCAACCCGGTCATCGACGTGCTGCGTGGTGTGGTCGAGCGGGGTCAGCGCAGCGGCATCTTCCACAAGGATGTGGATGTCTCGCGGCTGTACCTCACGATCTCTGCGCTGGGCTACTACGTGCTGTCCAATCGCTACACGATCAGCGCGGTGATCGGCCGAGACATCGCCTCGGCTGACGAGCACGAAGCCTTCGCGCAGTTGCACATCAAGATGCTGCTGGCCTATCTGGAGCGGCCTGAGGGCTGAGTCGCACGCCATCTCAAAACAAAAAAGCCTCGCGGTTGCGAGGCTTTTTTTCTGGTGCGCCGGACTTAGGCGACGGCCTTGATGCGGGGTGCGCCCTGATCGTACTGGCGAATGAAATCGCGCAGTTGCGGATACACCTGCTCGCGCCAGCGGCGGCCCGAGAAGATGCCGTAGTGGCCGCACTTCGGTGCCGTCAAATGCTGCTTGCGCGCCTTGGGAATGCCGGTGCACAGGCCGTGGGCCGCCTCGGTCTGGCCGCTGCCGGAGATATCGTCCAGCTCGCCTTCGATGGTGAACAGCGCGGTGCCCTTGATGTCCTGCGGGCGCACCGGCTTGCCTTCGATGACCCACGTGCCGTTGGCCAGGTGGAACTCCTGGAACACGTCGCGGATGGTTTCGAGGTAGTACTCGGCGGCCATGTCGAGGACGGCGTTGTACTCGTCGTAGAAACGGACGTGGGCTTCGGCGTCTTCGGTGTCGCCTTCGATCAGGCTCAGGTAGTAGTCGTAGTGCGACGAGACGTGGCGGTCCGGGTTCATGGCCACGAAGCCGGCGTGCTGCAGGAAGCCCGGATAGACCTTGCGGCCGTGGCCCGGGTAGTTGGCCGGCACCGTGTAGATCACGTTGGTCTCGAACCAGCTGTGCGACTTGTTGGTCGCCAGCGAGTTGACAGCGGTCGGGCTCTTACGGGCGTCGATCGGGCCGCCCATCATGGTCATGGTGCGCGGCGTCTTTTCGCCGTCCGAGGCCATCAGCGAGATGGCAGCCAGCACCGGCACGGTCGGCTGGCACACCGAGATCACGTGCAGCTTGTCGGCACCGATGTGGTTGATGAACTCGCGGATGTAGTTGATGTAGTCCGACAGATGGAACGCGCCGGCTTCGGCCGGCACCATGCGGGCGTCGATCCAATCCGTGACGTACACCTTGTGATCCTGCAGCAGCGTGCGCACGGTGTCGCGCAGCAGCGTCGAATGGTGCCCCGACAGCGGCGCACACACCAGCACGATCGGCTCGTCCTTGAGCAGCTTGATGGTTTCGGCGTCGTCGGCGTAGCGCTTGAAGCGGATCAGGCGGCAGAACGGCTTCTCGATGATCGTCTGCTCAACGATCGGGATGTCGCGCCCGTTGGACTTGACGGAGCGGATGCCGAATTCCGGCTTCTCGTATTCCTTGCCCAGGCGATAGAGCAGCTCGTAGCCGGCGGCGTAGCGCTGGGCGCCAGGCACCATCGACAGCGGGCTCAAGGGGTTGGTGAAGGTCTTGGCGGTGGCTTGGGCCCAGGCCGTCATCGGGCTGAGCAGGGCGCGCTGGAATTCGTGGAGCTGGTAAAGCATGGCTGGACCGGTCTGTGGTGGCGGCGTGGTGACGGAATACGCAAACGATTATGCGCCTCGTTGCATGATACTGCGATGCAGCAGAAACCCTGATACGGAGTGTTGCGCGCCTTGTATGATGCGCCCGTGTCAGTTAACCACCATGCAGCAAAAAAGCGGCCGAAGCCGCTTTTCTTTTTGCAATTGCCCGCTGGGCGTGGCGCTTACAGCACGTCGGCAATGGCGTTGACCACGGCGTCGATGTTGTGGGTGTTCAGCGCAGCCACGCAGATACGGCCAGTCGACACGGCGTAGATGCCGTGCTCGTTGCGCAGGCGATCCACCTGGGCCGAGGTCAGGCCCGAATACGAGAACATGCCGCGCTGTGCCTTCACGAACGAGAAGTCGGTCTTCACGCCCTTGGCAGCCAGCTTGTCGACCAGCGCATTGCGCATCGACTTGATGCGGTCGCGCATTTCGCCCAGTTCCTGTTCCCACATCGCGCGCAGCTCGGGGCTGTTCAGCACCGTGGCGACCACCGTGCCGCCGTGCGTGGGCGGGTTGGAGTAGTTGGTGCGGATCACGCGCTTGACTTGCGACAGCACGCGGGTGGCTTCGTCCTTGCTGGTCGTCACGATCGACAGGGCGCCGACGCGCTCGCCGTACAGCGAGAACGACTTCGAGAACGAGCTCGACACGAAGAAGGGCAGGCCCGATTCCGCAAACAGTTGCACGGCCAGGCCGTCTTGCTGGATGCCGTCGGCAAAGCCTTGATAGGCCATGTCGAGGAACGGGATCAGGTTCTTGGCCTTGATGACTTCCACGACTTGCTTCCACTGGTCGGCGGTCATGTCGACGCCGGTCGGGTTGTGGCAGCAAGCGTGCAGCACGATGATCGTGTTCGCTGCGTAGCTGTTGAGCGAATCCAGCAGGCCAGCGAAGTTCAGGCCGTGCGACGGGGCATCGTAGTACGCGTAGTTGACGACTTCGAAGCCAGCCGACTCGAACAGCGCGCGGTGGTTTTCCCAGCTCGGGTCGGAAATGGCGACCTTGGCGTTCGGGTACAGGCGCTTGAGGAAGTCGGCGCCGATCTTCAGTGCGCCGGTGCCGCCCAGGGCTTGTGCCGTGACCACACGGCCTTCGGCGATCAGGTGGGAATCTGCGCCGAACAGCAGCTTTTGCACGGCCTGGTCGTAGGCGGCAATGCCTTCGATCGGCAGGTAGCCGCGCGGAGCGACAGTCGCCAGGCGGGCCTTTTCAGCTTCCTGCACGGCGCGCAGCACCGGGATTTTCCCTTCGTCGGTGAAGTACACGCCCACGCCCAGATTCACTTTGGTGCTGCGGGTATCGGCGTTGAAAGCTTCATTCAGGCCCAGGATGGGGTCGCGCGGGGCCAGTTCGACGGCAGAGAAAAGCGACATGAGATGTGTCTCGATCGGTTGGTTCGGAATTCGGTGGAGTGCTGCAGGCGGTGCGCCGCAAGCGGTCGGCAGGGCTGCCGACGCCGAATGCATGAAGCGGGCACAAGACTGAATTGTACCGAATACAGGCTCTAATCGCCCGAAAAATCCTTGCAGAACAGGGGTCTAAAGCGTTTAGGCAGCCGCTACAGATGCGCCGCGCAGGGCGCTTAAACGATTGCTGGGGCGCCGCGCTACACTAGACGATTGGTTGCAATTGCCGCTGCCGCCCTCATTTGCTGGGGGCGTGCGAGTCACTTTTTCGACTTCCTGCGCTGCCATCCACCCCGCCGCCATGACCGATCTGAGCCAAGTCCCCCTTCAACACGACAACTCGCACGACGAGTCGAAATTCGTGACCTTCGAGGGCTCGCCGTTCCAGTTGTACCAGCCGTATCCGCCGGCCGGCGACCAGCCCGAGGCCATCCGCCAGCTCGTCGAGAACATTGGCGATGGCCTCTCGTACCAGACCCTGCTGGGCGTCACGGGCTCGGGCAAGACCTTCACCATGGCCAATGTGATCGCGCAGGTGGGGCGCCCGGCCATCGTGTTTGCGCCCAACAAGACGCTGGCGGCGCAGCTGTATTCGGAGTTCCGCGACTTCTTCCCGCGCAACGCGGTCGAGTACTTCGTCTCGTACTACGACTACTACCAGCCCGAGGCTTATGTGCCGCAGCGCGATCTCTTCATCGAGAAGGATTCGTCGATCAACGAGCACATCGAGCAGATGCGGCTGTCGGCGACGAAGAGCCTGCTGGAGCGCCGCGATGTGGTGATCGTCGCCACCGTGTCAGCCATCTACGGTATCGGTAACCCGAGCGAATACCACCAGATGATCCTGACGCTGCGTGCGGGCGACAAGGTCAGCCAGCGCGACGTGATCGCGCGCCTGATCGCCATGCAGTACACGCGCAACGAGACGGATTTCCAGCGCGGCACCTTCCGCGTGCGCGGCGACACGGTCGACATCTTCCCGGCCGAGCACGCCGAGATGGCCGTGCGCCTGGAACTGTTTGACGACGAGGTTGAATCGCTGCAACTGTTCGACCCGCTCACCGGGCGCGTGCGGCAGAAGATCCCGCGCTTCACGGTGTACCCGTCGAGCCACTATGTGACGCCGCGCGAGACCGTGTTGAAGGCCATCGAGACCATCAAGGTGGAACTGCGCGAGCGGCTCGATTTTTTCTACAAGGAAAACAAGCTGGTGGAAGCGCAGCGGCTGGAACAGCGCACGCGCTTTGATCTGGAGATGCTGCAGGAGCTCGGTTTTTGCAAAGGCATTGAGAACTACTCGCGGCATCTGTCTGGCGCGGCACCGGGCGAGGCCCCGCCGACGCTGGTCGACTACCTGCCGCCCGATGCGCTGATGTTCCTGGACGAATCGCACGTGCTGATCGGCCAGCTCAACGGCATGTACAACGGCGACCGCGCGCGCAAGGAAACGCTGGCCGAATACGGCTTCCGCCTGCCTTCCGCGCTGGATAACCGGCCACTCAAGTTCGCCGAATTCGAGACCAAGATGCGGCAGGTCACGTTTGTGTCCGCCACGCCGGGGGATTACGAAAAGAAGACCGCTGGCACGGAAGTCGTCGAGCAGGTCGTGCGCCCCACGGGCCTGGTCGACCCGACCATTGAAGTGCGCCCGGCCACGACGCAGGTCGACGATCTGCTCTCCGAGATCCACCTGCGTGTGGAAGCAGGCGAGCGTGTGCTGGTGACCACGCTCACCAAGCGCATGGCCGAGCAGTTGACCGAGTTCCTGTCGGAGAACGGCGTCAAGGTCCGCTACCTGCATTCGGACATCGACACGGTGGAACGCGTGGAGATCATCCGCGATCTGCGCCTGGGTACGTTCGACGTGCTGGTCGGCATCAACCTGCTGCGCGAGGGCTTGGACATTCCGGAAGTGTCGCTGGTGGCGATCCTGGATGCCGACAAGGAAGGCTTCCTGCGCGCCGAGCGCTCGCTCATCCAGACCATCGGCCGCGCCGCGCGGAACGTGAACGGTACCGCCATCCTTTACGCCGACCGCATCACCGATTCCATGCGCAAGGCCATCGACGAAACCGAGCGCCGCCGCGCCAAGCAGATCGCCCACAACGAGGCACACGGCATCACGCCGCGCGGGGTGGTCAAGCGCATCAAGGACATCATCGACGGCGTGTACAACGTCGACGATGCGCGTGCAGAACTGAAGGCCGCGCAAGAGGCCGCCAAGTACGAAGACATGAGCGAGAAGCAGGCGTCCAAGGAGATCAAGCGGCTCGAAAAGCAGATGCTCGACCACGCCAAAAACCTCGAATTCGAAAAGGCGGCGCAGGTGCGCGATCAGCTGGCCAAGCTCAAGTCGCAACTCTTTGGGGCGAGCGGCGAAGACCATATCGTTCCGGCCGCCTGAACCTCACGGGCGGTTGATGCGTCAGGCATGCACCGCAGCCTCGCCCGAGGCTGGCGGCGGGGGAGTCGTGACACAATTGTGGACACATCTTCAGGCGCGGCGCGTCGCCTGATCACGGCATCCGCACGTTAAGTAGAAGAATCGGCCTGGGGGTAGTGGCCGAGCCGAGCGTGTCCGTCAACTAGGGAGTTCGATGCTCAAGTTTTTGCTCAATCCGTGGCGCAAATGGCGCGCTTCCCGGCACGCCAGCCACCAACTCGACGCCATCCTGGCGCAGTTCGAACCTACGCGCAGCCTGGCCGAACGCAATGAATGGCTGATCGAGCTGGCCTACTGGCTGCGCCGTGCAGACCGGCCCGTGGGGACCACCTCCGAATCGTGGCGGTATGCGCGTCTGCGCTACCTGCTGCAGGTGCTGGAGAACAACCCCGACCTGGCCGCCCGCGTCGGCCAGACCCTGCGCACCATCGTGCAGGACAACGACCCGGTGTCGCTGCTGTGCGATACGGGCTTGTCGTCACGCTCGGGTTTCTGGGGCGAACTGGTGGACCGCTGGCAGGCGCGCTTTCTGCCGCCCGCGCCCAATGAACCGCAGTTGGCGGCCCTGTTCGCGCTGCTGTTTGTCGGCCCGCACGACGCGGCCTGGGTCGATAGCCTGGACGATGAACTGGTGACGCGTTTGCATGCACTGTTCCGCGCCGGCTTGAGCGATGCAGATGAACTCACCGGCCAGACGCGGCTGGAGCGCAGCCTGGGCATCGGCATTCAGATCCTGATCAGCCAGGTGCGTGCGGCGGGGCTGTCGCGCGCGATCCGCAGCCGCATGGACCACGAAGACGTGACCGAACTGCCGTTCTACCGGCTGGCGGATGCGGCCAACGCCATCTTTCTCGAGCGTCCAGATGCGCCACCCGCGCGCCCGGAGCAGCTCGCGCAGCAACTCAACTATTTCCGCGCGGTGCTGGACCAGTGCCGCACGGCCACGGCCAGCGTGTACCAGCATCTGGATGAGAACGGCGTGTCGGTCGAGGTGGTGTTCCAGGTGGAGCGCATGAAGGCGTGGCTGGGCCGCATTGACCTGCTGCTCACCGCCTGGGCGGATACCCGCGCCACGCGCCGCTTCACCCATCTGACGGCGGAACTCGTGTCCGCCAGCCAGCACCGCCGCAGCGTCGGTTATCTGGTCCGTGCCACGTTTGCCGATCTGGCCCGCAAGGTGGTCGAGCGTTCTGCCGAGAGCGGCGAGCACTACATCACCCGCGACAAGAAAGAGTACGGCGCGATGGTGAAAGCCGCGGCCGGCGGGGGCGTCATCACGGCCGCCACGGTGTACGTCAAGTTCTTCATTGCCGGTGCGCACCTGTCCCGGTTCACCGAGGGCTTCTTTGCGTCGATCAACTACGCGGTCAGCTTTCTCGGTATCCACTTTGCCCATTTCACGCTGGCCACCAAGCAGCCGGCCATGACGGCGCCCGCGCTGGCGCACCGGCTCGACCAGGTCGCCCGCCCCGAGGGCCTGGAGCGCTTCGTGGACGACACCGTCGCCATGATCCGCACCAACGCGGCGGCGATTGCCGGGAACCTGGTGGCGGTGGCGCCGGTGGCTTTTCTGGTGCAGTGGCTGGCGGGGCGGTTCTTCCATGCGAATCTGATTTCGCCGGAAAAAGCCGTGGCGACCATTGATTCGTTTTCGATTCTCGGGCCAACGCCGCTGTACGCGATCTTCACGGGCGTGCTGCTGTGGGCATCGAGCCTGGCCGCCGGCTGGGCCGATAACTGGTTTGCGCTGCACCGTGTGCACGATGTGATCGCCTACCACCGACGCCTGCGCTTCATGGTGGGCACGCGGGGCGCGCAGCGTATTGCTGGGTTCTGGAAGCGGAACCTCTCGGGCATCGTCGCCAACGTGTCGCTGGGGTTCATGCTGGGCTTGGGGCCGGAGATCGTGTCGTTCTTCGGGCCGCACATGGAGGTGCGCCACGTCACGCTATCGACCGGCGCGGTGGCAACGGCGGTGGGCGTGCTGGGGCCGAGCGTGATGCACACAGCGCCGTTCTGGCTGGCCGTTGCCGGCATTGCGCTGATGGGCGTGCTCAACGTGATGGTGTCGTTTGCGCTGGCGTTCAACATGGCGATGCGCTCGCGCAACCTGCGCGGGCTCGATCGCAAGCGGATCACCGGTGCGGTGTGGCGGCGCATTCTGCGCGATCCGCTGTGTCTGTTGGTGCCGCGTGCGCCGACAGCTGCCACGCCGCCGGGTACCAGTACGCCAGCCTGATTCGCCGGTTTAGGGCGTGTGCGTGGCGAGCGCGCCCAGCTCGCTGCGGAAGGGGATGGACGGTTGCGCGCCCAGCCGCGTGACCGACACCGCCGCAGCCGCCTGACCAAAGGCGATGGCGGCATCCGGCGTCGAGCCCTCGGCCAACGCCGCTGCAAACGCGCCGACAAACGTGTCGCCGGCTGCAGTTGTGTCGACAGCCTGCGCAATCGGCGCCGGCATCAACAAGCGTGTCGTGGCATCCACATAAGCAACGCCGTGCGCGCCCAGCGTGACCATTACGTGCCGCGCGCCTTGTGCATGCAGGTCAGCTGCAGCATCCAGCGCGGATTCGGGGGAGTCGACGGCGTGTGCAGTCAGCAGCGCCGCTTCGGTTTCATTCGGGATCAGGTAATCGCACGCCGCCAGCCAGGGTGTCGGCAACGGGCCGATGGCCGGCGCGGGGTTCAGGATGACGGTCTTGCCCAGCCGTGCCCCAAGCTTGAGCGCGCATTCCACCGCATCTGGCGGGGACTCCAACTGGCAGACGATCACACGGGCGCGCTCGAACGCCGCGCGTTGCGCCTCGATCATGGCCGGCGTGAGCAACTGGTTGGCCCCCGCCACGATCACGATGGTGTTCTGCCCGCTGTCGGCCACCGTCACGCAGGCGATGCCGGTGGCGGCGCTTGCATGCACTGACACCATCGACGTGTCCACGCCTTCGCGCCGCAGGCCGTCGCGCAGGGCCGTGCCATACGCGTCGTCACCCACGCAGCCGAGCATGGCGACCTGGCCACCCAGGCGCGCTGCAGCCACGGCTTGGTTGGCACCCTTGCCACCGGGAATCGTCTCCAACGCGGGTGCCGCAACCGTTTGCCCAGGGCGGGGTAAGCGTGGGGTGCGGATCACGAGATCCATATTGAGGCTGCCGACGATCAGCACGTCGGCGGCCGGGTGGGCAGAAGAGGCGGGAGGGCGCTTGGCCACCATGTCGGACTACGCTGAGAGAGTGAGTGGATGTTCTTAAGCAGCGCGGGCCGGGCGCGCCGGTTCTGCGGTCGACTCGCGCAGCGACAGGCGCGGCGGCAGCACAATGCGGCGCGCCTGCCGCTCGTCGACCGGATGGCGCATGGCGGCATCGCTCAGGTGCTCGAGCAGCGTCTGAGCGGTGGTTTCACCCAACTGGCGGATCGACTGGCCGACCGTGGACAGCGCTGGATAGACGTAGCGGCTGAGTTCGATGTCATCAAAGCCGATGATCGAAAGCGCCTTCGGCACCGGGATGCCCAACTCGGCCGCAGCACGCAAGGCCCCGATGCCCATCAGGTCGTTGCTGGCAAAGATGGCGGTGGGCATTTCGCCCTCGGTCAGCAACTGGCGCGCGGCGCGGTAGCCGCCGGGGCTGGTGAAATCGCCTTCGGCAACGCGGGCGGAAGCTTCCGGCACGCCGGCTTCGCGCAGTGCACGGTGGAAGCCTGCCAGGCGGCCAGCCGTCACGCTCAGCTCCGATGGCCCGCTGATGCAGGCAATGCGCCGGTGGCCAAGCTCCAACAGATGCTTGGTTGCCATGTAGGCACCTTCTTCGTGATCGACCTGCACCTGATCGGCCTGGATGCCTTCGGTCGGGCGGTCCACCATGACCACGGGCAGGGCGGATTCTCCCAATGCTTCGATGAGCGCATTGTCGGGCCCGGCGCTGCTGACGATGATGCCGTCCACGCGCTTCTCCATCAGCACGCGCAGGTAGTCGCGCTGCTTGCGCGGGTCGTCGTCGGAGTTGCAGAGGATGACGCTGTAGCCGGCGGCGGCACAGACGTCTTCAATGCCGCGTGCCAGCTCCGCAAAGTATGGGTTGGTGGCGGTCGGTACCAGTACGCCAATGGTGCGCGTGGTCCGGTGCTTGAGCGAGCGTGCGACCGCGCTGGGCACATAGCGTGTGGCGCGAATGGCTTCTTCCACGCGCTTGCGGGTCTCCGAGTTGACCGGCCTGGTGTTGTTGATGACGTGTGAGACGGTGGTGAACGAAACCCCAGCCAATGCTGCGACGTCCTTGATGGTTGCCATGACGATCTCCTCTGTCTCTTTAATGTTGCTTGCTACGGCCGGATTGACTGCCGGATCGGCTGTTACGTCTGCTGCGATACGTATCCATGACCACGGCCGCAACGATGACCGCGCCCGTGATGATGCGTTTGGTGGGCTCTGAGGCGCCGATCTGTGCGAGGCCCGATTCGAGCACCGAGATGATCAGCACGCCGAACAGCGTGCGCGCGACTGAGCCGCGCCCGCCCATCAGGCTCGTGCCGCCGATCACCACAGCGGCGATGACCTGCAGTTCCATGCCGACGCCCGCGTTCGGGTCGGCTGCCTCCAGCCGCGATACCTGGAACAACGCGGCCAGGCCGGCCAGCAGCCCCATCAGCGCGAACACTGCAATCTTGTAGGGGCGCGGGTTCACGCCCGCCAGTCGCACGGCTTCTTCATTGGTGCCGATGGCGACGAGGTAGCGCCCGAACACGGTGCGCACCAGCACGATCTGGCCGATCACCGTGACGGCAATCGCAATCAGGAATGACGGTGCGATGCCCAACGCAATCGGATTGGCCATCCAGTCGACCGCGCTGCCGATATAGGCGGTGCGCGAATCGGTCAGGCTGTAGGCGAGGCCGCGGGCCATTTCCAGCACACCCAGCGACACGATGAACGATGGGATGCCCCAGTGCACGGTGACCGTGCCGGTCACCGCGCCGGCCGCCGTTGCCACCAGCACGCCCGCCAGCGCCGCGGGCAGTACGCCCCAGCCGAGCTTGGTCATGGCAATCGACAGCACCGAGGCCGCCAGCGCCAGCACAGAGCCCACCGATAGATCGATACCGCCGATCATCAGGATGAAGGTCATGCCCACCGCCATCACCAGCAGATCGGGAATCTCGTTGGCGATGGTGGTGAAGGTGGGCAGCGAGAAGAACGTTGGCGACAGCGTGCCGAACAGCACGAGCATGGCGATCAGCGCGGCCAGTAGCCCACCGATGGTGCCAAGCGACATGCCCACCGCCGCGCGGGGAGCCGCCGGTGGGGCGTTGTCGGTACCGGCCGGCGGCAGGGTGGAGTCAGAGCGCATCGGCAGTCTCCGGAGATGCGTTGGGGGCTGGCGGGTTGGATTCGCCCGACTCACCAAAAGCGGCAGCGAGCAGGGCATCCTGGCTCCAGCCGCCGCGCTGGAAGATATGTGTAAGACGACCGGCACGCATGACGCCGATGCGGTCGCACAACTGCATCAGCTCGCGCAGATCGCTGGACACCACGACGAGCGCCTTGCCGCGTGCGGCCAGCGCGTCGAGCAGGGCGTAGATGTCGAACTTGGCGCCAACGTCCACGCCGCGCGTCGGCTCGTCGAACAGCAGCACCGGGGTATCGCGCTCCAGCCAGCGGGCAATTGCCACCTTCTGCTGATTGCCGCCGGAGAGTTCGCCCACCGGTTGCTCGGGCCCCGCGCAGCGGATACGCAGGGCGTCGATGTGCCGCTGTGCCAGAGCACGTTCACGCGCAGGCTGCAGCCAGCCGCGCGTGGTTACGCCCGGCATGTTGCCCAGCGCGATGTTGGTGGCAATGGGCAGGCCCAGCATCAGGCCTTCGTCCTTGCGGTCTTCGGTGAGCAGGCTGATGCCTTGGCGTACGGCGTCGCCGGGAGAGTGGATGCGTACCGGTTTGAGCGGCGAGCCGGCTTCGATGGTGCCTGCATCCGCGCGGTCTGCGCCGAAGATCAGGCGCAGTAGCTCGGTGCGCCCCGCGCCCACCAGTCCGGCGATGCCGAAGATTTCGCCCGGCGCCACTTCGAACGACACCTCGCGCACTGCCGGCGCGCGTGTGAGTCCCGTCACGCGCAGGGCAGGAGCGCCGTCACCGCGCCAGGGTTCGCGTGCGGCACGCTCGCCTTCGGACGAGGCGGCGATGTCCCGTCCGACCATCGCCTGAATCAGCGCATCTTGCGTAATGGTGGCGGCCGGCGCATCGGCCATCAGCTTGCCGTCACGCAGTACGACGATGCGGTCGGCAATGCGGGCAAGCTCGTCCAGCCGGTGTGAGATGTAAATGATTGCCACGCCCTCGCGGCGCAGTGCGTCGATCCGCGTGAACAGCGTTGCGCTCTCGTGCGCGCTCAGCATGGCGGTCGGCTCATCGAGGATCAGCACGCGGCAGGCGCTGGCCAGCGCACGGGCGATCTCGATCATCTGCCGGTGGCCGATGCCGAGCGTGTCTACGGGCGTCCACGGATCGAGGTCCAGGCCGACACGTGCGAGCGCTTGCTCAGCCTGGCGGCGCAGGGTGGGGCGGTCGACAAAGCCCAAGCGGCGCGGCAGTTGGCCGAGGAACAGGTTTTCGGCCACCGTGAGTGTGGGCACCATGCTCAGTTCCTGCAGCACCATGCGCACGCCCAGCGCCTCTGCCGCGCTGCGAGAAGCCGGTGCGTACACCGAGCCCGCCAGCGTTATCGAACCGGAGGTTGCCGTCTCCAGCCCGCAGAGGATCTTGGAGAGCGTGCTCTTGCCGGCACCGTTCTCGCCCGTCAGCGCAAGCACCTCACCCGCGTGCACGTCGAGATCGATCTCGCGCAGCACGGGGGCGGCGTAGTGCTTGCTGATGGCGGACGCGCGCAGCAGCGGCGGGCGCGGTTCGTAGGCTGCAGACATGGCTGGCGGCGGCTTGCCTTGTCGATCGAGTTAAGTGCGCGTGACGAGGTTGACCGGCGTTTCAACCACGCCCGACAGCTTCGCCTGCGGTGTCTTGGCAGCCAGGGCCTTCAGGGCGGTCTCGATGCCGTAGACGGCTTGCTGGTCGGCGTGTTGGTCTGCGGTGGCAATCACGCGCCCATCGGCCAGCATGGCCTTGATGGCGTCGATGTTGTCGTAGCCGCCAATCAGCACCTTGCCCAGCTTGCCCGCCGCACGCACGGCCGACACGGCGCCGATCGCCATGTTGTCGTTGCCGCACAGCAGGGCTTTGAGATCCGGCTGCGCACGCAGCATGGCGGCGGCCACCTTGTTGCCCTTGTCGATTTCCCATTCGCCCGATTGCACGCTGGCGATCTTCAGCTTGGCGGCCTCGGCTGCATCTTTGAAGCCGGCGGTGCGTTGCTGGGCGTTGGTGGTGGTGGGAATGCCTTCGATGATGCCCACCTCGTCGCCCGGTTTGAGCGACTTGGCGACAAAGTCACCCACCAGGCGCGCGCCCTTGCGGTTGTCCGGGCCCACGAAGGGCACGTTCAAGCCCTTTTCCTTGAGTGCAGCCGGGTCTAGCCGGTTGTCGATATTGATGACGAGGATGCCCGCGTCCACCGCCTTCTTGACCACCGGCACCATCGCCTTGGAATCGGCCGGCGCCAGCACCAGCGCATCCACGCGCGCGACGATCATCTGCTCGACCAGGCGGATCTGGCCGCCGGTATCGGTTTCGTCGCGGATACCGTTGGTCAGCAGCGAGTATTCCGAGGCATGCGCCTTCTGGTGGGCCCGCGCGCCGTTCTCCATGGTCAGGAAGAACTCGTTGGCCAGCGACTTCATCACCAGTGCCACCTTGGGCGGCTGGTTGGCGGCACGCGCCAGCGAGGATTGGAAGATGAGAGGCAGGGGCAGAGCAAGGGCTGCAGCAGAGCCCGCGCCAAGTTGAAGGGCGCGGCGACGGCGGATATCCATGGTGTCTCCTCCAGGAAAGGGGGCCTGTCTGGGGCTTGGGTAGAGGCGGTCGTCGCTACTCTTGGGTTCGTAAGCCAATCCTAAGGGCAATCGCGCCGCGTCGTTCGCAAACGTTTGCGTATATGACAGTCTCGGTGGGTGCGTAACAAAAGTCAATGAATTTAGGCTGTGCGCAGCATAAGGAAAACCCGTAGTGGCGCCGGTTCGCGCATGGCGCTAGCTAGGTGCGGTGCGGGAGCGGTGAGATAGCCCTACCCGACGTGGTTGATTGTTTTAGTCCACAATACGGCCTGCCGCGCGGTTGCCCACCCAGGTGGGACCAGCAAATCCCCTTGCTGCGACGCGGAATCCCCCGACACCTTAGTTGACCGATTTTGTCGGGTTCCTTTATACTTGAGCAAAACGATCAGGTATTTCCCCGACGCCATGAGATTGACCACCAAAGGCCGCTTCGCGGTCACCGCCATGATTGACTTGGCGCTGCGCCAAGAGCAGGGCCCGGTCACGCTGGCTGGCATCAGCCAGCGTCAGAAGATTTCGCTGTCGTACCTTGAGCAGCTGTTTGGCAAACTGCGCCGCCACGAAATCGTGGAAAGCGTGCGTGGTCCGGGCGGCGGCTACAGCCTCGCGCGCCGTGCAGACGACGTCACCGTTGCCGACATCATCATCGCTGTGGATGAGCCCCTCGATGCCACCCAGTGCGGCGGCAAGGGTAACTGCGGCGGCGAGGAGCACAACGGGCATGCCGCCCGCTGCATGACGCACGACCTGTGGGCCACGCTTAACCAGAAGATGGTCGAGTACCTCGATTCGGTGTCGCTGCAGAACCTGGTCGACCAGCAGCGCGAACGCCAACCCGAAGTGATTCAGGACATGCGTGAAGCGCGTCCGGCACGTCGCGAACGGTCGCCGGCCCGTGCCCGCGCCGTTGATGCGCCGGCCACGTCGGTGGCCGCCGAGCCGGTCAAGCGTGCACCGCTGGTCAACTCCGTCTTCAGTCTGGCGCAGTCGTGATTGCATGACTGCGCTAGCGTGAGGCCTGGCCACGACGCCAGCTCCACATATAGAACATCGCCCCCCACACAAGGCAGACAAGATATGAGCACCCTGCATCTTCCCATCTACATGGACTATTCCGCGACGACGCCGGTGGATCCGCGCGTGGTCGACAAGATGATCCCGTACCTGCGCGAGAGCTTCGGCAACCCGGCATCGCGCAGCCATCCGTTTGGATGGGAAGCTGAAAAAGCTGTCGAGACCGCGCGCGAGCAAGTTGCCGCGCTGGTGAACGCTGATCCGCGCGAAATCGTGTGGACGTCCGGCGCCACCGAGTCCGACAACCTGGCGATCAAGGGCGCGGCCAACTTCTACAGCAGCAAGGGCAAGCACATCATCACCGTCAAGACCGAGCACAAGGCTGTGCTGGACACGACGCGTGAGCTGGAGCGCCAAGGTTTTGAAGTGACGTATCTGGACGTGAAGGACAACGGCCTGATCGATATCGACGTCTTCAAGCGAGCCATCCGCCCGGACACCATCCTGGCCTCGGTGATGATGGTGAACAACGAGATCGGCGTCATTCAGGACATCGAACAGCTCGGCGAGATCTGCCGCGAGAAGGGCGTGATCTTCCACGTCGACGCAGCGCAGGCGACGGGCAAGGTGGAGATTGACCTGCAAAAGCTGAAGGTCGACCTGATGTCGTTCTCGGCACACAAGACGTATGGACCGAAGGGCATCGGCGCGCTGTACGTGCGTCGCAAGCCGCGTATCCGTATCGAAGCGCAGATGCACGGTGGCGGCCATGAGCGCGGCATGCGTTCGGGCACGCTGGCCACGCACCAGATCGTCGGCATGGGTGAGGCCTTCCGCATCGCCAAGGAAGAAATGGCGACTGAGAACGAGCGTATCCGCATGCTGCGTGATCGCCTGTATCGCGGCCTGAACACGATGGAAGAGGTGTACGTGAACGGCGACATGGAAGCCCGTGTGCCGCACAACCTGAACATCAGCTTCAATTTTGTGGAAGGCGAGTCGCTGATCATGGCGATCAAGGATGTCGCCGTGTCGTCGGGCTCGGCCTGCACGTCGGCCTCGCTGGAGCCGTCGTATGTGCTGCGTGCCCTGGGCCGCAACGACGAACTGGCCCACAGCTCGATCCGCTTCACGGTGGGCCGCTTCACCACGGAAGAGGAAGTCGACTACGTGGTCGAACTGCTCAAGAGCAAGATCGGCAAGCTGCGCGACCTGTCCCCGCTGTGGGAGATGTACAAGGACGGCGTGGATCTGAACAGCATTCAATGGGCGGCGCACTAAGCGCGGCGTTTGACGGACAACGGATAAACGGCGCCTCCGCGCCAGCCAACGATTGAAAGAGGTGTGAAATGTCTTACAGCAACCAAGTTCTGGACCACTACGAAAACCCGCGCAACGTCGGTTCCTTCGAAAAGGGCGACGACACGGTCGGCACCGGCATGGTCGGCGCACCGGCTTGCGGCGACGTGATGAAGCTGCAGATCAAGGTGAACGAGCAAGGCGTGATCGAAGACGCCAAGTTCAAGACCTACGGCTGCGGCTCGGCGATCGCCTCGTCGTCGCTGGTGACGGAGTGGGTGAAGGGCAAGACGCTGGACCAAGCGCTGGAAATCCGCAACACGGCTATCGCTGAAGAACTGGCCCTGCCGCCGGTGAAGATCCACTGCTCGATCCTGGCGGAAGACGCCATCAAGGCGGCCGTGGCCGACTACAAGGAAAAGCACGGCGCCGCCGAGCAGAAGGCTGCTTAAGCCGCGTATCCAGCATCAATAGAAAGGACGCAGCATGATCACCCTGACCGACAAGGCCGCGCAGCACGTTACCCGCTACCTGACCCGCCGTGGTAAGGGCGTGGGCCTGCGCGTGGGCGTGAAGACCACCGGTTGCTCGGGCTTGGCTTACAAGCTCGAATATGCGGATGAGATTGCCGCCGAAGACCAGGTGTTCGAATCCAACGGCGTCAAGGTGATCGTTGATCCGAAGAGCCTGCCGTACATCGATGGCACCGAGTTGGACTTTGCACGCGAAGGGTTGAACGAAGGTTTCAAGTTCAACAACCCGAACGTGAAAGACGAGTGCGGTTGCGGCGAGTCGTTCCGCGTTTGAGCGGGGCACATTGAAGCAAGCGATTGTCGGTTTCGAGCGGGACGAGGAAGGCCACTGGGTCGCCCGTCTCGCTTGCGGACATGGGCAGCACATGCGCCACGATCCGCCCTGGCAGCAGCGGCCCTGGACTGAAACGGAAGCGGGGCGGGCCAGCAAGATCGGCGTGGTGGTGGAATGCCTGAAGTGCGATCGGGGCGAGGTTCCGACATTCCCCGTCGAGTAGCAACACAAAGGCGGCGCGGCCGCTTTTTTTATTCATGAACCCTGCGAGTACGCATTTCTCCCTCTTCGGCCTGCCCGAACATTTCGAGGTCGACGACGACGCGCTGAACGCTGCGTACCGCACCGTGCAATCGCAGGCGCATCCGGATCGCTACGCGCATGCGGGCGACGCCGAGCGCCGTGTCGCCATGCAATGGGCCACGCGTGCCAATGAGGCGTATCAGACGCTGCGTGATCCGCTCAAGCGGGCGACGTATCTGCTGCACCTACGCGGTATCGACGTGCAGGCCGAGAACAACACGGCCATGCCGCCGGCGTTCCTGATGCAGCAGATGGAGTGGCGCGAAGCGCTGGGCGATGCCAAGGCCGAGCGCAACGTGGACGCGCTGGACGATCTGCTTGGCATGCTGCGCAAGGAAAAGCGCGCCCGCTATCAGGCGCTATCCGGTCTGCTCAACGGTGATGGCAACAGCGCCGCAGCGGCCGATGCCGTGCGCCAGCTGATGTTCATCGAAAAGATCGAACGCGACACCGCCGAGGCCATCGACCGGCTGGAAGACTAGAACCCAGAATTTGCGACAATGTCGGGTTTGCCAGGCCGGCAGCCATAAGACCCGCGCAATCGAGACATCCCCATGGCTTTACTGCAGATTTCCGAACCCGGCGAATCGCCCGCACCGCACCAGCGCCGTCTGGCGGTGGGCATCGATCTGGGCACGACCAACTCGCTGGTGGCTGCTGTGCGCAGCAGCGTGCCGGAAGTGTTGCCCGACGATCAGGGTCGCCCACTGTTGCCCTCCGTGGTGCGTTATCTGGCCACCGGCGGCGCGCATATCGGCTACAAGGCCCAGGCCGAAGCCGTGCGCGACGCCAAGAACACCATCATCTCGGTCAAGCGCTTCATGGGCCGCGGCCTGAAGGACGTCGCCCACATCGAGAACACGCCGTACGACTTTGTCGATGCGCCCGGCATGGTGCAACTCAGGACCGTGGCCGGTGTGAAAAGCCCGGTGGAAGTGTCGGCGGAGATTCTCGCCACGCTGCGCCAGCGCGCGGAAGACACGCTCGGCGATGACCTTGTCGGCGCCGTGATTACCGTGCCGGCGTACTTTGACGATGCGCAGCGCCAGGCCACCAAGGACGCCGCCAAGCTGGCAGGCTTGAACGTGCTGCGTTTGCTGAATGAGCCGACGGCCGCGGCCATCGCGTATGGCCTGGATAACGCGGCCGAAGGCGTCTACGCGGTGTACGACCTGGGTGGCGGCACGTTCGATATCTCCGTGCTCAAGCTCACCAAGGGCGTGTTCGAGGTGATGTCGACGGGCGGTGATTCCGCGCTGGGCGGCGACGATTTCGACCAGCGCATCGTGTGCTGGATCGTCGAGCAAGCCGGTCTGCAACCGCTGTCGGCCGAAGACACCCGCCTGTTGCTGAACAAGGCGCGCGCCGCCAAGGAATGGCTCTCCACCGCCGACAGCACCGAGATCGACGCGATGCTCTCCACTGGCGAGACCGTGCACCTCGTGCTGACCGCCGAGACCTTTGCCGAGCTGACCGCCAATCTCGTACAGAAGACGCTGTCGCCCGTGCGCCGCGCCCTGCGCGATGCGGGCGTCACGGTGGAAGAGGTGAAGGGCGTGGTGCTGGTGGGTGGCGCGACGCGCATGCCGATCATCCGCCGCGCAGTGGGCCAACTGTTTGGCCGCACGCCGCTCACAAACCTCGACCCGGATCAGGTGGTCGCCATCGGCGCCGCCATGCAGGCCAACCTGCTGGCCGGCAACCGCGCGCCGGGTGAGGACTGGCTGCTGCTCGACGTGATCCCGCTGTCGCTGGGCGTCGAGACGATGGGCGGCCTGGTCGAGAAGATCATCCCGCGCAACAGCACGATTCCTGTGGCGCGCGCGCAGGAGTTCACCACTTTCAAGGATGGCCAGACCGCCATGGCGATCCACGTGCTCCAGGGCGAGCGCGAACTGGCGAGCGACTGCCGCTCGCTGGCGCGCTTCGAGCTGCGCGGCATTCCGCCGATGGTGGCCGGCGCCGCGCGTATCCGCGTGACGTATCAAGTGGATGCCGATGGCCTGCTGTCGGTGGCCGCACGCGAAACGGTGTCGGGCGTGGAAGCGTCGATCACCGTGAAGCCGTCGTACGGCCTGGCCGATGACGACATCGCACGCATGCTGCAGGAAGGCTTCCAATCGGCTGAAGACGACATGCGCCGCCGCGCGCTGGCCGAAGAGCGCGTCGAGGCCGAGCGGCTGCTCGAAGCGTTGTCACAGGCGCTGGCAGCCGATGGCGATTTGCTGTCGACTGAAGAGCGCGCTGCCATCGACACCGAAATCGCCGCGCTGCGCACCACGATGCAGAGTGAAGACCACCGCGCCATCAAGGACGCCGTGGATGCGCTGTCGCACGGCACCGACGAATTCGCCGCGCGCCGCATGGACCGCGGCATCCGCAAGGCGCTGGCCGGCAAACGTATCGAGGAGCTCGGCTGATCGCCGATCGCGTCCCCAAACACACTTATCGAACGAGTTTTTCATGCCACACATCGTTGTCCTTCCTCACGTCGAATACTGCCCGGAAGGGGCCGTGATCGAAGCCAAGACCGGCACGACCATCTGCGACGCGCTGCTGGGCGCCGACATCGAGATCGAACACGCGTGCGAAAAATCGTGCGCCTGCACGACCTGCCACGTGATCGTGCGCGAGGGCTTTGACTCGCTGGACGAGGCCACCGAGAAGGAAGAAGACCTGCTCGACAAGGCCTGGGGCCTGGAGCCGAACTCGCGCCTGTCGTGCCAGGCCAAGGTGGCGGATGCAGACCTGACGGTCGAGATCCCGAAGTACACGATCAACCACGCCAAGGAAAACCACTGAGCCGCGCGGCCGGTGGTGGAGAGGGAGCCCCATCATGAAATGGAACGACATTCAGCAGATTGCCGAAGCGCTGTACGACCAGTACCCCGACGTCGATCCGACGCGCCTGAACTTCGTCGACCTGCACAACAAGGTCGTCAGCCTCGAAGGCTTTGACGACGA
This sequence comes from Ralstonia sp. RRA, assembly GCF_037023145.1. Taxonomy (NCBI): domain Bacteria; kingdom Pseudomonadati; phylum Pseudomonadota; class Betaproteobacteria; order Burkholderiales; family Burkholderiaceae; genus Ralstonia; species Ralstonia sp. RRA. The sequence continues at coordinate 2,240,559 of NZ_CP146091.1, read as the reverse complement.
CCACAAGCGTGGCGGCGAGAAATTCCTCGAAGCGATCCAGCAAGCGTGGATTGACGAGGCAGGATAAGCGCACAGCCTCAAGCGCGCGCGCATGAAAAAACCGGCCCGAAGGCCGGTTTTTTTTTGGGGTGCGATGCGGATGGCGGATCAGCCTGCCACCAGCGAGCCGTCTTCGATGTGCACGCGGTCACCCGGCTGGAAGCCCGGGGCAGCCTTGTAGGTGAAGCTGCGGTTGGTGCCGTTGTCCATACGCACGTTCACGCGGTATTGGGTATCGCGGCTGTAGTAGTTCTCCGCCACATGGCCGCCGTAACCGCCCGCCAGCGCTCCGCCCACCGTCGCGAGCGTGCGGCCATTGCCGCGACCGACCTGGTTACCCAGCAGGCCACCCACCACTGCACCGCCGATCATGCCGAGACCGGTTTCCTTGGCTTGCGTCGAGATCGGGGTGACCGACGTGACATGGCCGGTGTACGGGCTGACCGATTGGCGTGGCTGCGTTTGCGCGTAGTGCGGGCTGGTCGACGGAGCGCGTTCCGCGTACGACGGCTCACGCGCACGTGCCGGGGCCGGAGCGGGCGCTACGTTTTGCGCCGGATACGGCGCGGCCTGATTCGGTTGCGTCGTCTGGCCCGGAGCTGCCAACGCGATGGGGGCGGAGGCGCCCGGCATCGCTGCTGCAGACTGGGCTGCGACGTTCGGATCGGTGCTGCCCTGCGTAGCCTTCGACGTCGGCAGGACGCCGGTGATGGCGGCCACTGCCGTCAGGCTGGCGATGATCACGGCCACAGCGGCCGTCGTCATCAGCGGATGCATGCGGCGCGACGACGGCGGCACTTGGCCCGGCGACGTGGCGGCATATTGTTGACCTTGGTTCGATTGGACGTTGTTGTTCATCATCACTCTCCTGCGCCGTGATCGGTTCGGCGTTTTGATGATCACAGTGTGGTGCATCGCCCGAACGGATGCCGTTTTAATTTGTAAGCATCTGTAGTCCTATTTTCTTTTTGAAAATCAAAGAGTTGCCGCGTTTTGATACATGTTGTGGCATCACGGGGATGTTACAAATAGCAGGGTAGGCGCGCCAGTTGCGCTGGCGCGCACCCAACAAAAACGCCCCCGAAGGGGCGTTCTCGTGAGGCCGGCTTTCCGGTCGATCAATCTTCGCGGCGCAGGTGCGGGAAGAGGATCACGTCGCGGATGTTCGGGCTGTCAGTCAGCAGCATCACCAGACGGTCGATGCCGATGCCGCAGCCGCCCGTCGGGGGCATGCCGTATTCCAGCGCGCGGATGTAGTCGGCGTCGTAGAACATGGCTTCTTCGTCACCGGCGTCCTTCTGCTCGACCTGCTTGCGGAAGCGCTCGGCTTGGTCTTCCGCATCATTCAGCTCCGAGAAGCCGTTGGCGATTTCGCGGCCGGTGATGAACAGCTCGAAGCGCTCGGTGATGCCCGGCTGCGTGTCGGAGGCGCGCGCCAGCGGCGACACTTCGACCGGGTAGTCGATGATGAAGGTCGGCTCCCACAGTTGCGACTCCGCCGTTTCTTCAAACAGCACCAGTTGCAGCGTGCCCACGCCCGCGTTCAGGAACTGCGGCGCGTTGGTGTCGATCTTGAACTTCTTCAGCTCGGCACGCAGGAAGTCGACGTCAGCCAGTTGCGCGTCGGTGTACTGCGGCGCGTACTTCTGGATGGCCTGGCAGATCGTCAGACGATGGAACGGCTTGGCCAGATCCAACTCGCGGCCTTGGTACGTCAGGGTGGCGGTGCCCGAGGCGTCGATCGCGGCTTGGCGGATCAGCTGCTCGGTGAAGTCCATCAGCCAACGGTAGTCCGTGTAGGCCGCGTAGAACTCCATCATCGTGAACTCGGGGTTGTGTCGCGGCGACACGCCTTCGTTACGGAAGTTGCGGTTGATTTCGAACACGCGATCAAAGCCGCCGACGATCAGGCGCTTGAGGTACAGCTCGGGCGCGATGCGCAGGAACATCTGCATGTCCAGCGCGTTGTGGTGCGTGATGAACGGCTTGGCCGCAGCGCCGCCCGGAATCGGGTGCAGCATCGGCGTTTCCACTTCCATGAAGCCGTTGCCGGCCATGAAGTTGCGCAGCGAGGACATGGCCTTGGTGCGGGCGCGGAAGGTGTCGCGCGTTTCCTTCGAGACGATCAGGTCGACGTAGCGTTGGCGGTATTTCACCTCTTGATCGGCCAGACCATAGAAGTCGCCCGGCAGCGGGCGCAGGCTCTTGGAGAGCAGGCGCAGTTCCGTCACGGCCACCGACAGTTCGCCGGTCTTGGTCTTCATCAGCGTGCCGCGCGCGGCCACGATGTCACCCAGGTCCCACTTCTTGAAGCTGGCGTAGACGTCTTCGCCCACCGCGTCGCGGCTGATGTAGAACTGGATGCGGTCGGTGCTGTCCTGCACGGTGGCAAAGCTGGCCTTGCCCATCACGCGCTTGAGCATCATGCGGCCGGCGATGGCCACCTGCACCGGTTCGGCTTCCAACGTGGCCTGCTCGAATTCGCGGTATTTGGCTTGCAGATCGCCGGCGTGATGCGTCGGGCGGAAATCGTTGGGGAAGGCGACGCCGTGCTGGCGGATCTCGGCCAGCTTCTCGCGGCGCTCGGCGATGATCTTGTTGTCATCCTGCGCGGGCACGGCGTTCGATTCGGCCGGGTTGTTCTGTTCGGTCATGGTGGTGATGAGAGGAGAGTCTTGTCAGGCGCGGATTAGGCGTAATTGCGCAGGTCGTCCAGCTCGGTCGCGCCAAAGTCGGGGCGGACGAGGTAGGCGGCGATGCGCGTGGCGGCGTCTTGCGGTGAGACCAGCTCGCCATGTGCATGCAGATCGCGGAAGCGCTGCACGCCGGCAAAGTCGGCGCCACGGATGGTGCGTTGCATGTCGGTGTCGATCACGCCCGGGGCCAGCGCCACGGCGCGCACGCTGGCATCGCCATCTGCGTTGATGGCGCGCACGAACATGTCGAGCCCGGCCTTGCCCGTGCAGTACGCAGCCCAGCCGGCGATAGGCCGACGCGCGGCGCCCGACGAGATCGCCAGCACGCGGCGCTGTGCGTTCCAGGCGGCGGTGCCGCGCAGCAGGGCAGCGGTCAGCGCCATCGGGCCGGCCAGGTTCAATTGCAGATGCGGCAGCAGCGTGTCGGCGCGCAGTGTGTCGATGGTGCCGATCGGCTCAACCGCGCCGGCGTTCAGCACCAGCGTCACGTTCTTGTGGGCGGGCAGGGCGGCCAGCGTCTTGGTCATCCAGGCCTCGGCGGCGTGCGCTTCGGACAGGTCGACCTGATGCCAGTCGAGTGTCACGCCAGCGGCTGCGGCTTGCGCGCGCAGTTCAGCGTTATCGCCGCGGGCCACGCAGATGAGGCGATGACCCGGCTGCATCAGCGCCTGGGCCAGCGCGGCGCCCAGGCCGCGCGAGGCACCGGTCAGGATGAACAAGGATTGAGGTTTCCCAATGCTGGACATGGCAGTCGCTCGGGCTCGGTTAGACGCCTTGCTTCAGGCTGGCCTGGATAAAGGCGTCAAGGTCGCCGTCCAGCACCTTCTGCGTGTTGGAGATTTCCACGTTGGTGCGCAGATCCTTGATGCGGCTCTGGTCCAGCACGTACGAGCGGATCTGGTGGCCCCAGCCCACGTCGGTCTTGGCGGCTTCTTGCGCGTCGGCTTCAGCCTGGCGCTTGCGCAGTTCGTGCTCGTACAGGCGCGACTTCAGCATCGTCATCGCTTCAGCGCGGTTGCGGTGCTGCGAGCGGTCGTTCTGGCACTGCACGACGATACCGGTCGGGATGTGCGTGATCCGCACGGCCGAATCGGTCTTGTTGATGTGCTGACCGCCCGCGCCGGACGCGCGGTAGGTATCGACGCGCAGGTCGGCCGGGTTGACTTCGATCTCGATCGAGTCATCCACTTCCGGGTACACGAAGATCGAGGTGAACGACGTGTGGCGGCCACCCGCCGAGTCGAACGGCGACTTGCGCACCAGGCGGTGCACGCCGGTTTCCGTGCGCAGGAAGCCAAAGGCGTATTCGCCCTCGATCTTGATCGATGCGCTCTTGATGCCGGCGACGTCGCCTTCGGACTCTTCCAGCACTTCGGTCTTGAAGCCCTTGCGCTCGCAGTACTTCAGGTACTGACGCAGCAGCATCGACGCCCAATCGCACGCCTCGGTGCCACCGGCGCCGGCTTGGATGTCAAGGAAGCAGTTGGCGGCGTCCATCTTGCCGGAGAACATGCGGCGGAATTCCATGTCTTCGACAATGGCGCGCATGCCAGCGGTATCGGCCTCAATGGCCTCGATGGTGTCGTCGTCGCCCTCTTCGCGGGCGAGCTCGAACAGTTCGGCGCCGCCGGTGAGGTCTTCGTCGAGCTTGGTCAGCGTATGGACCACGCCCTCGAGCGATTTCTTCTCGCGGCCCAGGTCCTGGGCGCGTTTGGGGTCGTTCCAGACCTCGGGGTTTTCGAGTTCTTTATCGACTTCAACTAGACGTTCAGATTTGACGTCGTAGTCAAAGATACCTCCGAAGTTCGTCGGCGCGCGACTTCAGGTCGGCCAACGTGTTCTGGATGGCATTGAGGCGTTCTGCTTCCATGGTGCAAAAATCCGGTCGGAAACCAGAAATTATAGCGGAATCAAGGGGTTCCCAGCCCGTGCCGGCGGGTGAAACCGGCCTTTTCCGGCATCCTTTGCGGGATTTCTGTGGCGGAGGCGGGCGCTGCGGTGGGCTTCGGTTAGCATGACGCCCAATCCACGTGGTTTTTGGCGCGCTGCCGCAATGAAGCAATGATCATCCACTCGCTGCTCGATACCGATCTGTACAAGTTCACCATGATGCAGGTGGTGCTGCATCACTTTCCCGGTGCGCATGTCGAATACCGCTTCAAGTGCCGCAATGCGGGTGTTGATCTGGTGCCGTTCATCGAGGAGATTCGCGCCGAGATCCGCCATCTCTGCACGCTGCGCTTTACCGAGGCGGAACTGGATTACCTGCGCGGCCTGCGCTTCATCAAGAGCGATTTCGTCGATTTTCTCGGCCTGTTCCACTTGAACGAGAAGTACATCGAGGTGCGCCCCGCAGCGACCAATGACGCCAGCAACGACGGGCAGATCGAGATCGTCATCGCCGGGCCGTGGCTGCACACGATCATGTTCGAGGTGCCGGTGCTGGCCATCGTCAACGAGGTGTTCTTCAGCCGCACGCAGAGCCACCCGCAATGGGACGAAGGCAAGCGCCGCCTGACCAGCAAGCTGGGCTCGCTGATGCGCCCGGGCCTGGAAGACTGCCGCATTGCCGACTACGGCACGCGCCGTCGCTTCTCGCACACGTGGCACGAGCATGTGCTGCTGGAGACACGCACGCAGCTCGGCGCCCAGTACGCCGGCACCAGCAACGTCTACTTCGCCATGAAGCACAACATGACGCCGCTGGGCACCATGGCACATGAATACCTGCAGGCCTGCCAGGCGCTGGGCCCGCGCCTGCGCGATTCGCAGACCTTCGCGCTGGAGACCTGGGCCAAGGAATACCGCGGCGATCTCGGCATCGCGCTGTCGGATACCTATGGCTTTGACGCCTTCCTGCGCGATTTCGACATGTTTTTCTGCAAGCTCTTCGACGGCGTGCGCCATGATTCCGGCGACCCGTTCGAGTGGGGCGAGCGCATGCTCAAGCACTACGAAGACATGCGCGCCGAGCCGAAATCGAAGGCACTGATCTTCTCCGACAGCCTGGACATGCCCAAGGTCATCGCGCTGTACGAGCGTTTCCATGGTCGCTGCAAACTGGCGTTCGGCGTGGGGACCAACCTGACCAACGACCTGGGCTACACGCCGCTGCAGATCGTCATCAAGATGGTCCGCTGCAATGGCCAGCCGGTGGCCAAGCTGTCGGACGCGCCCGAGAAGACCATGTGCGACGACCCGGCCTATCTGACGTATCTGAAACAAGTTTTTGGCGTGCAATAAGGCTCACGCCGACGCCGAATAAGTTTCAACGGCGTTGGCGGACCGAGCTGAACGCGGCTCGTATAATCGACCGATCTTTCGGAGCCGCCATGGAACCACGACCGGATACCCCCGTCGACCCGCTCGACACGACCCGCGCCCGCGATGCCATTTTCGCGCGCATCCGCAACGCGCAGCATCGTCCGGAGCAGCCTACGCAAGGCGAGCGCGATGCCGTGGCTAACTACATTGCGCGCCATCCGGCCGGCCCGCGTCCGCCGATGCCCGCAGACCTCGCTGCGCACTTTGCCGAGCAGGCGCTGAAGATGGCGTCGACGCTGGAGTCGGTCGCCACGCTGGCCGACGTGCCGGCTGCCGTGGCGCGCTATCTGGCCGGCCTGGATCTGAAGCCAAGTGCTGTGGCGTGGACCACGCTGCAATCGCTCGATTGGGCGGCCGCCGGACTCAACGTTGAATTCCGTCCGCCGGTGCGCGAGCCGCAAGCCGATCACGACCACGGCGACCTTGTCGGTATTACCGGCTGCTTCTGCGCGATTGCCGAGACCGGCTCGTTGATGCTGCTGTCGGGGCCGGAGAACGTGGCCTCTGCAGCTTTGCTGCCCGAGACGCATATCGCCGTGGTGCCGCAGTCGCGCATCGTCGCCCACCTGGAGGATGCCTACGCGTTGATGCGCTCGGAGCGGGGCGAATTGCCGCGCGCGACCAACGTCATCAGCGGGCCCTCGCGCACGGGCGATATCGAGCAGACCATCGTGCTCGGTGCGCACGGCCCGTACCGCGTGCACGTCATCGTTGTGACAGGCGCCTGATCCCTGGGTTTGCCCAGGCGGCCCTGTCAAACATGTGTGTACGTTTCATCGGGTAACGGGCCCTAGGCGTTTACACTGGCGTCTTTGTTCATGTGGCGTGTGGCTTTGCGGCACGCCAATGCTTAGGAGAACGTCTACGTGAAACGCCTCTGGCCCCTTGTCTTCCTGTTTTCCTGTGGCCTGGCGCGTGCCGCCGACGTGAATGGTGCCGACTTGTCGCTCTGGTGGGGCGCGCCGTTTGCCGGCATCTTGCTGTCGATTGCCATTGCACCGCTGGTGGCGCCCAAGCTTTGGCACGACCACTACGGCAAGATTGCGGCAGCCTGGGCGCTGGCGTTCCTGGTGCCGTTCGGCATCGGCTTTGGCGGTGAGTCTGCCGTTGCCTCCGTCATCCATGCCGCGCTTGCGGAGTACGTCCCGTTCATCGCGCTGATCGCCGCACTGTACGTAGTGGCCGGCGGTATCTGCATTCGCGGCAATATCCATGGCACCCCAAAACTGAATACGGGCCTCATCGGGCTGGGCACGGTTCTCGCCAGCATCATGGGCACGACCGGGGCGGCCATGCTGCTGATCCGGCCGCTGCTGCGCGCCAACGAGGCTCGCCGGCACCGTGCGCACGTCGTCGTGTTCTTTATCTTTCTGGTGGCCAACGCGGGCGGGGCGCTGACGCCGCTGGGCGATCCGCCGCTGTTCCTCGGCTTCCTGCAGGGCGTCGATTTTTTCTGGACCGCCAAGTACCTCTGGCGCGAGACGCTGATGATGTGGGTGCTGCTGCTGGCAATCTTCTTCGCGGTCGACAGCTACTTCTATCACACGGGCAAGGAAGAACTGCCCAACATCACCGATGCCACGCCAGATGACGCCGGTCCGCTGCGCTTCGAGGGCAACGTCAATTTCATCCTCTTGGCCGGCATTCTGGGGCTCGTGCTGATGAGCGGGCTGTGGAAGCCCGGCATCGTCTTCCACGTGATGGGCACCGAGGTGCTGCTGCAGAACGTGGTGCGTGACATCGGCCTGGTCTGCATCGCCTTGCTCTCACTGTGGCTCACGCCTGGCAGCGCGCGCGCCGGCAACGAATTCAACTGGGAGCCGATCCTGGAAGTCGCCAAGCTGTTCGCCGGTATCTTCATCACGATCGGGCCGGTCATTGCCATGCTCAAGGCGGGCGTGGATGGTCCGTTCGCGATGATCGTCCGTCTTGTGAACGACAGCGCCGGGCAGCCGAACAATGCGATGTACTTCTGGGCGACGGGGCTGCTGTCGTCCTTCCTCGACAACGCGCCGACGTATCTGGTGTTCTTCAACACCGCCGGTGGCGACGCCAAGATGCTGATGACCGAGGGCGCCTCCACGCTGGCGGCCATTTCGGCGGCGGCCGTGTTCATGGGCGCGAATACCTACATCGGCAATGCCCCCAACCTGATGGTCAAGGCCATTGCTGAAAGCCGTGGCCTGCAGATGCCGAGCTTCTTTGGCTACATGTTGTGGTCGGTGGGCATTCTGGTGCCGATCTTTGTGCTGATGACCTTCGTCTTCTTCCGCTAGAGATGCACTGCAAACCTACTGCGCGGTCCGATCTTGGCCCTGTGATGCTCACCGTACGCGTGTACGGTTGCGCGTCTCGGACCAACCTCGGACCGCTCGCTACGGTTTCCAGAGCATCTCAAATTCAGTGAGTGTGGAGCGTATGAAACCCGGAATCCTTGTCACCCGCGCAATGTTTCCCGAAGTACTGGAGCGCCTGCGCGAAACCTTCGACGTGATCGACAATCAGGCGGACGTCGTCTATCCGCCCGAAGCCCTGGCCGAGCGCTTGCAGGGCCGCGTGGGGTTGCTGTCCAACGCCGCAGACACCATCAACGCCGAGTTGATCAGCCGCGTACCGACGCTGCGCGCGGTGTGCAACATGGCGGTCGGCTACAACAACTTCGATCTGCCGGCGATGACGCGCGCGGGCATCCTTGCGACCAACACGCCGGACATCCTGACCGAGACGACAGCGGATTTTGGTTGGGCCCTGCTGATGGCCGCCGCCCGCCGCGTGCCGGAGTCCGAGCACTGGTTGCGTGCGGGGCATTGGAAGCGCTGGACGTACGACATGTTCCTCGGTGCCGAGGTGTACGGCAGCACGCTGGGCATTCTTGGCATGGGCCGCATCGGGCAGGCTTTGGCGCGGCGCGCGAGCGGCTTCTCGATGCGCGTGATCTATCACAACCGCAGCCGGCTCGCGCCCGAGATCGAGCAGGACACACGTGCCACGTACGTCAGCAAGGAGGACCTGCTGAAGCAGGCCGATCATCTCGTGCTGGTGCTGCCGTATTCCAAGGAAAGCCACCACGCCATCGGTGCGGCCGAGCTGGCGCAGATGAAGCCGACCGCCACGCTGGTCAACCTCGCGCGCGGTGGCATCGTCGACGATGCTGCGCTGGCGCAGGCACTGGCTGACAAGCGCATCTTCGCGGCCGGTCTCGATGTGTACGAAGGCGAGCCGAAGGTACATCCGGCGCTGCTGGAGGCCGAGCATGTCGCGCTCACGCCGCACATTGCCAGCGCCACGTTGGGCACGCGCCTGGGCATGGCCAACATGGCCGCCGACAACCTGATTGCCGCACTCGGTTTCGGCCCGCGCGCGGGCCAACCGCCCAACTTGTTGAACCCTGACGCGCTGGCCGTGCCGCGCGCCGCTTCCTGATCGAACCGAACGCCCCTATGGATTGGTTGGCTTTACTGACGTTGTTTGGCATGGCCATCGTGGCCGTGCTGTGTGTGCTGACCTGGCGAGGCGTCTCGCGCCCGGCGGCAAATGATGTGTCGCCATTGCTTGCTGCGCTGCGCGATGAACTTGCGCGCGGCAACGAACGCATCGAGCGTGAACTGCGCGGCGAGATTGCTGAGACGGCACGCATCGGCCGCAGCGATGTGACGCAACAGCTGGGGCAGTTCCAGCAGGTGCTGGCGACGCAGCTCACCAGCGTCGCCACGTTGCAGAACAACCAGATCGACACATTCGCCCAGCAGCTCACCAAGCTGACGGAGACGAACACCCAGCAGCTTGAAGCCGTGCGCCAGAGCCTGCAGCAACAGGCCCAGCAGGCTCGCGAAGAGCAGGGCAATGCGCTGCGCCGCTTTGGCGAAGCGATGCAGCAGCAGCTCGCCCAACTGGGCGAGGGCAACGAACGCCGGCTGGCGGAGGTGCGCGCCACGCTGGAGCAGAAGCTCAAGGACATCGAGGCCAATAACGCGACCAAGCTCGACGAGATGCGCCGCACCGTCGACGAAAAGCTGCACGCCACGCTGGAGCAGCGCCTGGGTGAATCGTTCAAGCTGGTGTCGGACCGTCTGGAGCAGGTGCATCGCGGCCTGGGCGAAATGCAGGCGCTGGCACAAGGCGTGGGCGATCTGAAGAAGGTGCTGACCAACGTGAAGACGCGCGGCACCTGGGGCGAAGTCCAGTTGGAAATGCTGCTGGAGCAGATGCTTACGCCCGAGCAATACGACAAGAACGTCGAAACCGTGCGTGGCACCGGCGCACGCGTGGAATTCGCCATCCGCCTGCCCGGCAAGACCGATGCGGATCGTGACGCCACGGTCTGGCTGCCCATCGACGCCAAGTTCCCGAAGGAGCAGTACGAGCGTCTGCTCGATGCGCAGGAACGCGCCGACGCAGAAGCGGCCACTGCCGCCAGCCGCGAACTGGAGGTGGCGGTACGCAGGGAAGCGCAGACCATCCACGAGAAGTACATTGCACCGCCGGCTACGACGGATTTCGCGATTCTCTTCCTGCCGACCGAAGGTCTCTACGCTGAGGTGCTGCGCCGTCCGGGCCTGACGGATGAACTGCAGCGCAAGTTCCGCGTGACGGTGGCGGGGCCGACCACACTCACGGCCATCCTCAACAGTCTGCAGATGGGTTTCCGCACGCTGGCGCTGGAGAAGCGTTCCAGCGAGGTCTGGCAGGTGCTGGGTGCGGTGAAGAGCGAGTTCGGCAAGTTCGGCGATGTGCTGGCCGCGACCAAGAAGACGCTGGAGCGCGCAGTCAGCAACATCGAACAGGCCGAGGTGCGTACGCGCCAGATGAATCGCAAGCTCAAGGCGGTGGAAGCGCTGCCGAGCGATTCTGCACAGAACGTACTGGGTTTGGAGTCGGCCGTGCCATCGGACGACGAGGCCGAGGCGGAGTAGCCAGCGGCATCAGCAAAAGCAAAGGGGCGGAAATTTCCGCCCCTTCTTTTTGATCTGTAGGTGCCTGGATCAGGCTTCTTCTGGCACGTCGCGCAGCGCGATCTCGATGCCGCCAAAGCGTGCGGCCACCCAGTTGTAGGCGTGGCAGCCGAGCCAAAGCGCACCAAAACCGATCAGCGCGTTGAGTAGCAAGCCGCTCAGAATGGCGATTGCCGGGAGCTCACCCGTGCGGACAAAGCCGGTAAAGAACACCAGCCCGACGATCGGGAGCGAGAAACACAGGTACACCAGCACCAACGCACGCGCGGTGTGGGCGGGGTGGAGGTAGACAATCTCCCTTTTCATCATGGCGTCACGCAAACTCTAAACATTCAAACTGGCGCAAAGTGTAGCGAATCGACCGACGCGCCGATACCCGCGCCCTGAGGGTGACGCAAAAAACCGACAATATGCCGCATTGCTTCCAGCGGGAGGCGCCGTGAGCGCCACGCTCGCACTGGGATGGGGCTTGCTTGCAACGACAACAGGCCAGACGGCATAGGTCCCAAGTCTCAGATCAGCCCGTCGAACAGCAGGATCTGTACGGCATCCCCCGCGTTCACTTGGTCCTGCTCGTGTGCGAGCACCACGAAGCAGTTCGCTTCGCTCATGGACCGCAGCACGCCCGAGCCTTGCTGACCGGTCAGGCGCACTTCGAGCTGACCGCGATCGTTCAATGCCGCGATGGCGCGCTGATACTCCGTGCGGCCGGGGCGCTTGCGGATCGGCGCTACGCTCACGGCGGGCACCAGCGGCGTGCCCGATTCCGTTGCACCCATCATGCGCAGCAAGGCGCCGCGCACGAAGTGATAGAACGTCACCATGACCGCCACCGGGTTGCCCGGCAGACCAAACAGGAAGGCGCTGCGGCCGTTGGAGTGAATACGCCCGAAGGCCATCGGCCGGCCTGGGCGCATGGCGATCTTCCAGAACGTGACGTCGCCGAGCTTGGCCATCATCTGCTTGGTGAAATCGGCCTCGCCGACGGACACGCCGCCTGAGGTGATGATCGCGTCGGCGTTCTCGGTGGCAGTGCGGAAGGCGGTTTCCAGTGCAGCCGGGTCATCGCGTACGACGCCCATGTCGATCAGCTCCACACCCAGGCGCGAAAGCATGCCGTGCAGCGTGTAGCGGTTCGAGTCGTACACGCAGCCGGCGTCGAGTGGTTCACCGATGGAACGCAGCTCGTCGCCGGTGGAGAAGAACGCCACGCGCAGCTTGCGGCGCACGGCCACTTCGGCAATACCCAGTGAGGCAAGCAAACCGATATCTGCTGGACGGAGGATGCGGCCGGCCGCCAGCGCTGCGCTGCCCCGGGCGAGGTCTTCGCCACGCAGTCGGCGGTTGTCGCCGGTACGCACGGCGTCGCGGGCAAAGCGGACGGAGCTTGCGTCGCCCTGCGTGAATTCCTGCGGGATCACCGTATCGCAGCCGGCGGGCATGACGGCGCCGGTCATGACGCGCACGGCCTCGCCCGCGCCTGGGGCGCCATCGAATGCAACGCCAGCGTACGCCGTGCCGATCACGCGCAACGACACGTCGCCAGTACCCCGTGAGAGTTCGGTGCTGGCAAAGGCAAAGCCGTCCATCGCCGAGTTGTCATGCGAGGGCACGTCGATGGACGACAGTACGTCTTCGGCCAGCACACGGTCGAGCGCGCTGCGGATTGGCACGCGCGCAAAGCCGCTGATCGGCTGCACGAAGTCGCGCATGATGGCTTGCGCCTGCGCGACCGGCAGCGCGTTCGGATCGTAGTCAGACAGGCAGGAAACGACGGAGGCGAGGGTGGTCATGACGTCGGTGAAGGAGAGGCGGCGCTCTAGCGGCGCTCGGCCAGGTGGTGCAGTTCTTCCAGCGTGTTGATGTTGGCGAAGGCGGCGATGTCGTCGAACAGCACTTCCACCGTCGGGTGGCGCGCGGTCCAGGTTTCGATCTTACGGCCGCCACCTTGCAGGTAGGCGATCAGGTCATCCGCCAGCCGCGCATCGATCAAGCAGAATACCGGCTGCACTTGCTTGCGAGGTTGACTGTGCGCATCTGGCTCCATTGTCACCGGCATGGCGATGCGCGCATTGGCTTGTTCAAGCGCGGCTGAGAGCTTGGCTGCAAGGTCGGTCGGCACGAATGGCGAATCGCACGGTGCGGTCAGCAGATAGCGCGTCTGGCATTGCTCCAGCCCCGCGAGCACCCCAGCCAGTGGCCCGGCAAAATCCGGCACCGAATCCACTACCACCGGCACGCCAAACGACTCGTACGCGGCCAGGTTGCGGTTGGCGTTGATCAGCATGTGATCCACCTGCGGTGACAGGCGCATCAGCGTATGCATCGCCATCGGCGCGCCGCGGAAGGTCTGCAGGCCCTTGTCGACGCCGCCCATGCGGCTGCCCCGGCCGCCGGCCAGGATCAGGCCGGTGATGTCGGATGTCGGAATCATGTGGTTGCCTAAGCGGGCTCAGCCGCCGATGTAGGACATTTCGATGCGTCGGCCTGCCGGATGGCCCTGGCCATCGGCACGCAGTTCGGAGTAGCGATCTGCACGGCCCTGCCAGATGGTGCGGATCGCGTTGGAGAGTTCGAGGTCAGTCGTGCCATTGCGCAACAGAGCGCGCAGGTCAAAGCCTTCGGTCGCAAACAGGCACAGGTACAGCTTGCCTTCGGTCGAGAGCCGCGCGCGTGTGCAATCGTGGCAGAACGCTTGCGTGACGCTGGAGATCACGCCGATCTCGCCCGCGCCATCCACATAGCGCCAGCGCTCGGCCGTCTCGCCGCTGTAGTTGGCCGAAACCGGCTCCAGCGGAAACGCCGCGGACAAGCGCTTGACTACCTCAGCAGACGGTACGACGGAGCCCATCTCCCAGTGGTTGGTCGTGCCCACGTCCATGTATTCGATGAAACGCACGATGATGCCGCTGCCCCGGAAATGGCGCGCCATCGGCACGATCTGGCTGTCATTGTCGTCTTTCTTGACGACCATGTTGACCTTGAGCGGCGCGAGGCCCACCTTCTGCGCGACCTCGATACCGTGCAGTACCTCGCTCACGGCAAAATCAACGTCGTTCATGCGGCGGAAGGCTGCATCGTCGATGGCATCCAGACTGACGGTCACGCGGTTGAGGCCGGCGTCCTTGAGCGACTGCGCCTTGCGTGCCAGCAGGGCACCATTGGTCGTCAGCGTCAGGTCGAGCGGTTTGCCCTCGGCGGTGGTCAGGCGCGCGAGCATCTCGACCAGGCGCTCGATGTCCTTGCGCAGCAGGGGCTCGCCGCCGGTGAGGCGGATCTTCTCGACGCCGTGTTCGATGAACAGGCGAGCCATGCGCTCGATCTCTTCGAACGACAGCAGTTCGGAGTGACGCAGGAAGCGGTAGTCCTTGTCGAACACATCCTTCGGCATGCAGTAGACGCAGCGGAAGTTGCAGCGGTCCGTGACCGAGATACGCAGATCGTGTAGCCGGCGGCCGCGTGTATCCGTCAGCCAGCCCTGTGCCGGGACGAGCGTGTCCGGCACGGTTGGCACCGTGGCGCGATGGTGCTGGCCATCACGTACATCACGCAGATCGTAGAGGGGGATGACGGTTTCGGTCATGGTGTGTTGCGGCGCGTCAATCCACAAAGCAGGGCGATCACGCTGGATACATCTTCGAGTGTAGCGCAGCCCCTGTTTGACGCGGGGAGCACAATTCCGGCCCCGCAAATCGTGCACAGGAAAAAGGGCGGCCGAAGCCGCCCTCAGGCAATGCGCCGACGGTTGCCCGCCGGGTAGATACTTACTGCTGATCAGCACCGCTTGGCGTGCGGCCGGTCTCAACCAGGATCATCGGACCTTGCTGGATCGGCGGCAGCGGCTTGCGCTCACGCGGCACGCGCGGCGGCGTGACGGTGCGGGCAGCCTCTTCCTGCGAGGCTTGCAGCTTTTGCGCATCCGTGTGGACCCACGTCATGCCGACGTTGGTCACCACGCTTTGCAGCGTTTCAACGGACAGCGGCGCAGCCTTGGCGACCGCGCTGACCGGTGCCGGTGCAGCGGCCATCGCAGTTTCGACAGCAGCCTCGGCAGCTTCAATTGCCGGAGCGGCAGCCACCACGGCCGGCTCAGCCGGCTGCATAACAGGCGCGGCGGCGACTGGTGTCACGACTTCAGCCGAAAGCACGGGCTCCTGGACCACCGGGGCCGGCGCCTCGACCGGTGCGAACGAGGCAGTCTGCACCGGCTCGGTCACGGTCGTGTGCGGTGCCGGCTCGGCGGGCTGGTTACCTTCAGGCGCAGCATGCACTTCCGCTTCTGCGATGGCGTTTTCGCTGCCTTCCGCGTCGTCTTCACCTTCAGCGCGTACACCATCAGCGCCTTCACGGTCACGGCGATAGCGGTTGCGGCCACGGCGGCCACGGCGGCGGCGCTCTTCGCCCTCACCGTTGCCTTCTGCGCCCGGCACAACGCCTTCCGCAGTCACAGCTTCCGCCGGAACCGTGGTGTCGAGCAGGGTTTGCGGCACTTGCGGCGCGACTTGCTCGATCAGGCCTTCGGCGGTCACGGCAGCGGCATCCTTGGCTTGCTGATCGCGCTCGCGGTTTTCACGCGGCTCGCGCGGTTCGCGGGTCTCACGACCTTCGCGGCCCTCGCGGGCACCTTCGCGCGGCTGGCGCTCACGGCGTTCCTGGTTGCGCTCGCGGCGGCCTTGGCCCTGATTCTGACCGTCGGCGCGGGCTTCCTGACCTTGCTGCGGCTGGCGGGCCTCAGCGGTTTCGCGTGCGCCGCCTTCGACCTGGGCCGGCTGGCGGTTGCGATCACGGTTGCCGCGTTGGCTGTCACGTTGACCTTCGCGCTGGCCTTGTTGTTGGCCTTCGCGGGCTTCGTTGCGGTCACGGCCTTGGCGGTTGCCTTCACGGCCACCTTGTTGCTGGCCCTGACCCTGGCGTTCGCCACGTTCCGCGCGTTCACCACGCTGGCCACGGCCGCTACGGTCCTGGCGATTGCCACGGCCTTGGCGGTTGCCGTCTTCCGTACGTTGCTTCGGTGCTTCAACCGGCGCTGCAACCACCGGCTCAGCCGGCTTGCCGCCGAACAGCGATTTCAGCCACGAGATGAACCCGCCTTGGGCGGGTACCGGCGCAGCCACTTGCGGAGCAGGGGTGGCTTCGGTGGGAACCGGGCGCTCCGGGCGCGGCACCGACACCGGTGCCGGCTGTTCCGGCGTGATGCCCTTGACGGCGGCTTCCTGGCGCGGCTTGGCAGCTTCCTTGCGGGTGCTGTAGGCGGTGTCGGCTTCCAGTTCCTTGGCGGCCTCTTCGGCCATCTTGTAGCTGGCCTTGGTGTCGTCCAGGCGCGGATCGTCGTGGCGCAGGCGTTCGAGCTTGTAGTGCGGCGTCTCCAGATGCTTGTTCGGGATCAGCAGGACGTTGACCTTGAAGCGCGTCTCGATCAGGTTGATGTCCGGGCGCTTCTCGTTGAGCAGGAACGCAGCCACTTCCACCGGCACCTGGCAGTGGATCGCGGCGGTGTTTTCCTTCATCGCCTCTTCCTGGATGATGCGCAGCACCTGCAGGGCGGACGATTCGGTATCGCGGATGTGACCCGTGCCGTTACAGCGCGGGCAGGTGACGTGCGAGCCTTCCGACAGCGACGGACGCAGGCGCTGGCGCGACAGTTCCATCAGGCCGAAGCGGCTGATCTTGCCCATCTGCACGCGGGCGCGGTCGTGGCGCAGCGCGTCTTTCAGGCGGGTCTCGACGTCCTTCTGAGCCTTGCTCGACTCCATGTCGATGAAGTCGATCACGATCAGGCCGCCCAGGTCGCGCAGGCGGAGCTGGCGGGCGATCTCGTCGGCGGCTTCGAGGTTGGTGCGCGCGGCGGTTTCCTCGATGTCAGCGCCCTTGGTGGCGCGTGCCGAGTTCACGTCGATGGCGACCAGCGCTTCGGTGTGGTCGATCACAATGGCGCCGCCCGAGGGCAGCATCACCATGCGCGAGTACGCCGATTCAATCTGGTGTTCGATCTGGAAGCGCGAGAACAGGGGAACGTCGTCGCGGTACTTCTTCACCCGATTCATGTTGTCGGGCATCACCACGCTCATGAAGGCGCGGGCCTGATCGTAGATATCGTCCGTATCGATCAGGATTTCGCCGATATCCGGCTGGAAGTAATCGCGAATCGCGCGAATCACCAGGCTGGATTCGAGATAGATCAGCAGCGGGGCCTTGTTGTCGACGGCAGCGCCATCGACGGCCTTCCACAGCTGCATCAGGTAGTTCAAGTCCCACTGCAGCTCTTCAGCCGAACGGCCGATGCCGGCGGTGCGGGCGATGATGCTCATGCCGTCCGGCACTTCCAGCTGCGCCATGGTTTCGCGCAGTTCCTGGCGGTCTTCACCCTCGATGCGGCGCGACACGCCGCCGCCACGCGGGTTGTTCGGCATCAGCACCAGGTAGCGGCCGGCCAGCGAGATGAACGTGGTCAGGGCTGCGCCCTTGTTGCCGCGTTCTTCTTTCTCAACCTGGACGATCAGCTCCTGGCCTTCGCGCAGCGCATCCTGGATGCGCGCATTGCGCACGTCCACACCTTCCTTGAAATAGGCGCGGGCGACCTCCTTGAAGGGGAGAAAACCGTGCCGTTCTTCGCCGTAGTTGACGAAGCAGGCTTCCAGCGACGGTTCGATGCGGGTGATGACACCCTTGTAGATATTGCCTTTGCGCTGTTCGCGCCCGGCGGTTTCGATGTCGATGTCGATCAGTTTCTGACCGTCGACAATGGCGACGCGCAATTCTTCTTGCTGCGTCGCATTGAACAACATGCGTTTCATTGCAACCTCACTCCAATGCCGTGCAAGCACGGCGCTTCATGGAGCACGCGAAGGCGGAGCGGGTGGTCAAAGAATTGCCGGAGTGTCGACCGATAAAAAGACGGCGCGACGGGGCACGGGCGAAAGAAATGAGGGCGTCACGGACGGCAGGGCGGAGTTCGCAGACGCGGTTGGCGTCTTGTCGCGCGTCCTGTCACTCGTGCCACGGGCCCAACGCGTTGTGCGGGCGGGCCGGCGGCGGCGAGTCGCGTGAAGCGACCACAAAGAGCGAATAGACGGCGCGGCGTGTCCGGGCGAAACCCGCGGCGGGGCGAATCGGGCGGCGTGCTGCTTGTTGGAGTTTTGCCGCCGGACCGCCATGGCAACGCGGTAACCGGATACTGAGCCGGCCGGCACCAACTGTGGTGCGGCAAGGGCTTCTTTCACCAAGCGGGCGCCGTATGGAGACCATGTGGCGCCCGCTTTTGAATTCTGTTCTACCAGCTGCTCGTTCTACGCTGGCCGATCTTGCCGACGTGATCTTTGGTTCACGTCTTGCGCGATGGGATAGCGGTGCGTGCTGCTTTCGTGCCGATTTGACCGGCCACGTGATTAGCTTTGTAACACAAGTGGGTGGGGAATCGGCACGTTCCGGACGGAAACGGTGGCTGTGTACAATAGCTGTTGTTTCGTCCCGACCGGCTTTGCTGGCGCCTAAACGACTGTCCAGCGAGAAAATTATATTGAAAATGAATGAGTTACGCCATCCATTTGATGGCCGCATTCAAGAAGCCGTGCGCGACGCACTCGACGGAAAATCCGTCGCCTATGTCGAGATCGGCGAGGACGCTGAGGGCCAGCGCATCGACAATTTCCTGATGCGCTTGGCCAAGGGCGTGCCCAAGAGCCATATCTACCGCATCCTGCGCTCCGGCGAGGTGCGGGTGAACAAAGGACGCATCGATGCGGAATATCGCCTCAAACTCGGCGATCTGGTGCGCATTCCGCCGCTTCGGATCGCTCAGCAGGCAGAAGCGCCGCGAGCTGTGCCGGCCGCTGAGTTCACGATCCTCCATGAAGATACGCATCTGTTGGTGATCGATAAGCCGGCCGGCGTGGCTGTGCACGGCGGCTCGGGCGTCGCGTTCGGGGTGATCGAGCAGTTGCGCCAATCGCGCCCGGACGCGAAGTTCCTTGAGCTGGTACACCGTCTGGACCGCGAGACTTCTGGCGTCTTGCTGCTTGCCAAGAAGCGTTCAGCGCTGGTAGCGCTGCACGAGCAGATTCGCGAAGGCCAGCTCGACAAGCGCTATTTCGCTGCCGTGAAGGGCGTCTGGCCGCACAAGCGCCAGCACATCAAATCGCCGCTGCACAAATTCACGACGCCAGAAGGCGAGCGCCGCGTGCGCGTACAGGCCGATGGGCAGCCATCGCACACGATTTTCAATAAGGTCGGCGTATTTGGGCCGTACACCCTGCTTGAGGCGGAGTTGAAAACCGGCCGCACGCACCAGATTCGGGTGCATCTGGCACATGCGGGCTTCCCGATCCTTGGTGATGACAAGTACGGCGATTTCGCACTCAACAAGGCGCTATCGCGTGCAAACGCGTCGCCGCGACTGGGGCGGATGTTCCTGCACGCGCATCGTCTGCAGTTGACGCACCCGCACAGCGGCGAAATCGTCACATTCAACGCGCCGTTGCCGGCCGAGTGCGCCGATTTCCTCAACGCCTTCCAATCTGAGAGTCCCGATCCCGATGCCCCAGCAGCGCTTTGACCTGATCGTCTTCGACTGGGACGGTACCTTGATGGATTCGACGTCGGCCATTACCCGGTCGATCCAGCTTGCGTGCCGGGATCTGGATCTGCCCGTGCCGGATGATGCGCACGCCAGCCACGTAATTGGTCTGGGCTTGCGTGACGCGCTTGAATACGCCGTGCCGACGCTCGACCCGGCAGACTACGGCAAGTTGGCTGAACGTTATCGTTTTCATTACCTCAGCCGCGATTCGCAACTGGTGCTGTTTCCGGGCGTGCGCGAGATGCTCGATGCACTGCGCCGCGAGAATTACCTGCTGGCCGTGGCGACCGGCAAGTCGCGCATCGGCCTGCAGCGTGCGCTGGAGGTCACGGGCCTGACCGGCGTATTCGACAATACGCGCTGCGCTGACGAGACGTTCTCCAAACCGCATCCGGCGATGCTGCTCGAACTCACGCGCGATCTGGGCATGGATGTCGAGCGCACGCTGATGATTGGCGACACCACGCACGACTTGCAGATGGCCGCCAATGCGGGGGCTGCCGGTGTGGCCGTCACATACGGCGCGCACCCTGCCGATGTGCTGCATGCGCTCACGCCGCTGTACTGCGCGCAATCGGTCGCTGATCTGCACCGCTGGCTGGCTGACCATGCCTGAAATGGCCGAGCCGGTTCGCATCTGCGAAAGCACCGCGCTGGAAGATGGCGGTCTGGGCGTGCGTTTCCCCGTGGAAGTGCGTGGGCGTACGGTGAGCGCTTTCGTCGTCCGCTACGCAGGCGGCGTGCATGGTTACCTGAACCAGTGCGCACACGTGCCGATGGAAATGGACTGGCAGGAAGGGCAGTTTTTTGAAAGCTCCGGGCTGTATCTGATGTGCGCGACGCATGGCGCCATCTATGAGCCGGATACCGGTCGCTGTGTTGGCGGGCCGTGCCGAGGCTCGCATCTGTCCAAGCTCGACATTGCCGAGCGCGACGGCGAGGTCTGGTGGCAGCCCGACGCGTTGTTTCGCATGCCGGCGCCCGCACCGGCGCCGATTCCACCGGCATGAAGGTGTCGTCCATCTTCTCGATCTCCTCGAACGTTCTCCACCTCGTCTATGACCGACTCGAATCCGCCGAAATCGCCCGAAGAGGGCGCCGGCAAACCGGAAGCACTGGAAGTCACGCAGCACGCCGAACACCCGCTCGAAGCTGAACTACGCGACCCGGCCGCTGGCAAGCCTGCACCTGTGGCTCCCGCGTCGGCCCAGGCGCAGCCAAGCGGCTGGGAGCGAGAGGTGCTCGAAAAGGTGCTGATGGCGACGGTGCGTGAGCAACGCGCAGCACGCCGCTGGCGCATCTTCTTCCGCTTCGT
This sequence comes from Ralstonia sp. RRA, assembly GCF_037023145.1. Classification (NCBI taxonomy): domain Bacteria; kingdom Pseudomonadati; phylum Pseudomonadota; class Betaproteobacteria; order Burkholderiales; family Burkholderiaceae; genus Ralstonia; species Ralstonia sp. RRA. The sequence continues at coordinate 2,219,658 of NZ_CP146091.1, read as the reverse complement.
GTCGCTGGGTATCGTTGGTCTGATTCTCTGGGCGTTCGCAAGCTTCGAGGGCGAGACCGTCAGCACCGGCCGCCACACCGCGGTGGTCAACCTCGATGGCGAGATCGCCGCCAACACGAACGCCAGCGCCGAGAACATCAACGCGTCCCTCGAAGCCGCGTTTGCCGATGACAACACGGTCGGCGTGATCCTCAAGATCAATTCGCCGGGTGGGTCGCCGGTGCAGGCGGGCATGATCAATGACGACATCCGCCGCCTGCGTGCCAAGTACAAGAACATCCCGCTGTACGTGGTGGTGGAGGAGATGTGCGCCTCGGGTGGTTACTACGTGGCCGCGGCGGCTGACAAAATCTATGTCGACAAGGCCAGCATCGTTGGTTCGATCGGCGTGCTGATGGACGGCTTCGGCTTTACCGGCCTGATGGACAAGGTCGGTGTGGAGCGCCGCTTGCTCACGGCTGGCTCGAACAAGGGGATGCTGGACCCGTTCTCGCCGGTGTCGCCGCAGCAGAAGCAGTACGCGCAGGACATGCTCAACGACATCCATCAGCAGTTCATCGACGTGGTCAAGCAAGGTCGTGGCAACCGTCTGAAGGACGATCCGACACTGTTCACGGGCTTGTTCTGGACTGGCTCGAAGGCGATTGAGCTGGGTCTGGCTGATGGGCTTGGTAGTGCGGATTTCGTGGCGCGCAACGTTATCAAGGCGCCGGACGTGGTCGACTACACAGTCAAGGAAAACTTCGCCTCGCGCGTTGCCCGCAAGCTTGGCACGGCGATGGGCGCGGGGGCTGTCAAGGCGCTGGCCGCGACGGGCCAGCTCAAGTTGCTGATGAAGGAATAATCAGCGCGCCAGGAGTGAGAAGATCGCCGGCCGCTTGTGCAAATCCATGCGGTCGGCGCGCCAGTCGCTCACTGGCAGCGTCACCACCTGCTCGCTGGGCAACGTCAGATCCACCGCGATGGAAAGCAGCGTGCCCGGTGCGCAACCGGCCTGGATGGCTTCCAGCAGCGCGCCGTTGCGGTACGGCGTCTCGATAAAAACCTGGGTTTGCCCCGCCGAGCGTGAGAGCTGTTCCAGCGCACGCAGCTTGGTCTTGCGCTCAGTCGCATCCACCGGCAGGTAGCCGTTAAACGCAAAGCTCTGGCCATTCAGGCCGGATGCCATCACCGCCAGCAGAATCGAACTTGGCCCCACCAGCGGCTTCACGCGCACGCCGTGCTGGTGGGCGAGGCGCACGAGGTTGGCGCCCGGATCGGCCACGGCCGGCACACCCGCTTCCGACATCAGCCCCGCGTCTTGCCCGGCAATGACCGGCGCCAGCAGTGCTTTCAGCTCTGAGTCCGGCGTCTTGACGTTGAGTTCGCGGATGGTGATTTCCTGCAGCGGGCGTGCCAGCGGCGTGGTTTCGGCCAGCTTCTTCAGCAGCGCACGCGCCGTCTTGGCGTGCTCGGCGACGAAGTAGTCGAGCCGGGCAGTGATCTGCTGTACGCCCGCGGGAATCACGTCGGGCAGCGGGTCGGCCGCATCGCGCGAGCCGAGCGTATTCGGGATGAGGTAAAGCGTGCCAGCCATGATTTAGGCGAAGAGGGGGTAGTGCACGTTGCGCAGCATGCTGGTCAGTGCGATCAGCGGCAGGCCCACCAGGGCCGTCGGGTCCGACGATTCCACGCGCTCCAGCAGGGCAATGCCCAAGCCTTCGGATTTGGCGCTGCCGGCCACGTCGTACGGGTGTTCCAGATGCAGATAGGCGTCCAGTTCGGCATCGGAGAGGTCGCGGAACGTCGCGAGCGTGCGGACATCCTCACTTTGATGCTGCCCGGTACGGCCGTCGTACAGACACAGCGCCGAGTGGAATGTGACGGTGCGTCCACGCATCCAATGCAGTTGGGCGAGTGCGCGAGCGTGATCGCCGGGCTTGCCGACCTGCTTGCCGTCCAGCGTGGCCACCTGGTCGGAGCCGATCACCAGCGCGCCCGGATAGTCCAACGCCACCTTTTCCGCCTTCTGTCGGGCCAGACGGAGTGCGGTCTGGTCGGGCGATTCGCCGGGTGCAGGGGTCTCGTCAATGTTCGGCACCACGATTTCGAACGGCAGGCGCAGGCGTTCAAGCAATTCCCGCCGATAAGGCGAGCTGGAGCCGAGAATCAGCGGCGGACGCGAGGCAGAAGTCATAAGTGCTTGAAGATGCAGTGGTTTTTGAGCGAAAACCTTTTGACGCCAGAGGTTTTTGTTCGCTATAATCCCGCGTTTCGCGGTTTGGCCGCGCAGTGTCGCAAACCGGGCGCCCAGGCGCAAGATGCCGGAAGGTGTCGGGGTTCGCGCGCAAGGCGGCACAAATCAGGTTTCGCGCACATATCGGCAACAAGCGGCAACGCGTTCAGCGGGTTCGATCATGAATTTTCGATCATTCGATCTTTTCGCGTTCATCCGCAGTGGCGAGCAGGTAAGTGGCACGGTCGCCCTGGCCGATATGCCCCGTCTGCTGGCCGAGCAGGCCGCCGATGCGCCGGCTGATGCCAACAAGCCGTTCCGTTGGCAGATGCAGGGCGCGGTGCGCGAGGAAGCCACCGCGGGTCAGTCGGCCCGCCAGCGTCTTTTCGTTGATCTGGAAGTGGATGGTGCCGTCTGGCTGCAATGCCAGCGTTGCCTGCATGCCTACGAGCAATCGCTGCTGGTGCGTACGCGCCTGGAGGTGATGCGCTCGGAGGAAGAGGCTGACGCAGCGCCGCTGGATGATGACGAGGCAGATGTCATCGTCGGCTCCCGTAACTTCGACCTGATCACGCAGATCGAAGACGAGTTGCTGCTGGCGCTGCCGGTGTCACCGCGTCATGCAGTCTGTCCGGATGAGGTCTTGCCGGAAGCGGTGGAAGCCGAAAAGAAGCCGTCGCCGTTCGCGGTGCTGGCCAATCTGAAGACCAAACATTAGGCGCATGCAGGTTTTGCGTGCGTTGATGGCAGTACGTTTCACACGCCTACCGGAATGGCTACGCTCCGGCTCCGTGTGATGTGATAAAATCGATCAAATTGCTTAGGAGTCAGTCATGGCTGTTCAACAAAACAAGAAGTCGCCGTCCAAGCGCGGCATGCATCGTTCGCACGACTTCCTCACCACGGCCCCGATCGCTGTCGAGCCGACCACGGGTGAAGTCCACCTGCGTCACCACGTGAGCCCGAACGGCTACTATCGTGGCCGCAAGGTTGTGAAGACCAAGAACGACTGATGCGATTTGCCAGTTCTCTGGCAAGCGCGTTGGGTTGGTCTGAACGCACAGGTTCATGATGCAAACAGAAAAGCGGCAAGCCAATTTGCCGCTTTTTTGTTGCGCAGAATTCGGCAAGGCGTGGTCGGGTTTGTGTACCATACGGCGCCTATGCTGAAGCCGCACGTGAAACCGCAACTCAGACTCGCATGACCATCAAGCTTGCCATCGACTGCATGGGTGGCGATCACGGCGTTGGCGTGACGATCCCTGCAGCGATCCAATTTCTCGCCGCACACGAAGACGTCGAAATGCTGCTCGTCGGGCAGCCTGACGTCATTGCGGCGCAGCTCAAACGACTTCACGCCGCCGCGAACCCGCGCATCCACGTCGTCCCCGCCTCTGAGGTGGTGTCGATGGACGATCCGGTCGAGATCGCGCTGCGCAAGAAGAAAGATTCTTCGATGCGCGTGGCCATCAACCAGGTCAAGGAGGGCGCCGCGCAGGCGTGCGTCTCCGCCGGCAATACCGGTGCCCTGATGGCTGTGTCGCGTTACGTTCTCAAAACGCTGGACGGGATTGACCGCCCAGCCATCGCCACCGCCATCCCGAACGAGAAGGGCTCAGGCACCACGGTGCTGGATCTCGGCGCCAACGCAGATTGCGAGCCCGAGCACCTTTTGCAGTTCGCGCAAATGGCCTCGGCAATGGTGTCGGTGGTCGAGCAGAAGCCGCGCCCGACGGTGGGCCTGCTCAACATCGGCGAAGAAGTCATCAAGGGCAACGAGGTCGTCAAGCAGGCGGGTGAGCTGCTGCGCGCTTCCGATCTCAACTTCTTCGGCAACGTTGAAGGCAACGACATCTTCAAGGGCACCACGGACATCGTCGTCTGCGACGGCTTTGTCGGCAACGTGGCGCTCAAGAGCACAGAAGGCCTCGCCAAGATGATCGGCGAGATGCTGCGCGAAGAATTCAGCCGCTCGTGGTTCACCAAGCTGCTCGCGGTGGTGGCGCTGCCCGTGCTTTCGCGTTTCAAACGCCGTGTTGACCATCGGCGCTACAATGGCGCCGCGCTGCTCGGCCTGCGGGGTCTTGTCATCAAGAGCCACGGCTCGGCCGATGCCTATGCGTTTGAATGGGCGATCAAACGCGCCTACGACGCAGCGGCCAACGGCGTGATCGCCCGCATTGCGCAGGCGTTCGAATCGCATCACGACGCAGCGGGCGCTGCGCCGGTCTCCACTTCCACTCCGGCCGCCGACGCCGCTTGAGCGCGTTGCCCCCGAGTCAGCATTCACCCCACCGCACATGACACGTTACGCAAGGATCATCGGCACGGGCAGCTACCTGCCGCCCAAGCGGGTCACCAATCAAGAACTGGCTGCACAACTGGCCGAAAAGGGCATCGAGACGAGCGACGAATGGATCGTCACGCGCAGCGGCATTCGCGCGCGCCACTTTGCCGAGCCCGATGTCACGTGTAGCGATCTCGCCGTCAAGGCGGCCGAACGCGCGATTGAGTCCGCTGGTATTGACCGCTCTGAGATCGACCTGATCCTGGTGGCGACGTCCACGCCGGATTTCGTTTTCCCGAGCACGGCTTGCCTCGTGCAGCAGAAACTGGGCATTACCAACGGTTGTGCGGCGTTTGACGTGCAGGCCGTGTGCTCCGGCTTCGTCTACGCGCTGTCGACGGCCGACAACTTCATTCGCTCGGGCGCATACCGCAACGTGCTGGTGATCGGTTCGGAAGTCTTCTCGCGCATCATCGACTTCAATGACCGCACGACTTGCGTGCTGTTCGGCGATGGTGCTGGTGCCGTGGTGCTGCAGGCTTCCGATGAGCCAGGCATCCTGTCGACGGCCCTGCATGCCGACGGCAGCCACGCCAACATTCTGTGCGTGCCCGGCAATGTGGCTGCGGGCGCGATCCAAGGCAGCGCTTTCCTGTACATGGATGGCCAGGCCGTCTTCAAGTTGGCCGTGACAGTGCTCGACAAGGTGGCGCGTGAGGCGCTGGCCAAGGCTGAGATGGAGGCCTCGCAGGTCGACTGGCTGATCCCGCATCAAGCCAACATCCGCATCATGCAGGGCACGACCAAGAAGCTGGGGCTGTCGAACGAGCGCCTGATCGTCACCGTTGATGAGCATGGCAATACGTCGGCCGCCTCGATTCCGCTGGCGCTCGATGTTGCCGTGCGTGACGGTCGCATTCAGCGTGGTCAGCACGTGATGCTCGAAGGCGTGGGCGGCGGCTTTACGTGGGGCGCGGCACTGCTGCGCTTCTGATTGACGAATTTCCAGAACGAACAATACGAGCCATGACATTCGCTTTCGTCTTTCCCGGCCAGGGTTCGCAATCGGTCGGCATGCTCAACGCGTTTGCCGATCATCCGGCTGTGGCGGCCACGCTGGCCGAAGCCTCGGATGCGCTGGGTCAGGACATCGGCAAGCTGATCGCCGAAGGTCCGGCTGAAGAGTTGAACCTGACCACTAACACGCAACCGGTCATGCTGACGGCTGCGGTGGCGGTCTATCGCGCATGGCAGGCGGCAGGTGGTCCGACGCCGACCGTCGTGGCCGGCCACAGCCTTGGCGAGTACTCGGCGCTGGTCGCTGCTGGTGCGATCGCCTTCAAGGATGCTGTGCCGCTGGTGCGTTTTCGCGCCAAAGCGATGCAGGAAGCTGTGCCGGTGGGTGAGGGTGGCATGGCTGCCATCCTAGGCTTGTCGGACGACGATGTGCGCGCTGCATGCGCCGAGGCATCGGTTGCGGGCGTGGTGGAAGCCGTGAACTTCAACGCGCCGGCCCAAGTGGTGATCGCGGGTGCCAAAGCCGCTGTCGAGAAGGCCTGCGAGATCGCCAAGGCCAAGGGTGCTAAGCGCGCACTGCCGCTGCCGGTGTCGGCGCCGTTTCACTCGTCGTTACTCAAGCCGGCGTCGGATCGTCTGCGCGAATATCTCGCCAACGTAACGATCAATGCGCCAATCGTTCCCGTCATCAACAACGTGGACGTGGCAGTCGTGAACGATCCGGCAGCTATCAAGGATGCGTTGGTGCGCCAGGCCGCGTCGCCGGTGCGCTGGGTCGAGACCGTGCAGAAGATGAAGGCTGACGGTATCACCCGCGTGGTCGAGTGCGGCCCGGGCAAGGTGCTGGCGGGCCTCGTGAAGCGTATCGACGGCGAGATCATCGGCGATGCGATCTTCGATCCGGCTTCGCTTGAGGCTGTGCTGGGCCAACTCAAATAATCAACGGGATTCGTATGACCCAAGCATTGAACAACCAAGTCGCGCTCGTTACCGGCGCTTCGCGCGGCATCGGCCGTGCTATCGCGCTGGAACTGGCACGCCAGGGCGCGACGGTGGTCGGTACGGCAACGTCGGACGCTGGTGCGCAAGCCATCACGGCCTACTTTGCAGAGGCCGGCGTGAAGGGTGTGGGCGTGGTGCTCAACGTGAATGATGCTGCGCGCTGCGAAGCCGTCGTCGACGAGACCATCAAAACGCATGGCAGCCTGAACATTCTGGTCAACAATGCCGGCATCACGCAGGACAACCTGGCGATGCGCATGAAGGACGAGGAGTGGGTGTCGGTGATCGACACGAACCTCTCCGCTGTGTTCCGCTTGTCGCGCGCCGTGCTGCGCCCGATGATGAAGGCGCGCGGTGGTCGCATCATCAACATCACCTCGGTGGTAGGCTCTGCGGGCAACCCTGGTCAGGCCAACTACGCCGCTGCCAAGGCTGGCGTGGAAGGCATGGCGCGTGCGCTGGCTCGCGAAATCGGCAGCCGCAACATCACGGTCAACTGCATCGCACCGGGCTTTATCGATACCGACATGACCAAGGTTCTGTCGGAAGAGCAACATACCGCGCTGAAGGCGCAGATTCCGCTGGGCCGTCTGGGTGCGCCGGAAGACATCGCCAGCGCGGTTGCCTTTCTGGCGTCACCGGCAGCGGGCTACATTACGGGCTCGACGCTGCACGTCAACGGCGGCATGTACATGGGATAAGGAAGCCGTCCCGGCGGCGATTGTGCGGGGTCTTGCGCATGCGCAGAATCCTGTGAAATCGCTGAATTAACAGGCTTTTAGCATCATATTGGGCGCAGTTTTTGCAAGGATTCAGGCGCGGTTTTTCGCCGCGCAAACCTGCTAGAATGCGCGCACTTTTTGTCGAATACTTCCCTGGAGGGTTAAATGGACAACATCGAAGCACGCGTCAAGAAGATCGTCGCTGAACAACTCGGCGTCGCTGAAGGCGACATCAAGAACGAATCGTCGTTCGTGAACGATCTGGGCGCGGATTCGCTCGATACGGTTGAGCTGGTGATGGCTCTGGAAGACGAGTTCGGTATGGAAATCCCGGACGAGGAAGCCGAGAAGATCACCACGGTGCAACAAGCTATCGACTACGCGACCGCCCACGTCAAGGCGTAAGCGTCAATCGATCTCTTGACATCGCGGGCCACAGAAAGGGCGGTTGTCCGGTTTGACCGGGTGGCGCGCTTTCTGTGGCCTTTGTCGCTGATACAGAGTTGCAGGAAAGCATAGTGAGCCGTCGTCGCGTAGTCGTAACCGGCCTGGGGCTGGTCTCTCCGGTAGGAAACTCGGTCGCCGAAGCATGGGCCAATCTGGTCGCTGGCAAGACCGGGATCGCCACCATCACCAAATTCGATCATTCCGCGCTGGCCGTGCACTTCGCTGGTGAAGTGAAGGGCTTCAATGTCGAGGAATACGGTATTCCCGCCAATGAGGCGCGCCGCATGGATACCTTCATCCACTACGGCATTGCCGCGGGCGTGCAAGCGCTCAAGGACAGCGGGCTGGAGATCACCGAGGCCAACGCCGAGCGCATTGGCGTGTTGGTCGGCTCCGGCATTGGCGGTCTGCCAATGATCGAAGATACCCACGCTGAATACACGAATCGCGGCCCGCGCCGCATTTCGCCGTTCTTCGTGCCGGGTTCGATCATCAACATGATCTCGGGGCATCTGAGCATCATGTTTGGTCTGAAGGGCCCGAATCTGGCGGCCGTGACCGCCTGCACGACGGGTCTGCACAGCATTGGTCTGGCGGCTCGCCTGATTCAGGCCGGAGATGCCGATGTGATGGTTGCCGGTGGTGCCGAGTCGACCGTCTCGCCGCTGGGCATCGGTGGCTTTGCCGCGGCGCGCGCATTGTCGACCCGCAACGATGACCCCGCCACCGCGTCCCGTCCGTGGGACAAGGACCGCGACGGTTTCGTGCTGGGTGAGGGTGCCGGCGTGGTGGTGCTCGAGGAGTACGAGGCCGCCAAGGCGCGTGGTGCCACGATCTACGCGGAAGTCTCGGGCTTTGGTATGAGCGGCGACGCATTCCACATGACCGCGCCAAACATGGATGGCCCACGCCGCTGCATGCTCAACGCGCTGCGTGATGCCGGCATCAATGCGGATCAGGTCCAGTACCTGAACGCGCATGGCACGTCGACGCCGCTGGGCGACAAGAACGAATCGGACGCCATCAAGGCGGCCTTTGGCGATCACGCCGGCAAGGTCGTCGTGAACTCCACGAAGTCCATGACCGGCCACTTGCTGGGCGGGGCGGGGGGGCTTGAGTCGGTGTTTACGATTCTGGCGTTGCACAATCAGGTGTCGCCGCCGACCATCAACATCTTCAATCAAGATCCCGAGTGCGATCTCGATTACTGCGCCAATACCGCGCGTGATATGAAGATCGACGTGGCCGTGAAGAACAACTTCGGCTTCGGTGGGACCAACGGCACGCTGGTGTTCACGCGTCCGTAACGCTATGCGGCGCGCAGCCTTCGGGTTGTGCGCCGTTTTTCGCTCCCCATCTTGGTTGTTCAGCGCATCGTTTTCCCGGCGCCGTATCGGCGATTGTGCGCCGTGGGCCGGCTCTGCATGGCAAGCCTTGTTTGCTTTGTCTTGCTTTGGTTGGTCGGTGCGTGGGGTGCGGCGCTCCCGATGCTGACGTGGGTCGTGATCGGTGCACTGGCAGTGGCAGCGTGCATTCCGCTGGTAGTGAATCGTTCACCGCTTGCGATGGAACTGATGTGGCGCGCTCGTCTCAAAGCAGATGGTGAGCCAGGCCAGCCTGTTTGGCAGGTCCGGCTGGAGACGCCTCAAGCGGTCCGAAATGCGCTTCTGCTATGGTCTTGGTCTCTTGGCGAGCGCGTTTTGATCCTGGGTGTCGCGCAGCGCGGGCGGTGTCCGCAGATCTTCGTGCTGATGCCTCCCTGGTTTGCCGTCGGGCTGTTGCGCCGTATACGAAGTCTGTTGCGTCTGGGGCCGCCGCCGATGGCCTCTCAGGCGACCGGTGTGTCGTAGGTAAAATACAACGTTTCGAAGTCATAAAAATTCAAGGCGATACACTGCAGGTGAAGAATCCGTGAGTGAACGCGAAGCCGACCAGATCCTCGTCGAGCGCGTCCAGCAAGGCGACAAGCGGGCGTTTGAGTTGCTGGTGGTCAAGTACCACCGCAAGATCATTCGTCTCGTCTCTCGCCTGATCCGTGACCCCGCCGAAGTCGAGGATGTGGCACAGGATGCCTTTATCAAGGCCTACCGTGCGTTACCCCAGTTCCGGGGTGAATCCGCGTTCTATACGTGGCTGTATCGCATCGCCGTCAACACGGCGAAGAACTACCTGGCGACCCAGGGCCGGCGCCCGGAGTCGTCCAGCGACATTGACACCGAAGAGGCTGAAACTTTTGCCGACGGTGAACAACTAAGGGATATCAATACGCCGGACTCCATGCTGCACACCAAGCAGGTGGCCGAAACGGTCAACCGTGCAATGGAAGCGCTGCCCGAGGAATTGCGTACCGCAATTACGCTTCGGGAGATCGAGGGTCTGAGCTATGAGGAAATCGCCGAAGCGATGGAGTGTCCAATTGGGACGGTCCGGTCACGGATTTTCCGGGCTCGCGAGGCGATTGCCGAGAAATTGCGCCCCCTGCTGGGAACAGTGGAGGGCAAACGGTGGTAGCCAGCCGATATGACAAGCCGGCAGCTGCGGGTGTAAACCCCGGCTGCAAACGGTGAAACCTCGGGAAGTCTTCTCTCGGATCGTTGATTGGACGTTGGAGTTTTGGGGTCGGGAAATGGGTCAGGCTCAAATGCAGACGGCAGAAGCGGAGTTCGCGCAGCGTATCTCCGCGTTGATGGACGGTGAACTGACGGCGCACGAGGTGTCGTCGGCTGTCGAACTCGCCAAGGACGGCGAGGGCGCGGCGCACTGGCGCGAGTATCAACTGATCGGTGATGTGCTCCGATCGGAAGATCTGCTGAACACGCGTTCCTCCGAAGATTTCCTCAGCCGGTTCTCGGCCACGCTCGAAGCCGAGCCGCACCTGCTGGTGCCGGCCGTGGCGCAGCGCGCGCAAGCCGAAGAGAGGCATCGCTTCCTGGTTCGCCCTTCGTGGGTCCGCCGGATCATGCCAACGACCGCCGTGGCTGCGGCGGTGGCGGCCGTTAGTTGGGTGGTCGTGCCGCAATTGCGGGGGCCCGCCGACGGCGGCAACGCTTCGCCCGCACTGGTTGCCAAGGCGGTACAAGGTGCCGACGCGCAGGGAGTGACCTTGGCCTCGGCCGACAACACGCCCATGATCCGCGACGCTCGCCTGGACGAATACCTGAGCGCGCATCGTCAGTCGGCGACCAACGGCATGGTGGTTCCGTATCTGCGTGCGGTGGCCAACGGGGTGTCGAACACCCAGGACTCCAATCAGGAATAATGCGGGCATCCATGTCGAAGGTGTGGCACCCCGTTGCCGGGGCAGGCGCCCGCAAGCTGCAGGCCGTTCGTCGGTCCGTTTTTCTCCTTCTCTGTGCGTCGACGCTGGTTGCCGCTGCGCAGCCGCAAGTCGAGCCCATGCCGCGCAAGGAGGCTGCCTCATGGCTGGCCAAAATCCATCGCGCGGCGCTCAAGCAGAACTATGTCGGCACGCTGACGTATCAGCGTGGCACCGGCATGCATTCCACGCGCATTCAGCACTACGCCGATCTCTTCAACAACGAGTATGAGCGCGTTGAAGCCCTCGACGGCAAGCAGCGCGAGATGCTGCGTCAGAATGATGTCGTTCGGAACCTGATCTACGACGTCAAGCTGGTTGTGACCGAGAAGCAGGAGCACAAGGACAGCTTCCCGGCGCTGCTCGCCACAACCAATGGTGATGTGCTCGACCAGTACGACATGCGTCATCTGCCGTCCGAGCGCGTTGCCGGCATGGATTGCGAAGTCTTCCAGCTCGATCCGAAAGATGGCTTTCGCTATGCCTATCGCATCTGGGCCGACCGCAACAGCGGCTTGCTGATGCGCGCGCAGACCATCGGCGATGACGGCAAGGTGCTGGAACAGGTCGCCTTCTCGCAAGTCGAGGTGGGCGTGCCGTCGGAAAAGCAGAAGATCATCGCCGCGCTCAAGAATCTGAGTGGCTGGAACCAGTACGAGATCATCACGCAGCCGACCAATCTGGCCGATCAGGGCTGGACGATCGGTACGCCTATCAAGGGTTTCCAGAAGATTCGTGAGGTACGTCGTCCGTTGGGCGACATTGCGCCGGCGGGCAAAGGCAGTTCGAGCTTCGAGGTGCAGCAGGTCGTGTTCAGCGATGGGCTCGCCGGGTTGTCGCTCTTCATTGAGCCGGTTTCCGAGAAGCGTACGCGTCGCGAAGGCTTCATTTCGCAGGGCGCTACGCACGTGATGGTGCGCCGCATTGCCGATTTCTGGCTGACGGTGGTGGGCGAAGTGCCGTTTGCTACCATCAAGCAGTTTGGTGCAGCGGTCGACTACAAGCCGGTTTCCGCCAACGCGGCCAACTCGGCAGCCAGCAAGCCGGCCAACGCTCCGCAATAGGCCGGCACCTGCCTCAAGCTGCGCGAACACATCGCGCAGCGCATTTCTCACTCTGTCTTTGTTCCGGGGAGCCTTCATGCGTACCGCTCGAACCGTTCATGCATTGCGTCTGTTGTGCGTCGCTGCCCTCATGGCGGCCGGGGGCGCGCTCGCGCCGGCCTATGCGCAGAATGCGACCGGCAGCGTGGCTACCGGCACGTATGGTTTGCCCGATTTTGCCGATCTGGTCGAGAAGGTCAGTCCCGCCGTCGTCAACATCCGCACGACCGAGAAGGTCCGCATGCAAGGTGGCCCGAACGACGACGACATGGCTGAGTTCTTCCGCCGTTTCTTCGGCGTGCCCATGCCTGGCATGCCTGGTCAGGGACAAGGACAGAAGCGCCGCAATACACCGCAGCCGCAAGAAGAAGAGCAGAGCCGTGGTGTGGGTTCCGGCTTCATCATCTCCGGCGATGGCTATATCCTGACCAACGCTCACGTGGTTGACGGCGCCGAGACCATCTACGTGACGCTGCTCGACAAGCGTGAGTTCAAGGCCAAGCTGATCGGCTTGGACAAGCGCACCGATGTGGCCCTCGTCAAGGTGGAGGCCAGTGGCCTGCCGAGCCTGAAGCAGGGCGATTCCGATAAGGTGCGCGTCGGCGAGTGGGTGCTGGCGATCGGCTCGCCGTTCGGACTGGACAACACGGTCACGGCTGGCATCGTGTCGGCCAAGGGGCGCGATACGGGCGACTACTTGCCGTTCATCCAGTCGGATGTGGCTGTCAACCCGGGCAACTCGGGCGGGCCGCTGATCAACCTGCGTGGCGAGGTGATCGGCATCAACAACCAGATCTATAGCCAGAGCGGCGGCTACATGGGCATCTCGTTCTCGATTCCGATCGATGAAGCGATGCGTGTGGCGGATCAGCTCAAGGCGCAGGGTCGCGTGACCCGCGGCCGCATTGGCGTGGCCATCGACAACGTGCCGAAGGACGCGGCGGAATCGCTCGGCATTGGCCGTGCGCGCGGCGCGTACGTGGGCAACGTTGAGTCGGGCGGCCCGGCCGACAAGGCTGGCATCGAGGCTGGCGACATCGTTCTGAAATTCAATGGCCGCGACATCGAGAAGGCCGGCGATCTGCAGCGCCAAGTCGGTGAGACCAAGCCTGGCACGCGCGCGACCGTGCAAGTCTGGCGCAAGGGTGCAACGCGCGATCTGACGGTGACCGTGGCCGAGCTGCCTTCGGATACCAAGGTCGCCCAGCGCGGCAAGGGCACGCAGCCGGACAACAGCCAGCAGGGCCCGGGTAAGCCGAATGCGCTGGGGCTGGTGGTGGCCGATCTGTCGGAGGGTGCCCAACGTGAATTCAAGACCAAAACCGGTGTCGAGGTGCAGGTGGCTGAAGGGCCCGCTGCGCGCGTTGGCATTCGGCCTGGGGATCTGATCCTGCGCGTCGGCGATACCGATATCACGGGCGCCAAGCAGTTCAATGACGTGGTCGCCAAACTCGACAAGAACCGTATGGTGGCCGTGTTCGTGCGCCGTGGCGATGCGACCCAGGTGGTGACAATGCGCCCGAGCACTGCGCGTTCGGGCAGTGGTCAGTGATTGAGCTGACGCTGTACGGCCGCTCGTACTGCCATTTGTGCGACGACATGAAGGTCGCGCTGGAGCCGTTCCAGCGCGGCTTTTCGTTTGTGCTGCACGAGGTGGATGTCGATAGCGATCCAGCGTTGGAAGCGCGTTTCGGCGAGCTGGTGCCGGTGCTGATGACGGGCGCGCCGGACGCGCCGCATGGCGAGGCGCAGGAGTTGTGCCACTACTTTCTGGACGCGTCTGCCGTGCATGAGTGGCTCGCGCAACAGCTGGCGCTCGGCTGACGCGTCGCTGCCGCAAAAAGAGGCGCGGGGAGCCCCCGGAAATCCGGTAAAATCGACTGTTAGCGCCGATTTTTGCAGTGCACGATTTTTGTGCCGTAGCCTCGGCTTGGAACCCAATACCTCCCGCTGGCGCCGTCTCACGCGCGCTGGCCTTGCCGGAACCGCTTCGCGCCCGGCAGATGCGCCCGGGATGGGCGCTTTTCGACGCATTCGATGGACAATATCCGTAATTTCTCGATCATCGCCCACATCGACCACGGCAAATCGACGCTGGCCGATCGCATCATCCAGTTGTGTGGGGGGCTCTCCGACCGCGAGATGGAAGCCCAGGTGCTGGACTCGATGGATATCGAGAAAGAGCGCGGCATCACCATCAAGGCCCAGACCGCTGCGCTGTCCTACAAGGCGCAGGACGGCAAGGTCTACAACCTCAACCTGATCGATACCCCGGGGCACGTCGACTTCAGCTATGAAGTCAGCCGCTCGCTGTCCGCCTGCGAAGGCGCGCTGCTGGTGGTGGACGCCTCGCAGGGCGTGGAAGCGCAGACGGTTGCCAACTGCTACACCGCCATCGAACTGGGGGTGGAAGTGGTGCCGGTGCTCAACAAGATCGACTTGCCGGCCGCCGACCCGGAAAACGCCATCCAGGAAATCGAAGACGTGATCGGCATCGATGCAACCGACGCAACGCGCTGCTCCGCCAAGACCGGGGTGGGCGTGGCGGACGTGCTGGAAGCGCTGATCGCCAAGGTGCCGGCGCCCAAGGGTGATCCGGCCGCGCCGTTGCAGGCGCTGATCATCGATTCGTGGTTCGACAACTACGTCGGCGTGGTGATGCTGGTGCGTGTGGTGAACGGCACGCTGCGCGCCAAGGACAAGGTCCTGCTGATGGCAACCGGCGCGCAGCATCTGGTGGAACAGGTCGGTGTGTTCTCGCCGAAGTCGATGCCGCGTGAATCGCTGTCGGCGGGGCAGGTGGGTTTCGTCATCGCCGGCATCAAGGAACTGAAGGCCGCGAAGGTGGGCGACACGATCACGCACGTGGCGCCGCGCAAGGCCGAAGCGCCGCTGCCGGGCTTCAAGGAAGTCAAGCCGCAGGTGTTTGCCGGCCTGTATCCGGTGGAAGCCAATCAATACGAAGCGCTGCGCGAATCGCTGGAAAAGCTCAAGCTGAACGATGCGTCGCTGCAGTACGAGCCAGAAGTGTCGCAGGCGCTGGGCTTTGGCTTCCGTTGCGGCTTCCTGGGCCTGCTGCACATGGAGATCGTGCAGGAGCGCCTGGAGCGCGAATTCGACATGGACCTGATCACCACTGCACCGACGGTGGTCTATCAGGTGCAGCAGCGCGACGGCACCATGATCCAGGTCGAAAACCCGGCCAAGATGCCGGCAGACCCGAGCAAGATCGAGGCAATCCTCGAGCCGATCGTCACGGTCAACCTGTACATGCCGCAGGACTACGTGGGCGCCGTGATCACGCTGTGCGAGCAGAAGCGCGGCTCGCAGATCAACATGAGCTACCACGGTCGCCAGGTCCAACTGACGTACGAGATCCCCATGGGCGAAATCGTGCTGGACTTCTTCGATCGGCTGAAGTCCGTCTCGCGCGGTTATGCGTCGATGGACTACGAGTTCAAGGAATACCGCGTGTCGGACGTGGTCAAGGTCGACATCCTGATCAACGGCGACAAGGTCGATGCGCTGTCCATCATCGTGCACCGCTCCAACAGCACGTATCGTGGCCGTGAAGTCGCCGCCAAGATGCGCGAGATCATTCCGCGCCAGATGTACGACGTGGCCATCCAGGCGGCCATCGGTGCCAACGTGATTGCGCGTGAGAACGTCAAGGCGCTGCGCAAGAACGTGCTGGCCAAATGCTACGGCGGCGATATCTCGCGCAAGAAGAAGCTCCTCGAGAAGCAGAAAGAGGGCAAGAAGCGCATGAAGCAGGTCGGCACCGTTGAAATTCCGCAAGAGGCCTTCCTGGCCATCCTGCGCGTCGAAGAAAAATAACCCGGACACCGCTCGGACGATCTCTCCTCCATGAACTTCGCCCTGATCCTGTTTATTCTTGTCGTCATCACCGGTATTGCGTGGGTGGCTGACAAGCTCGTATTCCAGCGCCAGCGTCAAGCCGCAGCAGCGACCGCGCTGGCTGAATTCGATGCGCGTGCGCAAGTGCAAGCCCAGTACGGCGGTGGTGGCGACATCGGCACCGCGCGTCTGCAATTGGCCGAAGACAAGCTGCGCCAGCCGTGGTGGCTGGAGTACACCGCCAGTTTCTTCCCGGTGATTGCCGCGGTATTTCTGCTGCGCTCGTTCGTGATTGAGCCGTTCAAGATTCCGTCGGGCTCGATGATCCCGACGCTGCAGATCGGCGACTTCATCCTCGTCAACAAATACACGTACGGCATTCGTCTGCCGATCGTGAACAAGAAGATTGTCGAGATGAACCAGCCGCAGCGCGGCGACGTGATGGTCTTCCGCTACCCGAAAGACGAGTCGATGGACTACATCAAGCGCGTGATCGGCGTGCCGGGCGACGTGGTCAAGTACGACAACAAGCGTCTGACGGTGAATGACCAGCCTGCCACGTATGCGCCGCAGTCCGATTACCTCGATGGCGAGCGCCTGACGTATTCCAAGCAGTACCAGGAAACGCTCGGCACGGTCTCGCACAACATCCTGAACGACGCCGATCGCCCCGCCTATGTGTCCGGCCCGGACGATTTTCCGTTCCGCGAGAACTGCACTTACAATCAGACCGGCTTTACCTGCAAGGTACCTGCAGGTCACTATTTCATGATGGGCGATAATCGCGACAACAGCGCGGACTCCCGTTACTGGGGCTTCGTGCCGGACAAGAACATCGTCGGGAAAGCGTTCTTCATTTGGATGAACCTGGGTGACCTGAAGCGGATCGGCGGCTTCCATTGATCCGATAAGTGAATCAAAAAGCTCTTATTGAAACTCGGCAATTGCACAACGGGGGAAATGCAATGCGGATTCGTCAGGCCGGTCTGAAACGCCAGTCGCGCGGGATTACGATGTTCGGCATCTTGATTGGCATCATCGTGCTGATCACGGCTGTGTTGCCGGCAATCCGGTCCATTCCGAGCCTGATGGAATACCAGGCAATCACCCGTGCCGTGAAGCAGGCGCGCGAGCGGGCTGCCACGCGCGTAGATGTTGTCGGCGCGTTCGACAAGCAGGCCGCCATCGACGACATCACGTCGCTGAAGGGCGAGGACCTGGAAGTGCTGGATGCAGGCGGCACCATTCAGGCAGTGCACTTCTCGTACAAGCGCGAGATCCCGTTGTACGGCCCGATCGGCTTGGTGATTACCTATTCGGGAACCCAGCGTTGACATGAGTTTGGAAGCACTACAGCAACGTCTTGGCTACCGCTTCAGCAAACCGGAGTTGCTGCAGCAGGCGCTCACCCATCGCAGCCATAGTGCGATGCATAACGAGCGCCTGGAGTTTCTGGGTGATTCGATCCTGAACTGTGCCGTCGCCGACATGCTCTACGGCATGTTCGGCAAGCTGGATGAGGGCGATCTGTCGCGTGTGCGGGCCAACCTGGTCAAGCAGCAGGCGCTGTACGAAATCGCGCAGATGTTGCAGTTGCCCGACGCGCTGCGCCTGGGCGAAGGTGAGTTGAAGAGCGGTGGCTTCCGTCGGCCGTCCATCCTGGCCGATGCGCTGGAAGCCATTTTCGGGGCGGTATTCCTCGATGGCGGTTTCGATGCCGCCCGCACGCTGATCCGCAAGCTCTACATCCCGATCCTGGAGCAGGTCGACCCGCGCACGCTTGGCAAGGACGCCAAGACGCTGCTGCAGGAGTACCTCCAAGGTCACAAAATTGCGCTACCGCTGTACACGGTGGTTGCCACCCACGGCGCGGCGCATAATCAGCAATTCGAGGTCGAGTGCACGATCCCGAAGCTGGAGATTCGCGTCTCCGGCAACGGGGCATCGCGGCGCGCGGCCGAACAATCGGCGGCCAAGCTGGCCCTGGAAGAAGCACATCGCCTGGTGCCGCAGCTCGTCAAGCGCAGCCGCGCCGAGCGCACCGGCAAGACGCGCAAACAGGCCACGCCGCCCGATCCGCAGTTGTCTCTCAGGTTGAAGGAATAATCAGGTAAATGAGCGACACCCCATTGCAGCCTCCGCAGCCAGAATCTGGCACGCCGGAGGGGTTCCGCTGCGGCATGGTCGCCATTGTTGGGCGGCCGAACGTCGGCAAATCCACGCTGATGAACGCCCTGGTGGGCCAGAAGGTCAGCATCACGTCGCGCAAGGCGCAGACCACGCGGCATCGCATCACCGGCATCCAGACGACGGACGACGCGCAGTTCGTCTTCGTCGATACGCCGGGCTTCCAGACGCGCCATGCTACCGCGCTCAACCGCTCGTTGAATCGCGCGGTCACTTCCACGCTCACGTCGGTGGATGCCGTGCTGTTCGTGGTCGAAGCTGGCCGCTACGGCCCGGACGATGAGAAGGTGCTCTCGCTGTTGCCGCGCGAGACGCCTGTGATCCTGATCGTCAATAAGGTTGACCGGCTGGATGGTTACACGCGTGCCGAGATGGTGGCCACGTTCCTGCAGGACATGGCGCAGGTGTTTCCGTTTGCCGAAATCGTGCCGATGTCCGCCAAGAACCGCGACGATATCGACCGCCTGCTCGGCATCGTGCGTCCGTACCTGCCGGAAGGCGAACCGATGTACGACCCGGAAGCGCTGACCGATCGCAGCGAGCGCTTCCTGGCCGCCGAGATCGTCCGCGAGAAAGTCTTCCGCTGGACGGGCGATGAGTTGCCGTACTCCAGCACCGTCGTTGTCGACAAGTTCGAGACCGAAGGGCGCCTGCGCCGCGTGTTCGTCACCATCCTGGTTGACCGCGATGCGCACAAGGCCATGATCATTGGTGCGAAGGGCGCCAAGCTCAAGCAGATCTCCACCGAAGCCCGCATGGACATGGAAAAACTGTTCGACGGCAAGGTGTATCTGGAGGTCTGGATCAAGGTCAAGAGCGGCTGGGCCGACAACGAAGCCGGCCTGCGCGCCTACGGCTACGAATAACCGTTAGTCGCTTACCGTTCACTGGCCACTCCACACACGCTCGATGGCGGGACGATCCGATCCGATTCCGGACGAGGCGGCGGAATGGCTGGCCGAAGAAGGCGTTGCCGGCGCCGCGCCGCGCAGGAGCTTTCCTGCCGGGCGCTCTGAGACGCGCGTAGCGGCGCAGCCGGCCTTCGTGCTGCACAGCTATCCGTACCGCGAGACCAGCCTCATCATCGACGTTTTCACGCCGGACTACGGCCGCATGGCGTTGGTGGCCAAGGGCGCCAAGCGACCGCATTCGGCGCTGCGCGCGGTGCTGCAGACGTTCCAGCCGCTGTCGGTGTCATGGAGTGGTCGCGGCGATGTACGCACGTTGACCCGCGCGGAATGGGTCGGTGGCATGGTGCCGCTGGGTGGCGAAGGGCTGTTGTCGGGCTTCTATCTGAACGAACTGCTGGTCAAGTTCGTCGCCCGCGAAGACGGCCACCCGGTGCTGTTCGCGCACTACGTCGAAACACTCAACAAGCTCGCTCACGGTGAACCCGCCGCGCTGACACTGCGCGCGTTTGAGCGTGTGCTCCTGCGGGAAACCGGCTTTGCTGCCCAACTGGATCGATGTATCGACGGCGAGCCGGTGCAGGCCGATGGCGACTACGTGTATCACCCTGAGCGCGGCATCCGTCGCGTGTTGCCGAGTGACCCCTCCTCGTGGCCCGTGCTGCGCGGCCAGACCCTGATCGACATGGAGCGCGACGACTACGCCTCACGCCCCACGACTGCCCAGCAGAGCCGCAGCCTGATGCGTTTCCTGCTGCATTATCATTTGCACGGCACGCCGCTTTCGACGCGCCAGATCCTGATCGACTTGCAGAAACTATGATCTTTCATGCTTCGCCGGGCGTTATCGACCTGGGCATCAACATCGACCACGTGGCCACGCTGCGCAACGCGCGCGGCACCACCTATCCGGATCCGATTGCGGCAGCACTGCTGGCGGAAGAGGCGGGCGCTGATCTCATCACGCTGCATCTGCGCGAAGACCGTCGTCATATCAAGGATGCCGACGTACGTGCGCTGCGCCCGCAATTGCGTACGCGCATGAACCTGGAGTGCGCCGTCACGCAGGAGATGCTCGACATCGCCTGCGACATTGGCCCGCAAGACGTGTGTCTCGTGCCGGAGCGCCGGCAGGAGGTGACCACCGAGGGCGGCCTGGATGTGGTGGGCGGCTTTGCCAAGGTGCAGGCAGCGTGCAAACAGCTGGCCGACGCGGGCATCCGCGTGTCGCTGTTCATCGATCCGGATGCGGCACAGATTGAAGCCGCGGCTGCCGCTGGCGCACCCGTCATCGAGCTGCACACTGGCCGCTATGCCGAAGCCACTGACGATGCCGAGGTGAAGGCGGAACTCGTCCGCATCGAAACGGCTGTGGAGGAGGGCATCCGCTGGGGCGTGCGCGTGAATGCTGGCCACGGCCTGCACTATACGAACGTGCAACCCATTGCCGCCATCGCGGGCATCCACGAGCTGAACATCGGCCACGCTGTTGTGGCGCATGCCGTGTTTGCCGGCTGGCAAAACGCGGTGCGCGAGATGAAGGCGATCATGGTGGCGGCGCGCTTGTCGTCCATGACGCCCTCTGCGGCCCATCCGGGCGTGCCCGTATGAGCGAACAAGCCGCTGCCGCCAGGGTGTCCGGCGCCATCTATGGCATCGGGACGGACATCATCCAGATCGAGCGTGTCGAGGGCGTGATGCAGCGGACCAACGGCCGCTTCGCCGAAAAGGTGCTCGGGCCGGATGAGCTGCGGGTCTACCACGCACGCAAGGCACGCTCCGAGCGCCGCGGGTTGGCTTTTCTGGCGACGCGCTTTGCCGCCAAGGAAGCCGTGTCCAAGGCCATCGGCCTGGGCATGCGTTGGCCGATGACGTGGCGCGCCGTGCAGACGCTCAACCTGCCCTCCGGGCAACCCGTGGTGCGCTACAGCGGCGAACTGGCCGACTGGATTGCGCAGCATGGCCTCCACATCCAGATCAGCGTGACGGACGAGCGCGATTACGCAGTTGCTTTTGCCGTCGCCGAGTTGCAAACGAAACCCACCGCATGAATTCCACAGCAAAGACGCAGAAACGCCCCGGTCCGATCGTTCTCGACGTGGCAGGCCTTCAACTCGGGCCTGACGATGTCCGCCGCATCGCGCATCCGCTGACGGGGGGCGTGATCCTGTTCGCCCGCAACTTCGAATCGCGCGCGCAACTGACGGCGCTCACGCAGGCGATCCGCGCCATTCGCGACGACGTGCTGATCTGTATCGACCACGAGGGCGGCCGCGTGCAGCGCGCGAAGACCGATGGTTTCACGCACCTGCCGGCCATGGGCGCTCTGGGCCGACTGTGGGACCGCGACGTGCTGGCCGCCACGCGTGCCGCCACCGCATGCGGCTACGTGCTGGCCGCTGAACTGCGCGCGTGTGACATCGACCTGAGTTTCACGCCCGTGCTCGATCTCGACTACGGTACCAGCAGCGTCATTGGCGACCGTGCTTTCCACCGGGATCCGCGCGTCGTGACCATGCTCGCGAACCATCTGACGCTCGGCCTGCGCCTGGCCGGCATGGCCAACTGCGGCAAGCACTTCCCTGGCCACGGCTATGTCCAGGCTGATTCGCACGTTGCCGTGCCGGTGGATGACCGCCCGCTGGAGGCCATCCTGAATGACGACGCCCAGCCCTATGGCTGGATGGGACTCGGCCTGCAATCGGTGATGCCGGCGCACGTCATCTATTCGGCCGTCGATCCGAATCCGGCGGGTTTCTCGCGCTTCTGGCTGCAGGACATGCTGCGCGCCCATTTCAATTTCGACGGCGTGATCTTCAGCGACGATCTGAGCATGGAAGGTGCGAGCGTCGCCGGCTCGGTGGTGGACGGTGCCCGTGCGGCGCTGGCTGCGGGCTGCGACATGGTGCTGATCTGCAATGCGCCGGACAAGGCCGATCGCCTGCTGGGTGAGCTGGATGTGGCGATGGGCAAAGCGTCGCAGCGACGCGTGCGTCGGCTGTTTGGAGGCAGGGCGATCAAGGATTGGTCGAAGCTGCAGCAGCAATCGGCCTACAAGCAGGCGCTGCGTACGCTGCGTGAGGGCAGGCTGATTGCGTAACGTATCGAGAGGCGATGGCGGGCGGCATGCCCGCTTCGTTTTTCGCGGGCAACAAAAAAGGCAGCGCGAAGCTGCCTTTTTTGTTGGTGCTGCGCCAGATTACTTGGCGCGGCTCTTGTACTCGTCCGTACGCGTGTCGATTTCGATCTTTTCGCCGATGTTGCAGAACAGCGGCACCATGATCGTGAATTCTTCGTTGTCGTTGATGCGCGCGGCCTTCAGCACCTTGCCCGACGACGTGTCGCCCTTGACGGCCGGTTCCGTGTAGACGATTTCGCGGACAACCGTGGTCGGCAGTTCCACCGAGATGGCGTTCTCGTTGTAGAACGTCACTTCGACCTTCATGCCGTCTTGCAGGTAGTTCAGCGCGCTGCCCATGGCGGCCGGCTCAACGTTGTACTGCTCGTAGCTGACCGGGTCCATGAACACGTACATCGTGCCGTCGAAGTACGAGTATTCGGCTTCCTTCTTGTCCAGGATGACCTGATCCAGCTTGTCGTCGGCGCTGAACACCCATTCGCCACCAGCACCGTTCAGCAGGTTCTTGTACTTCATTTTGACAACAGCGCCTTGGCGGCCGGAGCGGCTGTACTCGGTCTTGAGCACAACCAACGCCTCTTGGGCCTTGCCGGGAGGGCCCCACATGAACACGTTGCCAGCGCGGAGTTCTTGCGCGATTTTCAAAGCCATTTCACATTTCCTGAGAGTAAGAGGGTTCGATGCGCGCCAAGCAACGAAGCACCGCGCGATACCCTCGGGTCGCGCGAATCAGGTCAAAGCCGGGGCCGCATACAGAGATCAGCCCGCTATTTTACCTGTTTTTCGCAAAAAGCTACCAAATTCGCGGCGAGATCACCCAGTTGCATCAAGCTTTGCTCCCAGGTGATGGACCGTACGCGCAGGCGGGGGGCAATGGCGGCAAATTCCGCCCAGTTGAGTGACGCGGGCGCACCATTCCATGCGTGCCAGAAGGCGATGAGGGTGTTGGCGTCGGTTTCCGCCAGCGCTGGTGTATAGCGGGCCAGAAAGGCGTCCAGCTTGGTGAGGTGCACATCGTCGCTTTGCGGGTAGATGTGCCAGACAAAGGGCTGCAGCGCCCATTGGGCGCGTACGAAGGAATCCTCGCCGCGCACAAAGTTGATGTCGCACGCCCACAGCAGGGGGTCGTAGTGTTCTTGCGGCACAAACGGCACCACGGCGACGGTCAGTTGGCCGCGTGTCCAGCGTGCGCCTGTTTTGGAGGCACCGGTGTTACCGAGCAACTCGGCGATTTGCGTGGCGGCCAAGCCCTCGGGCACCAGACAGATCACAGGCTCCGGGGAGGCCTCCCATTGGGCAACCAGCGTCGGCAGGGCTGGGTTGGCGTACGCAAATAGGCTCACGCGCAGTGCGTTGGGGTTGTCGCGCATCAGGTCGTCGACCCCAAGGCGATGCCACAACGCCTGATGTGCTGCCGGGCTGGTGTTGAACGTCGTGCGCTGCGCGCCGAGGTGCGATTCGCGCAGTACGCCGCCTGTGTTGCGTGCAAAGCCCGGAAAGAAGAAATGTCTGGTCTGCCCGCTTGGATGTGGCGATGGCAGCGCGTGGAATTCGGCCACCCAATTTTCTGCACTGAGATATTCCAGGTTGATCCAGACAGGCGCCGTGCCCTGAGCTGCCCGCGCGGCCATGCCCTGCAGAATGAGCTCTGGGACGGCACACGCAAAGGCCCCAACCACCACGTTATGCGGCGTGGGGTGCGCATCCGCGGCGAGCAGCGCGGCGACCTGGGCATCGTCGCCCCAGTGGCGGATATCGACACCCGAGACGCGCTGCGCCTCGGCAGCCACATCAACGGCGGGGCAGAGTTTCTCGAACGCGCGCAGATCGTCGACCCACAGCCGTACGGTGTGGCCGTGCTCCTGCGTGAGCTGCCGGGCCAGGCGCCAGCACACGCCGATGTCGCCATAGTTGTCGACGACGCAGCAGAAAATATCCCAGGAGGTGATGGTGCGCATGAGGTGAGGCAGGGAAGGCCGGAGAAGGCCGACATTGTAGTCGGCGGCTTGTTCTACACTGACGCCCTCTGAGCCTGCGAACGCCATGCCGTCCGACCCCACGCCCCCCGATCTTCCTGAGACGCCCGAGAGCGTTGAACCCAGCGCAGCCGCGAATGTGCCCGATTTCGACGCGAAAGCGTACATCGCGCGCCTGCCGAACCTGCCCGGCGTATATCGCTACTTTGATGCGCAGGGCAACGTGCTCTACGTCGGCAAGGCGCGTGACCTGAAGAAGCGTGTCTCCAGCTACTTCAACAAGACGCTGCTTTCGCCGCGTATTGCGATGATGGTGGCGAAGATCGCCCGTATCGACACCACCGTCGTGCGCAGTGAGGCCGAGGCGCTGCTGCTCGAGAACAACCTCATCAAGGCACTGGCGCCGCGCTACAACATCCTGTTTCGCGACGACAAGTCGTATCCGTATCTCAAGCTCACGCAGCATGCGTATCCGCGCATGGCGTACTACCGCGGCGCCACCGATCGCAAGCACCAGTACTTCGGCCCGTTCCCGAGTGCGCATGCGGTGCGGGAGAGCATGCAGATCCTGCAGAAGGTGTTTCAGCTGCGCACGTGCGAAGACACCGTCTTTAACAACCGCACACGTCCGTGCCTGCTGCACCAGATCCATCGCTGCAGCGGCCCATGCGTGCAGGCGATCAGCCCCGAGGACTACGCCCGCGACGTCGCCAACGCAGCCGGATTCCTGCAAGGTCGTCAGGACGAAGTCATGCAGACGCTTCAGGACAAGATGTTGCGCTATTCAGAGGCGCTGCAGTTCGAGCAGGCCGCCATCGTGCGTGACCAGATCGGCGCACTGTCGACCGTGCTCACGCAGCAATCGGTGGAAGAGGTGGGGCAGGCCAGCGACATCGACATCCTGGCCGTGGCCATCAAGGGCGGCCACGCCTGCGTGAACCTGGCGATGGTGCGCGGCGGCCGGCATCTGGGTGATAAGGCCTATTTTCCGACTCACGTGGAGGATGGCGCCGCCATCGTCGGTGAAGACGTGGAAGCCGAGGCTGCTGCTGCAACCGATGGGGCGCGCGATCCGGAGCGCATGGCCAGCGACATCCTCGAAGCGTTTGTCGCGCAGCACTATCTGGACCAGTTCGTGCCGCCCGTGCTGGTGGTCAGCCACCCGATCCACGCGACTGAGCTGATCGACGCACTGGCTGAACAGGCTGGGCGCCGCGTGTCTGTTGTGCGCCAGCCGCAGGGCGGGCGTCGCGCGTGGCTGGAGATGGCCGAGAAGGGCGCCGAGCTTTCACTGATGCGTCGCCTCTCTGAGCAGGGTAGCCAGCAGGCCCGCACACGCGCACTGGCCGAGACCATCGGTATCGATCTCGAAGACCTTGCTGCGCTGCGCGTCGAGTGCTTCGACATCAGCCACACCGCCGGCGAGGCCACGCAGGCATCGTGCGTGGTCTTCCACAGCCACGCCATGCAGAACGGCGAATACCGCCGCTACAACATCCAGGACATCACCCCCGGCGACGACTACGCCGCCATGCGCCAAGTGCTCACCCGCCGCTACCAGAAGATCGTCGAGCAGGCGGGCGAAGACACACCCAATATGCCAACCATCGTGCTGATCGACGGCGGCAAGGGGCAGGTGGAAGTCGCGCGGCAGGTGTTTGAAGAGCTGGGGCTCGACATCGGCTTGCTGGTCGGCGTGGCCAAGGGCGAGGGCCGCAAGGTTGGCCTGGAGACGCTGATCTTTGCTGACGGCCGGTCTTCATTGGAACTGGGGCAGGGCAGCGCCGCACTGATGCTGGTCGCGCAGATCCGTGACGAAGCGCACCGTTTTGCCATCACCGGCATGCGCGCCAAGCGGGCCAAGGCGCGCAATACCTCGCGGCTGGAAGAGATCGAGGGCATTGGTGCCAAGCGTCGGCAGCGGTTGCTGGCGCGCTTTGGCGGCCTGCGCGGCGTGATGTCTGCCAGCGTGGATGAGCTGGCCACGGTGGAGGGCATCTCCCAGACCCTGGCCGAAGAAATCTACCGCCAGTTGCATTGATCGGCGACAATGCCCCATCTTGCCGCGCCGGCGCATGACCCGGCGCAGTAGTTGTTCTCTCGACTTGCCATGCCTTTCAATTTCCCGATCCTCCTGACCTGGCTGCGTGTGGCCATGATCCCGCTGGTGGTGGGCGTGTTCTACCTGCCGGACACTTGGATGGCGCTGCCCGCCAAGAACCTGACGGCCGCGGTGTTCTTCATCGTCGCGGCACTGACCGATTGGTTCGATGGCTTTCTCGCGCGCCGCTGGAACCAGACTTCATCGTTCGGCGCCTTTCTCGATCCGGTGGCCGACAAGCTGATGGTGGCCGCTGCGCTGCTGGTACTGCTGGCGTTGGGCCGTGTCTCGGACATCGTCGCGTTGATCATCATCGGCCGCGAGATCACCATCTCGGCGCTGCGCGAGTGGATGGCGCAGATCGGCGCGTCAAAGAGCGTAGCCGTCAATATGCTCGGCAAGCTGAAGACGACCTTCCAGATGATCGCGATTCCGCTGCTGTTGTTCGAGGGCAAGCTGCTCGACGTGATCGACGCGCATGTATGGGGAACCTGGCTGATCTACGTGGCGGCAGTGCTCACGCTGTGGTCGATGGCGTACTACATGAAGCTCGCCTGGCCGCAGATCCGCGAGCGCGCAAAATGAGCCTGCAAAAACTCTTGCGCAAAAGTGTTGACGAGCGCGATTCTTTTTTGCCATAATCTCTTTCTCGTTGCAGCGATGTGACGAAACGGTCTGGCAGCACAAAGGTTGTACGGCGGTGCTGGTAGCCAAAATGCGGGAATAGCTCAGTTGGTAGAGCGCAACCTTGCCAAGGTTGAGGTCGCGAGTTCGAGCCTCGTTTCCCGCTCCAGTTTGAAATGTGTGGCCGTGTCAGTGAAATGCGCGGCGGCATAACCGGTTACGCGGGAATAGCTCAGTTGGTAGAGCGCAACCTTGCCAAGGTTGAGGTCGCGAGTTCGAGCCTCGTTTCCCGCTCCAATCCCGAAGGGAAGCCTTGCTTCCCTTTTTCTTTATCAGCACGGCAACGACGCAGTTCTTCACGAATTGCTACAATGCGGTGCTCAGCCCTTGGCGGGGTAGCAAAGTGGTTATGCAGCGGCCTGCAAAGCCGTGTACGCCGGTTCGATTCCGGCCTCCGCCTCCAGAATGCACAAAAGCCCCGACTGGTTCGGGGCTTTTTGTTTGGCATCGCGCCTAGCCACGCGCTTTGCTCGCCACCTTCCGCACCTCTGTTTCTGCCGCCTGAATCGCATGGCCGTCGCGGGCCATGGGCAGCATTGGCGCGAGCGGCTGTTCCGTTTGTTTGTCGATCAGGACGGAGTGCTTTTCGCCCCGCGCAAACAGATGCGCTTCCCCCCATTGCCTAAGGCCCACGACCAGCGGGAAGAGCGCTTCACCTTTCGGCGTCAGCACGTACTCCTGATACGCCGTGCCGTCGGAAGCCGGAGCTACGGCAAAGATGTCGTGCTCAACCAGCAGCCGCAGGCGATCGGCCAGGATGTTGCGCGCAGCGCCGGTGCTCTTCTGGAATTCACTGAAACGGCGCAAGCCGTCGAAGGCGTCGCGCACGATCAACAGCATCCAGCGGTCACCAATCACATCGAGTGCGCGCGCGACAGGGCAGGTGGAGTCGTCGAAGCGTTTGCGTTGAACCATGGTCCATGGGCGGCGAATGGCCGTGTCGATCAAGTGGTTGCATGATAAAACAAGTCTACCTAGACTCATCTTGTTTTAAATTGAAACCAGATTGGGTGGTGTATGTCTTTCGACTCTTTTGCTGCCAATTCGCCTGGGGAGGGAGTTGCTCCCGCTGGCACTTTGCCGCGGGCTTGGGTTGCCATGCTGGCGACGTGTGCGGCGATCAGCGTGGCCAACGTCTATTTCGCGCAGCCGCTGCTCGATGCACTGGCTCACGACTTTGCGCTGAGCGATGCCTGGGCCGGCGGCATCATCGGCGCAGCGCAGACGGGGTGCGCGCTGGCGCTGGTGCTGGTTGTACCGCTGGGCGACCGCTGGCCACGCAAGCCGCTGCTGCTGGCTCAACTTGTATTGCTGACCGTGGCGCTGCTGGGTGTAAGCATCGCGCAAACGCGTTGGCCGCTGTTGCTGGGCATGCTAAGCGTTGGCCTGCTGGGAACGGCGATGACGCAGGGGTTGATCGCCTGTGCTGCCGCGTTGGCGCCGGCGACGGAGCGCGGCCGTGTGCTCGGCGTGGTGCAGGGTGGCGTGGTGATCGGCTTGCTCCTCGCGCGGGCGGTGGCGGGCATCATTGCAGACGCCTGGGGCTGGCGAGCGGTGTATGTTGTGTCGGCGGGAGTTTCGGTGACGATGCTGGCTGCGCTGTGGCGCTGGCTGCCAGCACCGGCGATGGCAGCCGCATCCATGCGCTACGGCACGCTGCTCCGCTCGATGTGTCAATTGCTACTGACCGAACGCGTGCTGCAGGTGCGTGGGCTGATTGCCTTGTTGATGTTTGCCGCATTCAGCGTGTTCTGGAGCGCGCTGGCATTGGCGCTGAGCGCGCCGCCGTATGCGTTTTCGACGACGGGTATCGGCATGTTCGGGCTGGTGGGCGCCGTGGGCGCGCTGGCGGCGGCACGTGCGGGACGTTTGGCAGACCGGGGTTGGGCGCAACCGGCCACCGCCGCCGCGCTGGGGTTGCTGCTGATTGCGTGGGTGCCGTTGGGGTTGGGCTTGCAGCATCTGGCCTGGCTCATCGTTGGTGTCATCCTGCTGGATCTCGGGGGGCAGGCTGTTCACGTGCTCAACCAGAGTTTGATCTTCCGTTTGCACCCGCAGGCGCATAGCCGGCTGGTTGGCGCCTACATGCTGTTCTACGCGGCCGGCAGCGGTTTGGGGGCGATTGCCTCGACGGCGATGTATGCGTGGGCGGGGTGGCCAGGCGTGTGCTTTTTGGGTGCGGGCATCAGTGTGGCGGCGCTGGGGTTCTGGGCAGCAACCGCGGCGTGGATGCGCCGGTTGGCGGTGGGGGCGCGCTAGTGATTCCCCTCTTTCGTGGGGCATGCTGGACGGGTGTATACCCGGCAGGCCTGCCACTCCATAAGCCGAGTCCTATACTTTTCGGAGGGGTCTGCCTTGTTCTAACGTGGTGAAAAATGATAGAACACGACAGAACCTTGGCTCTACGCCTAGGTTTTCACAATTGTTTGCAATATGACAGGGTTGGCCTTTTAGGATGACCTGGGCTCAAGTCGACATGTAAGGCATGTTGGTGGCCTGGGTAAGGTCTTGCGCGGGAGTCGGTGCCGCGCCGGAGGTGGCCAGCAGATCCAACCATGAAGCGCTGGTCCGGGACCCCGATCACAACGACAAAGGGAGCGAGCCGGCGTCCCATGTAGCGGCGGCGGGAGCCGGCTGAACAGCCGGACCCGGAGCGGGGAAAGGGCAGTCCAGATGGCGATACGAATTGCCTCGGTAGAAGACAACCAGGCGCAATCGGAGTTGATTCGAGAGATCCTGGTTTCGTCCGGATACGAATGTGAGTCTTTCAGTAGCGGGGACGCCTTCGTCAAGGCGCTGCGGGATCGAACCTTCGACCTGCTGCTGCTTGACTGGCAGTTGCCGGACATCAGCGGCATCCAGCTCGTGAGCTGGGTGCGGCAGACGGTCGGCCCTGCGCTGCCGGTGCTGTTCCTGACCAACCGCTCACTCGAGGATGACGTGGTGCGCGGGCTGGCTGCCGGCGCGGATGATTACGTCATCAAGCCGGTGCGTCGCGCCGAGTTGGTAGCACGCGTGGGCGCATTGCTGCGCCGCGCTGCGCCGCGCACCAGTGAATCGCTTGAGCGCATCCGCGTGGGTCCGTACGCAGTGGACCCGATCGGGCGGGTGCTGACGCTGAACGGCTCGCAGGTCGAGCTGTCGCCGCGGGAGTTCGACCTGGGGCTGTACTTGTTCCGCAATGTCGGCAAGCTGGTGCCGCGTGAACTGATCGAGCAAGCCGTCTGGGGGCGCAGCATCGGCCCGGATTCACGCACACTCGCTACACACATTTCCAAGCTGCGGCTCAAACTGGATCTCAATCAGAAGAATGGCGTGCGGTTGGTCTCGGTGTACTCGCATGGCTATCGACTCGAAACCACACAAGAAGATGGCGAAGCAGGTTGAAGCGTTTCGACGCGAAGGGTTCGGGCGCGCCGCGGTTGTCGGCGCGCTTGTTGTTTTTGGGGGCGTTTGGCAGGCTGCGTTTGCTCAACCTTCGGGCGCAGACGGAAGCGATTTTCTCTATCGCGTGCAGCCCGGCGACACGCTGATCAGCCTCGCCGACCGCTACATGAGCAGCGTCGAGGGTTGGCGGCTGCTGCAGCAGCGCAACCACGTCGCCGATCCGTATCGCTTGCAGCCGGGCTCTGTGCTGCGGATTCCGTTCGATCGCATTCCGGTGGTGCCGGCCACGGCGCAGGTCGTGTTTGCGCGCGACGCCACGATTGCTGACCGCAAGCCGCTGCAGGCTGGCATGAAGCTCTCGGAAGACGCGCAGATCGAAACCGGCGACAAGGGCGCCGTTACGCTCGCATTTGATGACGGCACACGCGTGACGGTGCCGCCGGGCAGCCGCGTGGCGCTGTCGCGTGTGCGTGCGTTTGCGCGCGCCGGGTTGATCGACGTGCGTGTGCACGTGAAGCAGGGCGAGGCCGAATCGAACGTTTCGCCCAAGAAAACGGGCGTCGGCCGCTATGAGATTTCCACACCTGCGCTCGTGACGGGCGTGCGCGGCACGCGCTTCCGTGTGCAGGCGAGCGAGTCCGTGTCGACCAGTTCCGTGCTCGAAGGGGAGGTGGCCACCAAGGCCGGCCGCCGAACGCAGGGCGTCAAGGCCGGGTTTGGCGTGCAGGTTTCAGGCGGACACCTCAAGCGCGCGGCGCTACCGGCGGCGCCAAAACTCGACGCCATTCCGGATCTGGTGCAGCGGCCGTGCTTCCGGGCGACGTGGCAGCCAGTGAAAGGGGCGGTTGGCTACCGTGCAGCCGTGGCGCGTGATGCCTCCCTGACCGAACTGAGTGCCTATCAGCACAGCAAGACACCGGGTGCCACCCTGTGCGGTGACGAAGACGGCGACTACACACTGGTCGTGCAGAGCATTGACGCGCTCGGCCTGACCAGCCCGTCGGCCACGCGGCCCTTTACGGTGCGCCTGCACCCGGAGGCGCCGTACACGATTCAGCCGGCGAGTGGCAAAACCTACCGCAGTGGTGAACTGGCGTTCTCGTGGGCGGCGGTGTCGGATGCGCGCAGCTACGACATGGAAGTGGCCGACGCAGAGACCTTTGCATCGCCCGCAATCCAGGAGCACGGGCGGGACGTGCGTGTGAGCAAGACGTTGAGCGCGGGCACCTGGTGGTGGCGCGTGCGCTCGGTGGCCGAGGATGGCAAGACCGGCCCGTGGACCGACGCGCTGCGTTTTCAGGCACTCGACATTCCGCCGGGCGCTGTGCCGCCGGCCTCCGTCGATGCGGGCGACGATGGCATGCTTCACGCTCACTGGCCTGCGTTGACACCCGAACTGGCGGCAGCCGGCGCACGTACGCGTGTGCAACTCGCCAGCGAGCCGACCTTCGCCAAGCCGGTTGCCGACATCGTGAGCGACGGCAGCGAAGCCGCCATTCCGCAACCGCCAGCCGGTACGTACTACATCCGCACGGGCGTTGACCTGGGTGATCCGGCATCGGTCATGTATGGCAAGCCGCAGCGCATTGACGTTGGCGCATTCGTCGGCGATTCGTCGCGCAGCCCGGTGCAGAGCGGCGGCGGCAACCTCCTGCTCAATGACTGGTCCGGTCGCACCAACCCTCGCTGACCCGATGCGCGCGGCTCCGCACGGCAGGCTGCGCTCTCTGGTGGAGTGGGGCGTGCTGGTGCTGCTGGCTGCGCTACTGACGATCGGTGCAGTGCGCTGGAGTGTGGTCGAGCGGCTGGATTCGGCACTGTACGACACCGTGATTACGCTGCACGGGCATCCGGCGCGCGACGATATCGTCATCGTCGCCATCGATGATCAGAGCCTGGATGCCGTGGGCCGCTGGCCGTGGCCACGCAGCCGTCTGGCCGATCTGCTGGCGCGTGTGGAGGCGGCGCACCCGCGGGGAATCGGCGTCGATATTTTGTTTATCGAACCGGACCTCGCGCACCCCGAAGGCGATCACGCCCTGACTGCAGCCGTCGCCCAGGCTGGGCACGTTATCCTGCCCGCGCTGCCGGAGCGCACCGAGCATGGGCGCGTCTATCACTACCCGTTCCTTGGCATCGAGGCCACCGTCGCACACATCAATGCTGCCGCCGACGCGGACAGCGTTGTGCGCGGCGTGTATCTGGCTGAGGGTCCGCACGGGCATGTGCTTGACCACCTGGCGGTTCAACTTGCGCGGCTGGCGGCACAGGCGCCTGTGTCGACGCCAGCCACGCTCGATCTGGAAACCGACGCTGGCGGCTGGATGCGGCAGGCGCATATCCGCCTGAACTTTGCCGGGCCGGCTGGTACGTTCCGGCATGTGCCCGCGCTGGATGTGCTCAATGGCCGCGTGCCGCCTGAAGTCTTCGCGGGCAAGCTGGTGCTGATCGGCGCCACGGCTTCGGGCGTGTCCGACGTTTTCGCCACGCCCACATCGCGCACGATGAGCGGCGTGGAGGTGCTGGCCAACGCCACGCAAACGGTGCTCGACGGCAGCGCCATCCTGCCGGTGCTGACCGGTGTGTTCTGGGTGATGACGCTGCTGCCGTTGCTGATGACCGCGTGCGCGGTGCGCTGGCTCACGCCACGCATGGCGCTGGCGGTGGCGCTGGCGAGTGCGGCAGTGCTGCTGCTTGGCGTGGTCGGCGTGCTGGTGTTGGGTAACCGCTGGCTGCCGCCGTTTGCCGCGCTGGTCGGGCCATTGGTGCTGTACCCGCTGTGGAGCTGGCGCCAGCAGGAGGCCGCCTTGCGTTTCCTGCGCGATGAACTCTATCGCCTCGCGCGCGAGCCTGGTGTGCTCACCGATACGGCGCCACTGGCCCGCACGGGCCGCACGCTCGGCGCGCACATGGATGCGGTGGCCTCGCTCATCGACAAGCTGCGCGGGCTGCGCCGCTTCCTGGCTGAAGCGCTGGAAAGCTTGCCCGATGCCACGGTCATCTGCGCCCCCGACGGCACGATCCGCCTGGCCAACGGCCGCAGCGCAGGGCTCGCTGGCGAGTCGAGCACACCCGGCCAGAACCGTGCCGCGGCGTTGCGTGACCTGTCGAGCCTGCTGGCGCGCGCATTTTCCGACCCGAGCGCGGGTGAGCGTTACTGGGCGGACTGGTTGGCTGGGCCCGACGCCAAGCTGGAGCCCGTCGAGCTGCATACACATGACGGCCGCTCGATGCTCATGCACGCCGCTGCCTTGCGCGATGACGCTGGCCGCCCCATTGACATCATCGTCAGCTTTGCCGACATCACCCCCGTACGCCAGGCCGAACGCCATCGTGAAGAAGCGCTGCGCTTCATCTCGCACGACATGCGTTCGCCGCAGAGCGCGATTCTTGCGCTCATCGAGCTGCAGCGCGATGCCTCGCGCGCGCTGGATCGCGAAGTGCTGCTCTCGCGCATCGAGCAGCTATCGTCGCGCACGCTGGAGCTGGCCGATACCTTCATTGACCTGGCGCGCGCCGAATCCCAGGCGCTCAAGCTGGTGGATGTGGATCTGGTGGGCCTGGTGCTCGATGCCGCCGACGAGGTCTGGGCCCTGGCGAATCGCCACCAGGTCGAGGTGCGCGTGAACGCCAACATCGAAGCACCCGTGCGCAGCGAGCCGCGTCTGCTGGTGCGTGCCTTGGTCAATCTGCTGAACAACGCTATCAAGTTCAGCGCGCCGGGCTCGGTGGTGACGGTATCCGTGGGGATCGACGATGGGATGTTCACGGTGGCCGTGGCCGATCAGGGCGTGGGCATTGCGCAGGCGGATCAGCCAAAGCTGTTCCAGCCATTCCACCGCTTGCATGAGACGGGGGCCAATGCGCCATCGGGCAGCGGCCTCGGCCTCGTCTTCGTGAAGACCGCCATTGAGCGCCACGGTGGCCGCATCGCCGTGCAGAGCGCGCCGGGCGTGGGTTCCACCTTCACGGTCTGGCTGCCGCGCGGGCTGCTTCACCAGGACGCCTGATCGCGCAGGCGTTTGCGACATCGGCAACCGCACACACGGTGCGGCTTCTGCCACTTTCCTTTTTCAATCATTTGCAATCCGCTGGTCTGGCGGCCCTACAGTTCATTGGCCGACCGGCACAACGTACTCGGGTGATGCACCCGGTCGAGAGACGGCGGCACCTGGGCGAGAACCGGAAGCGCAGGCAGAAGCGAACCACGCAAGAAGGACCGGCGAACCGAGGTGCTACGTATGTTGAGCAAGACCGCAACCGATGTGCTGAGCGAATGCGAATACGAACACCTTCGCATGCAACTGCACCAAGCCCTGCGCGGCAACGGGAATCTGCCGCAGGATGCGCGTGTCAGGCTGGCTGGTCGGCGTTTATTTGCTATGCGCGGCGAAGGCATCGTTCGGGTTGATGCGCGCCGGTGCGACGTTGTTTGCAGTTGATTTGCGCGAAGCAGGCGTTTGATGCACCTCGCGGCCCATCCAGAAAGAGACCGAGCCATGAAGATTGGCCTGATCGACACACATATTGCCCGCCAACAGGCAATTCACTCCGCGCTGCAGCCGTCGCGCTTTGAATGCGTGCCGCTGTTTCTCTCCCGCCAGGTGTTCGAGGCTATCGACGTGCATGGCATCAACCTGCTGATGGTCGGTGCAAATGCGCATGACATGCCGGGCCTGTCGCTGGTGCGCACCGTGCGCGAGCGTGTGGGCCCTGGCATGGCCATCGTCTACCTCGCCGACGGTCAGGCCGATGTCGAGACCGCCGACGCACTGAACCACGGCGCAGATCTGTGCTTCCAGGGCGATATTCGCCCGCCTGAGCTGCTGGCGCGTCTCGATGCGCTGATTCGCCGCTTTGCCGTCAGCCGTGCCGTGCGCGCCTCCGAAATTCGTCTGGGGCCCTACACGATTGACCGGCAGAACCGTTCGATCCGCCTGCGGGACGCCCAGGTGGCGGTGCATGCCCGTGAGTTTGAGCTGGCGTTGCTGCTGTTTGCGAACGCCGGGCGCGTGCTGTCTCGTGCAGATATTGAGTTGGCGTTGTGGGGCCGCGAGCTGAGTCCGTATTCGCGTACGCTCGACACGCACGTCTCGCGCCTGCG
Source organism: Ralstonia sp. RRA (assembly GCF_037023145.1). Classification (NCBI taxonomy): domain Bacteria; kingdom Pseudomonadati; phylum Pseudomonadota; class Betaproteobacteria; order Burkholderiales; family Burkholderiaceae; genus Ralstonia; species Ralstonia sp. RRA. Next base: position 2,184,205 of record NZ_CP146091.1, on the reverse strand, counting down.
CAAGAAGTTGCTGCTGGGCACCGAGAATGGCCTGCGCCTGCGCGCAATCTACGGGCAGGGCTTCTGCCTGGATCGCGTGATGGAAAGCGTCGTTTGATGGTGCTGCAACGCTGAAAGCGTCCCCGCGCAAAACAAAGCCCCGCCAGTCGGGGCTTTTTTGTTGGCCGAAGAAGGGGCGGCAGGGGGGGGCGTGCCCAAAGAAAAACGCCCTGACACTCGGGACAGCAGCATCAGGGCTAAGTAGATCGCGGCTCTCTCTTCCGCGACCGGAGCGCACCCACGAGGGGTCGGTGCCTATTCAGGTTACGTGGCTGGCGTCGACACAATGCAAATCTTTATCAAGACCAGCCGGGGTGCGGTATGCCCCTGATGTGTGTCGATTTGTTATAAGACATCGTACAACATCGGTGTCGATGCACCGCTTCGGGTGCCGGCTGGATCAGGTAAAGGCTTCCGGTGTCGAGGTGTCGGCCAGATCGTGCGCGCGGCGCAGTCGTTCGCGGCTGTTCGACAGGTGCATGCGCATGGCTGCGCGGGCGGCTTCCGGCTCCTTGCGGGAGATGGCCTCGAAGATGCTGTGGTGCTCGCGGTTGACGGTGGCGCGCGATTCCTGCGAGTTCAGATAGCCGACCTGCGATGCGTCGATGCGGCTGCGCGGGATCAGCGTCTTGCCCAGTTGGTCTAGCACGGTCACGAAGTGCTGGTTGCCGGTGGCGCGCGCAATGCTCAAGTGGAAGCGTAGATCGGACGCCGCGCTGTCACGGCCGGCGGCCTGGTCTTCTTCGATGGCGTCGAGCGCTTGCTGCAGCGTGGCGAGATTCTCCGGCGTGGCGCGCTGGGCGGCCAGGCCGGCACACTCGGTCTCCAGCGCCACGCGCAACTCCAGCATGGCCAATATCTCGTGCAACGTAGAGGCGGCACCCAGCTGGATGGTGTTGTCCTGGCGCGGGGGCAGTACAAAGCTGCCGATGCCGTGGCGTGTCTCGATCAGCGCGTTGGCCTGCAGGCGTGAAATGGCCTCGCGCACCACGGTGCGGCTGACACCCAGCGCTTCCATCAGCTCCGATTCGGTGGGCAGCTTGTCGCCGATGCGCAGCGCGCCCGTGGCGATGCGCTGCTTGACGTAGTCGACCACCACTTCCGCCAGGCTTTGGGTGCGGCGCGCGAGCGTTGCGGGGGAGCCTGGGGTGGGCATGCTGTCTCCGGACGGGTTTCGGGTTTACCAGGGGTAGTTCTGCGTGGATACGTCCATTATATTCCGCTCCATGTTGTATGACGACTGATAACGTACGTGACGGCCATGAATCACAATTCTGCTGAATCCACCCTGCGCACGCCGCACATCACCCGCCTTCAGGTCATTCCCGTGGCCGGACGCGACAGCATGTTGCTGAACCTGAGCGGTGCGCACGGCCCGTTCTTCACCCGCAACATCGTCATCCTGGAAGACTCCGACGGCCATACCGGCGTGGGCGAGGTGCCGGGCGGCGAGGCGATCCGCAAGACCATCGAAGATGCGACACCGCTGGTGGTGGGGCAGCCGATCGGCGCGTACAACAACGTGCTCAATACCGTGCGCCGGCAATTTGCTGACCGCGATGCGACCGGGCGTGGGCTGCAGACCTTTGACCTGCGCACCACCGTGCACGCAGTCACGGCATTGGAAAGCGCCTTGCTGGACTTGCTGGGCCAACACCTGGGCGTGCCCGTGGCTGCCCTGCTGGGGCAGGGGCAGCAGCGCGCCAAGGTGCCGGTGCTGGGCTACCTGTTCTTCGTGGGCGACCGCAAGCGCACCAACCTCGACTACGCCGACGGCAGCGACGCCACCGACGACTGGACTCGCGTGCGCCACGAAGAGGCGCTGACGCCTGAGACCGTCGTACGCCTGGCCAAGGCTGCGCATGCCCGCTACGGCTTCAAGGATTTCAAGCTCAAGGGCGGCGTGCTGAGCGGCGACGACGAGATGGTCGTCACCACCGCCTTGGCCGAGGCCTTTCCCGACGCGCGTGTCACGCTGGACCCGAACGGGGCCTGGTCGCTGGAAGAGGCCATCCGCCTGTGCCGCGACAAGCACGACGTGCTGGCCTATGCCGAAGACCCGTGCGGTGCCGAAGGCGGCTACTCCGGTCGCGAGGTGATGGCCGAGTTCCGCCGTGCCACCGGCCTGCCGACCGCCACCAACATGATCGCCACCGACTGGCGCCAGATGGGCCACGCCATCCAGTTGCACTCGGTCGACATTCCGCTGGCCGATCCGCACTTCTGGACCATGCAGGGCTCCGTGCGCGTGGCGCAGATGTGCGACGACTGGGGCCTGACCTGGGGCTCGCATTCCAACAACCACTTCGATATTTCGCTGGCGATGTTCACGCATGTGGCCGCCGCTGCGCCGGGCAACATCACCGCCATCGACACGCATTGGATCTGGCAGGATGGCCAGCGCCTGACGCGTGAGCCGTTCCAGATCGTGGGCGGTGAGATCGACGTACCGACCAAGCCGGGCCTGGGCGTGACGATCGACATGGACCAGATCGAAAAGGCGCACGCGCTGTACAAGCAGCACGGCCTGGGCGCGCGCGACGATGCAGTCGCCATGCAGTGCCTTGTGCCCAACTGGACGTTCAACAACAAGCGTCCGTGTCTGGTGCGTTGAGGTAGGCAGACCCCGGGGCGGTCTCAGACCGCCCTAAAAAACACAAAAAATACCTGGAGACGAATCTTGAAGACCATCAAGGGTTTGCGCTGGTGGATCATCGTGCTGGTGTGTTTGGGCACGATCATGAACTATCTGGCGCGCAATTCATTGGGTGTGCTGGCCCCAACGCTTAAGGAAGATCTGTCAATGACCACGCAGCAGTATGGCTACGTGGTCATGGCGTTTCAGTTCGGCTACACCCTCATGCAGCCGGTGTGCGGCTTCATCGTCGATTTGATCGGCTTGCGCATCGGCTTTGCGCTGTTCGCAGTGCTTTGGTCGTTTTCCGGCGTGCTGCACGCAGGCGCGACGGGTTGGCTGTCGCTGGCAGGTTTCCGCGCCTTCATGGGCTTGACCGAGGCGGCCGCCATTCCATCGGGCATGAAGGCTGTGGCAGAGTGGTTTCCGGACAAGGAAAAATCGGTGGCGACGGGCTGGTTCAACGTCGGCACGTCGTTTGGTGCCATGCTGGCCCCTCCGCTGGTGTTGTTCCTCTCCATGCGGCATGGCTGGCAAGCTGCGTTCGTGGTGACGGGGGCGCTGGGCTTTTTCTGGGCGGCATTGTGGTACGCCTTCTACCGTTCGCCAAACGAGCATCCGCGCTTGTCCAAGCAAGAGCTGCAAAAGATCACCGACGGGCAACTGCGTTCGGCGGGCGGGAAGCGCGAAAAGCGTCCGATCTCCGAGATCGTGTTGTCGCGCCGTTTCTGGGCGATTGCACTGGCGCGCTTCTTTACCGAGCCGGCTTGGCAGACGCTCAGCTTCTGGATCCCGCTGTACTTCTTCAAGGAGCGCGGCATGGATCTGAAGCAGATCGCCATGTTTGCGTGGCTGCCGTTTCTCGCGGCGGACTTGGGTGGCATGGCCGGCGGTTATCTGTCGCCGCTGCTGATGAAGTATGGTCGCCTGCCGCTGGTGTGGTCGCGCGTGGGTGGCGTGGTACTGGGAGCGCTGATGATGATCGGCCCGGCATGCGTCGGCCTGGTGGCATCGCCGTATGTGGCCATCGCGCTGTTCTGCGTGGGCGGGTTCGCGCACCAGATGATTTCCGTGTCGGTCAATACGCTCAGCGCAGACGTGTTCGATCCGCAAGAAGTGGGTACGGCCAGCGGTTTTGCCGGTATGTCCGGCTGGATCGGCGGTCTGGCATTCACTGCTGTGGTGGGGGCCCTCGCCGATACGGTTGGTTATGGCCCGCTGTTCAGTCTGCTGGGTGCGTTTGACGTGATCGCGGCGGTGCTGCTGATCATCCTGATCCGTGGCCAGTCACAGGAAGAGCGTGCTGCACGCCAGATGAAACTCTCTGCTTCAAATTGAGCTGAAACCGATGTCCATGTTGCATCCCCCCCGATTCGAACTCCAGGCGCAAGAAGGCAATCGCCTTCGCCTGGCCAGCAGCACTGGCGCTGCGATTGAAGTCTTCGTGCTTGAAGAAGACATCATCCGTGTGCTGGTGCTGCCGCACGGTGACTTGCGTGGCCCGGCCACGTGGTCGATCGCCCCTGGCGGCGATGATACGCCCGTCACTGGGCGGGATCGCCGAGACCTCAGCGGGTTCTCGCTGCCGGCGTTCGAGCTGCATGCCGATGCCGACACGCTGCGCCTGCAGACCAGCAAGATCCGCCTGACCATTGCGCTGGCGGGGGGCTTCTGCACGTGGGAGATCCGTCGCGCAGGCCAGTGGCAAGCCGTGCTGCACGACCGCGCCACCCAGGCTTACAACTTCGGTTACTGGGACGAGCAGGTCTACCACTACGTGCGCCGCGAACCTGGCGAGATGTACTTCGGCCTGGGCGAGCGCGCCGGCGAGCTCAACCGCGCCCACCAGCGCTACGAGATGCGCAACATCGACGCGATGGGCTACAGCGCACGCACGACCGACCCGCTGTACAAGCACATCCCGTTCTACGTGACGTGGCACCCCGAGAACGCCACCGGCTTCGGGCTGTTCTACGACACACTGTCCGACTGCAGCTTTGACATGGGCCGCGAGCTGGACAACTACCACGGCCACTATCGCTACTTTGCGGCGCCGTTCGGCGATCTCGACTACTACTTCATCGCCTCGCCCGATACGCCGCTCGACGCCACGCGCCGCTTTACATGGATGACCGGCCGCCCGGCGTGGATGCCGAAGTGGGGCCTGGGCTATTCCGGCTCGACCATGACGTACACCGACGCGCCCAACGCGCAGGAGCAGATGGGCGAGTTCATCAAAGGATGCCGCGAACACGACATCCTGTGTGATTCGTTCCACCTGTCGTCGGGTTACACGTCGATCGGCCCGAAGCGCTACGTCTTCAACTGGAACACTGACAAGTTCCCCGATGCGCGCGGCTTCGTGCAGGGCTATCTGGATGCCGGCATTCGCCTGTGCCCCAACATCAAGCCCTGCCTGCTGCAAGACCATCCCAAGTTTGCAGAGGCCAAGGAAGCCGGCCTGCTGGTGTGCGACGCCAATGGTGAACCCGCCTGGGTGCAGTTCTGGGATGAGGTGGGCGCGTATCTCGACTTCACCAACCCGAAGACGCTGGATTGGTGGAAGGCCAACGTCAAGAGCACGTTGCTCGACTACGGCATGGCGTCCACCTGGAACGACAACAACGAGTTTGAAGTGTGGTCCCCTGATGCCTTTGCGCAGGGGTTTGGCAAGAGGCACCCGATTCGCGAAGCCAAAGTGCTGCACACCATGCTGATGATGCGTGCCTCGCGCGAAGCACAGCTTGAGTACGCACCGCAGCGCCGGCCGTTCCTGGTGTCGCGTTCGGGCGGCGTCGGCATGCAGCGCTACGTGCAGACCTGGTCGGGCGACAACTACACCTCGTGGGAGACGCTGCGCTTCAACAACAAGATGGGCCTGGGTCTGGCGCTGTCGGGCGTGTCGAACATCGGCCATGACATTGGCGGTTTCGCGGGTCCGGCACCGTCGCCGGAACTGCTGGTGCGCTGGGTGGCGTTCGGCGCCTTCCTGCCGCGCTTCTCCATCCACTCGTGGAACGACGACAAGACCGTCAACGAGCCGTGGATGTACCCGGAGGTGACCCCGCAGATCGCCTCGCTCATCAAGCTGCGCTATCGCCTGATTCCGTATCTGTACGAACTGCTGTGGCAATCCACGCAGGCCTACGAGCCGGTGCTCAAGCCGACGTTTGCCGAGTTCCCATCGGACCGCCGCTGCTACGAAGAGAACGACGACATGCTGATCGGCGCGTCGCTGCTGGTGGCGCCGGTGGTGGAGCAAGGGCAGCGCGAGCGCTCGGTCTACCTGCCGGCTGGCGCGCGCTGGGTGTCGTACTGGAGCGGTGAGGTGTTCGAGGGCGGACAAACCGTCACGCTGCCTGCACCGTGGGACCAGCCGGTCATGTTGATCCGCGAAGGTGGTGTGATTGCGCTGAACGTGGCCGAGCAGCATTTCGACCAACGCGCCGATCAACGCGGCTTCCTCGTTGTGCCCAAGAGCGGCACTGGCGAGGCCGTTGGCGGCTGCATCGAGGACGACGGCGAGACCGAAGCCTGGCGCCACGGCGAGCAGGGCCGTTGGAATGTGCGCGTGGTGTCAGACGCGCTCACTGTCACGCTGCATGTGTCGCGCGAAGGCCGCATGCCCGTGCAGACAGACACCATCGAGATCCAGTTGCCCGCCGCCGAGACGCGGCAGGTGCAGGCTCCACAGGCCCGTATTGTTGAAGACCACGTTGCAGGCGGTTGGCGCCGTCTGACGCTGCAGTTGCTGGCCTAGTGCCGCATCCCCCGTGCATCGCAACCGGGCGTGGAGAGCCCGGAGATGCGCGGTTTCCCCAGGTGCTGGAGATAACCAAAACCGAGACAACAACGATGAAAACCACACGAGCCAAATTTTCTGTCAAACCCGTCTATGCCTGCGCCGCACTGCTGTGTGCAGGGCTGTCGATGCACGCATCGGCGCAATCGTCGGTCACGCTGTATGGCGTGGTCGACAACGCATTTGCGTATTCGAGCAACCAGGGCGGGCATTCCAATACGTACATCAACTCGGGCGCCTTGCTGGCCAGCAAATTTGGTCTGTACGGTACGGAAGACTTGGGTGGCGGCAACACGGCGCTGTTCCGATTGGAAAGCGGCATCAACGCTGCCACGGGCGCGCAGAGCAAATCGGGGTACATGTTCAATCGCCAAGCCTATGTTGGCCTGAGCAATACGAACTATGGCCAGGTCACGCTGGGCCGTGCCTATACGCCGTACTTCCAATATGTGGCTTCACTGGGTCCGACCAACGTGCTGACCGGTGCAGTCGGCGCGCACCCGGGCGACGTGGATGCGCTGGATACCACCCTGCGCATGCAGAACTCCATTACCTATACGTTGCCGGTGTTCGGCGGCCTGCAGGCAGGTGTGCAGTACGGCTTGGGTGAGCAGGCGGGCAGCATTTCGAACGGCAGCAGCGTGAGCGTTGGTCTGCGCTATGACTACCAAGGCTTTGGCTGGGGCGCGGGCTATACGCGACTGAAGAACCTGGCTGACAGCACAACAGCCAATAAGACGGCCAGCTTCAGCAATGTCGGCGACTTCGCCATCAACTCACCGGTCAATGCTGGCTATGCGTCGGCAGACACGGCGCAACTCATTGCTACGGCAGCGCGCTATACCTTCGGCAAGGCGATGGTGGGCCTGAACTACTCGAACGTGCAGTACAAGCCGGGTGCATTTTCGTCGTTTACGCAATCCGCCATGTTCAACACCGTGGGCGTGATTGCCACCTATGACCTGACGCCGGCATTCCGTTGGGCCGTTGGCTACAGCTACACGGCTGAGAAGGCGCGCAACGGCATTACCTCTCCGGCAAAGTACAACCAGTTCACGATGGAGCAGCTGTACTCGCTGTCCAAGCGCACGGCCTTCTATGCGATCGAGGGCTACCAGCGCGCGAGCGGTCAGCGGCTTGCAAACGGCGCGATTGTCGATGCGGTGGCATCCGTGGGTGACTCGCAGAACGGTACGCCGTCCAACGGGCGTAGCCAGTTCGTTGGCATGGTGGGTGTGCGTCACTCGTTCTAATGCACAGTCAGACCTGGCTCGCACCGGGGCCGGTGCATACCCTGCGCGCCGGCGCGCTGACGATGGACGTCGCGCCGGCGGCAGGTGGTCGCATTGCCTCGCTGGCTTCGGCCGGTGAGGGCGGCCAGCGCATTGATTGGCTGGCGCCGATGTCCGAGGCTTGTCTGCGGGACGGCTTCGACGGATTGGCATGGCCCAAGACGGGCTGCTACCCGTTGTTGCCGTTCTCCAATCGCATCCGCGATGGTCGCTTTGTATGGGGTGGCCGCGAGATTCGTCTCGCGCCGCATCCGGGCCAGCCGCATGCCATGCACGGTCTGGCGCACGCACGTGCATGGGCGGTCGAGCAACTGACCGCGTCGTCGATCGTGCTCGGCCTGCGCCACGTGCCCGACGTCGACAGCTGGCCTTGGGCATTTACCGCCACGCAAACGCTGGTGTTGACCGCGGAGGGGCTGGACGCCGTCATGACGCTGCGCAATGACGGTGACAGTGATATGCCTGCAGGCGGCGGCTTTCATCCGTACTTTGTGCGCACTGCCGGCATGCACGTCCAGTTTGATGCGGCGACGATGTGGCCGACCGATGCCGGCGAGGTGGCCATCCGCAGCGAGCCGCTTACGACGCGCGAAGACTTCGGCAACGCACGTGCGTTGCCGGGCGACGCCCTCAGCGTCTACTACAGCAATTGGCGTCAGCAGGCCGTCATATCCCGCGCCGACGGTGCGACGCTCACGATGCGCGCCGATGATCCCCTCGATCATTTCATCCTGCATGCGCCGAAAGGGCAGCCTTACTTCTGCCTAGAGCCCGTCTCGCATGTGGCCGACGCGGTCAATCTGGCCGCGCAGGGTTGGGAAGGAACGGGGCTGCGTGTTCTCGCGCCGGGCGAGACGATGCGTTTGCGTGTTGATTTGCACCGAATCCTGACCCAGGATTTGCATCGAAAACTGACCCACCCCAAAGGCTGTTAGGTGTCGCTTTGTGCGGGTTGTTTGGCGGTGCGTTTCTCCTTCTTGGGCTGGGTGGTGCTGTGCTTGAAACGATAGCTATCGTTGCCGGTTTCAACAATGTGGCAGTGGTGCGTGAGGCGATCCAATAGCGCGGTGGTCATCTTGGCGTCCCCGAAGACGCTGGACCATTCGCCGAAGCTCAGGTTGGTGGTGATGACGAGGCTGGTGCGCTCGTAGAGCTTGCTGATCAGGTGGAACAGCAATGCGCCGCCGGTCTGGCTGAACGGCAGATAGCCCAGCTCATCGAGGATCACCAGGTCGGCATACATGAGTCGCGTGGCCAGGTGTCCCGGCTTGCCTGAGACCTTCTCCAGTTCCAACGCGTTGACGAGCTCCACGGTCGAGAAGAAGCGCACTCGACGGTGATGGTGCTCCACGGCCTGCACGCCGATGGCGGTGCCGAGATGGGTCTTGCCCGTACCTGGGCCGCCGACCAGCACGATGTTGTGCGCCGACTCGAGGAACTCGCAGCGGTGAAGCTGCCGCACCAGTGCTTCGTTGGCCTCGCTGCAACTGAAGTCGAAGCCGGTCAGGTCTCGGTAGGCTGGGAAGCGCGCCACCTTCATCTGATAGGCCAGCGAGCGCACCTCGCGCTCGGTGAGCTCGGCCTTGAGCAGACGCGACAGGATGGCCACGGCCGACTGGTAGGCCGGCGAGTCCTGCGCCGCCAGGTCGCCCAGCGCTTGTGCCATGCCGTGCAGCTTCAACGACTTGAGCATCTCCAACATGACTTCATGCTGCATGATGCACCTCCCGATCTCGCAAGCTGTCGTAGCGGCCGACGTTGGCCTGCGGTTCGACGTGCAGCGCCAGTGCCTGTGGTGAGGTGATCGGTGCCACGGGCTCGCCTTCCAGGAGGCGGCTGAGGATGTTCAGGATGGTTTGCTTGGACGGGGCACCCGCCTCCAGTGCGAGCTCCACCGCAGTGAGCACGGCCTGTTCGTCGTGCAACAGCACCAGCGCCAGGATCTCGACCATCTCGCGATCGCCACCAGGGCGTTTGAGCAGTGTGGATTGCAGGCGTCGGAAGCCCTCTGGCAGTTCGGCGAACGGTGCGCCGTTACGCAGCGCACCGGGCTTACGCTGCAGCACCGCGAGGTAGTGGTGCCAGTCATAGATTGTGCGCCCCGGAAGATGGCTACGGTCGATGTGCCGCACGTGCTCGGCAATCACCTGGCCTTCGGCCACGAACACGAGCCGATTGGCATAGACGCGCAGACTGATGGGCCGGTTGGCAAACGACGCCGGTACGCTGTAGCGGTTGCGCTCGAAGGTCACCAGGCAGGTTGGTGAGACGCGCTTGGTGTGCTCCACAAAGCCATCGAACGGCTGCCCCACGGGCATCAGGTGTGGCCGCTCCAGCGACCAGGCCTCCCAGAGGGTCATGTCCAGCTCAGGATGGCGGGTCTGCTGCCACAGCCGTACGCACTGGTCGGCCAGCCAGTCATTAAGTGCCGCCAGAGAGCCGAATGCAGGGATGCGTTGCCAGATGCGGTGACGGCTGTCCTGCACGTTCTTCTCTATCTGCCCCTTCTCCCAGCCCGAGGCCGGGTTACAGAACTCGGCGTCGAACAGGTAGTGGCTGACCATGGTGCTGAAGCGCAAGTTGACGTCACGCAACTTGCCCAGGCGCACGCGATCCACGGCGGTCTTCATGTTGTCGTAGATGCCGCGACGCGGGATACCGCCCCAGGCCACAAAGGCGTGGTGATGGGCATCGAACAGCATCTCGTGGGTCTGCAGCAGATACGCGCGCAGGAAGAATGCGCGGCTGTGGCTGAGCTTGAACTGAGCCACTTGCAGCTTGGTGCGCTCGCCGGCGATGACCGCCCAGTCCTCGCTCCAGTCGAACTGGAAGGCCTCACCCTCTGCGAAGCGCAGTGGGATAAAGGTGCCTCGCCCCGACGTGCGGGCTTGCTCCTGTTGCTCCTGGCGCCAGCGGCGAGCGAATGCGGCAACGCGATCGTAGGAGCCGGTGAAGCCCAAGGCACACAGATCAGTGTGGATCTGCTTGAGTGTGCGCCGTTGCTTGCGTGGCTTGTTGGCCTCGGTCTTGAGCCAAGCGGAGAGCTTGGCGGCATGGCCGTCGAGCTTGCTCGGACTCTGCCGTGCAGGATAGGCCGGTGCCGTGGTGTCAGCGCGCAGATAGCGCCTGACCGTGTTCCTGGAGATGCCCAGGCGTCTGGCGATCTCGCGCAGCGGGATCTGGTCGCGAAGATGCCAGCGTCGAATGATGCTCAGTATGGCCACGTCGATCACTCCGATCTCCCGCTCGTTGCCGAGCGGGACAGTGTTCTATACGTGGGTCAACATTCGATGCAAAAACCTACCTCGGGTGGGTCAGGATTCCGTGCAAATCAACACGATTGGTTCAGAATGAGCTTGCCACCCTGCCCAAGGAGTGAGGAGAAGGGCTGCCAATGCGTAGTTGGCGGAGTGTCGGCAGCCTTTGGGAAAAATTTCGCAAATATTTGCGACGACAGCAAAATTGGTCTGTCGTCGCCAATTTTTGTGCAACTGCCGCCTGTTGGGCGGCAGAACTATCCTAGCTTGGCGAGCAAGTCCGCCGGGTTCAGGTGGGTGTAACGCTTCAGCATCTGCATGCTCTTGTGGCCGGTGATGCTGGCCACTTCCAGAGGGTGGAGTCCCTTCTCAAACAGGCGGCTGGCTGCCTCGTGGCGCAGGTCGTGCCAGCGCAGGTCGGAAAAACGATCCTCGCTTTTGACGGCCCGTTTCCAGATCATCACGACTGCGTTGCATGTTGTGCCGAAGACAGGGCCAGACAGCAGGGACGGAGCGACATCGACTGGGCCGAATCGGCTTCGCTCGATGTTGGTGAGCAGGTCACGCTGCCAGAGCGCGGCTAGTGCCCTCAGCACGTCCACCGCGCGATGCGATAGCGGGAGCCTGGGCGGTACTCCCTTGTTGTCTGCGCCGCGCGCCTCAGGTGGAAAGTCGATCATCCGAGTTGCAAGCTTGACCCACTCCCACCGCAGCGAAAATAGGGTGCCTTGACGCAGGCTTGTCTCGATGGCCAACTCAAAAGCGAGCGGCGCCCACGGATTGCTGCTTGCTGCCAGCTTGTCTCGCAGGGCCTCGAATTCCCCAGGATGCAGGCGTCGATCCCGTGCGCGGCTGCCGGATGGCTTGCGGATGTTTTTGAGTGGGTTGGTGAGCGTCTCGAAGCCCCATTCCTTGCGGGCGATCTCAAACACGTGGCTGACGAGTTGAAGCTCTAGGCGGATCGTGTTCTCGGCGCGGCCGGCTGTGCGGCGGGCGTCGCGGTACTTGGCGAAGTCCGCGCCACGCAGGCTTGCCAGCGTGCGCCAGGCGAGGTCGTGCTTTTGCCAGCGGGCAATGCGGGTTCGTTCCTGTTCAGGGTAGCGCTTGCCGGGAACGACTTCGCGCAAGTAGCGGTCAAGCGCCTCGTGCAAAGTCGTTCGCTCGGCCTCGGTCCGATCAACGTAGGCGCCGATGGTGATTTCGGCTTCAGTGCGTTCAGCCCATTGCTGGGCTTGCTGCCGTGTGTCGAACGTGCGGTAGATAGGCTTGTGTCCACGCTTGCGGACTTCGGCGCGCCAGTAGGTGCCGCGCTGGCTGATGTATGCCATTCCGGAGACTCCATGCGAAAGGTTGATGTTTCGCTTGGCCCGATTCTCCGTTCCGGCAAAATTCCGGCAAAGGGTACAGTTTCGGCACTTCGCCCCCTCGCTAGGGACGAAAAAAAGCACCGGCGATTGCTCGCAAGTGCTTGATTTTCTTACCCTCGGGGAGGGTGGTGGGGCGTGAGTGACTCGAACACTCGACCTACGGATTAAGAGTCCGCTGCTCTACCAACTGAGCTAACGCCCCGCGAAGAAATGAGACTATATCAACCTTTCTCGGATCGCGCTAGTCCTTTGTGCGATTTTTTTTCGAATCGTCCGAATGCAGGCTCGCGTGGCCGTGTAGCGCGTCGATGAATTGCGTCAGGCCGTGCGTCGGATGCTTGTCGCGATGGCGCACGATGAGCAACGGACGGGCGATGCGAGGCAAGTCGCTTTGTACCTCGACCAGTCGGCCGTCGCGCAGCGCATCGGCCACCACGTGGCGCGACAGGCAACTGATGCCATAGCCTGCCGCCACCGTACGCTGAATCGCCTCTGAATGCCCGAGTTCGAGTGCCACGTGCAGGGGCCCAATAACCGACGCGATGCGGCTGTCGATCAACTCTCGTGTGCCGGAACCCGGTTCGCGCATCAACCAGCCGGCTTCGCGCAGCGCCGCGCGTGAGGCAGGCCCGCGTGCAAGCGGGTGATCTGGCGCGGCGACGATCACCATCTCGTCGTCGATCCATGTTTCGATTTCCAGGGCTTCTCCACGGCACGTGCCTTCAATCAGGCCGATGTCTACCTCGAAGCGCTGCACCGCGTCGACCACGTCCTGTGTGTTGCCGATCAGCACGTCGAGCTGGCTGTCGGGGGCGATTTGCTGCCGGAAGCTCGCGAGCAGGGCGGGCAGCACGTAGTTGCCGATCGTGCTGCTGGCCGCAAGCTTGAGGCGCACGTTGGGCTGTACGGTGGCGTGCTCCAGTGCGTCTGCATGGTCGAGCAGGGCCTGGGCTTGCGGCAGCAGCTGTCGACCGAGCGCGTTCAGGTGGAGGCGCCGTGCATGCCGGTCGAACAACGGGTGCCCGAGCGTCGATTCCAGCTCAGCCAGCGCCGCGCTCACTGCCGATTGCGACAGGCCGAGTTGGCTGCCGGCGGCAGTAGTGGTTTCGCACTGTGCGATGGCTGCAAACACGGCCCATTGGCGCAGCGTGACACGAGGGGCTTTGTTATCCATAAAACTGGTCATTCTTAGAAAAATTACCCGTTTCACATGTTATCACGCTCCGCATATCGTTATGCGTATAGCGAATAAGCAAGGCGGATGTGATGACAATTGCACAGAAACAATTGGCTCCCCAGGGCGTAGTGCCCGGATTTGATGGCCGGACGCTGTTGAGCGTGGGTGTGTTGTTTGGGTGCGCCGGGGTGGCGGTGGTGCTTGGCGGAATGGGCTGGGCGAGCCACCTGGGTTTGAGTGCGCTGACGCTGGCCATCCTGCTCGGCATGGTGATGGGGCATGTGCCAGGGCACCAGCGGTGGCTGACGCCCGGCGCGATTCAGTTTGCGCGCCACACGCTGCTGCGTGCCGGGGTGATTCTTTATGGTGCCCGGCTGACGCTGGCGCAGATCCATGACCTGGGCGCATCCGGCATCGCGATTCCGCTGCTGGTGCTGGCGCTGACCATGCTGGCCGGCACCTGGATCGGCACACGCTGGTTTGGTCTTGCCCGCACGCAGGCCGTGCTGGTGGCAGCGGGCAGCGCGGTGTGTGGTGCGGCGGCGGTGCTGGCTGTGGCACCGGCAGTCAAGGCGCAGCCGCGTGAGACGGCCGTGGCGATTGCGAGTGTGGTGTTGTTCGGCACCGTCGGCATCTTCCTGTATCCGTGGCTTTACGCGCTGCTGGCGCATGCCGGCATGGCGGTGGCGCCGGAGCATTTCGGGGTCTACATCGGCTCGACGATGCACGAGGTTGCGCAAGTGATTGCTGCTGCGAAGCCGCTGGGCGACGACGCCACCAATGCCGCTGTCGTTAGCAAGATGGTGCGTGTGCTGGCCCTGGCGCCGCTGCTGGTGGTGCTGGCTTGCACGACGCCCGCCGCTGATGCCGGTGCTGCCTCCATGCAATCCCGTGAGGGTGCGCTGCGCAAGGCGGCAGGTCACGCATGGAAGGCAATGCCGTGGTTTGCAGTCGGCCTGCTCGGCGTGACGCTGCTGAATTCGGCGGGTGCGATTCCGGCCGCATGGCATGCCCCGATCGACGCGATCGATACGGCGATGCTGGCCTGCGCGATGTTCGCCATCGGCACGCAGACGCATGTGCCGATGCTGCTGAAGTCCGGTGTGCGCCCGCTGTTGTGTGCGGCCGTGCTGTGGGTCGGGTTGGTGGTGGGTGGTGCGCTCATCAACGTCGGTGTGCGTTGGCTGATGGGCTGATCTCGACACCCGGCGTCGGGTATGTAGAGACGGCGGATTCGCTTCCATGGCGCGCAGGTCGCATCCGAATCGCGACTTGCGCGCCGCGCCTTTTCATTCGTGGGAGGCGGCCTAGTATGAAGTCCTGTCTGACTGTCGTAGACGAGGGCTTCATCATGCAACCGCATCCTGTGGTTTCAAGAGACGAATGGCTCATCAAGCGTCGGGAATTGCTGATGCGTGAGAAAGAGGCGATTCACCTGCGCGACGCCATCAACGCCGAGCGCCAGGCGTTGCCATGGGTGAGGGTCGACACGCAGTACGTGTTCGATACGCCTGATGGCAAGAAGACGCTGGCTGATCTGTTCGATGGACGCAGCCAGTTGATGGTCTATCACTTCATGCTCGGGCCAGGCTGGGAAGCGGGGTGCCCCGGATGCTCGTTTCTCTCGGATCATCTGGGTGGCATGCTGCCGCATCTGAATCATCACGATGTGACGCTGGTCGCCGTATCGCGTGCGCCGATGGAGGCGATCGCGGCCTACAAGGCGCGCATGGGCTGGCATTTTCCGTGGGTGTCGTCCTTCGGCACCACGTTCAATCACGACTACCGCGTGAGTTTCTCGCCCGAAGAGTTGGAGAGCGGGGCAGTCGACTACAACTACACCGCCACCCCAAGCGCCGAGGCCCACGACGAGTTGCCCGGCATGAGCGCGTTCTACAAGGATGATGCCGGCAACGTGTTCCACACATATTCGACCTATGCACGTGGATTGGAAGACATGGTCGGCACATTGCTACTGCTCGACCGCGCGCCGCTGGGCCGCAACGAGACCGGCCCCATGTCATGGGTACGCCGTCACGATGAATACGACGATGCACCGAAGGCGCACGCGTGCCACGCTTCGTGAGGCAGCTGGAGCAAGAAAAAAGAAGAGAAGGGGATTTGGTGCCCGAGGCCGGGATCGAACCGGCACGCGCCGATTAGGGCGCAGCGGATTTTAAGTCCGCGGTGTCTACCAATTTCACCACTCGGGCACGACGATCGGTGCAAGACGGTACACGATACCGGCGACGACACCGATGCCACAAATGAAATTGGACGGCTGTCCAATCGTGACGTCCATCCACCAAAGTAAAAAGCCCTTGCGATTTCTCGCAAGGGCTTAAGTACTTGGCTCCTCGACCTGGGCTCGAACCAGGGACCTACGGATTAACAGTCCGGCGCTCTACCGACTGAGCTATCGAGGAATCGCTGCAACAGCGAAGAAATGAATTCTAGCTAATTTCCGATCTGCCCGTCAACACCTTTTTTGCGTTGACGGTAAAAAAGGTTGGAGATCAGCGTTCGAGGTACTGCTCCTTGTCCTTCACGTCCTTCCAGTCGTCCGCGTCGGGCAGGGGTTGCTTGGTCTTGGTGATGGACGGCCAGCCGATGGTCGAGAGTTCGGCATTGATGGCGATCCACTTCTGCTGATCGGCCGGCACGTCTTCTTCAGCGTAGATGGCGTTGACCGGGCATTCGGCCACGCACACGGCGCAGTCGATGCACTCATCCGGATCGATGGTCAGGAAGTTCGGGCCTTCGCGGAAGCAATCGACGGGGCAGACGTCCACGCAGTCGGTGTACTTGCAGCGGACACAGCTTTCGGTAACGACGTGAGTCATTTCGCTTGGAGGTTAATGCTAGGAATTCGTGGGGTGCGCGGTCACGGCAGGTGCCAAGCCGGCAATCTCGTATTGTAACGCAGCCGCCGGGTCCGACGGCTGCGTCATCCGCGCACCGTCAGACAGTTTTGGCATGTGTTTATGCGCTGACGCAAGGTTCATGTGCGCGGCTATTGCGCGTGTTCGATCACCATCTGCACGCGCGTGATGCCGTTGAAGGTGTTGTTGTCGAGCCGGTAGGCCACATAGGCTGAAGCGCCGAGCGGTTCGGCGTGGTTGAAC
Organism: Ralstonia sp. RRA; assembly: GCF_037023145.1. Lineage (NCBI taxonomy): Bacteria > Pseudomonadati > Pseudomonadota > Betaproteobacteria > Burkholderiales > Burkholderiaceae > Ralstonia > Ralstonia sp. RRA. The sequence goes on along the minus strand of NZ_CP146091.1, from coordinate 2,167,511 downwards.
CAGATCGCATCGAAATGCTGTTTGCCGCGGCCGAGCTTGAGCTTCAGGTGCTTGTCCTTGAGCACCGCCTGCGACAGCACGTCAAACTCGCCGCAGAAGCTCGGCGCCGGAAAGCCCTGGCCCCAGACCTGGGTTTCGAGCAGTTCGACAAACTGGGGAGAGAAGCACTCGGGGTCGGCTTCGCCATCGGTTTCGAGCACGCGCGAGAGTAGCGCCTCGGTCAGCCATTCGCGTCCAACGGCTTCGAAGGTGGCAACGAATTCGTCGAAGCCGTCTTCGCGCAGCGTGAGGCCGGCCGCCATGGCGTGGCCGCCAAATTTGACGATCAGCCCGGGGCTGCGCTTGTGCACGGCGTCCAGCGCATCGCGCAGGTGGAAGCCGGGAATCGAACGGCCCGAGCCTTTGATGACGCCGTCGTCACCGGGCGCGAAGGTGAAGACGGGGCGGTGGAACTTGTCTTTGATGCGCGAGGCGACGATGCCGATCACGCCCTGATGCCATGTCTCGTTGTAGACGGCGATGGTGTGGCGACCCGCGCCATCGAAGGCGTTCATGCTGTCCAGGATCACCAGCGCTTCCTGCTGCATACCGGCTTCGATCTCGCGGCGCTCGCGGTTCATGCCGTCAAGTTCGGCGGCGATGGCCATCGCGCGGTCGTAGTCATCGGTGAGCAGGCATTCGATGCCGAGCGACATGTCGGCCAGCCGCCCAGCCGCGTTCAGGCGCGGGCCCAGGCCGAACCCGAGGTCGAACGTCGATGCGCGACGCGCCTCGCGCCCTGCCACACGGAAGAGGGCGGCGATGCCGGGGCACATCCGCCCCGCGCGCATGCGCTTGAGACCTTGTGCCACTAGCAGCCGGTTGTTGGCGTCGAGCTTGACCACGTCGGCCACCGTGCCCAGCGCCACCAGATCGAGCAGGGCATCGAGGCGCGGTTGCTCTTGCGGCGTGAACACGCCCCGGTTGCGCAACTCTGCCCGCAGCGCCAGCAGCACGTAGAACATCACGCCCACGCCCGCCAGGTTCTTGCTCGGGAAGCCGCAGCCTGGCTGGTTTGGATTGACGATCACGCGCGCCTCGGGCAACTGCGCGCCCGGCATGTGGTGATCCGTCACGACCACGTCGATGCCCAGCGCATTGGCCGCTGCCACGCCCGCTACGTCTGCAATGCCGTTGTCGACGGTGACCAGCACGTCCGGCTTCTCGCGCGCGGCAAGCGCCACGATCTCGGGCGACAGGCCGTAGCCGTATTCAAACCGGTTCGGCACGATGTAGCTCACCTGCGCGCCGAGCATGCGCAACCCGCGCACGCCGACGGCACAGGCCGTGGCGCCATCGCAGTCGTAGTCGGCAATGATCAGCAGGCGTTTGTTGGCGGCGATGGCGTCGGCCAGATAGCGCGCTGCATCGTCGATGCCTTTGAGTTGTGCCGGCGGCAGCAGGTCGGCCAGCTCGGTCGACAGTTCATCGGGTCGAGCAACGCCGCGTGCAGCCAGGATGCGTGCCAAGACAGGATGGATACCGTGGCCAGCCAGCGTGTTGGCGGCCTCAGTGGAGTGCGAACGGACAGCGATACGGGTCATTCAGGCAGCCATGGAAAGCGGGGATAGCGCATCGCGCAAGGTGCGAGCACGGCTGAAACGGCGCAGCCAGCCGAGCGGCCCGTTGGCCAGGTCGCGGCGGGTGACGCGGTAGTGGGCGTAGTGCGAATCGCCGGTCAGGATGAGGGAGACGGCATCGATACGGCCGTCGGCCAGCGCGTCGGCGGCGGGGGTGAACCAGTCGCGGTCGTAGGCGCGCAGGGTTTCGATCCAGTCGTACCAGTCGGCGGAAAGGTAGGGTTTGCCGGCGTCGTTGAGGAGTACGGCTGCGCTGGTGCCGTCAGCCGGCAGGGCGGCCAGCGTTTCAGCGCACAGCTCGGTGGCATTGGCGGCGTGGCACAGACCAGCGAAGAACGGATCGGCGCCGATCATGCGTTCGGCAATCGGGCGTGTGTCGAGCAGTGCGCCCTGGCCGAACAGCCAGACCGAGTTGACCGGCAGCAGGCCGCGCGCTTCGCGGGCTTGGTTGACGGGGTGGTCGTACCACGTCATTTGGATTTCGTTCTGGAACTTGCGCCAGGCGCGTTCCTGCTCGCCTTTGTGCATCCAGATGTCGATATTGTGGCCGGTGGCGCGTTGCGGGGCCGCGGCAATCAGGTCGCCAAACGGCGCATCCGGGAGATACCAGCGTGCAGCGTGCGGGGCGTCCAGGTGCAAGTGCATGTCGGCCAGCAGCGGGGCGATGGCGGCGCGCAGTGCGTCGGCATCGGCCGCTTCCAGCCGGAGTTGCGCTGGGTCGAGCATCACCAGATGGTCGCGCGCGGCGTGAATATGCACCGGTTGCAGGCAGGCCCAGATGCGCGTGTCGGCGGTGCTGCCGTCAGCCAGGCGCATGTAGGGGGCGGACGGTAACGGCGCGACCGGCAGCCCGGCGCGCGCTGCCAGCCAGCGTTCGTGCGGCAGCGTGGGCAGGTAGGCGTCGTCGTGACGCTCGCGTTCCGTCTCACGCGCGCGGGCAAGCAACCTTTCCAGGCCCGGCAAGGTCAATTGACGGTAAGCGTCGTCCGCCACCTCGGCGGCGGGGGCGCAAAACGGGACAATCAGGGTCAGTTCAGGGATCATGGCGACGAGATTGTAAACTTCCGGCTCGGCGACGAGTGCGCCGTAAGAATCACACCACACAGTCACACCATAGGGACACCCCTTTGAAATTTCCATACGAATGGCAGATCGGCTGGCGCTACACGCGCGCGGGCAAGCGTGCCAGCCGCAACAGCTTCATTTCCTTCATCTCGCTCATCTCCATGCTTGGCATTGCGTTGGGCGTGGCGGCGCTGATCATCGTGCTGTCGGTCATGAACGGCTTCCAGAAGGAAGTGCGTGACCGCATGCTGTCCGTGCTCGCGCACATCGAGGTCATGGCGCCCGGCAGCCTGCCCGACTGGCAGCGCACCGCGAATGAGGCGATGCAGAACAAGGAAGTCATCGGCGCAGCGCCGTACGTAGGCGCACAGGCCATGATCACGCGCGATGACGCCGTACGCGGCGTGCTGCTGCGGGGCGTGTCGCCGGCGGATGAGCCGAAGGTGTCGGATATCGCCAAGGACTTCAAGTCCGGCGCGATCGACGACCTGAAGCCCGGCGAGTTCGGTATCGCGCTAGGCAGTCAACTGGCCCAGGGTCTTGGCGTGCGCCAGGGGGACAAGGTCACGCTGGTGGCGCCGCAGGGCACCATCACTCCGGCTGGCGTGCTGCCTCGCCTGAAGCAGTTCACCGTGATCGGCACGTTTGAGTCGGGGCACTACGAGTTCGACAGCTCGCTCGCGCTCATCAATATGGAAGACGCCGAGCGCCTGTTCCGCCTGGACGGCCCGACCGGCGTGCGCCTGAAGCTCACCGACATGGACCGCGCGCCCCAGGTGGCCGAGGCGCTGTCACGCACGCTCACCGGCGAGCTGTACATCCGCGACTGGTCGCGCCAGAACCGCAACTGGTTTGCGGCGGTGAAGACCGAGAAGAAGATGATGTTCATCATCCTCACGCTCATCATTGCCGTGGCGGCGTTCAACCTGGTGTCCACGCTGGTGATGACGGTGACGGACAAGCAGGCCGACATCGCCATCCTGCGCACGATGGGCGCACAGCCCAGCTCCATCATGAAGATCTTCATCGTGCAGGGCGTGGCCATCGGTTTCATGGGCACGCTGCTGGGCGTGGGCCTGGGCACGCTCATCGCCTACAACATCGACGTGATCGTGCCCTTCATCGAACACCTCTTCGGCGTGCAGTTCCTGCCGAAGGACATTTACTTCATCAGCGAACTGCCCTCGGACCCCCGCGTGAACGACATTGCGACCATCGGCGTTATTTCCTTCATCCTCGCCTCGGTGGCGACGCTGTATCCGAGCTGGCACGCTTCGCGCGTGAACCCGGCGGAGGCCCTGCGCTATGAGTGAGGCCGTCATGACTTCCGTGGATACGTCAGCAGATGCCCGCGTGGGTGCGGTGCTGCAGGCCGAGGGGCTGTCCAAGTCGTTCAAGCAGGGTGGGTTGAATGTCGACGTGCTTAAGGGCGTCGACATCCGTATCGGCGTGGGTGAGAAGGTGGCGATCGTCGGCGCATCGGGCTCGGGCAAGAGCACGCTGCTGCATGTGCTGGGCGGGCTGGATGAACCCACCTCCGGCCGCGTGTCGCTGCTCGGCAAGCCCTTTACTGATATGAAGGAGCGTGAGCGCAATACGTTGCGCAACCAGGCGCTGGGCTTTGTCTACCAGTTCCACCACCTGCTGCCGGAGTTCACCGCGCTGGACAACGTGGCGATGCCGCTGCGCATCCGCGGCGTGAACGAGGCACAGGCACGCCATACCGCGCAGATGACGCTTGAACGTGTGGGGCTGGGCCCGCGTACGGCGCACCGTCCTGGCGAGCTGTCCGGCGGCGAGCGTCAACGTGTGGCCATCGCACGCGCGCTGGTCGGCTCACCCGCGTGCGTGCTGGCCGACGAGCCCACCGGCAATCTGGACGACCACACTGCTGGCGACGTTTTTAATCTGATGCTGGAACTGACGCGCACGCTGGGCACCAGCTTCGTCATCGTCACGCATGATATCGAGCTGGCTGGCCGTTGCGATCGCATCCTGCGACTGCGCGACGGCCATCTGCACCTAGAGCGCTGATGCCCGCGCGACGCAGCGCGCTAGTGAGCCCGGCTGCCGTAGCGGATGGACTGCAGCCGGCCTTCGACAAAGCGCAGCGTCGTCATGAACTGGCCGGTGCCGGGGTTGTAGGTCCATTCGTCGACATTGCTGCAGGCACTGTTGATGGCGGGCTGAGCGCTGCCGGTGGCCGTGGTGGCACAGAAGGTGTCGCGCATCACGGGCTCACCGCAGTTCTGCAGGACGTCTGACTTGTTGTCGCCGATGCGGACGATGTAGCTGCTGCCGCAGCGCATCGTTTCCGCGCTGGCGGGCAGGGCGGTCAGGAGTGCGGCGGCCACCGCGCAAGTCAGGTAGGCTGTTTTCATCGCATTGTGCGGGCGGAGGCACCCAGTATCAGAAAAGGCGGATTCTAGAACGCCTGTCTTTCCGGTACGTTGCCGCTTTTCGATAGCCCTGAGCCGATCATGTGGATTGACACCCATTGCCATCTCGACGCCCGCGAATTTGACGCAGACCGTGACGCGGTCGTCGCACAGGCGCACGCGGCGGGCGTGAGCCACATCGTCGTGCCAGCTGTGGCGCGCTGGAACTTCGATACGGTGCGTACGCTGGCGCACCGGCATGCGGGCTGCAGCTACGCGCTTGGCATTCACCCGATGTGTGCCGCCCAGGCCAGCGACGATGACCTGGCCGAACTGCGACGCCAAGTCGCAGCGTCGATGGACGATCTGCGCTTTGTTGCGATTGGCGAGATCGGGCTCGATTTCTTCATCCCCGATCCGAACGTCGAGCGGCAGAACACCGTCTACCAAGCGCAATTGCGCATTGCGCGCGAGTTTGATTTGCCGGTGCTGATGCACGTGCGCAAGTCGCAAGACCAAGTGCGTAGCGCAGCCGCCAGGGCAGGCGTGCGCGGTATTGCGCATGCGTTCAACGGTAGTCCCGATCAAGCCCGCGCCTATGTCGATTCCGGCTTCAAGCTCGGCTTTGGCGGCGTGTTCACCTTCTCGCGCGCCAACCGTGTCCGCCGGCTTGCCGCCGAGATGCCGATCGAAGCGATCGTGCTGGAAACTGACGCCCCGGATCTCGCCCCGGCCTGGCTTGCTGATGATCAGTTCAGCGAGCAAGTCGGCACACGCAATGCGCCCGCCGAGGTGGCAGGCATCGCGGCCGCCATGGCGGAACTGCGCGGACTCTCCATCGATGCGCTGGCCGCCCAGGCGCGCCGGAACAGTATCGAAGCCATTCCCCGTCTGGCAGCGCTGTTGACGCCCTGACGCCCGCCCATGCGGTTGGGGTTGATTGGGTTCGTGGCCGGGTGTGTGGCGCTGCAGATGCAGGCCGTGCTCATGCCTGCGTGGCAAGCGGTTGTGGTGCTGTGGCTATGTCTGCTGCTTGCCTTTGTGGCGCGTCGCAAACCGATTCTGCTCTCTGTCCTGCTGGTCACCAGTGCTTCCGTTGCTGGCTTTGGCTGGAGCGACTGGCGCGCGCAACAGCGATTGTCTGTTGTGCTCAGCCCAGCGTGGGAAGGCAAGGACATCATCGCAACAGGCGTGGTGGCCGAACTTCCGCAGGTCACCGAAGACGCCACGCGTTTTCTCTTCCAGATCGAATCCAGCAATGCTGGCGACGCCGTGCCTTCTCGTGTACGCCTTTCTTGGTACGGCACACGCAACTGGGGCGGGATGGATGAGGAGGGCGTCGAGCCTGATCGCCGCGCCGGCATCCCCGACCTGCAGCCAGGGCAACGTTGGCAACTGACGCTGCGGCTCAAACGCCCGCACAGCTTATCCAACCCCGGCGGTTTCGATGGCGAATACGCCATGCTCGCCGATGACATCCGCGCCACCGGCTACGTGCGCACCGGCAAGCGCGCACAGAACATCGCGCTGGGCGAGGCCGAGGCAGGCTTGGGGATCGGCGTCGAGCGTTGGCGCGCTGCGGTGCGGCGCCACATCCTCGCCGCATTGCCCGACGCACGGTATGCGACCGTCATCGTCGCGCTCGTGGTGGGTGATCAGAGCGGAATCGCCCGTGAGGATTGGGAGCTGTTTCGCCGCACCGGTATCAGCCACCTCGTCAGCATTTCCGGTTTGCATATCACGATGATTGCCGGGTTATTTGCCGCGTTCTGGATGGCGCTATGGCGCCGTTCGTTCGGGTTGGCACGCTGGCTGCGCACGCCGTTGCCGCTGCGTATGTCGACGCCGCGAGCAGGGGCCATCGCAGCCATGCTGGCGGCCTTCGGCTATTGCCTGCTCGCGGGGATGGGTGTTCCCGCGCAACGCACGCTGCTGATGTTGTCGACTGTCGCGATAGCGCGGCTGACCGATCGCAACGTGCCGGCAAGCCTGTCGCTGTGCTGGGCGGCGGCTGTGGTGGCAGTGGTCGATCCTTGGGCCGTTATGTCGGCCGGGTTCTGGCTGTCGTTTGGCGCGGTGGCGATCATTTTCCTGGCCGCGCAGATGGTGCTCGATGGGCGGCGCAATCGCGAGGCGGAAGGGTGGTGGGCGCGTTACCAACGCGGGTTTGCCAGTTCGACGCGCATTCAATTTGCCGTCACGTTTGGGTTGCTGCCGTTGACGTTGCTCCTGTTCCAGCAGACATCGGTGGTCTCGGCAGCGGCTAACGGATTGGCGATTCCGGTGGTGAGCTTCTTGACGACACCGCTGGCGCTGGCTGGCGCAGCGTTACCCGATCCGTTGGCCCAGCCAGTGTTGACACTGTCCGAGGTGAGCTTTCGCTGGTTGGTGGTGTGGCTTGAGTGGTTGGCGCGGCCAAGCTGGTCGGTTTGGGTTGCGCCAGTCGCCCCCGCTTGGGCATTGCTGCTGGCGACGGGCGGTGTAGCCCTGCTACTGGTGCCGGGTGCCCATCGTGCTTGGGCATGGCGCGCGCAGGGCGCGTTGCTGCTTGTGCCGATGGTGCTGGCACGGGTTCCGGTGCCGCCGCCGGGCGAGTTCCGCATGGTCGCTTTCGACATCGGCCAAGGTGCAGCCGCGCTGGTCGAGACGGCCAGCCATCGTCTCCTGTTCGATACCGGGCCACGCTATGACGACCACGCCGACGCGGCCGCCCGTGTCGTTACACCGTACCTGCGCGGACATGGTGTGGAGGCGCTCGACACGCTCGTCGTCAGCCACGAAGACAGCGACCATGCGGGTGGCACCGAAACGGTGATTGAGGCGGTGCCTGTGCGCACCATGTTGGCGTCGCTGCCGCGAGGGCATGCCCTGCGCGAGACCGCTGAGGAACGCGACATCCACTTCACCGATTGCTTGGCTGGGCAAGTATGGACGTGGGACGAGGTGGTTTTCGAAGTGCTGCATCCGATGCGGCTGCCCGCCGAAGGGGAGCGCGTGGCCAGCAACGCCCGCAGTTGTGTGCTGCGTATCAGCAACGGCCGGCACGCGGCGCTGTTGACCGGCGACATTGAGGCCCCCCAGGAGGCCGCATTGGTGGCCGGTGAAACCCCGGAGCGGCTGATGGCAGACATCTTGCTAGTACCCCACCACGGCAGCAAGACAAGCTCCAGCGGTGCGTTTTTGGACGCAGTGTCACCGCAGGTGGCGGTTTTCCAGGTCGGCTACCGCAACCGGTACGGACATCCGCACCGCCAAGTGTGGCAGCGCTATGTGGCGCGCGACATCGAGCGGCTGCGGACCGACCAGACCGGCGCCGTCGTCATCGAGACGCATGGCGATGCGCTGGAGGTGCAGACGGCACGGTCGATGCGGCCGCGCTACTGGTCCTCCGCGCTGGAAGTGGAAGCCCTGGCGACAGCCGCAGACGGAATTGATGCGCTGCCGTAAAACTTGGTTGCACAGCGGGTTGGCCCCATTGTGGCGCCTAAAACCGCTGTGCTATAAAAACCACATGTCGTGCAACCGTGCGACATGGCAGTCCGTCAGGGGAGAACAGCATGGCAGTCCGGTTCTACGATGAAATGCTCAACTGGCATGGCGAACGCAGTCCCCATGCCGCCGAACCGGCCCCGGCAGCCCTCGTCCAGCAGGGCGAGGTGCGCGGCCACTATGGACGCTTCGCCGAATGGCTGGGCGCGCAGTCCGCCACCACGCTGCAGAACAAGCGTGCCGAGGCCGACCTCATCTTCCGCCGCGTCGGCATCACCTTCGCGGTGTACGGCGACAAGGACGAATCGAACAGCGGCACCGAGCGCACGATTCCGTTCGACATCATCCCGCGCATCTTCCCGGCCAGTGAATGGGCCACGCTTGAGCGCGGCCTGCGCCAGCGCGTGGATGCGCTCAACCGCTTCCTGCACGACATCTACCACGAGCAGAACATCCTGCGCGCCGGTGTCATCCCGCCCGACCAGATCTACAACAACGCCCAATACCGCCCCGACATGCTGGGCGTGAACGTGCCGCGCGACATCTACGCGCACGTGGCCGGCATCGACATCGTGCGTGCGGGCGAGGGCGAGTTCTACGTGCTGGAAGACAACCTGCGCGTACCGTCGGGTGTGTCGTACATGCTGGAAAACCGCAAGATGATGATGCGGCTGTTCCCCGAGCTGTTCGCGCGCAATCGTGTGGCGCCGGTCGCGCATTACCCCGACTTGTTGCTCGACATGCTGCGCAGCGTGTCACCGCAGAACATCGCCGATCCGACCGTGGTGGTGCTCACGCCGGGCATGTACAACTCGGCGTACTTTGAGCATGCGTTCCTGGCGCAACAGATGGGCGTGGAGTTGGTGGAAGGGCACGACCTGTTCGTGCAGGACGACCACCTCTACATGCGCACCACACAGGGCCCGCAGCGCATCGACGTGATCTACCGTCGTGTCGATGATGACTTCCTCGATCCGCTGGTCTTCCGCCCCGATTCTTCGTTGGGCGCGGCGGGGCTGCTGTCGGTCTATCGTGCGGGCAACGTCACCATCTGCAATGCCATCGGTACCGGCGTGGCGGACGACAAGTCGATCTACCCGTACGTGCCCGACATGATCCGCTTCTACCTGGGTGAGGAGCCGATCCTGAACAACGTGCCGACCTATATGTGCCGCCGGCCAGACGACCTGCAGTACGTGCTCGATCACATGGGCGAACTGGTGGTCAAGGAGACGCACGGTGCAGGCGGCTACGGCATGCTGGTCGGCCCTGCGGCCACCAAGGATGAGATTGCCGCGTTCCGCGAAGTCGTGAAGGCGCGCCCCGATCAGTACATCGCCCAGCCGACACTGGCGCTGTCGACCTGCCCGACCTATGTGGAAGCCGGCATCGCGCCGCGCCATATCGACCTGCGGCCCTTTGTGCTGTCTGGCAAGGACGTGCGCATGGTGCCCGGCGGCCTGACGCGTGTGGCGTTGCGGGCGGGCTCGCTGGTGGTCAACTCGTCGCAGGGAGGTGGGACGAAGGATACGTGGGTGCTGGAGCGCTGAAGCTTAGCCATCGCAGTCGATCAAACGCATATCGAATACGTAGAAGGGAACGCCATGCTCAGCCGCACCGCAGACCATCTTTTCTGGATGGCGCGCTATACCGAACGCGCCGAGAACACCGCTCGCATGCTCGACGTGAACTATCAGACCTCGCTGATGCCGCAATCGGCGGAAGTGGCGGAGCAGGGCTGGTGGGCGATGCTCGATATTTCTGAACTCACGCGGGTTTTTGCCGACCGCTATGGCTTACTTTCGCGCGACGACGTGATCGACTTCATGGTCCGCGACATGACCAACCCGTCGTCGATCATGAGTTGCTTGCGCGGTGCGCGTGAGAACGCCCGGGCCGTGCGCGGCTCTCTCACAACTGAGGTGTGGGAAACCATCAACACCACGTGGCTGGACGTGCAGCGTCTGATCGCCGAAGGCATGCTGCGCGATGATCCGTCGCAGTTCTTCGAATGGGTCAAGTTCCGCTCGCACCTGTCGCGCGGCGTGCAGGTCGGCACCATGCTCACGGACGACGCCTTCCACTTCATGCGTCTGGGCACCTTCCTGGAGCGCGCCGACAACACCGCACGGCTGCTCGACGTGAAATTCCAGTCCACCCCCACGCGCGATGAAACGGCGGCCGAGCAGGGCGATTTCTATCACTGGGCCGCCACGCTGCGCTCGGTGTCGGGCTTCGAGGTCTACCGCAAGATCTATCGCAACGTCATCACACCGACGCGCGTGGCCGAACTGCTGATCCTGCGCAGCGACATGCCGCGCTCGCTGCTGGCCAGCATGGACGAAGTGGTGGCGATCCTCTCCACCGTGCGTAACAGCCAGTCCGCGGAGACGGAGCGACGCGCTGGTAAACTGCACGCCGACCTGCGGTATGCCCGCATCGAAGACATTTTTGCGGTCGGCCTGCACCCGTGGCTGACCAATTTCCTGGAACGCATTGGCGATCTGGGCAACGGCATCAGCCAGGACTTCCTGGTGCCGCTCGATGCAGTGTGACGCGCGGGGCATTTTGTATCTATCAGGGCGTTGCTTTCGGGCAGCGTCCGCGCCATTGTGAAATACCAAATTCGACATACGACGGTCTACCGTTATGCCGAGCCGCTGCGCCACAGCGTGCATGAGCTGCGATTGACCCCCCGCAGCGGGCAGCTGCAACAGGTGGACAGCTGGCAGATCCACGCCCCCGGCAACTTGACGCGTGCCACCGACGGCTTCGGCAACGTGGTGCATCACTTCACCCTGGGCAGCCGTACGGACGACGTCACCATCGACGCCCGCGGCATCGTCGAGGCCTTCCCGTCCGCCGCGCCGGGCAGCCGCAGCTTTACCGATGCTCCCGGGGAGGGGCGCTACCGTGTGTCGCCGCTGTACTTCCTGAGCACCACGCCGCTGACTTCTGCGCCGCCCGAGATGATCGACTTCGCACGCGAACATGCGCTGGTGCGTGGCGATGCTGATTCGGCGCTGAGCCTCGCCCGCGCCATTGCGCAGCGTGTGCGCTACAAGCCCAATACCACCGATGTCGGGACGACTGCGGCCGAGGCCTTTAACCTGAGCGCTGGCGTCTGCCAGGATCAGGCGCAGGTGATGGTGGCGTGCTGCCGCGCGCTGGGCGTGCCGGCCCGCTATGTCAGCGGGTATTTCCACGCCGCTGGCGAGGAAGACCTCGCCAGCCACGCCTGGGTCGACGTCTGCCAAGATGCCGAATCGCATACTTGGTGCAGTATCGACGTCACGCACCAGTGCTTTACCGACGGGCGCCACATCCGTTTGGCAGTCGGTCGCGACTACCAATCCGCCGCACCGATCCGCGGCGTTCGCCAGGGTGGTGGTGCCGAGACGCTGGACGTCAGCATCTCGATCGAGCCCTTGCCTGCCGAGGCCGCCTGAGTGAACTGAACACGGCTTCCAAGCGTGCCGATGCATTGCGGTCGACACGCTAGAATGCTTGCAACCCACTGATTCGTTTGTCGCTGCTCCCATGACTTATTGCGTTGCCATGCGCCTGGACGCTGGCCTGGTCTTCCTGTCGGACTCCCGCACCAATGCGGGTGTCGATGCCATCTCCACGTTCCGCAAGATGACCGTCTTCGAGCGCGAAGGCGATCGCGTCATGGTGCTGTTGACCGCCGGCAACCTCGCCATCAGTCAGGCTGTGCGGCAGGTGCTGACCGAGGCGCGCGACAAGCCGCGTTCACTGTGGACGGCGCGTGACATGTTCGAAGCGGCCACCATCGTTGGTGAAGCCGTGCGCGAGGTATACGACCGTGAAGCCGATGCTCTGGCCAAGGCCAAGATCGACTTCAACGTCAGCATCATCTTCGGTGGGCAGATCGGTGCAGAGCGTCCGCGCCTGTTCAATGTGTACGCCGCCGGCAACTTCATCGAGGCCACGCCCGAGAATCCGTACTTCCAGATCGGCGAGGCGAAGTACGGCAAGCCGATCATCGACCGTGTGGTCTCCCCTGGGCTGCCATTGGATGAGGCCGCAAAATGCGCCCTGATCTCGATGGATTCGACGCTGAAGTCGAATATTTCGGTGGGGCTGCCGCTGGATCTGCTGGTCTATGAGACCAACTCGCTGCGCGTGACGCGCTTCGTGGCCATTGACGAAGAGAACCCGTATTTCACGATGATCCGCGGCACGTGGGGCAAGCGTCTGCGCCAGGTGTTTGCGGAGATCGACGACCCGGACTGGGAGATGGATACCAGTCCGACACACCCCCTGCGCCGCGAAGGGCATCCATCGACCAAGGTGGAGCCTGTACGCATTGCCCCGCCCGTGGCGGACGCCCCGGCCACGCCGGAACGCGCGCCTGGCCCCGTGTTCGAGCAGGTGTCGACGCTCCAGCGCGTGGCTGGCAGTGGTTCGCAGGAATCTCACTGAGCGTCGGACAGGGGGGGGGCAGGCTCAATGCGCGACGTGATTTTGTTTTCACATGCCAACGGCTTTCCGATCGGTACGTATCGCAAGATGCTCGGCGTGCTGGGTGACGAATTCGACATCCACGCCGTTGAGCGCTTCGGGCATGACCCGCGCTTTCCGGTGACGCGGTCGTGGCCAGGGCTGGTCAAAGAGCTGCTCGCAGAGATCGATGCGCAGCCCGAGCCGGTCTGGCTGGTCGGCCATTCACTGGGCGGTTTCCTGAGTTTGATGGCAGCGCTGCGCCGGCCTGAGCGCGTGCGCGGTGTGCTGATGCTCGATTCGCCCATCATTGCGGGCTGGCGCGCCAAGCTGCTGCGCGTTGCGCAGTGGCTCGACATCGACGAAAGCCAGTCGCCGGCAGCCGCCACCAAAAACCGCCGCAACCTGTGGCCGGATCTCGATTCTGTCTGGAGCCATTTCAAGGCCAAGCGCAAATTTGATCGCTGGGACGAAGACGTGCTGCGTGATTACGTTGAGCACGGTACCGAGCCCACCGGCCGCGAGCGTGAACGCACGCTGCGTTTCTCGCGCGAGATCGAGTACCAGATCTACCGTACTTTGCCGACCAACATGGGCCGCAAGGTTGCCGGCGGCACGCCGTTCCCGGTCAGCTTTGTGGCCGGCACCCGCTCACGCGAAATCCGCCAGGTCGGCCTGGCGGCAACCCGGCGCATTGTCGGCAGCAAGCTGCGCTGGATCGAGGGCAGCCATCTGTATCCGATGGAAAAGCCGCTGGAAACGGCCGAGTTGATCCGCCAGTTGATCAACGAAATGCGCGCCAACGCAGGCGCCATGCGGCACGCGGCATAAACGAGGCTTCGCTCGGGCAAATTCCACCGTTCTGTCACGGATCGGGCAAGGCACCTTTGCTATAATCCGGCTTTCCCCGGCAAGCTAGGTCATGACCAAGTTCGTATTCGTTACCGGTGGCGTAGTGTCCTCACTCGGCAAGGGCATCGCCGCCGCCTCGCTCGCGGCCATTCTTGAGTCGCGCGGCCTCAAAGTCACCCTCCTCAAACTCGATCCCTACATCAACGTCGACCCGGGCACCATGAGCCCGCTGCAGCACGGCGAGGTGTTTGTGACGGAGGACGGCGCAGAAACCGACCTCGATCTTGGCCACTACGAGCGTTTCGTCTCGGCCAAGATGCGCAAGTCGAACAACTTCACCACCGGCCAGGTGTATGAGTCCGTGATCCGCAAGGAGCGTCGCGGCGAGTACCTTGGCAAGACGGTGCAAGTCATCCCGCACATCACCAACGAAATCCAGGCGTTCATCGAGCGCGGCGCTGCTGCCTCGCACGACGGCAAGGCTGACGTGGCGATCGTGGAAATCGGCGGTACGGTGGGCGATATTGAATCGCTGCCGTTCCTGGAAGCCGCGCGTCAGATGAGCCTGCGCCTGGGCCGCAACCAGGCTGCGTTCATTCACCTGACGCTGGTGCCGTTCATTGCCAGCGCCGGCGAGCTGAAGACCAAGCCGACCCAGCACTCGGTGCAGAAGCTGCGCGAGATTGGCGTGCAGCCGACCGCGCTGCTGTGCCGCGCCGACCGCCCGATCCCCGATGATGAGCGCGCGAAGATTTCCCTCTTCGCCAACATGCCGCAAGACGCGGTCATCTCGGTGTGGGACGTCGACACCATCTACAAGATCCCGCAGATGCTCAACGAGCAAGGGCTGGATCGCATCATCTGCGAAGAACTGCGCATCGACGCGCCGCCGGCGGACCTGTCGGTGTGGGCACACATGGTGCACACGCTGGAGAACCCGCAGCACGAGATCACCATCGGCATGGTCGGCAAGTATGTCGACCTGACCGAGTCGTACAAGTCGCTGATCGAGGCGCTGCGCCACGCCGGCCTGCATACCTCAACGCGCGTCAACATCGAGTACATCGACTCTGAAGAGCTGGAATCCGGCCACATGGATGTGCTCAAGTCGCTGGACGCGATCCTGGTGCCGGGCGGTTTCGGCAAGCGTGGCACGGAAGGCAAGATCCGCGCGATCCAGTACGCTCGCGAGAACGCCGTGCCATACCTGGGCATCTGCCTGGGGATGCAGCTGGCCGTGATCGAATTCGCCCGCCATCTGGCCGGCATGACCGACGCCAACAGCACGGAATTCAACGACGAGACCCAACACCCGGTGGTCGCGCTCATTACCGAATGGCTGGATCGCGACGGCGCGGTGGAAAAGCGCTCGGCCGATTCGGACATGGGCGGCACCATGCGCCTGGGTTCGCAGCGCGTACCGGTGCAGTCGGGCACCAAGGCAGCGACGATCTACGGCGCGGAAGTCAACGAGCGCCATCGTCACCGCTACGAAGTGAACAACCACTACGTGCCGCAGCTGGAAAAGGCCGGGATGATCATCTCGGCGCGCACGCCGTCGGAAAACCTGCCGGAAATGATGGAGTTGCCGGCGTCGATGCACCCGTGGTTCGTCGGCGTGCAGTTCCACCCGGAATTCACCTCGACGCCGCGTGACGGCCACCCGCTGTTCAAGGCCTACGTGGAAGCCGCGCTGGCGCATCACCAGCAGACCACCGCAGTTGTCCAAAAAAGCGCTGCCGCTTAAGCGCAGGCGCACGGGAACATCATGAAACTCTGCGATTTCGAAGTCGGCCTCGACAAACCGTTCTTCCTGATTGCCGGCACCTGCGTGATCGAATCCGAGCAGATGGCGATCGACACCGCCGGCACGCTCAAGGAAATCACGGGCGCCCTCGGCATTCCGTTCATCTACAAGTCGTCGTTCGACAAGGCGAACCGGTCGTCGGACGCCTCGTTCCGCGGCCTGGGCATGGAAGAAGGCCTGCGCATCCTGGCGGAGGTCCGCAAGCAGGTGGGCGTGCCGGTGTTGACCGACATCCACGAGATTGACGAGATCAAGCCGGTGGCCAGCGTTGTGGACGTGCTCCAGACGCCGGCGTTCCTGTGCCGCCAGACGGATTTCATCCGTGCCTGCGCGCAGAGCGGCAAGCCCGTCAACATCAAGAAGGGGCAGTTCCTCGCGCCGCACGACATGAAGAATGTCATCGACAAGGCGCGTCATGCGGCCCGCGATGCCGGTCTGCCGGAAGACAACTTCATGGCCTGCGAACGCGGTGCCTCGTTCGGCTACAACAACCTCGTGTCGGACATGCGCTCGCTGGCGATCATGCGCGAGACGGGCGCGCCGGTGGTGTTTGACGCCACGCACTCGGTGCAACTGCCGGGCGGCCAGGGCTCCACCTCGGGCGGTCAGCGCGAGTTCGTGCCGGTGCTGGCGCGTGCTGCCATCGCCACGGGCGTGTCGGGCGTGTTCATGGAAACGCACCCCGATCCTGCATGCGCAAAATCAGACGGTCCGAATGCCGTGCCGCTGCGCCGCATGAAAGACTTGCTGTCAGTACTGAAAGAACTGGATGCGCTCACCAAGCGCAACGGTTTCCTGGAAAATCAGTTCGACTGATTTTTTTGACGACCGGCGGCTCCACCAGCCGCCGCTGTCGTTTCCAATTCAGTTTTCGATTCAGCTTCCGGAGAGAGACACATGGCCGCTGGCTACATCCTCGCGTACGTGGACGTGACGGACCCCGTGCAATACGAGCAATACAAAGTGCTGTCGACCAAGGCCATGCAGGTCCATGGCGCAGAAGTCCTTGTGCGTGGCGGTAAGACCGAGCAACTCGAAGGTGAGTGGGCTCCCACCCGCATCGTCGTGCTCAAGTTCGCCAGCTACGACGCGGCCAAGTCGTTCTACGACAGCGAGGAATATCTGGCTGCACGCAATGCGCGCGCTAAGGCCGCCCACATGAACATGATCGTGGTCGAAGGCGTTTAAGCCCGTCCACCGCTGTACCTGTTTTAAAGACCAAGAGGGATTTTCATGAGTGCCATCGTAGATATCATCGGTCGCGAAGTGCTGGACTCGCGCGGCAACCCCACCGTCGAGTGCGACGTGCTGCTGGAATCGGGCGTGATGGGCCGCGCCGCGGTGCCGTCGGGCGCTTCCACCGGCTCGCGCGAAGCCATCGAACTGCGTGACGGCGACAAGTCGCGCTACCTGGGCAAGGGCGTGCTCAAGGCCGTCGAGCACATCAATACCGAAATCTCCGAGGCCATCATGGGCCTGGACGCATCGGAACAGGCCTTCCTGGACCGTACCCTGATCGACCTGGACGGCACAGAGAACAAGAGCCGCCTGGGCGCCAACGCCATGCTGGCCGTGTCGATGGCCGTGGCCAAGGCTGCCGCTGAAGAAGCTGGCCTGCCGCTGTACCGCTACTTCGGTGGTTCGGGCGCGATGCAGATGCCGGTGCCGATGATGAACATCGTCAACGGTGGCGCACACGCCAACAACAGCTTGGATATCCAGGAATTCATGGTGATGCCGGTTGGCCAGCCGAGCTTCCGCGAAGCCCTGCGCTGCGGCGCCGAGATTTTCCACGCGCTGAAGAAGATCCTGGCTGACAAGGGCATGAGCACGGCCGTGGGCGACGAAGGCGGTTTCGCACCGAACTTCGCCAGCAACGAAGAGTGCCTGAACACCATCCTGTCGGCCATCGAGCAGGCTGGCTACAAGGCCGGTGAAGATGTGCTGCTGGCGCTGGATTGCGCTGCTTCCGAGTTCTACAAGGACGGCAAGTACCACCTGGAAGGCGAAGGCCTGCAACTGTCGTCGGAAGACTTTGCCAACTACCTGGCAAACCTGGCCGACAAGTTCCCGATCGTGTCGATCGAAGACGGCATGCACGAGAGCGACTGGGCTGGCTGGAAGGCACTGACCGACAAGCTCGGCAAGAAGGTGCAGCTGGTGGGCGACGACCTGTTCGTCACCAACACCAAGATCCTGAAGGAAGGCATCGAGAAGGGCATCGCCAACTCGATCCTCATCAAGATCAACCAGATCGGTACGCTGACCGAGACGTTCGCCGCCATCGAGATGGCCAAGCGCGCCGGCTACACCGCCGTGATCTCGCACCGCTCGGGCGAAACCGAAGACAGCACGATCGCTGACATCGCCGTTGGCACGAACGCTGGCCAGATCAAAACGGGCTCGCTGTCGCGCTCGGACCGCATGGCAAAGTACAACCAGCTGCTGCGCATCGAAGAAGACCTCGGTGATATCGCCAGCTACCCGGGTAAGTCGGCGTTCTATAACCTGCGATAATCCTCCGCAGTTTCGCCTCGGATGACCGTGCGACCGCCGCTGTGGCGGTCGCGTGGTATTTGGGGCTGTGAGTTGTATCGCCGCCAACGCCTGTCTGTATGCGCCTGATTACGCTGTTCCTGCTGCTGTTGTTGCTTGCCATCCAATACCCGCTCTGGTTGGGTAAGGGCGGTTGGCTGCGCGTGTGGGATATGCAGAAGCAGGTGACTGCACAGAATCAGCGCAATACCGAGCTCAAACAGCGCAACGTCAAGCTCGAAGGCGAAGTGAGGGACCTGAAGGAAGGCACGGGCGCCATCGAAGAGCGCGCGCGCTATGAACTAGGGATGGTCAAGGACGACGAGGTTTTCGTGCAGTTCGTGGCGCCGGCGCCGAAGACCAGCGACACACCTCCGCCCCCGCCGCCTCCGGCAGGGCAGAAAACCCACCATTGAGCTCGCTTGGCGAACGCGCCATTCTGGCCACGCCCGCTTCTTCAGGTATCACTTCCTGATTTACCAGTAGTACGGATAGCCCCAGACGGGCGCGCCGTAACTGACACCCCAGCCTCCACGGTGGCGCCATCCACTGCCGTAATAGACCGAATAGCCGCCGTAGTACGGATACGGATAAGGGGCGTAGTAGGGCGTTGTCGCGTAGGCGCGCGCCTCGGCATCGCGCTTGACCGCCTGGTCGGATTCGCGCAGCGCCTTGGCATTCAAGTCATCCAGTCTCTTGCGGTCTTCCGCCGACAGCGCCGCAGGCGCAGGCGTTTGTGCGTCCGCTGGCAGGCGCGCGGTGTAGGGCGTGCCACCCGGGCCGCGTGGAACGGCAACGCATGCCGATGCCAGCAGCGCTGCCACCACGGGCAGCACGAGCGCGCCAGCGCGAGGCAGGTTCAACGACTGGGTGATGGGCTTGGACATGATGCGCTCCGCAGCAGGCGGCAGATGAGGGAACTGGCGACTTAGAGCGCGGGCGACACCGATAAGTGCCGCGCGCCACGCTTCTTCATACTATGTCGCCGTCCTCAATGGCGTTGGCCGGACGCACCTTGAACAGCCTGTGCAACGGTCTCCTGCGCGAAGAGTTGCGCACAATCGACAGCGTCGAAGCTGTAGTGCTGGCCGCAGAACTCGCAGTCGATCTCCACTTTGCCGCGCTCTTCCAAGATGCCGTCGATCTCGGGTTGGCCGAGCGTGCGCAGCATGGCGCCCACGCGCAGGCGCGAGCACGAGCAGCGGAAGTGCGGCGCCAGCGGCTCGAACATGCGGATGCCGGCAGCTTCCATCTCTTCCCAGTACAGGCGTTTGATGAGCGTGTCGATCGACTCTTCGAGCAGTTCTTCGCGGCGCAGCGTCTTGCCGAGCTGGCAGACGCGTTCCCACGTGTCGAGATCCTGCTCCTGCACATCCTTGTGCAGCGGCTGCCCGGTCTCACCTACCTGTGCGGGTTCGCGGTCTGGTCGGCCTTCCATGGTGCCGCCGTACGAGGGCAGGCGCTGCAGCAGCATGCCCGAGGCGACCTTGTTGTCGGCAGCCAGCCAGAGGCGCGTGTCGAGCTGCTCGGAGGCCTGCATGTACTGCTCAAGCACCTCGGTCATGCTGGAAAGCGGTCCGGTTTCGTCCGACAGCGGCACGATGCCCTGATAGGGCTGCTGGCCGGGCAGCTTGTCGTGCGGATCGAGCGTGATGGCGAAGCGGCCGCGGCCGTGCACGTTGACCATCGAGGCCAGCGTGGCGTCCTCGGCAATCTCGGCGCCTTCGGCAATCTTGGCGGTCGCGCGCATCGACAGGTCGGAGTTGCACTCCACCACCAGCATGCGCACCGGGCCATCGCCGTGCAGTTGCATGACCAGTGCACCGTTGAACTTCAGGTTGGCCGACAGCAGCGCGGCGGCAGCCATCATCTCGCCCAGCAGTGTGCTGACCGGGGCAGGGTAGCGGCGGCGGCGCAGGATTTCTTGCCAGGTGCCTTCCAGGCGCACCAGTTCACCGCGCACCGGCGCGGCGTCAAATACGAATTTCTTCAGCTCGTCAGTCATCCATCGATCCGTTTCAGTTGCTGCTTGTACATCGCCTGGCGCACCGCATACGTTTCAGTGTTCAGGTGCATCTTGGCGATGTCGTCTTCCGTCAGTTTGCGCACGGCCTTGGCGGGCGCGCCCAGGATCAGCGTGCCGTCTTCGAAGACCTTGCCTTCGGTGACGATCGCACCCGCGCCCACCAGGCAGTTCTTGCCGATCACCGCGCGATTGAGCACCACCGCCTGGATGCCGATCAGCGAGCCCTCGCCGATGGTGCAGCCGTGCAGCATGGCCTGGTGGCCGATCGTCACGCGGTCGCCGATGTTCAGCGGGCAGCCCGGGTCGGTATGCAGCACCGAGCCTTCCTGCACGTTGCTGGCCTCGCCCACGGTAATCGGCTCGTTATCACCACGGATGACGGCGCCGGGCCAGACGCTTGCGCGTGCCTTGAGCTCCACGCGGCCGATCACGGTCGCTTCGGGGGCCACGTAGGCGTTTTCGTCGATGGTCGGGGCAACGTCGCCGAGTTGGTAGAGGGCCATGCGATCGGTCTCCAGAATCTGTCTAGATGGGGAAATTGCGCGCGTCTTCAAGCCTGCCGGCGAGGCGGGCCCGACACGTCGAATTAAAATGGCGGAAAGCCCGAATTGTACGCTGATGAACCTTTCTCAGTCCCCCGCCCAGTCGCCTGCAGACAGCCTGCGCCACGCCGCCCTGGCCGCGTTGTGCCTCACCGATCCCGCCAGCAAAGTGGACGCCACCTTGCGCCTTGGCGAGCGCGCGCAACATGCCGATGCCGCCACCTGGGGCGCCGACGAGGTGATTGCTGCGCCAGCCACGGGTATCCCTGGCCGGCCTGATGCGCCGGTTCTTGTGCCGCCCGCCAATGTGCCGCGCCGCCGTGCGATCGATACGCCGCGTGGACGCGCTGCGTTGCTGCATGCGCTGGCGCACATCGAATTCAACGCCATCAACCTCGCGCTCGACGCCGTGTGGCGCTTTGCCGGCATGCCGGTCGCTTTTTACCAGGACTGGATGCGCGTCGCAGCCGAGGAGGCGACACATTTCTCGCTGCTGTCGGCGCATCTGGCCACGCTCGATTGTCGGTATGGCGATCACCCCGCCCACGACGGCCTGTGGCAGATGACCGAAAAGACCGCCGCCGACCCGCTCGCGCGCATGGCGCTGGTGCCGCGTACGCTGGAGGCGCGCGGGCTCGATGCATCGCCGCCCATCCGCGCCAAGCTGGCGCAGGCGGGTGACATGGCGGCCGCCGGCATCCTCGACATCATTCTGCGCGACGAGATCGGCCACGTGGCCGTGGGCAACCGCTGGTATCGCTACCTGTGCGAGCGCGCGGGGCTCGATCCGCTGCCGACGTATCGCAAGCTGGCCGAGCAGTACGGCGCACCCCGCCTGCGCGGGCCGTTCAACCTCGATGCGCGCCGCCAGGCCGGTTTCGACGATGATGAGATCGCCGCGCTGGAAGCCTCGTTCTAAGCGGCACGCGGTCGGGCAGTCATCGCTATAATCATCGGAAAAAGAACGATCGTTCGATTATTTGCTGATTCGATGACGGAAACCATGACCTCGACCACGCCGCCGGCCACACGCCAAGCCTCCCGCTCGACTTACCTGGATGTACGCGGCCTGCGCTATCACGTGCGCGAATGGGGTGAGCCGGGCGCGCCCATCCTGTTCCTGTTCCACGGCTGGATGGATGTCTCAGCGTCGTTCCAGTTTCTGGTGGATGCGCTGCGCGAGCGCTGGCACATCGTGGCGCCGGATTGGCGTGGCTACGGCGAGTCCGCCCGGCCCACGGATGGTCCCGGCGTCGAGTGCTACTGGTTTGCCGACTACCTGGCCGATCTGGAAGCCATCGTCGATCACTACCAGCCGGAGGGGCAGGTGACGCTGGTCGGCCACAGCCTGGGCGCCAACGTAGTGTGCCTGTACGCGGGCATCCGGCCCGAGCGCGTGCGCCGCGTGGTCGATCTGGAGGGCTTCGGCATGACGGCCTCCAAGGCTTCGCAGGCACCGCGCCGCTATGCGCGCTGGCTGGATGAACTCAAGGACAAGCCGCGCCTGAACACCTACGCCACCGTCGAGGACGTTGCCGCGCGCCTGCAGAAGACCAACCCGCGCCTGCCGGCCGACAAGGCCGCATTTCTCGCGCAGCACTGGTCGCATCAAGGCGCCGACGGCCGCTGGGAAATCCTGGGCGATCCTGCACACAAGATCATCAACCCGCAGCTCTATCGCCTGGACGAGGTGATGGAAGTCTGGCGCCGCGTGACCGCGCCTGTGCTGCACGTGGAGGCCGTCGACTCACCCACGCTCAAGGCAATTGCGGGCGAGATGCCGTTGCCTGAGTTCAAGAAGCGCTTTGCGGCGTTTCCCGATTTCCGCGAGGTCTTGATTGCCGATGCGGGTCACATGCTGCATCACGATCAGCCGGAACAGGTGGCCATGTTGATCGAGGAGTTCTGCCGGCACGCCTGACCGGCGCCGGCCTCAGTCGAGAAAGCGCTGTGCTGTGCCGGGTGGCGGCAGGATGCAAGCATCCGAACGTCCGAACCACTGGTAACGGTTGCGCGCGACGCAGCGGTAGAGTGCGTCGCGCAGCGGCACCGGGACCAACCAGCCGACCCACGCCAGCCGCCACGGCCAGCCGAGCACATGCAGGATCCGCAGCACGGCGGCACTTTCGCACCACGCATGGCCGTTGCGTACGAAGAGCACCGTATCAACATCGTCCGGATCGACGCCTGCCTGCGCGAGCAGTTGCCGCCCGGTTGTGCCTTGCATCGATGCAAAGCGCAGCACGCCCTGTCGATCGTGTTTCAGCAGGAATTGCGTGAAGCCGCTGCACAGCAGGCAGTGCGCGTCATAGACGACGATCATGCGGGCTCCGTCGTCGTCAGATCGAGATAGCCACGGTACGCAGCAACCACGCCGAGCAACGGCACGCTGGCGCGTACGTTGAAGTGGAAGCGATCACCGTCGCCGGTTTCTTCGGCCACGACGGCGGGCCGCAGCCATGCAGGGCAGGGGATGCCGAGGAAGCGCAACCCTTCCAGGCGCATCCGCAGCATGCCGTGCTCCGCTTCCAGCGCAAAGAACAGGCGGACTGCGCCGAGCCGCTCCATGATGCGCCCCTGATGCAGCGACAGCGTCGAGCGCATTGTCTGGCGCGGGAAATGGCGCGTCCAGGTTTCCTCGGTGGCGGTGGCGTCGAGTGTGAAGCGGATCGGGCCGCGCGTCGGCGTACGTGGTGTGCGAATGCACCAGGCGAGCCAGCGTGCCACGCGGGTCGCGGGCGGTTCGGTTTCGACCTCACCGCGCAACGCCACCAGCCCGGCCATTCGGTGAAATGTCTGCACGGCGGGTGCCAGTTGCGCGTACTGCGCGCCGAGCACCGTTTCGTAGAGCGAGGTCGTCATGCCTGCGCCTCTTGCATCGTGATCGCCAGGCCGTCGGTTTCGCGAGCAAAGTCGTCGAGCGTCAGCAGCCCGACGCACGGCATCGCTCCGCGCTGTGGCAGCGCGCCTTCTAGGAACCGGCGGACCAGCGCCGCGGCGGCGAGCGTTGGCACGTAAGGGCCATCGCCGCGAATGGCGAGCAAGTGCCACAGGCGCGAGCGCAAGGTGCCTTCGGCATCCAGACCTTCGACACGCAGATGCATGCCGCCCACGTCTGAGCCCCAGTGCAGGAACCAGTCGGACGCGGCTTTCAGCAAGCGTGTGTGTCGCGACCAATCTTTGACGATGCCGGCCCGCACGAGTGCGGCCATCACGTTCATGCCGCGATGGAGGAAACGCAGCTCCAGCCCGGCACCAAAGCGAACCTGCGGTGTGCCCGCATACCGCTGCGGAAACAGCGCCAGGTCCGGCACATCGCACGGCGACATCAGCCGCTCGCCCACCGGCGCAGGATAGATATGGCGCCACGTGCTGCTCCAGCCGAAGACCGGCTCGCCCGTAGACGGCAGCGGCTTGCCGCAATACGTCAGGATTGCCTGGATGGTCGACAGTCCACGCTCGGTGCGATTGCCCGGGCTGATGCCGATGTCGATGGAGCGCACCGACGCCATGTCGCGCGTCAAGTGATCAACCGCCGCGCCGGACAGCGCCGGTACCGAGCTGGCGCCGCTGACAACGAGTACGCCAGCCTGTGTGGCGGCGCCGTTCAGCGTCGTGATGTCCTGTACGAAGGTACGGCCGTCGGCCAGGTCGATGTAGTGCACGCCGGCAGCGATGCACGAGCGCGCCACGTGGTAGTCCTGTCCTTGAAACGGCCCACCCGTGTGGATCAACAGGTCGGGCGACAGGGCCAGTAGATGTTGATCGAAGTCGGACGCATGGATGTCAACGGCCGCAGCGCGCAGTGCGGCGCGCGCCTTTGGCTGCAACGCATCGGCCAGGGCCTGTGCCTGCGCCAATGACCGCCCCGCAATCGTCACCGTCAGCGACGCGTGGACGGACAGGCGCTCGACCAGCCGCCGCCCGAAAAAGCCGTAGCCGCCAATGACAACGACGTGCGCTGCTCGCAGGGGCGCGGTCATTCAACCCGCCGTCACATGCAGCTTGGTCTGCAGCCCTGCGTCATTGCTCGAATGCGTGTGCACCAGCGCCTTGTCGGGATTCGCATAGCGGTACGCGCGGCGCAGCGCCATCGCCACCTCGTGGAAGCCCGAGAGGATCAGCTTCTGCTTGTTCGGATACAGCGCGATATCGCCCGCGGCAAAGATGCCGGGGCGTGAGGTTTCATACGCGGTGGGTTCCACTGCAATGCGGCCGGCGCGCATTTCCACGCCCCAGTTGGCGATCGGACCAGGTTCGGAAACCAGTCCATACAGCGCGATCACTTCATCGCAGGGCAGGGTGACTTCGCCCTCTCGCCCGCGGACCGCGACGCCGGTGAGCGTGCCATCTGCCGTGCTGTCCAGCCGCGAGAGCATGCCGAGCACGAAGTCCATTTCGCCAGCGGCAACGGCGGCGCGCATCTCGGCAACGGAGGCATCAGCGGCGCGGAAGCCCTCACGCCGGTGCACGAGCGTGACGCGCGCAGCGGTCTTGCGCAGTGCCAGCGCCCAGTCGAGCGCGGAATCCCCGCCGCCGGCAATCACGACCCGCTTGCCGGCGAAGCGCGCGGTGTCGCGCACGGCGTAGTGCACGTGGCGGCCTTCGAGTGCGGCGGCTTCGGGCAGGGACACGCGTTGTGGGGCAAAGGCGCCATTGCCAGCCGTGATGAGCACGGCTGCACAGTCGAACACGTCGCCGGCACTGGTGGTGACGCGGAATCGCTGGCCGTGCTCGCCTTCGATGGTCTCCACGGTTTCAGCGCGCCGGCCACACAGGATGGGATAGCCGAACGGCGCGCACTGGGCCAGCAGACGGTCGACGAGTTCCTGCGCGGTGCACGACACCAGCGCAGGGATGTCGTAGATCGGTTTTTCCGGATACAGCTCGGTGCACTGGCCGCCTGGGCGGTCCAGCGCATCCACCAGCACGCACGACAGCCCCAGCACACCTGCCTGGAACGCCGCGAACAGGCCAACCGGCCCGGCGCCCACCACGAGCACGTCGACGCGCTGTTCGATCGGCTGAGCGGAAGTGGCGGGGAGGATGGCTGGGCTGGTCATGGCAAAGCGAAGAGAGCGAAACAATGCGGGCACTATAGCGTGCGGCGGGCGCTGCTCCGTCAACACCGCCACGGGCAGTCGGGTCTTCCCGGTTTTTTCCGATCGGCGCTGGGTGGTGCGGGCGGCCCCCGATTCCGCGTCGCAGCAGTAAAATGACGGAATGCCAAACATTTCCACCGCCTCCGCCCGCAACGCTGATCTGCACTGTCATTCCACCGTGTCGGATGGCCTGCTGGCGCCACAAGACGTGGCTGCGCGCGCCGCTGCGCATGGCGTGACGCTGTGGGCGCTGACCGACCACGATGAAGTGGCGGGGCAGGCAGCCGCACGCGAGGCGGCCACGTCGCTTGGCATGGCGTATCTGTCGGGTGTGGAGATTTCCGTCACCTGGGCAGGGCGCACACTGCACATCGTTGGTTTGGGCATCGACCCGGACAACGCTGAACTGGTGCAGGGGCTGGCGCGCACGCGTTCGGGCCGCTGCGCCCGTGCGGAAGACATGAGCGAAGCGCTCGCCAAGCTGGGCATCGAAGGCGCCTATGAGGGCGCGCTGGGCTACGCCGGCAACCCGGACATGATCTCGCGCACCCACTTCGCCCGCTTCCTGGTCGAGCACGGCCATTGCCGCGACATTCAGGAGGTGTTCAGTCGCTACCTGGGCGAAGGCAAACCGGGCTACGTGCCGCACCGCTGGTCACGCCTGACTGAGGCGATCGGGTGGATCAAGGGCGCCGGCGGCGTCGCGGTGATGGCGCATCCGGGCCGCTACACGCTCTCGCTGGTTGAGCACAGCGCGCTGTTCGACGAATTCAAGGACCTGGGCGGCGAGGGCGTCGAAGTCATCACCGGCAGCCACACGCCCGATCAATACGCGCTCTACGCCGACGTGGCGCGCCGCTACGGCCTGCTGGCCTCGCGCGGCTCGGATTTCCATGGCCCCGGCGAAGGCCGCATCGAACTGGGCGAGTTGCCGCCATTACCCGACAACCTGACGCCGGTGTGGAGCCGGTGGATGTCTTAACTCCACCGTCTATCCAACCTACCCGCGCCCCGCATGTCCCAGTTCTTCCAGATTCACCCGACCACGCCGCAAGGGCGCCTGATTCGCCAAGCAGCGGAAATCATCCGCGCCGGCGGCCTGGTCGCACTGCCCACCGATTCCTGTTACGCACTGGCCTGTCATCTGGACGACAAGTCGGCCGTCGAACGCCTGCGCCGCGTGCGCGGCATCGACGAGAAGCAGCACCTCGCGCTGATGTGCCGGGATCTTTCTGAGCTGGCCATATTTGCACGCGTCGACAACAAGCAGTACCGCGTGGTGAAAGCGGCCACGCCGGGTCCGTTCGTGTTTCTGCTCGAAGCGACCAAGGAGGTGCCGCGCAGGCTCTCTCACCCGTCGCGCAAGACCATCGGCCTGCGCGTGCCGGAGCACGCGATCCCCCTGGCGCTGATGGCCGAGCTGGGCGAGCCGCTGCTCACCTCCACGCTGCAACTGCCCGGCGACGACGCGCCGCTGAACGAAGCCGAGACCATCCGCGAGCGGCTGGAAAAGCAGCTGGAACTCGTCATCGACGGCGGCCCGGCCCCGGCCGAACCCACCACCGTTATCGACCTGACCAGCGGTAAGGCGGAACTGGTGCGCCTCGGGCGTGGCGATCCGGCCCGCGTCGGCCTGTAGGCAAGTGCCGATGCGGTATGTGCGGCCGGCGTGCCGCCGCGCGTGCTTGCTACAATAGCCCGCCTATGGACCCCACACTGATCCAGAACATCGCGGTTTACGCGATCCCCGTCCTGTTTGCCATCACGCTGCATGAGGCGGCGCACGGCTATGTCGCCAAGCATTTTGGCGACGACACGGCCTATGTCATGGGCCGCATCAGTATCAATCCGCTGCGGCACATTGATCCGATCGGCACAATTGCGATGCCGCTGCTGCTGTATTTCGCCACCAAGGGTGCGTTCGTGTTCGGCTATGCCAAGCCGGTGCCGGTGCGCTTCGGCCGCCTGCGCGATCCGCGCTGGCATGGTATGTGGGTGGCGCTGGCCGGACCGGCCTGCAACTTTGTCCAGGCGATCGTCTGGGGTGTACTGGCAGTGCTGTTTGCCGTGGGCGGCGTGAACGAGCCATTCCTGATCGGCATGGCGCGCGCGGGCATTCTGGTCAATATGGTGATGGCGGCGTTCAACATGTTTCCGCTGCCGCCGCTCGACGGCGGGCGCGTGCTGGCGGCGCTGCTGCCGCCTCGGATGGCGCTGGGCCTGTCACGCATTGAGCCGTTCGGTTTCTTTATCGTGATGGCACTGATCATTTCCAACGTCATCACCAATGTCTGGATGCGCCCGATCATGGCGCTGCTGTTTCAACTGCTGCAGTGGATTCTGAGTCCGCTGCAGATGTTGTTTTCCTGAGTTCCCAATTCCATTTCCCACATGTTTCCTGACCGCGTACTTTCCGGCATGCGTCCGACCGGTGCTCTGCACCTGGGGCACTACCACGGCGTTCTGAAAAACTGGGTCCGGCTGCAAGCCGAATACCCGTGCTACTTTTTCGTCGCCGACTGGCATGCGCTGACCACGCACTACGAATCGCCCGAGGTGATCGAGGAGTCCGTGTGGGAAATGCTGATCGACTGGCTGGCTGCAGGCGTTGACCCGTCGCAAGCCACGCTCTTCATCCAGAGCCGCGTGCCGGAGCACGCCGAGCTGTTCCTGCTGCTGTCGATGGGCACGCCGCTGGGCTGGCTCGAACGCGTGCCGACCTACAAGGACCAGATCGAGAAGCTCAAGGAGAAGGACCTCTCCACCTACGGCTTCCTCGGCTACCCGCTGCTGCAGGCCGCCGACATCCTGATCTACCGTGCCGGCTTCGTGCCCGTAGGCGAAGACCAGGTGCCGCACGTTGAGATGACGCGTGAAGTCGCGCGCCGCTTCAACTACCTGTACGGCCGCGAACCCGGTTTCGAAGAGAAGGCGCTGGAAGCCGCCAAGAAGCTGGGCGGCAAGCGCGCCAAGCTGTATTTGGAACTGCGCACCGCCTATCAGGAGCGCGGCGAAGACGAAGCCCTGGAGCAGGCCCGCGCGCTGCTGGCCGAATCGCAGAGCCTTTCGATGGGTGACCGCGAGCGCCTGTTCGGTTACCTGGAAGGCGCCCGCAAGATCATCCTGCCCGAACCGCAGGTGCTGTTGACCGAGGCATCCCGCATGCCGGGCCTCGACGGCCAGAAGATGTCCAAGTCGTACGGCAACACGATCCGCATGCGTGAGGACAAGGAAACCGTCGAGAAAAAGGTTCGCACCATGCCGACCGACCCGGCCCGCGTGCGCCGCACTGACCCGGGCGATCCGGACAAGTGCCCGGTCTGGCAACTGCACCAGGTTTACTCCGACGCAGACACGAAGGCGTGGGTGCAGAAGGGCTGCCGCAGCGCCGGCATCGGTTGCCTGGAGTGCAAGCAGCCCGTGATCGAAGGCATCCTGCGCGAGCAGCAGCCAATGCTCGAACGCGCCCAGAAGTACATGGACGATCCGTCCTTGCTACGCGCCATCATCGCCGACGGTTGCGACAATGCCCGCAAGGTCACGCAAGAGACCATGCGCGAGGTGCGCGAGGCGATGGGCCTGGCTTACAGCTAACGCCGCTGATGGCCACTGCCGTGCTCGATCCGCATATGCTCGCCGCGCCATCCGCTTGGGTGGCGCACTGGGCGGCCGAATTGCCGGCCGGCGCATCCGTGCTGGATGTGGCCTGTGGCAGCGGTCGGCATGCACGCTGGCTCGCGGCACGTGGCCTGCGTGTGACCGGCGTTGATCGGGATGCCGCAGCACTTACTGGGCTCGCTGGCATCGCGGAAACCGTCGTCGCAGACATCGAGGGTGGCCCTTGGCCGTTGCCCGCAGATGCCGTATTCGACGCGGTGGTTGTCACCAATTACCTGCATCGGCCGCTGTGGCCGCAGCTGTTGGCGGCGGTTGCGCCGGGTGGGCGCCTGATCTACGAAACTTTTGCCATCGGAAACGAAACTGTCGGGAAACCGTCCAACCCGGCATTCTTGCTGTTGCCAGGTGAGCTGCTCAGCGCAGTGCAAGGGCAATTGCGTGTAATCGGCTACGAAGACGGCTTCATCTCGTCGCCTCGAGACGCTTACGTGCAGCGGGTTTGCGCGGTGCGCGAGCGCTCGGATGACGTGGTGCCCCGGTACGTACTTTGAAGTTGCTGACGACTGCGGCTTACCCGTCTCTTGGCGGGCATCCGATGTGGCGAATTCGCTTTGACGATCCGGTACAATCCGACTGTTAACGTTGACGCTTTTGTTTGCTTTCGAAACCATGACCCAGATTTCCGGCAGTCTCGTCGCCATCGTCACGCCCATGCACGAGGACGGCAGCCTTGATTACCCGTCCCTGCGCAAGCTCATCGATTGGCACATCGCCGAAGGGACCGACGGCATCGTCATCGTCGGCACCAGCGGTGAATCCCCGACGGTGTCGGTGGAAGAGCACCGTGAGCTGATCCGCGTGGCGGTCGAGCAGGCCAACAAGCGCGTCCCAATCATCGCTGGCACCGGCGGCAATTCCACCGTGGAGGCCATTGAACTGACGGCCTACGCCAAGCAGGTGGGCGCCGATGCTTCGCTGCAGGTCGTGCCGTACTACAACAAGCCGACGCAGGAAGGCATGTATCTGCACTTCCGCAAGGTCGCCGAATCGGTCGACCTGCCGGTCATCCTGTACAACGTGCCGGGCCGTACCGTGGCCGATATGACGGTCGAGACCATGCTGCGTCTGGCCGAAGTGCCGGGCATCATCGGCGTGAAGGAAGCGACCGGCAACATCGACCGTGCTGCGCAACTCATCAAGGGCGCACCGGCTTCGTTCAAGATCTACAGCGGGGATGATCCGACTGCCATCGCGCTGATGCTGCTGGGCGGTCATGGCAACATCTCCGTTACCGCCAACGTGGCGCCGCGCGCCATGCACGAGTTGTGCGCTGCCGCCATGCGCGGCGATGTGGAGACGGCCCGCCGCATCCACATGCAGCTGCTGTCGGTGCATAAGAACTTGTTCGTTGAATCGAATCCGATTCCCGTCAAGTGGGCCCTGCAAGCCATGGGCATGATGGAAGGCGGTATCCGCCTGCCGTTGACGCCGCTGGCACCCCAGTATCACGAAGTGGTGCGTGCATCCCTGAAGGATGCCGGGCTGCTCTCCTAATGTTCACCGGCTCTTCCTGGCCCACTAAGGCCATCGTTCTCGTTTGAAGGATCGCAAGTCAATGAAACTGCTCCAAACCCGTCGCGGGGCTGTGGCGACGTCCGCTCAACTGTTGCTGGCCGCGCTGTCGGTTGCCATGATTTCCGGTTGCGATACCGTCAATGAGGTGATGCAGCCGGACCGCATCGACTACAAGTCGCAGGCCAAGAAGGGCCCGACGCTGGAAGTCCCGCCTGACCTGACCAGCGTCCAGGCTGACCGTCGTTATGCCGCACCGGACACGGGCACGACCACGCTGTCGGCCTACACGTCGACGGCCCCCAAGGTCACGACGCCTGGTTCGGGCGCTGACAACGTGCTGCCTGCCGTGTCCGATATGCGCATCGAGCGTGACGGCAATCAGCGCTGGCTGGTCGTGAAGACCACGCCGGACGCCCTGTGGCCGAGCCTGCGCACGTTCTGGCAAGAACTCGGCTTCCTTCTGGTGATCGACTCGCCCGAGACCGGCATCATGGAAACCGACTGGGCCGAGAACCGCGCGAAGATTCCACAGGACATCATCCGCCGCACCGTCGGCAAGGTGTTCGACGGTCTGTATTCGACCGGCGAGCGCGACAAGTTCCGCACCCGCATCGAGAAGGGCCCGAACGGTACGGTCGAGGTGTACATCTCGCACCGTGGCGCACAGGAACAACTGGTCGGTTCGTCCAAGGACCAGACCGTGTGGACGCCGCGTCCGGCAGATCCTGAGCTCGAAGCCGAATTCCTCTCGCGCCTGATGCAGCGTCTGGGTGCCAGCAAGGAAGCTGCGCAGCAGAAGCTCGCGCAGACACAAGCAGCACATCCGGTGGAAGAGGGCGCAAAGGCAACTGAGGGTGTGCAGGCTGCACGTGCCGCAGGGCCGTCGCTGCTGGCGCAAGCCAATGGTCAACCGGTATTGAACGTGCCGGAACCGTTCGATCGCGCCTGGCGCACCGTGGGCCTGGCACTGGACCGCGTGAACTTCACCGTGGATGACCGCGACCGCTCGCAAGGCGTGTACTTCGTCCGCTATGCCGATACCAAGGCCGAAGCGAACGCACCGGGCTTCTTCTCGCGCCTGTTCTCGGGCACGAAGATCGAAGATCTCAAGCGTGCCAAGCGCTATCGCGTGGTGGTCAAGGATGGCGGTGCCTCGTCGACGGTGCTGGTGCAGAACGACGACGGCTCGGCGCAGACCGGCGACATCGGCAAGCGCATTCTGTCGCTGCTCGACGAGCAACTGCGGTAATCGGCATCATGCAGTACGGCTGCCTGGGTGGGCGATGACACTGAGATTCGCCAGCCTTGGCAGCGGCAGTGAAGGAAATGCGCTGCTTGTCGAGTCCGTGGATGGAGCGACGAGCACGCGCATCCTGCTCGATTGCGGATTCGGTATCCGCGAAACCGTGCGCCGGCTCGAACGCCTTGGCTGTGCGCCGGAATCCCTCAACGCCATCCTTGTCACGCACGAGCATGGTGATCATGTTGGTAGCGCCTATGCGGTTGCTGCCAAATACAACATCCCCGTCTGGACCAGCCACGGCACGTATCGCGCCACCGTGAACTTGCGCGGTGCCGATCGTGCGGCGGTGCGCTTTTGCCGTGCCGATGACGTGTTCAGCGTTGGTGACCTGCAGATCCTGCCATACACCGTGCCGCACGATGCGCGTGAGCCGCTGCAGTTCGTCTTCAACGATGGTGCGCGTTACCTTGGTGTCTTGACCGATGCTGGCATGTCGACTGAATACCTGTGTGCGCATTTGGAAAACATGCACGCGCTCGTACTGGAGTGCAATCACGACCGCGAGATGCTGGCCAACTCGGCATATCCATGGTCATTGAAGCAGCGTATTGGTGGGGATTTTGGTCACTTGGCCAATGACATCGCCAGTGCGATTCTTGCGCGGGTGAAGCATGCGGCCTTGCAGACCGTGGTGGCTGCGCATTTGTCCAAGCAGAACAACACGCCCCTGTTGGCGGGTCAGGCGATTGCTGTGGCGTTGGGCACTGATGCTGGCGATGTGCCGATCGCCGATCAGGAGGAGGGGCTACCTTGGCACATGGTTTAGTGCCGGAGCGTGCGCCTTGTAAGATTCAGATACAACTTCGAGTGGCAACTGAAGCCGGCAACGACATTGTCGTCGTCACACGCCCATGAAAAAAGCCGACCCAAAGGTCGGCTTTTTTGTCTCGCGAGAAACGCGATTATTGCTTGGCAGCCGGAGCCGAAGCGTCCGAGGCAGCAGCCGGAGCAGCAGCAGCGTCCGAAGCAGCAGCCGGGGCAGCAGCAGCGTCCGAAGCAGCAGCCGGAGCAGCAGCAGCGTCCGAAGCGGCCGGAGCAGCAGCAGCCGGAGCCGAAGCTTCCGGAGCAGCAGCCGGAGCAGCAGCTTCTTCCTTCTTACCGCAAGCAGCCAGAGCCACAGCAGCCATCAGCGAGGCGATCAGGAGAGACTTTTTCATTTTTTCGATCCTTAAACTGAATATGGAAAGCAGACAACAGAAAGGGCGATGAATAATTACCGGTAATTATCGCTCTGGAACTACACCTTCTTCTGTGCTTCCAGCCAAGCTGCGCAAAGGCAGCCCCCGGCCAGCAAGCTAGCGTCGGATTATAGCGGCCTTTACACACCCTGTGTAGCCGAGTCCGGCCTACAGCAGACGGGATTCATGCGCTTTTGTAACGATCTGTTTCAGCGTGAATCAGCGCGTCCCAGGTCCTGCCAGCCGCAGCCAACCTTCTTCGTACCAGGCATGCAGCGTATCCATTAAGTCCGGCAGATCGGCGACTGCATCGACGGATTCTCCGCTGGCGCTGCGTCGGTCAGACAATGCGGACAGCCACGCAAGCAGCGTACCCGGCGGCTCGAACGTGTCGCCGTTGATCCAGAAGTGCTGGCCGCTGTAGAGCGCCTGCGTCCGCGCATCCAGCACAACGCCTTCCTTGCGTGCTCGGGCTGTGAAGCGCGCGAGCGGCAGGCGCGGCTGGGTGATGAAGTCGATGTGGTCCTTCGGCTCGGTCAGGTAGGCGCCGAGGAATTCGCCGACGAGCTCGGGTGTCCAGCGCAGCGCGTTGAGCTTCTGCGCGAGTGCCTTGACCATGGCGGCAGGCAGTTCGCCGGGGCGCTCGGTGGGTTTCTGCTCGGGGTCGGTGTAGCGGCCTTCAAAGTTGGGATCGTCTTCCAGCGTTTGAGAGAGGAAGCCGAGGAAGTGGCCAGCCAGTTCGCGGTATGACGGCGAGCGGAAACCGATCGAATACGTCATGCAGTCGCCCTCGGCCACGCCGTCGTGCGCGTAGTGCGGGGGCAGGTACAGCATGTCGCCGGGCTCGAGCACAAACTCTTCTTCGGGCTGGAAGTTGGCGAGAATCTTGAGCGGCAGGTCCGGCACGAGCGTGAGATCGTCCTGTGCGGAAATACGCCAACGGCGTTTGCCGTGGGCTTGCAGCAGGAACACGTCGTACGAATCGAAATGCGGGCCGACACCGCCGCCGTCGGTGGCGAAGCTGATCATCACGTCGTCGAGCCGCGCGTCGGGAATGAAGCGGAAACGCTGCATCAGCGCTTCAACCGCCGGTTCCACGAGGTTCGCGCCCTGCACAAGCACGGACCAGTTGCGCGTCTTGCGTGAGGGCAGGGGCCGCTCGTCAAACGGGCCTTGCGTGAACGACCAGCGCCCGCGCGATTGGGCGATCAGCCGGGATTCGACGTCCGGACGTTGCGCCAGCGCCAGCACCCGTTCGGGCGACAATGGAAAGTGCAGCGCACGCATCTCATCAGGGGAGAGCGCCTGGCGGATCAGCAGAGGCTTCTTTTGCCAATGCGTGCGCATGAAATCGCGCGGGGACAGGCCGCCCAGCAACTGTGCCGGACGCCCCGCCGGAAGGGCAGTTTGTGCGCTGCCTTGGACGCCGCCATCGGCAGCGTATAATGGGACTTCGTTCATGGAGTGCGCAATTGAAAATCGCGAAGAATACGGTGGTGTCGGTGGCTTACAAACTGTCCGACGCGCAGGGCAACGTCATCGAGGAATCCGATGAGCCGATGGTGTATTTGCACGGCGGCTATGATGGCACGTTCCCCAAGATCGAGGAAGCGCTGGACGGCCATGAGCAAGGCTTCGAGACGAAGCTGCAGCTGGAGCCGGACGACGCTTTCGGCGAGTACGATCAGGAGCTGATCAAGATCGAGCCGCGTGACCGCTTTCCGGAGCCGCTCGAAGTCGGCATGCAGTTCGAGGGTGTGCCTGAAGACGGCGACGAGGAAGACGCGGTTGTCTACACTGTCACGGACGTGGCGGAAGACAAGGTTGTGCTGGATGGCAACCACCCGCTGGCCGGCATGGCGCTGCGCTTCGAGCTGAAGGTGACGGACGTGCGTGAAGCTACTGCCGAAGAGATCGAGCACGGCCACGTGCACGGCGAAACCGGCCTCGAAGTGGTCGACGAGGATGAAGACGACGACAAGCCGCACACGCTGCACTGATCGTCTGATTCTGCAGCACACATGAGAAACGGGAGCCTTGGCTCCCGTTTTTTTATTGCGCGGGTACTGACTGCGCCGGTGTGGGCGTGGCTTCTGGCGGCGGTTCGCTGGCGATGCGGCGACCGCGCACGTGAAAGAGTGGCGTGCGGCCCGGCGTGACTGACACCTCCAGCCATTGATCGAGTGTGGGCGAGCCATACATGCGGGCACGCATGACATGCGGGTCCGGGCGGCCGTCTTCATCCTTGAGCGGACGATCGAGCAGGAAGGTCTGGCTGGCGCCGTGGATGAGCAGGACGGCGCCGTCGTAGTCGCGTGTGAGCGTGCGCAACTGGCGCTTGAGTGCCAGATAGCCGTCGTGCGGGCGGCGGCGCAGCAGACCGTCGAGCAGGTTTGGCGCGCGGCGCCGTTCCCAACCATCTTCAAACAGCGGGTCGGCCTGCATCATGATGACCACACCGGGTGCCTTGCGCTGGCGGGCAACGGCAAAGGCGCGCGCCAGCCACTGGCGGTTGGCTTCGAGGCGGTCTTCGTATTCACCGTTGCGCCCGCCCGCGGTCTTGTAGTTGTTGTTGTCGCCGGGCACGTTGAGGGTGACGAACAGCACGCCATCGGTTTCCCAGCGCGTGTTCTCGCGGTAGCTGCGGAACTTGGCCTGATCGGACTGACGCATGATCGTCATGGCGCGCTGACCGAGCGTGTTGTCGTCAGGGTAGAACAACTCGCGCAGGCGCAGGAGGCGTTCGATCGGGTCAAAGCGGCCGGCAGCAGGGCGCTGGCAATCGCTCCAATCGTGGTCACCCGGAATGTAGATGAGCGGTGCGCTCAGGCTGTTGAGCAGATCGTGGCGTGCTTCGAGCAGGGTGTCGGCGCAGGACTCATCGCGGCCTTTCAGGTTGCCCAGGTGGACGACAAACGCCGGGTGTTCGGCGTCGATGGCGTCGAGCAGCGTGCGTGCCGGGCCTTCCTCGTCGGCGCGTTCGGGCACGTTGCCGATGATCGCGAAGGTGAAACTGGGCGGGGCGGCGGGCTTGGCTGCCATTCCGGTAGCCGACATCAGCATCGCCAACACGATGGCGATGCCTTTGAGCGTGCGCGAAACCGAGCCGGGCCGGGTCATCAGGCAGATGGGGTGGACAGCGCCTTGAGCCGGTACAGCGCGTCGAGCGCTTCACGCGGTGTCATGTCGTCGGGGTCGATGCCCGCTAGGGCCTCGGTCAGCGCGCTGTTGGCCGCCTCCGCTGGTGCTTCGTCCTCATCTTCATCAGCGATGGGCGTGTCGGCGGCGAGCGCGAACAGATCGAGTTGCGGTGTGGCGCCGGTGTCGGTCGAATGCTGCTCCAGCCACGCCAGCCGCTTGCGCGCGGCACGGATGACCGGCTGCGGTACGCCTGCCAGTTGCGCGACCTGCAGGCCGTAGCTCTGGCTGGCCGGGCCTTCTTGCACAGCGTGCAGGAAGACGATGCCATCGCCATGTTCCACGGCAGAGAGGTGTACGTTGGCTGCCTGTGCAAACTCCTGCGGCAGTTGCGTCAGCTCGAAATAGTGCGTGGCGAACAGCGTGTGACTGCGGTTGTGCGACAGCAGATGGCGTGCAATCGCCCAGGCAAGCGCCAGGCCATCGAACGTGCTCGTGCCACGCCCGATCTCGTCCATTAGCACCAGGCTGTTGGCGGTGGCGCGGTGCAGGATGGCAGCGGCTTCGGTCATCTCGACCATGAAGGTCGAGCGCCCGCCCGCTAGATCATCCGCTGCGCCGATGCGCGTGAAGATGCGGTCGATCGGGCCGATGGTGGCAGCCTCGGCAGGCACGAAGGCGCCAACATAGGCGAGCAGCACGACCAGCGCGGTCTGCCGCATGAAGGTCGATTTACCACCCATGTTCGGGCCGGTGATTAGCAGCAGCTTGCGTGCTTCTTGGAGTACGCAGTCGTTGGCGACGAACTGTTCGACTTGCTGTTCGACCACCGGATGGCGCGCACGCGTCAGTTCGATGCCAGGGGCATCCGTCAACGTCGGGCGCGACCATGACAGCGCATGTGCGCGCTCAGCCAGCGTGGCCAGTACATCGGCCTGCGCCAGCGCGGCGGCGATGCGCTTGAACTCGGCCAGATGCGGCAGCAGCTTCTGCAGCAGCTCTTCGTAGAGGAGCTTTTCCCGCGACAGGGCGCGATCCTGCGCAGAGAGCGCTTTGTCCTCAAACGCCTTCAGCTCGGGCGTGATGTAGCGCTCGGCGTTCTTGAGCGTCTGGCGCCGACGGTAGTCATCGGGCACCTTCGCGGCCTGGCCGTTGGTGACTTCGATGTAGAAACCGTGCACGCGGTTGTACTCGACACGCAGGTTGGCGATGCCGGTGCGGTCGCGCTCGCGCGCTTCCAGGTCGACGAGGAACTGGCCGCAGTTTTCGGAGATGTCGCGCAACTCATCGAGATCGGCATCGTAGCCACGGGCGATGACGCCACCGTCGCGCACCATCGCCGCCGGTTCGGCCATCACGGCGCGCTGGAGCAGGGCGTGGGCGTCTTCGGGCAGCGTGAGTGCGGCGTACAGCTCGGCCAGCAGCGGGGCGGCATCGCTCGCATTGTCGTCTTTGGGCAGCTCTTCGCGAATCTCGGGCAGGCGTGCAAGCGTATCGCGCAGTGAAGAGAGATCGCGCGGGCGGGCACTCAACAATGCCAGCCGCCCGGTAAT
The DNA here is from genome assembly GCF_037023145.1 of Ralstonia sp. RRA. Taxonomy (NCBI): domain Bacteria; kingdom Pseudomonadati; phylum Pseudomonadota; class Betaproteobacteria; order Burkholderiales; family Burkholderiaceae; genus Ralstonia; species Ralstonia sp. RRA. The sequence continues at coordinate 2,129,267 of NZ_CP146091.1, read as the reverse complement.
GCGTTCCACATCGGACAGCGTGCGCAGCGTTGCGCGCAGCGTCTGCCAATCGCTGCCGAGCAGCACCTCGATGGCCTGCTGACGCGCCTGCGGTATCGCACGGTCACGCAGCGGGTGATGCAGCCAGTGGCGCAGCAGGCGGCTGCCCATGCTGGTGGCGCAGGTGTCGAGCAGCGAGAACAGCGTGGGCGATTCCTGCCCGCGCAGTGTTTCCGTCAGTTCCAGATTGCGGCGCGTGGCGGTGTCCAGGCCGATGAATTCGCTTTCGTGTTCGACGGTCAGGCCGATCACGTGCCGCAGCGACTGGCCCTGCGTGGCCGCCGCGTAGTTCAGCAATGCGCCTGCCGCGGCCAGTGCCGCCGTCAACGTTTCCGCGCCGAAGGCGACGAGGCTTGCGACGCCCAGTTGCTCGCGCAGGCGGCGCGCGCCGGCTTCCACGTCGAAGTGCCAGTCGGGCAGGCGTGTACGCGCAACGTCGAACTGGATCGTGTTGAGCGTCGCATCATCGGCCAGCACTTCGGCGGGACGGATGCGTTCGAGTTCGCGGTCGAGTTGGTCGGGGCTGCACTCCATCAAGCGCAGTTCACCGCCGACGAGGTTGAGCCACGCCAGGCCGATCAGCGGGGCTGCACCGCGTTTGCCCGGCAGGTGTGCGATGGCCAGCAGGTGGTTGTTGACCTTGTCGGAGAGCAGCGCCGCATCGGTGAGCGTGCCGGGCGTGACCACGCGCACGACCTTGCGTTCGACTGGGCCCTTGGTGGTGGCCGGGTCCCCGATCTGCTCGCAAATGGCGACCGATTCCCCCAGTTTGACCAGCTTGGCGAGGTATTGCTCGGCGGCGTGGAACGGAATGCCCGCCATGCGGATCGGATGTCCGTTGGAGCTGCCGCGTGCGGTGAGCGTGATGTCGAGCAGACGGGAGGCTTTCTCGGCGTCTTCAAAGAAGAGCTCGTAGAAATCGCCCATGCGATAGAAGACAAGCGTGTGCGGATGCCCCGATTTGAGCCGCAGGTATTGCTGCATCATCGGGGTGTGCTTGTCGAAGGGGCCGTATTTCGGGTCGATCTCCAGAGCCGGAGCGGAGTGTTCAGCCATGCGGTGCAATGAGTACTAAGGCGCGGCGCGCAATCCGATGTGATTCGATGGGATCGCGCGCGGAAGGTGTTGAATCGCGCAATTGTTGCACAGGTGGGCAGCCGCTTCCTGGCGAATTGTCCGCAACGTTATGCGTAAAACCCTGGGTGGTAGGTGACTGTGCCGTTGGGCAGCGCGCCCCGGAGTATCAAGGCCTGGAAGTACTCTGCCGGCACCCCCGGAAACACGAGCGAAGGTTCTGCACGAAAGCCGAAGCGGCCGTAGTAGGCCGGATCTCCGAGCACGACACAGCCCGCCGCGCCCAGCGTGCGCAACTGGTCCAGCGCGGCGCGCATCAGGCCCGCGCCGATGCCGCAGCCTTGCTGCGCTGGCAGCACGGAAATCGGCCCGAGCCCAAACCAGCCGGATGCACCATCGGCAATTGATACCGGTGAGATGGCGACGTGTCCGACCACCGCTCCATCGCGCTCGGCAACCAACGAAACGGTGAGTGCACCAGCCTCACGCAGCGCGCGGACGATGTCCTGCTCGTTGTGGCTTGTGTGCTCCGCCTCGCGAAAAGCGGCAATGGTGACGGCTTCAATGGAGGCCGTGTCAGCGGGGGCTTCGGGGCGAATCAGCACGTGTGAAGACGTCATGGGGTCAGGAGGCCAGTCGCGCTTCCAGAAAATCCAGAAAGCAGGCAATCCGTGAGGCCAGTTGTGTGTTGCGGTAGTAGACCGCGTGAATGGGTTGCAGCACCTCAACAGTGGCATCCGGCAGGACCTGGGCGAGATCACCTTTGCGGCGGTCTTCGGCGGTCATGAAGTCGGCTAGGCAGACGATGCCGGCGCCTTGCAGGGCAAGCTGGCGCAAGGTCTCACCGCTGGATGCCTTGAGCGCGGGCTCAATGCGCAGATGATCACCATGCGGGCCACGCAGGGGCCACAGGTTGAGCGATTCCGGCTGAACGAAACCGAGCAGCGTGTGCTGGCGCAGATCGTCCACCGAGCGTGGCCGGCCATGTGCCTTGAGGTAGGCCGGGCTTGCCAGCACCCGCAGCCTGCGCGTGCCGAGCAGCCGCGCGCGCAGCGTGGAATCGCGCAGTGTGCCGATGCGGATGGCGACGTCGGTGTCTTCTTCCAGCAGGTCGATGATCAGGTCGTTGGTATTCAGTTCCAGCTCGATCTGCGGATACTGCGCGCGAAAGTCGGGCACCAGCGGCGCGATCACGTGCAGCATGAACGGCATGGCAGCGTTCACGCGCAGGCGCCCGGCGGGTTGCTGGCGGCGCAGCGCGATCTGCTCCTCTGCTTCGTCCACGGCAGACAGGATCTGCCGCGCCTGGGCCAGAAACACCGTGCCTTCGTCGGTCAGCGACAGGCGGCGCGTGGTCCGCGACAGCAGCGTGGTCTCCAACTTTTCTTCCAGCCGGCGCAACGCACGGCTCACGCCCGAAACCGTCTGGCCGAGCTGCTCGGCGGCGGCCGTCACTGAGCCGGTGTCCACCACCGTGCGGAAGGCGAGCAGTTCTTCAAGCGTGGTCTTCATCGTCGATTATCGATTCTTAGTCAAGAATATTCTGCACAAGGCCGGCCTTCTTGCAAAGGCGCGCTCACCTTGAGCGTGCTGAGTATTTGCCTGCGCGTGCCACTCAAGATTGGTGAACACGTTGCCGATAGACCTTCCGGAACTCTAAAACCATAGGGAGACGTATTGCGCACTTTGCGCAATCGATTCCCACTCCGGAGACTCTGCAATGAGCAAGCTCAGCTTCCGCCAAAAGCTTTGGCTGCCGCTGGTCATCAGCCTGATCGCGTTGACCCTGATCTCGGTGTTCAACGCCTACCAGGCGCGCGAGATCCGCATCGAGGAACGCAAGAACAACCTCGTCAGCGTGACCACCATGGCCATGAACCTAGTCAAGCAGTACGACGACCTGGCCAAGAGCGGCGCGCTGACCAAGGACGAGGCGCAGAAGCAGGCGCTGGACCGCTTCAAGGCGCTGCGCTACGACAAGGATGGCTACTTCACCATCACCAACTCGAACAACTGGGTGGTGCAGCATCCAATCAAGGCAGAGTTCAACGGCAAGGACCAATCCGGTTTCAAGGATGCACAAGGCAACGCCGTCTACGTGGGTTTGAGCAACGCCGCCAAAGATCCGAAAGGTGGCTTCACCAGCTACGTGTGGCCGAAGGTGGGCGGTACGGAGCCGGTACCCAAGACCGCCTTCGCCATGCGCTACGAGCCGTGGGACTGGGTGTTCTCGACCGGCGTCTACATGGACGACATCAACGCCGCGTTCATGACCTCGCTGTACCAGACCGGTGGCCTGCTGGCGCTGGTCGCGGCATTGCTGGTCTTGCTGGGCAGCGTGGCCAACCGCAGCCTGCAGCGCACGCTGGGTGGCGATCCGACCTACGCGGCTGACGTGGCCAACCGTATTGCCGGCGGTGACCTGACCGTGGAGATCAACACCCGCGCCGACGACCAACACAGCCTGCTCTACGCCATGGGCCGCATGCGCGGTGCGCTGGTGCAGACCATCGGCCGCATCAAGGGCGCGTCGGACACCATCGGCACGGCCACGCGCGAAATCGCCAGCGGCAACCTGGATCTGTCTTCCCGCACCGAGCAGCAGGCCAGCTCGTTGGAAGAGACAGCCTCGGCCATGGAAGAGCTGATGTCGACCGTGCAGCAGAACGCCGACAACGCGCAGCAGGCCAATCAGCTTGCCGTGTCCGCCTCTGACGTTGCAGTGCGCGGCGGCGAGGTGGTGACGCGCGTGGTGGAAACGATGGGCTCGATCAACGCCTCGTCGCGCAAGATCGTCGACATCATCGGCGTGATTGATGGCATTGCCTTCCAGACCAACATCCTCGCGCTCAATGCCGCTGTGGAAGCTGCGCGCGCAGGTGAGCAGGGTCGCGGGTTTGCGGTCGTGGCAGGTGAGGTGCGTAGCCTTGCACAACGCAGCGCGGCTGCGGCCAAGGAGATCAAGGCGTTGATCGACGATTCCGTCAACAACGTGGATGCAGGCAGCGCGCTGGTGGAAGAGGCCGGCACGACCATGCGCGAGATCGTTGCCAGCGTGAAGCGCGTGACGGACATCGTGGGCGAGATTTCCTCCGCGAGCCAGGAGCAGCGCTCGGGCATCGAAGAAGTGAGTCATGCCGTCACGCAGCTTGACGACGCTACGCAGCAGAACGCTGCGCTGGTGGAAGAGGCGGCCGCTGCCGCGCAATCGTTGGAAGAGCAGGCGGCGAGCCTGACGCAGGTAGTGGCGCAGTTCCGCCTCGATGCCCATGCACTGCGTGCGCCTGCGATGGTTGCCAAGGTTGAGCCGACCATTACGCCCGTTTCACCGACAGCCTCGGCAGCACCCAAGGCCGAAGCCCCGCGCCGCGAACCTGCCAAGCCGAGTATCGAAGCCGCCAAACCAAAGCTGACGCCACGCAAGGCACCGCTGCTGCGCAAATCGGCTGAGAAGCCGGTCGACAAACCGGTGGTTGCCGCGCCGATTGCCGTGCCGGCCAGCCTGACGAAACCCAAGCCTCTGGTGGCCGCCGGCGACGACTCCGACTGGGAAACCTTCTGATCAGGCCGTTGTGCTTGCTGGGCCATCGATGCGCTTGGCCCAGCTTTCCACTTCACCGCGCGTGAGGCGGCCCTCCACGAGCTTGCGCCACGACGGCGTGAGCGGCAGCGCCAGCATGTCTTCCAGCGCGGCGCGATCCAGCATGTTGCGATAGAGCACGTCCAGCACGCGCGCCAGCGGCCATTGCGGCCACGGGCGTTCGAGCCATGCCAGCGTGTCGCCCACGCGCAGCGTGCCACCTTCCAGTACCCGGTAGTACCAGCCGGTGCGCCCTGTGTGTTGCACGCGGCGTGCCATGTCGCGCGTGTCAAAGCGGTCGTTGAGCTTCCAGCACGGCTGGCGTAGTAGCGACACCTCCAGCACTACGTTGCCCACGCACAGGCGATCCCCCACGCAGATGTCCGCTTCGGTCACGCCGGTGGTGCTCAGGTTCTCGCCAAACGCGCCCGGTTGCGCGAGCACCGCTCGCGTGCCGATTTTTGCACCGATATCTGCCCGCCACGCGTCGTAGTGGTCGAACGGGTAATGGTGGATCGCCTTGTCGGGACCACCGTGTACGCGCAGGTCACCTTGCTCGTCGCCGACGATGCCGTTGATGTCGACCTGCACTGCATCGGCCACAGGGCGCTTATCGATGGCGCTGCGTGAGCCGGGTCGGGAGTAGTCGACGGCGCGGCCAGTGAGGAGGGTGTCGATGCGGATGGAGGCGGGCAACGTCATGCGGCCTCCGCGCGCTCCAGCCAGGCAGTGAACACATCGCGAGCACGCTGTGCCAGGCGATCCGCGATTGCCGGCGTTTGCTCACGCAACGCACGCGGATCGATGCCCGCCGCGCCAAGTTCCGCCGCATGCCCGATCAACCACGCCTCCAGCTCATCCAGATTCGCTTCCAGGTGGAATTGCAGGCCGAGTGCGTGATCGCCGATATCGAAGGCCTGTTCCGCGCAGGTTGCCGTTGAGGCGAGCCGGCGCGCGTCGGGCGGCAGGTCGTAACGGTCTCCATGCCAGTGCAGTACCGGCGTGCCGTCGGCCAGCGGCGCGAGCGGCGAATTGAGGCCATCGACGGTGAGCGTGACGGGCGCAAAGCCGATTTCCTTCACCCCCATCGGCTGGACTGCCGCACCCAGCGCCCGCGCCATCAACTGCGCGCCGAGGCAGATGCCGAGCAGCGGCCGGCGTGCCGCCAGTCGTTGCGCAATGGCCTCGGCCTCGTCGCGCACGAATGGATACATTGCGTCGTCATACGCGCCGATCGGACCGCCCAGCACGATCAGCAAATCGGCCGTGGCCATGTCGTCGGCCGGCACGGATTGCACCCCTACGTCCACGTAGCGCACCGCATAGCCGCGTGTTTCCAGCAGCGGTTGCAGGATGCCGAGATGTTCGAACGGAACGTGGCGCAGGGCGAGGGCGGTTTTCATGGTCAGGCGTGAGGTATCGGCAGGCTGGTATTGTATGACACAAGGTGGCCTATGTGACAATCACGGCGATATCAATGACACGATCGTCCCCATGACCGTACGTCTGAAACCGCTGCGCAAGAACCACGGCTGGACACTCGAGACCCTGGCCGAACGCACCGGCCTGACCAAGAGCTACTTGTCCAAGGTCGAGCGCGGCGTCTCGGTGCCGTCGATTGCCGTGGCGATGAAGTTGGCGCAGGCACTCGGCGTGCCTACTGAAGATCTGTTCGGCGAGACGGCCTCGGCCGCTGCCATCACCATCGTGCGGGCGGGGGAGCGCACGCGCGTCGGCGACATCGGCACGCAGCCCCGATACGAAGGGATCGCCACGCAACGCAGCGGCAAGACGTTGCTGCCGTTCGTGATCTTTCCGCCGGCCGATTTCAGCACGTCGCCGTTCAAGGAGCACGACGGCGAGGAGTTGCTGTTCGTCCATCGCGGCGAGGTGGAAGTCGCCTTTGCTGGCCAGACCGTGCAGTTGGCAGCCGGGGATTCGGTGATGTTTGATGCGCGCATTCCGCATCGGACGCGCTCCGTGGGGGCAGAGCAGGCTGAGGTGTTGGTCGTTGTCAGTGCCCCGGATGCCGCAAGCTAAACGTCACTTAAATCAGGCTTTAGAAATTTGCATCGCCATCCCCACGAAAAATCACGCCCGAGGGGATGCCACTTCTGCAGCACTTCACTAAGATCGCTCCCCACAAACGCCGCTTCAGCGTCATGCGGCACCCATAACAAAATCAGGGAGCGAGTTGTGCGAAAGCCAATGATGCATTTGGCTGCGGCATGCATTGCCGTAGCTGCCCTTGGTGCGTGCGCGCCGATGGTATCCACCGCACCGGCCACGCTGGCCACCGATAGCGCGACAAGCTCGTCGCGCCTTCAGTTGAAAACGCCAACCGAGATTCGCCTGGAGACAGGCTACACGCGCACGCTAGCGGCGGGCTCGAACTGGCAGCGTGTGGGCACGGTGCCGCAAGGTGTGGTTTATCGCCCGGTTGGCACGATCTTCACGATCGAAGGCCGCCAGGTTCACGAGGCCTATCTCGTCATCGCTGATCAACGCCTGGTGGGATTCTATCTGCCGGGTGAGCAAGCGTATTCCCCGCTTTCCACAGCTGTTCCAATCACAACAGGAGAACCACAATGAAGGGAGTTTTGCGCGCACTGGCTTCGGCCATTGGTATTACCGTCCTCATGGCAGGATGTGCCTCGGGCGTGAAGTATTCCGAGATGGCCTCGACCATCCCGACGATCAAGCAGGATCAGGGCCGCGTGTACTTCTTCCGTTCGTCGTCGCTGATCGGCGCCGCACTGCAACCGGACATCAAGCTCAACAGCGAAGTGGTGGGCCAATCCAAGCCGGGTGGCTTCTTCTTCGTGGATCGCCCTGCGGGCAAGTACGTTGTGTCGACCGCAACCGAGACCGAGAAGACGCTGAGCTTCGCGCTGGACGCGGGTGAGACCAAGTACGTGCGCACCTCGCCGTCGCTGGGTCTGATCGTGGGTCGCGTGGTGCCGGAATTGGAAACGCCGGAGAAGGCGCAGTCCGAACTGCCGTCGCTCAGCTTCGCACCGAACGAGCCGCCGGCCGCCAAGAAGTAACGAGAGCGCAGCAAGTAAAAAAGCCCGCTTTTCGGCGGGCTTTTTCTCGTTCAGTCTGGGCAGACTTATTCCGATGCCTTCGACCGCGAGAACGGCGACGTGATCTTGAGCATCTGCACGAAGGCCTTCGGGTTGCCGGCCAGGATTTCGCCCTGGTCCAGGTAGCCGGCTTCGCCGCAGTAGTTGCCGACCAGGCCGCCCGATTCCGTAATCAGCAGCGAACCGGCGGCCATGTCCCACGCATTGATGCCTTGTTCGAAGAAGCCGTCGAGACGGCCGCAGGCCACGTAAGCGAGGTCCAGTGCGGCAGCACCCGGGCGGCGCAGACCGGCGCAGTTCTCGGTCATCGTGGCAAACAGGCGGGTGTAGTCGTACAGACCTTCCATGTCGCGGTACGGGAAGCCGGTGCCGATCAGGCAATCGGCCAGCTTGTCGCGGCGCGTGACGCGGATGCGGCGGTTGTTCAGGAAGGCGCCCGCGCCTTTGGAGGCGGTGAAGAGCTCGTCGCGCGTCGGGTCGTACACCACGGCCTGCGTGACCACGCCACGCTGCATCAGTGCGATCGACACGCAGTACTGCGGGAAGCCGTGGATGAAGTTGGTGGTGCCGTCCAGCGGGTCGATCACCCACACGTTTTCGCTGACGGTTTCGCCGTCGGCCCAGGATTGGCCGGACTCTTCCGCTAGAATCGCGTGATCGGGGTAAGCCGTCTTGATGACTTCGATGATCGCGGCTTCGGCTGCGCGATCGACTTCGGTGACGAAATCGTTGTGTTGTTTGCGCTCGGTGCGCAGGCTATCGACGTCGAAGGACGCGCGGTTGATGATGGTGCCGGCCTTGCGAGCAGCCCGGACGGCGATATTGAGCATCGGATGCATGACGGATCTCCGCGTCAGTGCGCTTTTGGCGACTGACGAACAACACAGCGAATTGTAGAAGAACGAGCGGCGGGCCAATCACACGATCCTGCCCGCCGTCAAAAGAGTGGCCGTATTGTATATGAACCCCGCCTCCAGCGCCCTGGAAAACACGCCGAACACTGCCCCCGCTGACCCGGAAACGTTGCGCCAGCGCGCTGCGCGCTGCCGCTTCGTGCTGGTCGAGACCAGCCATCCTGGCAATGTCGGCTCTACGGCGCGCGCGCTCAAGACCATGGGGTTTGGTGAGCCGGGCGGCTTCGTGCTCGTGCGCCCGCGCGAGGCCGATGCCCAATCCCACGCCGATGCCGTTGCCATGGCAAGCGGCGCTGACGACGTGCTGGCCGGCGCCCGCGTGGTCGATGACATTGGCGAAGCGCTGGCCGGTGCTTCGCTCACGATCGCACTGACGGCCCGCCCGCGCGAATTTGGCCCGCGCCGCATTGGCCCGCGCGCCGCAGCGGAGGAGGTCGCCGCCTTGTTGGCTGCGCCGGATACCACCGTCGCCTTCGTCTTCGGCAACGAGCGTTTCGGTCTGCCGAACGAAGTGGTGGAGCGCTGCCACGTCGTCACGCACATTCCCGCCAACCCCGCGTATGCGTCGCTGAACCTGTCGCAGGCGGTGCAGTTGATTGCGTACGAGGTGCGCATGGCATTGCTGGCCGACACCGGCACGGGCGACACCCGTATGGACGGCGTCGGCTTTGTCGGCGAGCCAGCCACTGCGGAGCAGATCGACGGGATGTTCGAACACTTGGAGCAGGGCCTGGTCGAGATCGGTTTTCTCGATCCCGCCCAGCCGAAGAAGCTGATGCCGCGCCTGCGGCGTCTGTTTGCCCGCACGCAGTTGGAGGCCGAGGAGGTCAACATCCTGCGCGGGATCGCCAAGCGCATGCTTGGCCGCCGTGCCGAAGCAGCCGGCGAGACCAAGACGCCCACGGGCGCCGCCGACGACTGTCGCTGATCGCCCCGAAAGCCGCCCGTTGTTGACCAAGCGGGGCGGCATCCCCCCCGCATGTTTGGCCAAAACCCTTGCCGTAGAAGGCCAAGGGAATGCCTTACACTGCCCTCAGCGCATCGCGCATATTGATATAACGATCCACACACGAACCAAGATGTTCACACGCATTCGCGAAGATATTGGCGCCATCATGGAGCGAGACCCGGCCGCACGCAGCCGCTGGGAAGTGCTGACCTGCTATCCGGGTCTGCACGCCGTCATCGTCCATCGGGTCGCGCATGCGTGTTGGCACGGCGGCTTCAAACTGCTGGGGCGGTGGTTCTCACACCTTGGTCGCTTCTTGACCGGCATCGAGATCCATCCGGGCGCGACCGTCGGCCGGCGCGTGTTCATCGACCACGGCATGGGCGTGGTGATTGGCGAGACGGCCGAGATCGGCGATGACTGCACGATCTACCAAGGCGTGACGCTGGGCGGCACCTCGCTGTACAAGGGTGCCAAGCGCCACCCGACGCTTGGCAAGGGCGTGGTGGTGAGTGCAGGCGCCAAGGTGCTCGGCGGCTTTGTCATCGGCGATGGCGCGCGCGTGGGGTCCAACGCGGTGGTGCTCAAGCCGGTGCCGCCGGGCGCAACGGCCGTTGGCATTCCGGCGCGCATCATCGAACGCGATGCGGCCACCGAGGCCAAGTCGGCGCTCAAGCAGGAGTTCTCGGCCTACGGCATCACGCCCGATGCGGATGATCCGGTGTCGCTGGCGCTCAAGCGGTTGATCGACCACAGCGAGCTCCAGCAGGAGCGCATCGAGTCGATTCTTTCCGCGCTGGATCGCTTGGGCGCGCACCTGGAGAACTCGCCGAATGACCCGTTCGACGCGAGCGAGCTGAAGCGGATGCTGAAGTAGGGACAGGGTGGCGGTGACGAGGCGATGTGACCTATGCCGCCACTTGCTCGACCGTCAGCGCGCCACTTTCCAGCTTGAGGAAACTACCGCGCGGTTGCGGCGTATCGAAATCCCAGTCGGAGAGCACCCAGCGTTCACCGCTCGGCTCGTGGTGCAATTGCGGGCGGTGCGTGTGGCCGTGGATCAGCGTGGGTGTGCTTGCGGCCTTGAATAACGCATCGACAGCTTCGGGTGCCACGTCGCCCATCATCGCAGCGGCGCGCGGTTCGCCCGCCACATTGGCGGACATGGCGCGGCCGGCTTCGCTTTCCGCGCGCATCTTCTGCGCGATCTTCATGCGCCAGCGCAGCGGCATCGTCAGGAAAATCCGCTGTACCCAGCGCTTGCGCGTCCAGTGGCGAAAGCGCATGTAGGCCGAGTCGCGCGTGCAGAGGGCATCGCCGTGCGCAAGCACGATGCGTTGTCCATCGACTTCCACGATGCTGGGGTCGGGCAGCAGCGTCGCATGTGCGGCAGCCAGAAAGCGTTTGCCGAGCAGGAAATCACGGTTGCCGTGCATGAACAGCACGCGCGTGCCGGCGTTCGCCAGTTCAGCGAGCAGGTTGGCGACGTGCTGGTGGAACGGATCGGCGAGCTCTTCATCGCCGACCCAGTATTCGAAGAAATCACCCAGGATGACGAGCGTGCGGGCCTCGCGTGCGCGCGTGCGCATGAAGCGCTCGAACGCGGCCGCCGTGGCCGGCATGCTGGCCGTCAGGTGCAGATCCGAAATAAAAAACACCGGCCCGGAAACCCGGACCGGTGTCTTCAGCGCGGAAGCCTGTGAGGCGTGCGCTGCGTCACTCATTCGATCACTTCAGCGCTTTCGATGATCACGTCTTCCATCGGCACGTCCTGATGGAAGCCGCGGTTGCCGGTGCGCACAGCGCGGATCTTGTCGACCACGTCCATGCCTTCGGTCACCTTGCCGAACACGGCGTAGCCCCAGCCTTGCGGCGTCGGCGAGGTGTGGTTCAGGAAGTCGTTGTCGACCGTGTTGATGAAGAATTGCGCCGTGGCCGAGTGCGGATCGTTGGTGCGTGCCATGGCAATGGCGCCGCGCTCGTTCTTCAGGCCGTTGTTCGCTTCGTTGTCGATCGGGGCCTTGGTGGGCTTTTGCTTCATGTCGTTGCCCGGCTCAAAACCGCCACCCTGGATCATGAAGCCCTTGATGACGCGGTGGAACACGGTGCCGTTGTAGTGGCCGTCCTTTACATAGGCGACGAAGTTGGCAACCGACTTGGGTGCCTTCTCAGCGTCCAGGGCCAGGGTGATGTCGCCGTGGTTGGTGTGCAGCTTGACTTGGGTCATGGTGAATTCCTCGAATTCCTTGGGGTGAAGCAGAAAGGGTTACTTGGAGACGACGGTGGCCGATTCAATCAGGATCGGCTTCACGGGCACATTCTGGTGCGGGAACTTGGTGGTGGTTTCCACCGCCTTGATCTTGTCGATGGTGTCGGTGCCGTCGACCACCTTGCCGAAGACGGTATAGCCGTAACCGTCCTGACCAGGGTAGTTCAGCATGTTGTTGTCGACCACGTTCACATAGAACTGCGCGGTGGCGGAGTTCGGGTCCATGGTGCGTGCCATGGCGACCGTGTACTTGTCGTTCTTCAGGCCGTTCTTCGATTCGATCTCGACCGGCGCTCGGGTGTCCTTCTGCTTCATGTCGGGCGTGAAGCCGCCGCCCTGGATCATGAAGCCGTCCATCACGCGGTGGAAGATCGTGCCCTTGTAGAAGCCGTCCTTCACGTATTGGAGGAAGTTGGCGACCGTTTTGGGGGCCTTATCCGGATAGACCTCGACGGTGAAGTTGCCCATCGACGTCTTGAACTGCACGCGCGGTGCCGGTGCGGCGGCCGCAGCAGCGGACACGGCCAGTGCGCACACGAGCCCGGCAAAGAGAGAGCGGATACGGAGCATGATCAGGGGGAGGGAGCTTGGGGGTGGAAAAATGGGATCGGCCGCTTCTTGTGGTTACTTGGCCGGTTTGTCGCTCACGCCGCTGGCGGCGGGCACCACAACAGCGGGCGCGGCGGGTTTTGCGGGCGCGGCCGCCGGACGTACGCCAGGCACATTGGGCAGGGCGTCGAGGCGGGCACGCGCAGTGGCGTTCTTGGGGTTGAGCTTGAGCGCACCCTGATAGGACTGCGCGGCCAGGCGGACGTAGACGTCGCCGAGGTTGGCTTGCGCCTGGGCATTCTCCGGCGCCACGCGGCTCGCCATGATGAGGCTTTCGCGGGCGCGCTGCAGTTCACCGCGTTCCGCATAGAGCGCGGCCAGATTGATGTACGGCTCGGGCAGTTCGGGGAAATCCTGCGTCATCTGGCTGAACGCAACGATGGCGTCGTCACCACGACCCAGGCCGGCAAGCGCCACGCCGCGCTGGAAGCGGGCCTGAGCATTGCGGGGTTGCTCGGTGATCTCCTTGTCCAGTTCCGTCAGCGCCTGGGTGTATTGCTTCTTGGCCAGCCAGTCGTCGATGCGCTTCTGGCGTGCGACCTGCGGCTGCTTCTGGATGCTGGGCGTCAGATCGGCCGGCAGGGCAATGCCGGCGGTCTGGGCAAGGGCGGGCGCGGCTGACGTGACAAGCAGGGCGCTCACGATGGCAGCGCACAGGGTAGCGGCGTGCGGGGCTACAGCGCGATCTCGCAGCGGTCTGTTCATGAGAATCGGTTCCGTTATACTCCGCCGCATTCTAACAAACCGTCTTTGTGCGCAGCAGCGGCAATGCGCACCGGAAAAGGTTCTTGACGGAGAGCATGCCGGGCGCATTGACAGCCCGCACCGCCGCCCCCGTTGATGCAGTTCCGGTAAGATATGCCGCTAGCTTTACAGTGCGTCGCCAGCCGACGCTCTGCGCCCGCCGGCATCCAGCCCAGTACCTCAGTACGTGGCGGCGCACCGAATCTCCCGACACCGCTTCATGGAATCACTCAAGATCTACAACACGCTCGCGCGTGAGAAACAGACGTTCGTCCCCATCGAGCCCGGCCGCGTGCGCATGTACGTGTGTGGGATGACGGTGTACGACTACTGTCACGTCGGGCATGCGCGGGTGGTAGTGGTGTTCGACATGGTGCAGCGCTGGCTGCGCGCGTCGGGCTACGACGTCACGTACGTCCGCAACATCACCGACATCGACGACAAGATCATCAGGCGTGCAGTCGAGAACGGCGAAACCATGCGTTCGCTCACTACCCGCTTCATCGATGCGATGCACGAAGACTTCGCCGCGCTCGGTACGCAGCGCCCCGACCACGAGCCGCGCGCCACCGAGTACGTGCCGCAGATGCTGAGCATGATCGGCAGGCTGCAGACCAACGGTCTGGCCTATCAGGCGACCGACGGTGACGTGAACTACGCGGTGCGCAAGTTCCCCAGCTACGGCAGGCTCTCGGGCAAGTCGCTCGAAGACCTGCGCGCCGGCGAGCGTGTCGATACCAACGACGCCAAGCGCGACCCACTGGACTTCGTGCTGTGGAAATCCGCCAAGGTTGACGAGCCTGCCGAGAGCCGCTGGGCTTCGCCGTGGGGCGAGGGCCGTCCGGGCTGGCATATCGAGTGCTCGGCCATGAGCTGCGAGCTGCTTGGCGAGCATTTCGACCTGCACGGCGGCGGCGCCGATCTGCAGTTCCCGCACCACGAAAACGAGATCGCCCAGTCCGAAGGTGCGACTGGAAAGACCTTCGTCAACACGTGGATGCACAACGGCTTCGTGCGCGTGAATGACGAAAAGATGTCGAAATCGCTCGGCAACTTCTTCACCATCCGCGACGTGCTCAAGGTGTACGACGCTGAAGTCGTGCGCTTCTTCATCCTGCGCTCGCACTACCGCAGCGACCTGAACTACAGCGACGCCCACCTGGACGACGCCCGCCATGCGCTCACGCGCCTGTACACGGCGCTCAAGGACGTGCCTGCCGCTGCTGATGCCCGGCCTGATTGGAATGAGTCGCACGGCAAGCGCTTCCGTGACGCGATGAACGACGACTTCAACACGCCGGTAGCGGTATCGGTGCTATTCGAGCTGGCCAGCGAAGTGAACAAGACGCGCTCGCCGGAGTTGGCCAATCAACTGGCCGCGCTGGCTGGGGTGATGGGTCTGCTGGGGCGTGATCCGCATGTGTTCCTGCAGGGCGGCGTGACGGCTGATGGCCTGGATGCTGCCGCCGTGGAAGCGCGCATTGAAGAGCGCCGTGCCGCCAAGGCGGCGCGTGATTTTGCGCGCGCGGACGCCATTCGCGCTGATCTGCTGGCTGCCGGCGTCGTGCTGGAAGACAAACCGGGTGGCGTGACCGAGTGGAGACGCGCATGAACGCGGTGGCCAAGAAAGCCAGCGCAACGAGCAGCACGGTCGCCAAGAAAACGCCGGTTGTGAAGGCGCCGGCTGCCAAGAAGGCAGTCGCCAAGAAGGTCGACGGCGTGGCAAGCAAGACGGTCGTTACCAAGAGCACGACCATCAAGGCCGGCAAGGTTGCTGTCAAGGCGCCGGCCAAGCGCGTGCCCGTAACCAAGGTGCCGCTGCCTGAAACGCTTGCCACCAATGAGCCTCTGCCGGTACCGGCGGAAGTGGTGCTCTCGGGCCCGCCGGAGTATTGGCAGGAGGCCTGCGCAGACTTGATGAAACGCGACCGCATCCTGCGCAAGATCATTCCCGCCTATGGTCCGGCGCACCTGGCTTCGCGCGGCGACCCGTTCGTCACACTGGCGCGGTCGATTGTTGGCCAGCAGATTTCGGTCAAGGCGGCGCAGTCCGTGTGGGAACGAGTGGTGGCCACATGCCCCAAGCTGGTGCCCGCACAGTTCCTGCGAGCCGGCCAAGAGAAGCTGGCGGGCTGCGGCTTGTCCAAGCGCAAAGCCGAGTACATCCTTGACCTTGCCGACCACTTCCGCAACGGCACTTTGCACGTCGCCAAGTGGGCCGAGATGGACGATGAGGATGTCATCGCCGAGCTGACGCAGATTCGTGGCATCGGCCGCTGGACGGCGGAGATGTTCCTGATGTTCAACCTGATGCGCCCAAACGTGCTCCCGCTGGACGACATCGGGCTCATCAACGCAATCTCACAGAATTATTTCAGTGGCGAACCCGTCACTCGCAGCGAGGCGCGCGAAGTGGCTGCTAACTGGGAACCGTGGCGCACAGTGGCCACTTGGTATATGTGGCGCAGCCTTGATACGGCGACCACCTATTGATCTGTTAATTTCGATGAAACGCGCAGCGTCGATCGGCGGTCAAAATCCGGTAGAATGCGCGCCTTCAAGAGCCTTTCAGAAGATCCATGAAAACAACCTTCCTGGAGTTCGAGCAGCCGATCGCAGAACTTGAATCGAAGATCGAAGAACTTCGATTCGTTCAAGACGATTCCGCTGTCGATATTTCTGAAGAAATCTCCCGCCTGGCCTCCAAGAGCCAGCAACTCACCAAAGATCTGTACGCCAACCTGACTCCTTGGCAGGTCGCACAGATCGCCCGGCACCCGCAGCGTCCGTACACGCTCGATTACGTCCGCGAAATCTTCACCGACTTCCACGAACTGCACGGCGACCGCACCTTCGCGGACGACCTGTCGATCGTGGGCGGTCTGGCACGTTTCAACGGCCAGCCTTGCATGGTGATCGGTCACCAGAAGGGCCGAGACACGAAGGAGCGCGCGCTGCGCAACTTCGGCATGTCCAAGCCTGAGGGTTACCGCAAGGCCAAGCGCCTGATGGAACTCGCCGACAAGTTCGGCCTGCCGATCTTCACCTTCGTCGATACGCCGGGCGCATTCCCGGGCATTGACGCTGAAGAGCGCGGCCAGTCGGAAGCCATCGGCCACAACCTGTTCGTCATGGCCGGCCTGAAGGTGCCCCTGATCGCCACCATCATCGGTGAAGGCGGTTCGGGCGGTGCGCTGGCCATCGCCATGGGCGATTCGGTGATCATGCTGCAGTTCGCCACGTATGCCGTGATCTCGCCGGAAGGCTGCGCGTCGATCCTGTGGAAGACTGCCGAGAAGGCGCCGGAAGCCGCTGAGGCGATGGGTCTGACGGCACACCGCCTGAAGGCGCTGGGCCTGATCGACAAGATCGTCAACGAGCCGCTGGGTGGTGCGCATCGCGATCCGAAGGGCATGGCCTCGATGCTCAAGCGTGCACTGGCCGAATCGCTGCGCCAGTTCCAGGGCATGAAGACGTCGGAGTTGCAGGCGCGCCGTCACGAGCGCCTGATGGCCTATGGCAAGTTCAAGGAAATCGAAGCGCGCTGATTCGTCTGCCCCGCTGGTCGACAAGGTCGCACAACGCATTGCCGCGTGTGCGGCCTTTGTTGTTTCTGGCGAGGGCGGAGTGCCGACCGTGGCGGTGGCCCTGTCAGGCGGGCGTGACTCCGCAGCGCTGCTGCACGCGTGCGCCGCGTGGCGCGATGCCGGCGTGCGTGTGCGCCTCGTCGCCTTGCATATTCACCATGGCCTGCAAGCGGATGCCGATGCGTGGGAGTCCGCCTGTGCTCGCATGGCCCAAGCCGCGGGCGTTGAATTCCATGCGCGCCGTGTGAGTGTTGCCGCCGAAGCGGGGCGGGGCGTGGAAGAGGCGGCGCGCGAGGCCCGCTATATCGCATTGGCCGACCTGTGTGTGCAGACCGGTGCGACGATTCTGCTCACTGCACATCACCAGGACGATCAGGCCGAGACTGTCTTGCTGCAACTGATGCGTGGCGCAGGTCTCGAAGGCCTTTCAGCCATGCCGGTGAGCCGCGCTGGCGGTGTGACGTTGCTGCGTCCATGGCTGGATGTGCAACGCGCTGATATCGAGCAATACGCACAAGCCAACGCGCTCGAATGGGTCGACGATCCTTCCAACGAAGATGCGCGGTACGCACGCAACGCGTTGCGGCCATTGCTGGCCGGCATGGCGGGGCATTTTCCGGCCTATCGTGAAGCGCTTGCGCGCAGTGCGGCACATCTGGCGGATGCTGCGGCGTTGATCAACGAGATTGCGCAGGCGGATCTGGTGCAGATCGCTTCGACGGGTGAACTCGATGTGGTGGCATTGGCTGCGCTATCTGCGCCGCGCCAGCGCGCGGTGCTCCGTGCATGGCTGGCCCAAGCGGGTATGCGTGCGCTGTCCACGGGCCGCCTCGAGGATCTGCGCACGCAATTGATTGACGCGCGCGACGACGGCGCACTGTGCATTGCGTTGCCGGTGGGGCAGGTCAGGCGCTATCGCGGGGCTGCATGGATTGAGTCCGTTGTTGGTGGTGGGGCCATGCCAGCGCTTGTTGCAATTGGTGCTGGGCAGTTCGATCCAATGCGGCGGACCGATCAACGCGTAAATGTTGCGGAGTGGGGTGGGGCGCTGGTGTTTTCACCCGTGGCAGCAGACGGCGTTGCGGCGCAAACCTTGCAAGCGCCACTGTCCCTGGCCCCTCGCAGTGGTGGCGAGCGCATTGTGCTGCGCCCTGGCGGGCCGTCGCGCGCGCTCAAGCAGGCCTATCAAGAAGCTGGTATTCCCGCCTGGGAGCGCCAGCGTTTGCCGTTGCTCTACGCGGGCGATGCGTTGGTGTTTGCCGCTGGCCTAGGCATGGACCGGACGGTTGCGGCCTGCGGCCCCGGCTGGCGGATCGCCTGGCTTGCGACCGCCAAGGGTGCGTCCTGACACACATCTTCACCGGGCTTCACCGGCCAATTTCTTGCCGATCGATGCAAATTGCTGTATTTTCAAAAGCTTTTGCACCGTTCCGCCTCCTCTCGATCTTTCCAAGATGGCTCTCATCGTTCACAAGTACGGTGGCACCTCGATGGGTTCAGTTGAACGCATCAAGAATGTCGCCAAGCGCGTTGCCAAGTGGCATCGTGCCGGTCACCAGATCGTGGTCGTTCCATCGGCCATGTCCGGCGAAACCAACCGCCTGCTGGGTATGGCCAAAGAGATTTCGGCCCAACCTGACCCGCGTGAACTCGACATGATTGCCTCGACTGGCGAGCAGGTGAGCGTGGGCCTGTTGGCCATCGCGCTGCATGCCGAAGGCATCGACGCCCGCAGCTACACCGGCTGGCAAGTGCCGGTGAAGACCGATTCCGCCTACACCAAGGCACGCATCCAGTCGATCGATGACGAGCGCGTGCGCGCCGATCTCGACGCTGGCCGCGTGGTCGTCATTACGGGCTTCCAGGGCATCGACGGCGAAGGCCATATCACGACGCTGGGCCGTGGTGGCTCGGATACGTCGGCCGTGGCGGTTGCCGCCGCGCTCGAAGCCGACGAGTGCCTGATCTACACCGATGTCGACGGCGTGTACACGACCGACCCGCGCGTGGTGGACGACGCCCGCCGCCTGGACAAGATCACCTTCGAAGAGATGCTGGAAATGGCCAGCCTCGGCTCGAAGGTGCTGCAGATTCGCTCGGTGGAGTTTGCCGGCAAGTACCGCGTGAAGACCCGCGTGCTGTCGTCGCTGACCGACCCGCTGATGCCGCTCGACGTCGAGATGAACTCGGGCACGCTGATTACTTTTGAGGAAGATTCGAACATGGAAGCCGCCGCCATTTCCGGCATCGCCTTTGCCCGCGACGAAGCCAAGATCACCGTGATCGGTGTGCCGGACAAGCCCGGCATCGCGTATCAGATCCTGGGTCCGGTCGCCGACGCCAACATCGACGTCGACATGATCATCCAGAACCAGTCGGTGGAAGGTAAGACGGACTTCACCTTCACCGTGCCGCGCGGCGAATACCAGCGCGCCCTGGCGATCCTGAACGACAGCGTGAAGGGCCATATCGGCGCCGCCAGCGTGTCGGGCGACCCGAAGGTGTCGAAGGTGTCGGTGGTGGGTGTGGGCATGCGCTCGCACGTGGGCATCGCCAGCAAGATGTTCCGCACGCTGTCGGAAGAGGGCATCAACATCCAGATGATCTCCACCTCGGAAATCAAGATCTCGGTGCTGATCGACGAGAAGTACATGGAGCTGGCCGTGCGCGCGCTCCACAAGGTGTTCGAGCTGGACCAGGCGTAATCGGCTGGGCCAGTACCGGGTGGCGACCTGAAGCCACAGATTCTCACCGCGTGTCATGCGGTTGTCGTTGACCGGGTGGGGTGAAGTGGCTAGAATACGCGCTTCGTTGCACGGGCTCCTTCGTGTGACGCAAGTTTGGGAGACGTGGCCGAGAGGTCGAAGGCACTCCCCTGCTAAGGGAGCATCCGGGCCAAAACCTGGATCGAGGGTTCGAATCCCTCCGTCTCCGCCAGTTTGGCGCTTCTCGCGGGAAGCGCACACAACAGGCGGATGCGAGTCGAGATGACGTGACGGCTCGCATTGCACTGCACGTCAAAAAGCCCGCATGGTTTGCGCCATGCGGGCTTTTTCTTTGTCTGCTGCCTTGATGGACTACACATGCGTGCGCCACCCGAAGATGGCGCACACACGCATCGGTGCATCAGCCTTGGCCGACGCTCTCCGGCACACCCGCGGTTACGTTGAAGCCGCAGTCGACATAGGTGATCTCGCCGGTCACGCCGCTGGCGAGGTCCGACAGCAGGAACGCAGCCACGTTGCCGACTTCTTCGATGGTGACGTTACGGCGCAGCGGGGCCACGTCTTCCATGTACTTCAGCAGCTTGCCGAAATCCTTGATGCCCGAGGCGGCCAGCGTCTTGATGGGGCCGGCCGAGATGCCGTTGGCACGAATGCCCTTCGGACCCAGCGCGCCGGCCAGGTAACGCACGCCGGCTTCCAGCGAGGCCTTGGCCAGCCCCATCGTGTTGTAGTTCGGGACGATGCGCTCAGCGCCCAGGTAGGTCAGGGCGAGCAGCGAGGCGTTGGGCGACAGCATCGGCAGCGCAGCCTTGGCCAGTGCCGGGAAGCTGTATGCCGAGATGTCGTGCGCGATGCGGAACGACTCGCGCGACAGGCCATCGATGAAGTTGCCGGCAATCGCTTCGCGCGGCGCAAAGCCGATCGAGTGCACCAAGCCGTCGAAGTGGCCCCAGTGTTGGCCGAGGTCTTCGAACACCTTGGCGATCTGCTCATCGCTGCCGACGTCGCAGTCGAACACCAGCTTGCTGTCGAACTCGTTGGCGAATTCGGTAATGCGGTCCTTGAAGCGTTCACCGACGTAGGTGAAGGCCAGTTCAGCGCCTTCGCGCTTGCAGGCGTTGGCGATGCCGTAGGCGATCGAGCGGTTGGACAGAAGGCCGGTAATCAGAATGCGCTTGCCAGCGAGGAATCCCATGGTTTCTCCGTACAAATGTGGGGCAACGTCGCCCCCGTATGTCACTGCGGTCACTCAGCAGCGGTATCCGGGGCACGAGGCAATTAGGGTCGGCGCGATCATACCGGAAAGCGCTGGGCGCCTGCGCTTTTGGGTGCCGCTGCATGTGCTGCATTCGTTGCCGGGTCAGCCTTGTCAATGCGGGACGATCCTTGGGCCAGAATTGACGGGAAAGCGCAAAGAGGGCGTTAGAATTGTCTGAAACAGGTTTTCATACAGTGATCGATCTGGATCAGCGCATGCAGGGACAACGGGGGCTAGGGGCGCAATGAGCGCAATGGGCGTACTTGCAGCGATACATCAGCCGAACTGGCGACGACATCGACAACGCCTCGCAGCACTGGCCTGCCTGGTGGCGACCTTCTGCGTGGCACCGGCCTGGGCGGCGCATGGTTATGCGGAATACGGCGATCTCAAATATCCCGCCGGTTTCCCGAACTTCGGCTATCTCAATCCGAAGGCGCCCATTGGCGGCATGCTGCTGCTGGGCAACCCCGACCGGCGCACGAGCTTCGACAAGTTCAATCCGTTTACGATCAAGGGCACGTCTGCGCCGGGGCTGACGCAGCTCGTCTTCGAGACGCTGCTCATCACAAGTTGGGACGAGACTGCCAGCGGCTACGGCCTGCTGGCTGACGACGTGACGGTCGCACCGGACGAACTCTCGGTCACGTTCCACATCAATCCGCGCGCACGTTTTTCCAATGGCGATCCGGTGCGTGCGTCTGATGTGAAGTACTCCTACGACATGCTGATGGGCAAGGGCGCCAGCCCTGCTTATCGCAGCATGACCGCCGATGTGTCCAAGGTGACGGTGGTGGATGCCGCCACCATCCGCTACGACTTCAAGCGCCGCAACAAGGAGTTGCCGCTGATCGTTGGCGGCCTGCCGGTGTTCTCGCCCAAGTGGGGCAAGGGCAGCGGCAAGCCGGACGATCTGGATGGGGGCAAGGACGTGACGTTCGACAAGCTCACGTTTCAAGACCCGATTGCTAGCGGTCCCTATGTCATCGAACGCTTTGACCCGTCGCGCGGCATCACCTTTCGCCGCAACCCGGATTACTGGGGCCGCGATTTGAATGTCCGGCGTGGCTCGTTCAACTTCGCGCGCATCCAGTACAAGCTCTACAAAGACCAGGCCGCACGCCTGGAGGCATTCAAGGCCGGCGAGTACGACGCGATGGTCGAGTACCTCGCCAAGAACTGGGCCAAGAGTTACGTGGGCGTGAAGTTCCGCAGCGGCGAACTCATCAAGAGTGAATTCCCACACCGCAATGGCGCGGGCATGCAAGGCTTTCTGATGAACCTGCGCCGGCCGCTGTTCCAGGACGTGCGGGTGCGCAAGGCGCTCACGTTGGCGCTGGATTTCGAGTGGCTCAACCGCCAACTCTTCTATGGCGCGTATCGCCGGCTCGACAGCTATTTCACCAACAGTGAGCTGGCCGCCTCCGATTCGCTGACCGGCATGCCGAGCAAGGGCGAGCTGACACTGCTGGAGCCCTTGCGCAATCAGCTCGATCCGGACGTGTTCGGCATCCTGCCCGCGCCGCCCTCGACGGACCCGCCCAGTTCGTTGCGTGACAACCTCCGCCAGGCGCGCCGCCTGCTCGCCCAGGCAGGCTGGACGTACTCCGATGGCGCACTACGCAACACCCGTGGCGAGCCCTTCGTCTTTGAGATGCTGGATGACGGTGGGGCAATGAGCCGTGTCATGGCGGCGTATGTGCGCAACCTGGAGAAGCTCGGCATCCAGGTCAACCAGCGCATGACCGATTTCACGCTGTACCAGAAGCGGCTCGAAGAGTTCGACTTCGACATGATCTCGCTGCGGTTTCCCGATTCGCAGAGCCCCGGCAATGAGCTGAAGGACCGCTTCGGTTCGGCGGCGGCGGACGAGCAGGGCTCAGACAACGTGATCGGTCTGAAGTCGCCCGCGGTGGATGCGTTGATCGACAACGTGCTGCGTGCCAACAACCGCGATGAGCTGGTCACCGCCTCGCGCGCGCTCGATCGTGTGCTGATGCACGGCTACTACGTGATTCCGCATTGGTACTCAGCCGTGCACCGCGTCGCTTACAACAAGAACCTGATGTATCCGGATCGCCTGCCGTACTACTACTCGGCCGAGGCCTGGGTGCTGACGGCCTGGTGGCGCCAGCCGGAGTCTGCCAAATGAGCTGCCCAATGACCGCATCGGTGAGACCATGTTTGCCTACCTGATCAAACGGCTACTACTGCTGATTCCGACACTTATTGGTGTGGTCACGCTTACTTTTGCGGTGATCCAGTTTGTGCCTGGCGGCCCAGTCGAGCAGATGATGCTGGAGATGAAAGGGCGCAACGGCATTGGCGAGGCCAGCGGTGGCGGTGCCTTCGACTATCGCGGCCGCCGCGGTGTTGATTCCGAGAAGATCAAAGAGATCCGCGCGCTGTATGGCTTCGACAAAGGTCCAGTGGAGCGCTACTTCCTGATGCTTGGTCGGTTTGCTCGCTTCGACTTGGGTGAGAGCTACTTCCAGCACCGCAGCGTGTGGGAACTCATCAAGTCCAAGTTGCCGGTGTCGATCTCGATTGGATTGTGGACGTTCTTTCTCACGTATCTCATAGCGGTGCCGCTTGGTATCGCCAAGGCGGTGCGGGCGGGCAGTCGGTTCGATTTAGTGACGAGCATCATCGTGCTGGTCGGTTATGCCATCCCAGGCTTCGTGCTGGGCGTGCTGTTGCTGGTGCTGTTTGGCGGCGGCACATTCTTCCAGTGGTTCCCCATCCGCGGCATCACGTCTGACAACTGGAGCCAACTCAGCCTGCTCGGTAAGGTGACGGATTACCTCTGGCACATCGCACTGCCTGTGACGGCATCTGTGGTGGGCAGCTTTGCCGTCATCACGATGCTGACGAAGAACGCGTTTCTGGAGGAGATTCGCAAGCAATACGTGCTGACTGCGCGCAGCAAGGGCTTGTCGGAGCGGCGCGTGCTGTGGAAGCACATCTTCCGCAATGCGTTGCTGCCGTTGGTGACCGGCTTTCCGGCAGCCTTCATCGGTGCGTTCTTCACGGGTTCGCTGCTGATCGAACAACTGTTCTCGCTCGACGGCATGGGGTTGCTGTCGTACGAGGCGGTGATGCGGCGCGATTACCCGGTTGTGCTCGGCACGCTGTACCTGTTCACGTTGATTGGCCTAGCTGCAAAGTTGATCTCCGACGTGTGCTATGTGTTGGTCGATCCGCGTATTCACTTCGGCTCGGTCGGGCGATAGGCGGGGCAGGCGATCATGACTCAGTACTCGCGCACATCCGCCCATCCGGCCAACACGGCTGCGCTGCACGCGCATGCCGTTCGCCATTCGCCGTCACCGCTCAAGCGCGCTTGGCGACGCTTCAAACAACACCGGTTAGGTTACTGGAGCCTGATTCTGTTCGTGGTGCTGTTCGTGCTCAGCATGGGCGGCGAGCTCATCTCGAACGATCGGCCGCTGGTGGTGAAGTATCACGGCACCTGGTATTTCCCCATCGTGAAGACTTACCCGGAGACCACCTTCGGCGGCGACTTCCCGACCCCCACGGACTACCTCGATCCGTATATCCGCGACAAGTTCAAGGAGCCGGGCAGCTTTGCGATCTACCCGCCGAATCCGTATTCGTACGAGACGCTGAACTACTTCTCGAAAGAGCCCAACCCGGCGCCGCCGTCGGCCGAGAACTGGCTCGGTACCGACGATCGCGGCCGTGATGTGTTCGCGCGGCTGCTGTACGGTTTCCGGGTGTCGGTGCTGTTCGGGCTAGCGCTCACGCTGATCGGTGTGGTTGTCGGCACGCTCACCGGCGCGCTGATGGGCTTCTTTGGCGGGCGCTTTGATCTTTGGGCGCAGCGGCTGATCGAAGTTTGGAGCTCCATGCCGGAGCTGTACCTGCTGATCATCTTTGCGTCGATCTTCACCCCCAGTCTCGGGCTACTGATCATCCTGCTGTCGCTGTTCGGCTGGATCAGCCTGTCTGACTACGTGCGTGCCGAGTTCTATCGCAACCGCTCGCTCGACTACGTGAAGGCCGCGCGGACGATGGGGCTGTCCAGTTGGCAGATCATGTGGCGCCACATCATGCCCAACAGCCTGACGCCGGTGATCACCTTCCTGCCGTTCCGTATGAGCGCAGCCATCCTGGCGCTGACCAGTCTCGATTTTCTCGGCCTGGGCGTGCCCCCGTCCACGCCCAGCCTCGGCGAGTTGCTGGCACAGGGCAAGGCCAATCTCGATGCGTGGTGGATCTCGCTGTCGACCTTCGTGGTGCTTGTGTTGACCCTCGTGTTGCTGACCTTCATGGGCGATGCGCTGCGCGACGCCTTCGACACGCGCCTGTCGTTCGCGCAACTGCGCGCGCGCCAGAAACCGACGGTGGTGAAATGACCCGCGTCGATCTGCGCTCCTCCACCCCCAAGTACGACGGCCCGCTGCTGCGGCTGGACGACCTGTGCGTGCGCTTCGAGTCCGAACACGGTGAGGCAACCGAGGCTGTCAAGAATGTCTCCCTGGATCTGCGTGCCGGCGAGCGCTTTGCGCTGGTAGGGGAGTCGGGCTCGGGCAAGTCGGTCACGGCGCTGTCGATCATGCGTTTGCTGGCGGACGCGCACTACAGCGGCCGCATCCTGCTGGAAGGCCGCGACCTGCTGGCCGCCAGCGAGCGCGAGATGCGCGGCCTGCGTGGCGCCGACGTGGCCATGGTGTTCCAGGAACCGATGACGGCGCTCAACCCGCTGTACAGCATCGGCAACCAGATTGTCGAGACGCTGGAGCTGCATGAAGGACTGGACAAGCGTGCCGCCAAGGCGCGCGCGATCGCGTTGCTGGAGCGCACCGGCATCGCCGAGGCACCACGCCGCTTCGATGCCTTCCCGCACCAGCTCTCAGGTGGTCAGCGCCAGCGCGCGATGATCGCCATGGCGCTGGCGTGCTCGCCCAAACTGCTGCTGGCGGATGAGCCGACCACTGCGCTGGATGTGACTGTGCGCATGCAGATCCTGCAGTTGCTGCGCGAGCTGCAAGGCGAATTCGGTATGGCCATCATGCTGATCACGCACGACCTGAACATGGTGCGCGCCTTTGCCGAGCGGGTTGGTGTGATGGAGCGGGGCGTGCTGGTTGAGTCCGGTGACACCGCAACCGTATTCGCGGCCCCGCAACACCCATACACCGTACGCCTGTTGGAAAGCCGCCCGCAGCGCGACGTGCTGCCGCTGGTGCCACTCGCGCCCGTGCTGCTCGAGGCAGACAAGCTGACCGTCACCTACGAGCGCCATCGCCCGGGGGTTGCCGGCTGGTTCCGCAGCGATCCGTTCACCGCGGTCGATGCCGTCTCGCTGCAATTGCGCGAAGGCGAGACGCTGGGCATCGTTGGTGAATCGGGCTCAGGCAAGACCACGCTTGCGCAGACGCTGCTCGGGCTGCAGACGCCCAAGGACGGTGATCTGCGCTTTCTCGGCAACTCGCTGCTGCATATCTCGCGCGATGAGCGCCGCGCGGTGCGTGCGCGCATGCAGGTGGTGTTTCAAGATCCCTACGGCTCACTCTCACCCCGCATGACGATCGAAGAGATCGTCGGCGAGGGCCTGGCGCTGCATCAGCCGCACGTGAATCCGACCGAGCGCCGGCATCGCGTGATCGAAGCGCTGCGCGAAGTGGGGCTGGATCGCACCGCGTTGGGGCGTTATCCGCACGAGTTCTCCGGCGGACAGCGTCAACGCATTGCCATTGCGCGCGTGCTCATCCTCAAACCGCAGGTGCTGGTGCTCGATGAGCCGACCTCGGCACTTGATGTGTCGATCCAGCAGCAGGTACTGTCGCTGCTGGGTGCCCTTCAGAAAAAGTACAACCTGTCGTATCTATTCATCAGCCATGATCTCGCCGTCATCCGTGCCATGTCGCATCGCGTAGTCGTGATGAAGGACGGAAAAGTGGTGGAAGAGGGCGATACGGAAGCCGTGTTGGCATCACCTTCCCACCCCTACACCTGCAAGCTGATGGCCGCCGCGTCGCTCGTCCCGTCGAGGGATAACCCGTAAAAACGGCCAGGATTGCCCCAGAAAAGTGCAGTTTTGAAAGGTCTGCATTGTAAGGGTGCGCTTCTAAAGTCATGTCTAAGTGCCTGATTCGCATATGAATTCAGGCAAATTTGTAACGACCTTTGACAAGTCAAAGTGTGACTTTTATCATCCTGCGAGATTGTTTTGAGCAGGATTCGGACGCGTCTCATTTGCATTCACGCATAAAGAGCCGATCATTCCGACTTTCCCAGGAGAACCGATGCAGCACTTCGTACTTCATTCCATGGCGCGCCTGGCGGTAGGGGTTGTGATCGGCTGCGGCGTGATCGTGTCGAATGCAGTGCAGGCTGATACGGTCTTCAAGGACACGGAAGTTCGCGCTGACGTGAAGCCGGAAGCCAAGCCTGGTCTTATCTCCAACGTCATGACCAAAACCGGCGACGTCGTCATGAACGCGCTGGGCATGATTGGTCTGCGCTACCGTTTCGGCGGCAACACGCCGGAATCGGGCCTCGACTGCAGCGGCTTTGTCCGTTACGTCTTCAACGACACCTTCGGTTTCCTGCTGCCGCGCCGCGCTGTTGAAATGAGCCGCGTTGGCACCAGCGTCGACATGGCCGAACTGCGCCCCGGCGATCTGGTGTTCTTCAACACCATGCGCCACACGTTCTCGCACGTTGGCATCTACATCGGCGACAACAAGTTCGTGCACGCACCGTCCACTGGCAGCAAGATCCGCGTGGATGACATGACTGCCTCGTACTGGGTGACGCGCTACAACGGTGCGCGCCGTATCGAGAACAGCGCCGGCACCCCGATCAAGGAAGGCGCCGACAACTTTGTCGAGCAGCTCAAGCGTGTGGACCCGAACGCCGCTGGCAAGCCGCTGGCACTGTACGGCGGTTGATTCGCCCGCACCTAAACAAAAAGACCGCCACGGCGGTCTTTTTTGTTGCCCAGCGATATTGTTGTGGGGGTCAGTGCGCCGGCAGCGGAGTGGCCACCGCAGTCTGCGGCAGGCGCAGCTTCTCACGCAGCAACGGCATGGCGGCCTGTGCGGCTTGCTCGCCAGCGAGGATGGCCTCGTTGCGTGCGGTAAAGTCGCTGCCCTTCACAAACGGCAAGGATGGCGTGATCACCACGTCGGCTTGCGCCAATTCCGTCTTGTTGATGCTCTGGCCCATGATGGCCGTCGTCTGCAGCAGCATGCTGGCCTGACCCGAGACCGCCTGGTTGGATGGGTCTGCGGAGATGTTCACGGCAATCACGAACGTCGCGCCCATCTGCTTGACGTAAGAGACCGGCACTGGCGCCACCAGCCCGCCATCCACATATTGGCGGCCGCCGATCGTCACCGGTTGGAACACGCCGGGGATACTGCACGACGCGCGTACTGCCTGACCGGTATTGCCCCGGCGGAACAGGATCGGCTTGCCGCTGGCCAGATCCGTGGCGACGATGCCCAGCGGAGTGCGCATCTGCTCGATGGTCTTCTGCTTGACGAGGCGGTTGATGTATTTTTCCAGCGCCTCGCCCTTGAGCCACCCGCCGAAGCGCGTGCCAAACGGCAGTGCCCAATCCGCAATCATGGCCTCGTCCATCTTGAGCGCCATTCGGTTCATCTCCAGGCCAGACATACCCGACGCGTAGATGGCCGCCACCACGCTACCCGCGCTCGTGCCGGTGATGAAGTCGATCTGAATGCCTTGCGCCTCCAGCATCTTGATGACGCCGATGTGCGCGAAACCGCGCGCGGCGCCACCGCCCAGCGCCAGCCCGATGCGTACGGGCTGGGTGGCCGGTTGGCCCGAGGGCGGAAGGACTGCTGTGGGCGGTGTGACAGGCGTTTCAGTCTTCCCGGACGAGAAGCCCGTCACGGTACAGGCAGAGAGCACGGAGGCGCCGGCGGCACCCAGGAATAGGCGGCGTTGCATGAGAAAGTTGGGGGCGGTGTGATATGCCGCGCAGTCGCGCGTAGTCGGTTGCTGGCGCGCTGCGGCCGGCTGCCATTGTGCCAAAGTTCAGCGACAGGTCGACCAAGGTTGTGTGGCACGGTTGCTATAATTTTAGTTTTGATAGAGGCCGCTCGCGATCCGCGCTTTGGATCCAATCAGGCGGCCTTATTCGTTCAGCCATTCCTATGACCCAGCGCGTCCGCACTCGTTTCGCTCCCAGCCCCACCGGCTTCATCCACCTCGGCAACATTCGCTCGGCTCTTTATCCGTGGGCCTTCGCTCGCAAGATGAAAGGCGATTTCATCCTGCGTATCGAAGACACCGACGTCGAGCGCTCCAGCCAGGAAGCCGTCGACGTGATCCTGGAGGCGATGGACTGGCTGGACATGGACATCGACGAAGGCCCGTTCTATCAAATGCAGCGCATGGACCGTTACCGTGAGGTGATTGCCCAGATGGTCCAGCAGGAACTGGTCTACCCCTGCTATATGAGCACGGAAGAACTCGACGCGCTGCGCGACGCACAACGCGAGCGCGGCGAAAAGCCCCGCTACGACGGCACGTGGCGCCCCGAGCCGGGCAAGGTCCTGCCGACGCCGCCGGCCGGCGTGCAGCCCGTGATGCGTTTCAAGAACCCCATTGGCGGCAGCGTGGTGTGGGACGACGCCGTCAAGGGCCGCATCGAAATCTCTAACGATGAGCTGGACGACCTCGTCATCGCGCGCCCGGACGGCACGCCCACATACAACTTCTGCGTGGTCGTCGACGACATGGACATGCAGATCACCCACGTGATCCGCGGCGACGACCACGTCAACAATACGCCGCGCCAGATCAACATCCTGCGCGCGCTGGGTGGCACGCCGCCGGTCTATGCCCACCTGCCGACCGTGCTCAATGAGCAGGGCGAGAAGATGAGCAAGCGCCATGGCGCCATGAGCGTCACGGGCTATCGTGATGCCGGCTACCTGCCTGAAGCCATCGTCAACTACCTTGCCCGCCTGGGCTGGGCACATGGCGATGCCGAGATCTTCTCGCGCGAGCAGTTTGTCGAGTGGTTCGATCTGGAGCATCTAGGCAAGTCGCCCGCGCAATACAACCCCGAGAAGCTTGCTTGGCTGAACAACCACTACATCAAGCAGGCCGACAACGCGCGTCTGGCAGATCTGGTGAAGCCGTTCATTGAAGAACTGGGCGGCAAGGTTGATGGCGGCCCCGTCCTGGCGGACGTGATTGCGCTAGTGAAGGATCGGGCCAACACGCTGCGCGAAGTTGCGCAGACCGCGCTGCTGTTCTACCGCACCGATCTGACTATTGAGCCGGAGCTGGCAGCGCAGCATCTGACTGACGACGTGCGCCCAGGGATTGCCGCGCTGGTCGAGAAGCTGAGCGCGCTGCCGGAGTGGAAGCGTGAGGCCATCGGCGCAGCCTTCAAGGAAGTGCTGGCTGCGCAGGGCTGGAAGATGCCCAAGCTGGCCATGCCGGTGCGCTTGCTGGTGGCCGGTCAATTGCAGACGCCGTCGATCGATGCGGTGTTGGAACTGTTCGGCCGCGATGTCGTTCTGCGCCGTTTGGCGGCGTGACGGGTGCACCGCAAAAAAAATTGCGAAAGGGTATTGCCAAGCGCTAAACAGTTCCCCTATACTCTTGTTTTCGCTGCAACACGGAGCGAATTGCAGTAAGAAGCAAGCAGTAAAAGGTAGTAACCCAGGCAGTACCCAAAGCAGTGCATCGGGGCTATAGCTCAGCTGGGAGAGCGCTTGCATGGCATGCAAGAGGTCAGCGGTTCGATCCCGCTTAGCTCCACCAAAATGCCGGAAGATTCGATTCAAAAATAAATTTGAAAAGAAGCTTCCAAAACGCAAAGAAGTATGTTATGATAGCGGACTTCGCAGCGTAAGACAGAAAGCGTTGCAAAACAGTTTCTGTCCCCTTCGTCTAGAGGCCTAGGACATCACCCTTTCACGGTGAGTACAGGGGTTCGAATCCCCTAGGGGACGCCATAACAAGAGCTTAATCAGAAGCTCATTCGCAAAGCCAGTCTCTAGCTGGTTTTGCAACCGACACGGAGCGGTAGTTCAGTCGGTTAGAATACCGGCCTGTCACGCCGGGGGTCGCGGGTTCGAGTCCCGTCCGCTCCGCCAAATCAAAACCCGCTGCTTGCAGCGGGTTTTTTCTTTTCTACTTCCCATTCAATTGCGGCAATTGCCCTGACTCCGTGTTTTTAAAGCCGGGGGCAATCCGTCGTTTAACGCATGGCTTTAATCGGCAGTGCGGCTGACGCGATTGAAATAGCTAACCAACAGGGCGCCGGCTACCATCAAGCTCAAGCCATTGGCTGCCCAGAAGCCCGCTGCGCCACGCAGTACCGCGGCACCATCCCCCAGAAGCCCGAAGCCGAGCACATAGCCACCACCCAAGCCAACTCCCCACAATGAGAGCGCGTAGATGACGGTTGGGATGAGCGCGATCTTGTAGGCGCGCAGAATGAACGCGGCCATCACCTGTAGTGCATCGAACATCTGGTAGAACGCGATGAAGGGCAGCAGCGGCACTGCAATCGCCAGGACGGCCGCGTCATGCGTGTACAGGCTGGCCAGATCCCGTCGCAGGATAAGTACCGCGGCGCCAACAATCGCTGCACAGATCACTGCCAGCTTGATCCCGTTTAACGAGATGCGGCGAGCCGCCGCGCGATCGCGGGCGCCGATCGATTGTGCTGCCAGTGTGGAGGTCGCAATCGACAGCGACAGCGGCACCATATACGCCACTGCCCCGAGGTTGGCGGCAATCTGATGCCCGGCCAGTACCACCGTGCCCAGCCGCGCAATGAAGATCGCCATCAGTGTGAACGAGGTGATCTCGATCAGGTAGGTGAAGCCCATCGGCACGCCCAGGCGAATCAGCGCCCATAGCCGGGTGCGATTCGGCGGCGAGAACTGCGTGAAAATCTCGAACGGCTTGTAGGCCGGATTGCGCATCAAGATGGCTGCGCCGGCGGCAAACCACAGCCAGCTGATGATCATGGAGGCCAGCGCGCAGCCGGGGCCGCCCATTGCCGGAATGCCTATGCCGCCGTACAGGAATAGCGCGTTGAGCGGGAACTTGAGTACGAGGCCGCCGAGCTGCAGCACCGTCACCATCACCGGGCGAGACAGCGCGTTGTTCAGCGCCGAGTAGATCCGGAAGCCAAGCGCCGCAGGCAGTGCCAGCGCTTCGTAGCGCAGGTAGGCGGTCGCTTTTTCCGCCAGTTCAGGCGATGCGTTTGCCAGATGGAGCAGTGGGGCGGGAAACCAGAGCAGTAGCATGCCGATGGCCGCCAGCACCAGTCCAAGCCAGATGGCTTGGCGGACTTCTTCGCCGATCTCGCTGTGCTTTTGCGCGCCGTACAGTTGTCCTGCGACGGGCGAGAGCGCCTGAAGCACGCCCATCAGGCTGATGTAGACGGTGACGTAGATCGACCCACCGAGCCCGATCGCCGCCAGATCTGCTGCCGATGCACGCCCGGCCATCGCCGTGTCGAGTACACCGAAGGTGATGACGGCCAGTTGGCCAATCAGAACCGGCCAGGCAAGCGCGGCAATACGGCGGACATCAGTGGCGAACATTGGGCGCTGCAGTGGTGTTACTGGCGCAGTTTGCGCCGGCGCGTGGTGGATGGGGTTGGTGGCGGATGTGTCGCGGCGCCTGCTTCCGTCAGGCGGTACATGCGGAAGTGCTCATCGCGGTCGGCGGGGCGACGGCCTTCCCAGATCAGGTTCCACTCGTAGTTCGAGACGCGCGAAGGTGCGCCGTAGTCGTATGGGTCGTGGCGCAAGAGGATGTCGCAGTTGTCTTCCGGGCTGCCGAAGCGGATGTGGCCGAAGTAGGCGAACGACGCGAGCTGCGCATCGCCCATGCGAATCGGCTGCACGCATGTATAGGTGCGCGGCAGCGCCAGTGCGGCCGATTGCGCGACATCGCGATAGGTCTTGGCGTAGTTGATGGTGGGCAGCCACAGCGTCATCATCAACACCCACATCAGGGTGGTGCCGGCCGCAGAGATCACTACCGCGCGCCAGATGGCCTTGGGCGCGCGCGACGTGCGCCATATGACGATGAGCACCCACGCGGCCGTCACCAGCAACGCGCAAGCCAGCGCTGTCCAACTGAATTCCGGCCGATAGCCAGGCACGATGCGGTACACGTTGCGTGCGAGTTGCGGCGGAAAGCCCGTCATCTTGGCGATCCACAGCAGCCATACCGTGCCGCCCAGCACCGTGAAGGCCAGCAGCGCAAACCAATCGATTGCGCTGATGGCGCCCCGCTTGAGCGTGGGCAGGGCAAACGTGGCCATCACGGCCATCGGCGGGATCAGCAGCAGGAAGCCGTCGTCACTTGGTTGCTGCTGCAACAGAAGCAGCAGCAACTGGGGGGCGAGCATGGCCAGCGGCAGCACGATATGCGGCGCCTTGCGCATGCCGCCCCAGCTTTTCCAGGCCCACGCGGCCAATGGCCATACTGGCCAGGCGAACAGCGGCAGGTTGCGCGCAATGTAGCCAAGCGAATGCGCGGTTGGGCCAGCGTACTGGTGGCGGTCGAAGCGCGCCCACTCCCGAACGAAGGTGACGGCATCGTTCGGGTTGGTGGCCAGCAGGTAGGCCATGGCTGGCCACGAGCAGCCGAGCACTACTGACACTGGTAGCGCCACGGTTAGCAGCGGGCGCAGCGGCAGTACGCGTGTGGCCCGTGTGATGGCAAGCACGGCGACGGTGATGCCGAGCGGCAGGATCGGTCCGCCCGCAAGCGCCAGACACCCAACGCCGATGCCGTAGGTAAGACTGCCTTGGATGGGCTTGTCCAGCGCGCGGATCAACCCATACACCGCCACCGCGACGAAGCACAGTGAGCCCACTAGCGGCGTGGTTTCGTGGCCGCGCTGCGCCAAGCCCACGCAGGCGAGGAAGATCAGCAGGGCGCCGTCGGCCAGGGTGCGGCCGTAATCGCGTGAGTTCGGTTGTCCGCCGAAGACGAACTCGAACGGCTGGACTTCGGCGCGGCGGCCGAGCAGGTAAGCGCCGTACCAGATGCAGGCGCAGGTGACAAAGAAGAAGAGTGCAGTCGCCAGGCGCGACGCATCCGACGGGCCCAACCATTGGCCGAATACGCGGATGAACGCGCCGCCGATCCAGTACACGAGGGGGCCGGCCTGTGCGACCGGGCGGCCGACGATGTTCGGCATCAGCCAGTCTTGGCCGTTGCCCGTGGCCAGCGTCCACATGGCGCCGAAGCCAGCGGCGTCTTCGTTCTTCCACGGGTCGCGCGAGAACAGGCCCGACAGGCCGTAGATCACGCAGATAGCGAGCAGCAGCCAGCGCGGCAATTCACGGGTGGCGGCGGCAGTCAGGCGGATGCGCGAGACGCGTGTGGTGTTCATCGGGTGTCAGACCGGGCAAGCCCGGCCGCGGTTGCACGGCGGCGTACAGATCGTAAGAGGAGGCAGGTGAGTGGCCTGCCATTGTGCCGAGAAACAAAAAAGGCAGCCGGAGCTGCCTTTTTTCTGACCAGTGAGACGGGTCATGTGGTGAGCCGTCTCCGGCGCCAGTATTACTTGGCAGCCTTGCCGATCTTGCTGCCGAACTTGTTGCGGAACTTCTCGACGCGACCGGCCGTGTCCAGAACCTTTTGCTGGCCCGTGTAGAACGGGTGCGATTCGGACGAAACTTCGATCTTGGCCAGCGGGTATTCCTTGCCGTCTAGCGTGATCGTTTCCTTGGTCTGGATCGTCGAGCGGGTGACGAACTTGAAGTCGCTGGACATGTCCTGGAACACGACTTCGCGGTAATTCGGGTGAATGCCTTCTTTCATGATGGGCCCTGGTGTAGAGGTAGCCAACTCGAGACGCGCTACAGGTGCTTTGGTGAGAAACCGCACCGAGCGACCAGCCGTCGAATCACTTGCCGGGTGGAGAAACGGCGATTATGCCAGAGAAACAAGGGCTTGGGCAACGCGCCGGCTACAAAATCCGTGGTCGCCATACATCAAAAAGCGATGCATTGGGCGCTTTTTCTCCATCGACGGGTCAAGGTACCGCCAAGCGCTCAATTGTGAGGGTGCCGCGCCCATCCAGGTCGAGGGTTTTGCTGTCTCCTACGCGCAGCGAGGTGTCCAGATTTTGGATCCAGGTGTCGATCTTTGCTGACGTCTGGGCGTCGGTGCCGGGTTGGAAGCGATGCAGCGCAACCCCGATCGACAAGGGTTGGAACACGCCCGAGCCAGTCAGCGGTCGCAGTGTGACGTCCACGCCGGTTTTTGCCTGCTGGTGGCGCATGAACTTGCAGGTGGTGGCATCGCAACCGAGTGGAATGGTGTCATCGGGCTGGCCGGCGGAGAACTGCGCTTCCCACTGCTGGCGCGGCATTGAGTCGCCGATGTCGTACGTGTGGGAGTGCTCCAGTAACGTGACATGCTGCGCCCGGGCGGACGGATCTGCCGGCAGCGTCACGCGTTGCGTTTCCGATTGACCGTCGAACTGTGCCGTCACGCTGAAAATGAGCGGCGCTGCTGATTGAGCACGCGCGGCACCTGCACCGAAGCATAGCGAGAACAGAAACAGAACAGCGTGAAGTGCGCGGTGTGTCGTCATGGCGGGAACCCTTCCTGGCGTTGCTCGGCAAGCAGCATGCGCCGTGCCGGATCCTGGAGGTAGAACGCCTGCAGTAACGCGTACAGCGTCGGCAGCGTATCGAGCAGCGAGGCCGGTTCGACAAAGAACACCTCGGAGGCCACCGCGAAGAACTCCGCCGGATGCTGCGCGCCGTACGGATCCAGCAGCGAGAGGATCGGATCGGCATCCCAGCGATGTTCCGGGATTTGCTCGCAGCGGTCGGCAAACGCATCGTATTCGGCATGCAGATCGTCGGCCCATTCCTCGCGGTCGATACCAGCGTGCAGGCGCGAGGAGAACGCGGGAATGCCATCGGATTCGCCGCTTAGCAATTCAAGCGTATGCGCGAACTCATGGATGACCACGTTGTACGGCTGCATGCCAGGCTGAGCCAAGGCGCTGCCGAGTTCGACGTCCTGCCATGAAAGGAGAATCAGGCCATTCCTCGCTGCTTCGCCGGCGGCTTGCTCGCGCACGTCGTGGACCACGCCATCTTCGTCCATCAACTCGCCGCTGATGACGAATTCTCCCGGATAGATGACCACGCGGCTCCAGTCGCGATAGCACGCAATGCCCAACTCCAGGATCGGCACGCTGGCCTGCACGGCGATGCTGATCACCATCTCGTCGGTGAGCGGCAGGTCGTGCGCGGTGGTGAATTCCTTTTCGGCAATGAAGAGCGTGGCTGTTTCACGCAGGCGCGCGAGGTCGGTCTCGGGCCAATCCAGCAGAAAGGGCAGGCCAGCGAGCGCACGCGACCAGTGCGTGTCGGAGATGGCGTAGCGCGCCAGACGCCGCGAGCGCGCGCGGCCGGAGAACCAGCGGAAGACGGACGAAAGCATGCGCCCAGTATATCGGCGCGTGCTTTCGTGCCTGGTGGGGTCAGGCGACGGAGAGCAGCCGCGCGCCGCGCTGATTGGCGACGTACACGGCTTCAGTGCGGCTGCGGACTTTCAGGCGCCGGTACAGCGTGCTGATATGCGCCTTGGCGGTGGCCTCGGAGATGTTCAGCATGCGGCTGATGGTTTTGACCGGGTGCCCGCGCGACAGCAGCACCAGAATCTCGTACTGGCGCGGCGTAATGCCGAGCAGCTTGGGATCAGTTTGCGGATCACCGGCAAGCGCGGGATTGGGTGCGCCGTCCAGGCGAGACTCCGGCAGCAGCGCGCTGGCCGGGATGTATTGCCCGCCCACCAGCACCAGCTCCAGCGAGGCCGCGATGACCTCGCCGGGCGAATGCTTGAGCGTATAGCCCGACAAGCCCATCTGCATGAGTGTGCGGATGATGTCGGGGGATTCGGATTCGGCCAGCACGACCACGTGGCGCGCGTGCGGCCGGTGCATGATCTCGCCGATGGCGGAGAGCTCGTCCAGATGTGGGAGCGGCAGACCGATCACCAGCAGGCCTGCGTCGGCATTGGCTTCGATGGCGTCAAACATGCCGTCGTCCGGTTCGACGACGGTGACGCCGGTGACGCCCTTGAGCGTCCGCAGCAGGTGCGCAATGCCCGTACGCACCAACGGATGGGCTTCGATCAAAACAGTGTTCATCGTTGTTCTCGACCTGTTACCGATCTTGCGAACATCCTTCGTCGCCCCAAGCGAGAAACAGGCCGGAGCAGACCCCCGTTCCGAATCATTTTAGCGGCGTATCACGAAAATGACAGACGCCGCGGCCATGCCTCGGGACCCTCGTTGACGCGTTCTGGCTACTGTAGACCAGTGTTTGCCAGGGCGCGCAATTCACTCAAGGGAAGCGGTTCGACCCTTCGGCCGGGCTTTGCGGCGATGGCTGTTTCGGCCACGACACAAAAACACGCGCCAAACCGGAGCGATTCATCTTCCACGTGCTGAATATCCCGTAAAAACAAGGCTTTAATCGTCTTGGCATGGATGTCGCTCTACCGCCATTCGGGGAGGAGCGAGCCATGCCAATGTCCGCGCAGCGCCGTGCTCGACGTTTGCCGTTCTGGTGGACGATCGATATGACCGGAATGGTCGCGAGTCATGCGGCCATGGTCGTCATGGTGCCGGCGCTCGCAGAAGACGGCGACATCATCAAGCAGTGCACATTCGCGCTGCGTATCGCCTATCGAGGCGCTCCCACCGATACGTTGCCGGTGCGAACTGCGCTCGGTCCTTATCCCACCCGCGCATTCGATCTGTCCAGTGGCCCTGTCATGTCGGTGCTCTCCGACGGAGAACTGAGTACGTCGCATGCGTGGCTTAACAATCCATCGCGCGAGGGGCAGGGCGCAATCCCCCCGGAAGTGGGGGTTGGGCGGTCGGCCGGCGCCATGCACAACGCACATCAAGCGGATCTTCACCATGTGTGCGCGCGGGGAACGCCGGCCATCGCAGGTGTGGTCGCCGCAGGCAAGCGCATACGGTGCTATCGCCCCTATTTGGGGACAGTTTTGAAAGCCGCGCTGTTAAGCCATCCGAGCGTCGCTTTCACATTGATTTGCAGGGTCGCAGCGCGGTCACGGGGTGTCCGGCTTAAGGGCACCTGTGACGAAGCCGACGCTTGGGGTGCGGGCGGGCGTGCCGCCGGGCATCGGCTGGCATGGCCCGGGGCGCGGTCAATGTGCGTTGCAAGCGTCGCGTTGCCGCAACGTGTTTATCGGCGCCGAACATCCACTGCATTCACGCAGTGTCACCAGATTGAACCACCCGCCGACAGCGCACTGCCGGACGCGGTGGCGCAGGCGGGGAGTGTCACGTCCAACGCTTTCGTGCTCCGTCCCCCGGCGGGCACTTTTTTATAACGGCAATTCAGGAAGGGGAAATCGACATGCGCGCCAATCCGACTGCTTTTGCAGCCCTGGCGCCACCGCTTATACGGTGACCAGGGCTGTGTTGCGCAACAGGCTCCGAAACGGCATTGCCTGTTACGCAACACACTGCATTGGGCGACCGCCCAAAACAATCGGGGCGCAGCACGCAGGCTGCGCCCCGACACGATAAGGAAGACCGGCGATGAGATCAGGCCGAAGCTGGGTGCAACGGATGTTCCGCGCGGATGCCGTGCTTCTGCATCAGCCGGTACAGCGTTACGCGGGATACCGCCAGCTCGCGCGCCGTCATGCCCATGTGGAAGCCGTTGCGTGCGATGGCCGTGCGGATGGCATCGGACTCGGCGCCTTCGCGCGCTTCTTCCAGTGTCTGGCCCGACACCGACGCGTAGCCTTCCAGATGGAGGTCAGCGGCGGAGATCTTGCGGTTGTCCGTCATCACCAGCGCACGGCGCACGCGGTTGATGAGTTCGCGCACGTTGCCAGGCCACGGGTAGTGCATCATCGCGTGCAGTGCGCACGGCGTGAAACCGCGGATGCGGTGCGAGGCTTCGCTCGCGTGCTGGGCGAGGATGTGTTCGGCCAGCAGTACGATGTCGCTGCCGCGCTCGCGCAGCGGCGGTACCGACAACGTCAGCACACACAGGCGGTGGAAGAGGTCGGTGCGGAATCCACCGTGATGCTGGGCCGCCTCCAGATCCACGTGCGTGGCCGAGATGATGCGGATGTCCAGCGGAATCGCCTGGTGCCCGCCCAGCCGCGTAATCGTGCCTTGTTGCAGGAAGCGCAGCAGGCTCACCTGGCTTTCCAGCGGCAGGTCGCCGATTTCATCGAGGAACAGCGTGCCGCCGTTGGCATGCTCGACCCAGCCGATATGGCGCTGATGCGCGCCGGTGAAGGCGCCTTTCTCGTAGCCGAACAGCTCGGACTGAATCAGGTGAGGGGGGATCGCGCCGCAGTTGATCGCAATGAATGGACCGCTCGCACGTGCCGAGGCCTCGTGGATGGCCTGCGCAGTCAACTCCTTGCCGGTACCCGATTCGCCGGCGATGAAGGCCGGTGCGCTGTTCTGCGCAACCTTGCGGATGGCACGGAACAGGTTGTGCATGGCCGGGCATTCGCCCAGCATGCGGGCATTGTTCCCCTTGGGAGCGGGCGTTGCTTCCTGCGCGAGGGACGCCATGCCCCATGCATGGCGCAGGGAATACGCGGTCTCTTCCGTGCGCAGCGGCATCTGCACGTAGTCGACGCAGTAATCGCGCACAAGCTGTCGCACGCGTTCATGGCTCAGCATGGCGGGCGGCAGCGCGGCGACCCAGCCCACGTGCGGCACTTGCATGCAACGCTCGAGCAGATCGAGATCGGCCGCCGAAAAGGCGCTGCTGAAATCGATCAACCCGGCCTTGGGCACACCGTCACGAATGGCGCAGCCAAGCTCACGCATCGACGTTACACGTCGCACGAGCCAGTCTGCCCCCAGAATCGTTTCGTCGATCTCCCCCATCCCCGCACGTGACGCGACTACGACGGTTCGGCACGCACCAGTACATTCCAGCGACGCTTCGCGCATGGTTTCCCCCGTTCGATTTTTGGTGATTCCCTCCTGCTCTGGATCAGGTGGCTCGGCCCAGGCAGGCTTGCAGTATGGTTGCCGGGTTCCGCTTTTGCGATGCGGTTTAAGGACGAGGGAAGCAAACGGTTGCGCGCCACACCTGTAATGCAAATGAACTAGCGAATTTCACAACTTTGACGAGGAAATCCGCTGATCAATCAAGCTGTTGATATGGCAATAAAAAAGCGCACCGTTTCGGGTGCGCTTTTCGGTACGTGCAGGCGGAATCAGAAGAGACTCAGCCGCCGCGTTTCATCATGTCGAAGAACTCGGCGTTGTTCTTGGTCGACTTGAGTTTGTCGAGCAAGAATTCCATCGCTTCGACCTCATCCATGTCGTGGATGAACTTGCGCAGGATCCACACCTTTTGCAGGATGTCCGGCTTGATTAGCAGTTCTTCGCGGCGCGTGCCCGACTTGTTCAGGTTGATGGCGGGGTAGACGCGCTTCTCGGCAAGGCGGCGCTCCAGGTGCACTTCCATGTTGCCGGTGCCCTTGAATTCTTCGTAGATCACGTCATCCATGCGGCTGCCGGTTTCGATCAGCGCCGTGCCGATGATGGTCAGCGAACCACCTTCTTCCAGGTTACGCGCGGCACCGAAGAAACGCTTCGGGCGTTGCAGCGCGTTGGCATCGACACCACCGGTCAGCACCTTGCCTGAGGTCGGCACCACGGTGTTGTAGGCGCGAGCCAGACGCGTGATCGAGTCCAGCACGATCACCACATCCTTCTTCAGTTCGACCAGGCGCTTGGCCTTTTCGATGACCATTTCGGCCACTTGCACGTGACGCACGGCCGGTTCATCGAACGTCGAGGCCACCACTTCGCCGCGCACGGTGCGCTGCATCTCGGTCACTTCTTCCGGGCGCTCGTCGATCAGCAGCACGAACAGTTCGGCTTCCGGATGGTTGGTCGCGATGGCATGCGCAATGTGCTGCAGCATCACGGTCTTACCCGATTTGGGCGACGCCACCAGCAGCGCGCGCTGGCCGCGGCCGATCGGGGCAATCATGTCGATGATGCGGCCGGTGATGTTCTCCTCGGCCTTGATGTCGCGTTCGAGGATGAGCGGCTTGTTCGGGTGCAGCGGCGTCAGGTTCTCGAACATGATGCGGTTCTTGACCGCTTCGGGAGGCTGCGTGTTGACCTTGTCGACCTTCACCAGCGCGAAGTAGCGCTCGCCGTCCTTCGGGGTGCGGACTTCGCCTTCGATCGTGTCACCGGTGTGCAGATTGAAACGGCGGATCTGCGACGGGCTGATGTAGATGTCATCCGTGCTGGCCAGATACGACGTTTCCGGCGAGCGCAGAAAACCGAAGCCGTCGGGCAGCACTTCAAGCGTGCCGTCACCGAAAATCGTTTCCCCTTGTTTCGCCTTCTTTTTCAGGATGGCAAACATCAGCTCTTGTTTGCGCATGCGCTGGGCGTTATCAATCTCCAGCTGTCCCGCCATTTCCAGCAATTGGGACACGTGCAGGGATTTCAGTTCTGTCAGATGCATAGACGAAAGAATGGGAAGGGCCCGAACGGGCAGCGAAACGAGAAACGGGGGGAGGGGGAAAAGGTCGAGCGAACGCTCGGGGAAACAGATTGGCTGCAATCTTAGCACAACGCTGGCGGGCTTCCAGGCGGAAGATTGCCAGCGCGTGCTTTTGCGGCGGGATGCGTTCCGCGCCGCAGTCGAATATCGACTTACAGGTGGCTATCCAGGAACGCGGTGAGCTGCGACTTGGACAGTGCGCCCACCTTTTGGGCGGCCACGGCACCGTTCTTGAACAGGATCAGCGTCGGGATGCCGCGAATGCCGAACTTGGCCGGCACGCCGGTGTTTTCATCGACGTTGATCTTGGCGATCTGCACCTTGTCGCTGTAGTCCTTGGAGACTTCATCCAGGATCGGGGCGATCATCTTGCACGGACCGCACCATTCAGCCCAGAAATCGACGAGCACGGGTTTGTCGGACTTGAGCACATCGGTCTCGAAGGACGCGTCGCTCACATACTTGATCTGTTCGCTCATGGCGGGAACCTCTGTTATTTCGTAAAAGCTGGCGACGTGCGCCGAACCCATACATTACACGATTACGCGAACCGGCGTGTATTGCGGCCACTGCCAGCGCGGATGCTGCTGATATAGTACCGGCGCCCCCATTTTCAACCGTTGATTGTCGCTATCACGCCGATAGGGACGGCCTCGGTCTTTGCACTCGCTTCATCGCCATCTTCCCTCGCCGCATGCAGACGCTTGCCTTCGCGCCCGGCCCAGCATTTCTCTCCCGCGCCGCCGATGCGACGTGGCGCTTCCTGGACACGCACGCGCAGTCGTCCGGCGCCGGTACGGTCGTCGTGCCGACTGCCGCGCAAATCCCGGGTGTGCGCAGCGCTCTCCATGCCAGTGCCCTGGCGTCCGGCACGCCACGTTTGCTGCCGCGCATTCTGACGCTCGGCCACTGGCTGCTTGATCTGCCGCCCGAGCCGGGTTTGCCTGCTGCGCGTACGACGCTCTCGCGGCTGCTGGCGGTGCAGCAGGCGCTCAAGACACAAGCGTGGCTGCGCGAAGCGCTCGGTGCCCAGGACGATGCGGCGCTGTGGGGTGTGGCGCAGGTGATGGTTACCGTGTCAGACGAGTTGTCGCAGCGGTGGCTCACGCTAGATGCGGCTGACAGCGATGCGCAGGAGCGTCCCGACGCGCTGGAAGCCGCGCTGGCCGAAGCGCTGGAGCGTACGTACGCGCAGTTGTCCGAACGCTTTCT
Source organism: Ralstonia sp. RRA (assembly GCF_037023145.1). Taxonomy (NCBI): domain Bacteria; kingdom Pseudomonadati; phylum Pseudomonadota; class Betaproteobacteria; order Burkholderiales; family Burkholderiaceae; genus Ralstonia; species Ralstonia sp. RRA. The sequence goes on along the minus strand of NZ_CP146091.1, from coordinate 2,086,659 downwards.
TGGCACGGAATCGCGCATCGTGTTGACGTTCTGGCGGTTGTTATCGGGTGCGGCGGATCCCATTCCGGTGCGGCTGCATGCCATGCGGCGTCTGGTGGAGGCATTGCAGGGGCCGATGGTCTGGATGAGTCCGACCGACCCCGAAGCCGTTGATCTCGATTTCCTTCAGCGCGCAGCTGAACACGTGCCCGTGCTGGCGATCGGTTACGACTGGAACGCGCCCGAGGTGGTGTCTTCCAGCTGTCCGGTCATGCATGCCGATTTTCGCGATCTGCTGTTGAATGCCTGGCCCGAGTGCGCCACACCGGCACAGGCTGCGCACGAGGATTCCGACGCCGGGCTTCCCTCGCCAGTCCTGCACATCGCTGGTGCGGCGCGTTTTGAGGATGAGGCGGCCTTTGCCGCGCACACTCTGGTCGATTGGCTGAATGCGGGGCGGCGCTCACTGGCGCTGGTGGCGCAGGACCGCATCGTCGCGCGGCGTGTGCGGGCGTTGCTGGCGCGCGTGAACGTGCCCGTGCGCGATGAAACCGGTTGGAAGCTTTCCACCACACGTGCCGCCGCCGCACTGATGCGCTGGGTGGATGTGGTGCAGGGTGATGGCGATACCGCAGCGTTGCTTGACCTCATCAAGAGCCCGTTCTGTTTGCGTGAAATCAACACTGCGGCAGATGCCGGCATCGCCACGCCCGCGTGGGTTGCTGAATTGGAGCGCCGCATCCGCAGGCACAACGTGTCGGGTGGATGGGGGCGTCTGCGCCGCCTGGTGGCCGATCGCCCCGCCGAAGAGGCCGACGGCGAGCCGCAGGTCAGTCGCTTGGCCGACCGTCTAGGCCTGCTGGCAGACGAAGCTGCGCTGTGGCGGCGCGCTGGCAACGCCACGCTCGAAGCGTGGGTCACACTGCTGGCCGGCACACTCGACCGCCTGCACATGCGCACTGGCCTACAGAACGATGATGCGGGGCGCCAGTTGCTCGACTGGATCGACCGGCTGCGTGCGTCCGTACACGGTAGTACGGATGCAGCTGCGCGCTTCTCACTCACGGAATGGCGCGCACTGCTGTCGATGCTGCTTGAATCGGCTGTCTTCAGCGAGCCGGCGCCGCCAGCGGATCGGCGTGTCGTCATCCTGCCGTTGAACGGCGCACGCATGCGGCGTTTTGATGGCGTGGTGGTGGTGGGTTGCGACGATGCGCAATTGCCATCCGCACAGCCGGAATGGCTGTTCTTCTCGAACGATGTGCGCCGCGAGCTAGGCTTGCCGGACCGCGCGCAACGTTTCGCTCAGCAGGCACGCGACTTGGCGGAGGTGCTGCTGAATCAGCCCGAAGTTGTGCTGACCTGGCAGCGCCACGGTGGGCGCGGAGAACCCAACCGTCTCTCTGGTTGGCTTGAACGTTTGCAACGGCGGCTGGCCGTGGTGGGTGTGCGGATCGACACGCCGGTCGTTCTGCCGAACCTGCAGACCCGTCGTCAGCCGACCGATATGCCCGCGCCGGCCGCACCGGCGCTGGTCCCATCCACACTCAGTGCCGCGGCGTATAACAGCCTGCGCCGCTGCCCATACCAGTTCTTCGTCGGCCGCATGCTGCGATTGGGTGAGCTGGAAGAGGTGTCCGACGAGCTGGAGAAGCGCGACGTCGGCGAGGTCCTGCACGCGATCCTGCACCGCTTTCATCGGCACTTGCTGGACGCGCCGATACACGACCTTGTGGATCGACAGGCGCTGCTGCAATCCATCACCGACGAGCAATTCGGCCCGATGTTGGCCGAGGATGGCAATGCGTTGCGCTTCTATCGTCGCTGGCAGGCCGTGATGCCGTCGTATCTGGCGTGGCAGGCCGCGCGCGAGGTCGAGGGCTGGCACTTTGAAGCGGGTGAGGTCGATGTCGATACGTCGATCACGCTACCGGATGAGCGCCCCCTGCGCTTGCGCGGCCGCATAGACCGCATCGACGTGCATCGCGAACACGGCGTGGCTGTGTTGGACTACAAGACGCAATCGCCCATGGTGTTGGTGCGACGCGCCAAGACGCCGTTTGAGGATTGCCAACTGCCGTTCTACGGCGTGCTCGATGCGCGCGCCGATGCGGGCGGCTGGGTCTCGCTCGACGGCGAAGCGCGCGGTGATAAACGCGACGTTGCGTTGCCGGATTTCAAGCAAGTGGTGGATTGGCTGCTCGAACAGATGGAGAAGGACATGACCGCCCTGGCTGCCGGCGCGCCGTTGCCGGCCTTCGGCGATGAATCAGCGTGCCGTTACTGCGCTGCGCGTGGCCTGTGCCGCAAGGGGTACTGGACCGAAGGTGCCCCACGTGAACCGGCGGAGGGGCAGGCATGAATGACCACGCTTACGAACGCGACGGCGCCTCCGTTTCCCCCGAAGATTTCTCGCGCGCTGCGTGTGATCCGCTGCGCTCGGTTGTGGTGGAGGCCTGCGCGGGCAGCGGCAAGACATGGTTGCTGGTGACGCGCATGCTGCGCCTGCTGCTGGCCGGTGCGGCACCGTCGGACATTCTCGCCATTACGTTCACACGCAAGGCAGCCGAAGAGATGCGCCAGCGCTTGCTGGACATCCTCGCGCAATTGGCCAGTGCGGATGATGAGGGCGTTGTGCGTGAGCTGATCGCCCGCACTGTCGACGAGCGTGAGGCCCCACTGTTGATCGCGTCGGCGCGCGGGTTGTATGCGCGCGTGTTGGAATCGCCGCAGCGCATGGCGATCGATACATTCCACGGTTGGTTTGGTTCGTTGCTGCGTGGCGCGCCGTTGTCGTCCGGCGTGCCGCAGGGGGCATCGCTGCGTGAAGATGCCGGTCGGTTGCGCCGTGAAGCCTGGGCGCCGTTCTGGCGCGGCCTGCTGGCGGAAGATCACGCCGAGCTGCGCGCCGTGTACGAGACGCTTGCGGACTTGGTGGGTGACTTTCAGGCGGGGCGACTGCTTGACGCCATGTTCCATCAGCGCAGCGACTGGTGGGCCTACAAGGCGCAAGCTGGCGCGCACCCGCTGAACCCGCTCGATGACCTGCTCGGCGAAGACGCACATACCGATCCGCTGATCGAAGCGTTGCAAAACCAAACCTTGCTGGCCGACGTGCTGCGCATATCCGGCTGGTTAGGGCAGGGCGGCGCCACCGAGGGCAAACGTGCGACGCAGATTGAAATGGCAGCCACGACTGCACGTTCGATCGATGTGTCGGATAAATCCGCCCGCAAACAGGCTTTCGATGACCTGTTCGGCGCGTTCCATACGCAAGCCGGCAAGGCGCGCGCCTGCAAGCCGACCAAGGCGCTCGTCAAGGCGATTGGCGATGATCAGGCGCAGACCTTGATTGCCCTGCACACCACTGTGTGCGAAGCGCTGACTGTCTATCAGGCACGCCGCCAGGAAATGCACGTGCGCGCCGTCAACGCGGCGTTGTTCACCTTGGGCGATGCGCTCATCGATCGCTATCAGGCCTACAAGCGCCAGGCGCGCGCGATGGACTTCACCGACCTGGAATGGGAAGCCGCCCGCCTGATGCAGGACGAAGACACGGCGGCTTACCTGCAGGTGCGACTCGATGCGCGCTACAAGCATCTGCTGCTCGACGAGTTTCAGGACACGAACCCGATGCAGTGGCGCATTCTGCAAGGCTGGCTTGCCGGCTATGCGGGTACGGGCACGCAACCGAGCGTGTTCCTGGTGGGGGATCCGAAGCAGTCGATCTATCGTTTTCGTCGTGCGGATGCGCGCTTGTTTGACGCCGCGCGCGAGATGCTCGTCGCGGACTTCAACGCCACCGTGCTGCGCACCAACCGGACGCGCCGTAATGCACCGGCCGTGCTGGAGTGGGTGAACGCCGTGTTCCTGCAGGCGCGTGCGCGCGGTGACTATCGGATCTACGCGGAGCAAAGCACGGCAGTCAATGCACCCATCGGGCAGGCGCTCCTGCTGCCGCTGGTGCCTGTGCCTGAAGCGGCAGAAGCCGATGGGGCCACGCCGCGCGACACGCTCACCGAACCGCGCGAAGAGGCTGGTGACTCCCAGCGCTACGACGAGGGCCGGCAAGTGGCCGCTTGCCTACGCGCACTGCACGCCGGAGAGCGCATCCGCGAGAACGGCGTCGAACGCCCCGTGCGGTGGAGCGATTTCCAATTGCTTGTTCGCCGCAAGCGCTATCTGGCCGACTATGAACGCGCGCTGCGCGATGGCGGTGTGCCGTATGTGAGCCCGCGCAGGGGCGGCCTGCTGGCAACGCTCGAAGCGCTGGATCTGTGTGCGCTGCTGGACTTCTTGATGACACCGCAAGCCGATCTGTCGCTCGCGCACGTGTTGCGCAGCCCGATCTTTGTGGCGTCTGATGACGATTTGATCCGGCTCGCGCAGGCAGTCGATGGAACGTGGTGGGCCCGCCTGAGCATGCTGGCACAGCAAGCCGAGACTGCCCCAGCGTTGCGACATGCGCATCGTATGCTGTCACGCTGGTTGGCAGTGGCGCCCACGCTGCCGGTGCACGATCTGCTTGACCACATCGTCTACACCGGCGAGCTTAAGCGCCGTTACGCCGAATGTGCACCCGCCGCCAATCGCGAACAGGTGCTTGCCAACCTTGATGCATTCCTCAAGCTCGCGCTCGACCTCGACGGTGGCCGCTACCCGAGCCTGCCCAAGTTCATGGCCGAGCTGCGCGCCATCCGTCAGGGCGATGAAGATGAAAGCCCCGACGAAGGTATGCAGAGCGATGCCGCTGAAGCGCCTGATGCCATCGACGCCGAACTCGCGAGCGAAGGCCTGGATGCCGCGCAGATCTTGACTGTGCACGCATCGAAAGGGTTGGAGGCGCCGTTCGTGGTGCTGCTCGACACCCACCACAGCGACACGCGCGCCGACAATGCCGGCATTCTGATCGACTGGCCGCCGGGTGCCGAGGCGCCCACGCATTTCTCCGCCTTCGGCAAGACGGCTGAACGCGGTCGTGCACGCGACCCGTTGTTCAAGCAGGAAGAATCGCTTGCCGAGCGCGAAAACTGGAATCTGCTGTACGTGGCAATGACGCGCGCGCGGCAGGCGTTGATTGTTTCCGGCGTGGCCAACAAGCGCGACGCGTCTGCCGCACAGGCGACGGACGAGGGCGACGTGCCCGACGTGGACGGCACCGCAAGCTGGTACACGTTGCTGGCAACGGCGGGTGTGGCTTCACCCGCACCGGTGCTGGGGGTAGCCGCCAATACGGAGGTCTTCGCCGCTGAGGCCGAGGTTGTCTCGTATCACGATTTCCGCGCGCCGCTCACGGTCGCGGTGCGTGTCGGTAGCGCCGTCGCGCAGGCGGACGGCGCCGCCGATCCTGTGTTCGATCAGGGTGCTGTCGCGCAGGGCGAATTGCTGCACGCCGTGCTGGAACGCCTGACACGCCGTGGCGCGCCCGAGCGGGCACCGGACGCGGCAACCATCGCGCGCTGGTTCGGTGCAACCGGCGTGACGGAAGCCGATGCCGCGCGCGCTGCCGAAGCCGTGCACCGCATGCTAGCTGCCAAAGCCCTGACGCACGTGTTCGACCCCGCGCACTTCGACGTGGCCCACAACGAAATCGAACTGTTCAGCCCCGACGGCGCATTGCTGCGCATCGATCGCTTGATCGAGCGCGGTGATGACATCCTCGTGGTGGACTACAAGTTGCGTCTCCTGCCGGTCGAGCGTGCTGCCTATGCTGACCAGTTGCGCAGCTACGCGGCCGCCGTCACGCCGATGTATCCGGGCCGCACGGTGCGAGCAGGCGTGGCGACTGCGCAGGGTGAATGGATTGATTTGGAGTCGCTGCAGGCGTCACTACGCAAGCCAGCACAGTCGTCACATGACGATAGCCAAGGCGCACTGTTCTGACGCGGGCGACACAAGCAAACAGGGGAGGGGCAATGCAGAAGAGAAAAGAGAAGGGGGACGAGCCTGACCCTCGGCACTGGCGGAAAACGGCTGTGGCTGCTTCGTTCCCGACCTGACCAGGTTGACCGCGCCACCATGCGAGGAGGCCCGTCCGACCGGCATTGTAACCGACTCGCGCATCCTCACCGGAATATCCTTGCAATTCACTCGGCGCGCACCATGTTCGAACCCTTGGAAAGCACGTCGGAAATCCACCTCGCTTTGCTACAATCCGCCGCATGAGTTATCAAGTGCTCGCCCGCAAGTGGCGCCCTCGCGATTTCACCACGCTCGTCGGTCAAGAGCACGTGGTGCGCGCGCTCACGCATGCGCTCGAACAGCAGCGCCTGCACCATGCCTACCTCTTCACGGGGACGCGCGGTGTCGGCAAGACCACGCTGTCGCGCATTCTCGCCAAATCGCTCAACTGCGTCGGTGCAGACGGGCAGGGCGGTATCACCGCGCAGCCGTGCGGCGTGTGCCGTGCCTGTACGGAGATCGATGCCGGGCGTTTTGTCGATTACATCGAGATGGATGCTGCGTCCAATCGTGGTGTCGACGAGATGGCCCAGCTGCTCGACCGCGCGGTCTATGCCCCGACGGTTGGTCGCTTCAAGGTCTACATGATCGACGAAGTGCACATGCTGACCAACCACGCCTTCAACGCGATGCTGAAGACGCTGGAAGAGCCGCCGGAGCACGTCAAGTTCATTCTCGCGACCACCGACCCGCAGAAGATTCCGGTGACGGTGCTGTCGCGCTGCCTGCAGTTCAACCTCAAGCAGATGCCGCCGGGGCACATCGTGTCCCACCTCGATCGCATCCTCGGTGAAGAGCACATCGCCCACGAAGCGAATGCGCTGCGCCTGCTGGCTGCCGCTGCGCAGGGTTCGATGCGTGATGCGCTGTCGCTCACGGATCAGGCCATCGCCTACAGCGCCGGCGAGGTGAGTGAAGCTGCCGTGCGCGGCATGCTCGGTGCGATTGACCAGAGCTACCTCGTGCGCCTGCTCGACGCACTGGCCGACGAGAACGGCGCAGGGCTCGTCGAGATTGCTGATGAGATGGCGGGGCGCAGCCTGAGCTTCTCGGGTGCGTTGCAGGATCTGGCGTCGTTGCTGCAAAAGATTGCGCTGGCGCAGGTCGTGCCGGGTGCCGTGCAGGACGATTGGCCTGAAGCTGATGATGTGCGCCGGCTTGCCGAGCGCTTCGACGCACAGTCGGTGCAACTGTTCTATCAGTTTGCCAACCTAGGCCGCAATGAGCTGGCCTTGGCACCTGACGAATACGCTGGCTTCACGATGACGCTGCTGCGCATGCTGGCGTTCCAGCCCGGGCAATCGGGCGGGGACGCGACGCCGCCCTCGGGTGGTGGCGGCAAGCGGGTAGTGTCGTTGCCGGCGGCGAGTGTGCCGGCTGCATCCCCACGTCCGACCATGGCGGCGAGTGCGCCCGCAGTGGCACCGGTTGCGCAGACGACGTCTGTGGCGCGCCCGGAGCCGGTGGTTGAGGCGCCGCGCGCAACGTATCAAGTGTCCCCGCCTGCGCCTGCAGCCGTGGCGCCAGCGGTTGAAACGCCGGCTGCGGCGCCCAACAGTGCACCGGCGCGCCGTTCGCCGGCCATGGAGGCACTGGCTGCCGCCCGTCAGGCATCGAGCCGCGGTCGTGGCGGCGCCTCGGCACCAGTTGCGACGCCAGTGGCTGCTCCTGCGCCAGTCGCGCGTCCTGTTGCTGCCGCGGGGCCGCGCCCGAATCCGGTGGCTGCCCCTGCGTCGCCACCACCGCGTCGTGAGCCGCCGGTTGCATCGGCCGCATCGCCCGACGATGGCCCACCGCCATGGGATGAAATGCCCGGCGAGTTTGCATCGCCGTCGCTGGAGGAGATCGATGCCGCGTTTGCAGGCTGGGATTCGGCTTCGAGTGCGCGTCCTGGCGCTTCGGCGCCGGCTGCACGTTCTGCGCCGGTCGAATCACCCGTTGCTGCTCCGGTGCCGGTGCCAGCCAAACCTGCTGAGCCGGAGCCGGTGGTTGCCGCCACGCCCCCCGACCTGAGTGCAAGCAGCCTCACCACGTTTGATGGTGACTGGCCCAAGCTCGCGGCTGGCCTGCCAATGCGTGGTCTGGCCCAGCAGCTTGCGCACCAGAGTGAACTGGTGGCAGTGGAGGGCGTCACTGTGCGTTTGCGCGTACCGCTGCCGGCATTGACCGAAGCCGGTGTCGTGGAGCGGCTGGAAGCCGCACTGACGGAGCACTTCGGCACGCCGATACGCGTCGCGTGCGATATCGGCGCTGCGCGTGCGACAGCTGCCGCCGCCGATGCTGAGCTGCGCGCCCAACGCCAGCGCGATGCTGAAGATGCCATCGCTGCCAACCCGTTTGTGCAGGCGCTGGTGCGGGACTTTGCCGCGCAGGTCGTCCCGGGTTCGATCCAGCCGCACGCACACTGAGCACGCATTCCCAAGCTGAACACCGGCGCGCCCAATCGAGCGGCGCGCCTCGTATGACCCATTGCAAGGAGCAACAACCATGATGAAAGGCCAGATCGCCGGGCTGATGAAGCAAGCCCAGCAGATGCAGGAAAACATGAAGAAGGCGCAGGAACAACTCGCCCTCATCGAGGTGGAAGGCGTGTCTGGCGCTGGCCTCGTGAAGGTGGTGATGACCTGCAAGAATGACGTGAAGCGTGTGTCGATCGACCCGAGCCTGGTGGCAGAAGGCGAAGACAAGGAATTGCTGGAAGACCTGGTCGCCGCCGCGTTCAACGACGCTGTGCGCAAGGCCGAGGCCACCACGCAAGAGAAGATGGGCTCGCTCACGTCGGGTCTGGGTGGCATGGCAAGCATGTTGCCGCCGGGCTTCAAGCTGCCGTTCTAAGGTCACGCCGATCGGGATCGCACCATGGTGCTGGAATCTGCGCTGCTGCACGTCAAGCCTGGCCAGGAAGCCGCCTTCGAGGCGGCGTTTGGCGAGGCCCGCCACATCATCGGTGCGATGCAGGGCTTCATTTCGCTGACGCTGTCGCGCTGCGTGGAAAAGCCCAGCGATTACCTGTTGCTGGTGCAGTGGCAGACGCTGGAAGACCACACCGTTGGTTTCCGGCAGTCGGCCGAGTACCAGCGCTGGCGCGCACTGCTGCATCACTTCTACGATCCGATGCCGGAAGTGCTGCACCACACGCTGGTTTGGGAGCAGGCATGACGCGCGGTGGTTCGGGCACGCCATCGGCGCTGCAGATGCTGGTCGAGGCATTGCGTGTGCTGCCGGGCGTGGGCCCCAAGTCTGCGCAGCGCATGGCGTACTACCTGCTGCAGCATGATCGCGATGGTGCCGAACGTCTGGCGCAGGCGCTGAGCGAGGCCACCGAATCGATCCAGCACTGCAGCCGCTGCAACACCTTTACCGAGCAGGAAGTCTGCGAAACCTGCCTGGACTCGCGTCGCGATGCGTCCGTGCTGTGCGTGGTGGAAACGCCCGCCGATCAGATGATGATCGAGCAGACACTCACGTATCGCGGCCAGTATTTCGTGCTGATGGGGCGGCTCTCGCCGCTGGACAACATCGGCCCCAAGGAGATCCACCTCGAACGCCTGCTGGCCCGCGCGACCGATCCTGCGCTGGGCGGGCCGTGTACCGAGGTTATCCTCGCCACCAACTTCACCAGCGAAGGCGAGGCCACCGCACACTACATCGGCGAGATGCTCAAGGCGCGCGGCATCAAGGCGACGCGTCTGGCGCGTGGCGTGCCGGTGGGTGGCGAGCTGGAATATGTCGACGCGGGCACCATCGCCCGCGCGGTGCTGGATCGGCGCCAGCTCTGATCTTCCGAACTTCCGAGGCGCTTTTTAGAAATCAGCGTGGATGCGCGCACCCACGATGGACACCGGGCCGCGATCCCGGTTGTACGCAGGGTGGACGACGTACTGATAGTTCAAGCCCAGCGTTAAGTGCTTCACGACTGCCCAGTTGTAGTACAGCTCGGCGATGCGCTCGGTGCCGTAGTTCAGCGCGCCGTCGCCGATCAGCACGCCCATGCCGCCCGCCGCAAAGTATTGGCGTGCCGCGCCTGACAATCCATTCACCACCACAGCCGCGCCAAACGTGTCGTTCGGGCGTCCCCAACGCGTGCCCTTGAGCGAGAGCCCGGCCGACACCGACTGGTTGATGTCGGTGAATTCGAACGTCTCCTTGCTGCCGTCGTTCATGCTGGCGCGGGCGAAGACCCCTATGTCATCGGTGATCTCTTGCTCCAGGTTCACCGCAATGCCGGGGCGCCAGGCGAGTCGCCGCACGAGACCGGTGTCCGGTGTGCTGCCGGTCTGTTGGGCTAGGTTTACCGCATCACCGTAGCCGCCCATCTTGCCGCGCGAGGCGAACGCCAGCAGCTTGACTTTGCCGGGGCGGCCGAACCAGTTCTGGCGCGCTTCGAATTCACCCACCCACTGGTACTGCTTCCATGTGGTGTCGATGGTGATGCTGTTGGGCACGTTCGACAGCGCGAACAAGCCGCCGCGCAGCGTCCACCACGATTGCGTCCACTCCACCGCCAAGCCGTGCGTGTAACCCCAGGCATCGGCGGCGTAGTCAAATGCGCCTGCATCGACGACCGACCAGTTCAGGAAGTCTCCGCGCGGGTCGTGCGCATAGGTGTTTGTATCGAAGATGTCGACCACCGAGAACTTGCCGACGGTGATGGTCAGGTTGTTGGCCGAGTGGCTGCCGGCAAGCTGGTTGGGCCCACTCTCTACCGCCTGTTGCTCGCCACCCAGATCGATGACTTGTCGCAGGAACAGACGCGGCAGTTTGCGATACGGGGTGTTGTTGCCGACCTTGTAGGCTTCCCCACTGGAGAAGCCGGCCAGCCCGACCGTGTTGTTCAGGCCGAAACCCTGGTCAATTTCGGGGTTGGCGTACAGCTCTGCGCCTTTCCATAGACGCACGCCAAGATACAGCGTGATGTCGGCCGTTTCCTTGTTGTTGGTCTCCGGCGTCAGGCTGTTTGTGCCGCTGTACGGCGCGTGGAACGACGGATGCCACTGCGTCACGTTGGTGAACTGCCCGTGAATGTTCCACCGTTCCGGCTCGGGGATGTCCGCAGGGGGGGTATCGGCATCTGCTGCCAGGGCAATGCCCTGCAGGCCCAGCGTCAGCGTGAAGGCCATCAAGACCTGCCGTGCGGCGCTGGCACGCTTGGCATGACGGGACGAAGACCAGGATTTGAGGCGAAGAGACGGCAAAGGCATGGGCGAAACAGAGAGGGCAACCGCTAGAATTCCAAGCTTGTGCGCTCGGAATAGGCAAAAACCCGGCGATAGTAAACGCCGTGTCATGACCAACCGGTGAAAACCGCGCCGTTTGCACGAACTTGTCGCATTTCTCCAACTCCGCCAGATGGCTTCCACGATGAACCTTGCCCGCTTTGATCTTGTCACCCTCGGCCTGTTTGTGGCGGTGGCCCGGCTGGGCAGCATTTCTGCTGGGGCGCGGCAATCACACCTGGCCGTAGCCGCGGCAAGCAAGCGGATTTCCGACCTGGAAGCCGCTGTGGGCGCGCCGCTGCTGTATCGCCATGCCGCCGGGGTGGAACTGACCGAGGCTGGCCAAGCGTGCTTTCGCCATGCCGTCGGCATCTTGCAGGACGTCGAGCGCATGGCCGGCGCGCTGTCGGACTTTGCCGCCGGTACGCGCGGGCTGGTGCGCGTGTGGGCCAATACCTCGTCGATCACGCAGTTCCTGGCCGATGACCTGGCTGCCTTCATGCTGGCCAATCCGGCCATCCGCATCGCGCTGGAGGAGCAGGACAGTGGCGATATCGTCGCCGCGCTGCGCGAGAACCGTGCAGACCTCGGCATCTTCGCCGCCGGCACGCCATGCGATGGGTTGCAATCGTTTGACTACCGCGAGGACGATCTCGCCCTTGTCACGCCGCGCAGCCACCCGCTGGCAGGCCGCAAGCAGGTGAGTTTTGCCGATGCGGTGGAGTTCGATTTCGTCAGCCTGCCGCCCGGCACGTCGCTCGCCGCGCAACTGCTGGAAGAGAGCCAGCGCCTTGGCAAGCCGCTGCGCTTGCGCATTCAGGTGCGCAGCTTTGAGGCGGTCTGCCGCATGGTGGCCTCGGGTCTGGGCGTGGGGGTGCTGCCGCGTATTGCCGCACAGGGACACGTGTCGAGCCTGCCGGGCGCGGGCCTCGCATTGGTGCCGCTGCAAGACGAATGGGCGCATCGCCGCCTACTGGTGGGTGTGCGCGATCCTGATGCGCTCACCAGTTCCGCGCGCCTGCTGATGACGCATCTACTCGGCAATCCTGCCGCACTCTGAGAACCTGTTCATGATCCTACTGCGCAACCCGATCTTGGCACTGCGATGCTCGCCGTACTCCTGTACGGCTGCGCTTCTCCTGCCAACCTCGGGCCGCTCGCTACGGATCGTGAACAGGTTCTGAATTCAACGTTCTCTATACGACCATGTCGACTCAGGTTTTGCAGAACATCCGCGTGCTCGAACTCGGGCAATTGATTGCCGGGCCGTTTGCCGCCAAGACGCTCGCCGATTTTGGCGCGCAGGTCATCAAGATCGAGCCGCCGGGGCAGGGCGATCCGCTGCGCAAATGGCGGATGCTGCATGAAGGCACCTCGGTCTGGTGGGAGGCGCAGTCGCGCAACAAGCAGTCTGTCTGCGTGGATTTGCGTGTGCCCGAGGGCCAGGAGGTGGTGCGCAAGCTGGCCGCCGAGGCCGACGTGCTCATTGAAAATTTCCGCCCCGGCACGATGGAGAAGTGGGGCCTGTCGTACGAGGCACTGTCGGCCATCAACCCAAAGCTCATCATGCTGCGCGTATCGGGCTACGGTCAGACTGGCCCCAAGCGCGACGAGCCGGGCTTTGCAGCGATTGCCGAGGCGATGGCCGGCCTGCGCTACCTGACCGGTGAGCCGGGGCGCCCGCCTGCGCGCGCTGGGCTGTCGCTGGGCGACACGATTGCCGGGTTGCACGGCGCGCTGGGCGTGCTGCTCGCGCTGTATGAACGCGACGCGCGCGGCGGCAAGGGGCAGGTGATCGACGTGGCGTTGTATGAGTCGGTCTTCAACCTGACGGAGAGTCTGCTGCCGGAGTACTCGGTATTCGGCGCCATTCGCCACCCAGCCGGCGGGGCATTGCCGGGCATTGCGCCATCCAATGCCTATCGCTGTGCGGGCGGCGAGTACGTCTTGATCGCCGCGAACGGCGACAACATCTTCCGCCGCCTGATGCAGCGCATGGGCCGGCCAGACCTCGCCGATGATCCAGGCCTTGCGCGCAACGACGGCCGCGCCGCCCGCGTCGACGAGATCGATGCCGCCATCAACGCGTGGACGGGAGCGCTTCCCATTGCAGAGGTTCTGGCTGCGCTGCAAGAGGCCGAGGTGCCCAGCGGGCCGATCTACACCATCGCCGACATTGCTGCCGACCCGCACTATCGCGCGCGGGGTGTCATCGAGACCGTGCGTGCGCAATCGGGCATCGATGTCGAGATGCCGGGCGTGGTACCCAAGCTTTCCGGCACACCCGGTGCGGTACAGGCCAGTGCTCCACGCCTGGGTCAGCACACGCGCGACGTGCTGCGCAGCCACGGCCTGACCGACGCGCAGATCGATGCGCTGGCCGCACAAGGCGTGGTTGCCGAGGCGGCAGGCTAAAGAGCTAGGACCATCCCGCATGTTGTGTGGCAAATCGTTGCGGTAATATCGCCGCCAAGGCAGTGAACGCTGGACAGGTTCGCAGAACAACGCATTCAGGAGACAAGCATGGGGACACGAGGCATCAGCCGCTGGGCAAAATGGATGGGCGCAGCGCTATGCGCGACGAGCCTGCTGGCAGCCAGCCCCGCCGTGCTGGCGCAGGGCAAGCCTGAGAAGAGCAAGGTGACCATCGCCGTGGGCGGCAAGGCCTTGTTCTACTACCTGCCGCTGACGATTGCCGAGCGCCTGGGCTACTTCAAGGACGAAGGCCTGGATGTTGAGATCGTCGACTTTGCTGGCGGTGCCAAGGCACTGCAGGCCGTGGTTGGCGGCAGCGCTGACGTGGTGAGTGGCGCCTACGAACACACGCTGGTGCTGCAGGCCAAGGGCCAGATGTACCAGGAGTTCGTACTGCAAGGCCGCGCTCCGCAGATCGTGCTGGCGGTCAACAACAAGACGATGGCCAACTATAAGTCGATTGCTGACCTGAAGGGCAAGAAGATCGGCGTGACGGCGCCGGGCTCGTCGACCAACATCATGGTCAACTACGTGCTGGCGCGCGCCGGCATCAAGCCGAACGAGGTGTCGATCATTGGTGTGGGCCCGAGCAACGGTGCCATTGCGGCCATCCGCGCAGGGCAGATCGATGCGCTGGCCAACCTAGACCCGGTCATGTCGATGCTCACGCAGAAGAACGAAGTGCGCGTCGTTTCCGACACCCGCACGCTGGCCGATACCAAGGCCGTCTTCGGCGGCAATATGCCGGCCGGCTGCCTGTATGCGTCCACCGCGTTCATCCAGAAGAACCCCAACACGACGCAGGCGCTGACCAACGCCATGGTGCGCGCGCTGAAGTGGCTGCAGAAGGCAGGCCCGTCGGACATCGTCAAGACCGTGCCGGAAGCCTACCTGCTGGGGGATCGTGCGCTGTATCTGGCTGCGTGGGACAAGGTGCGCGAGGCCATCTCGCCGGACGGCACAATGCCCGCCGACGGCCCGACCACGGCACTGCGTACGCTGTCGGAATTTGATGCGGAAGTGAAGGGCAAGCAGATCAAGCTGGACCAGACCTTCACCAACACCTTCGTGCAAAAGGCCAACGCCAAGTACCACTAAAACCAGCTCATGATCCTACTGCGCGTCCCGAGATTGCCCCTGCGATGCTCCCCGTACTCACGTACGGTTGCGCTTCTCGGGGCAATCTCGGGCCGCTCGCTACGGATCATGAACTGGTTTTGAGTCCAACAGACTCTTATCCTGCGCCCGGTCCAACCGGGCGCATTGCTTTCTTGGTAGCCATCAGGCAGACACCATGACGACGCCCGCGCTTTCGTTCGACCAGATCACCTGTACCTTCCTTTCACCAGACAAACCGGGCCAGCGCTATACGGCTGTGCAGAACACGACGCTGGACATCCAGGCCGGCGAGTTCGTCTCTGTGGTGGGCCCAACCGGCTGTGGAAAATCCACCCTGCTGAACCTGGCGGCGGGGCTGCTGCAGCCATCGTCAGGGCAGGTGCGCGTGTTTGGCGAACCGCTGGTCGGCATCAACCGCCGTGCCGGCTACATGTTTCAGGCTGAAGCATTGATGCCGTGGCGCAGCGCGCTCGATAACGTGCTGGCCGGGCTGGAGTTTCGCGGCACGCCCGACAAGGAAGCGCGCGAACTGGCGATGTCGTGGCTGACGCGCGTGGGTTTGGCCGGGTTTGAAGATCGCTATCCGCATCAACTCTCCGGCGGCATGCGCAAGCGCGTGAGCCTGGCGCAAACGTTGGTGCTCGACCCCGACATCATCCTCATGGACGAGCCGTTTTCTGCGCTCGACATCCAGACGCGCCAGTTGATGGAGAACGAGGTGCTCGACCTCTGGGCTGCCAAGCGCAAGGCCGTGCTGTTCATCACACACGATCTGGACGAGGCCATTGCCATGAGCGACCGCGTGGTCGTGCTGTCGGCCGGCCCCGGCACGCACCCGATTGGCGAATTCGTGATCGACCTGCCGCGCCCGCGCGATGTGGCCGAGATTCGCGATCAGGCTGGCTTTGTCGATTTGCATTCGCGCATCTGGGATGTGCTGCGCGAAGAAGTGCTCAAGGGTTACGCGCAACATCGCCGCGTGGCCTGAACCGAATTCGATCGATCTCTCTCATGGCTAATCGTCCGCTCTCTCCGTTCACGCTGCGTGCCTGGCAGCTTGGTCTCCTTGTCGTCACGCTGGGTGTCTGGCACTTCGCCACGCGCTCGCAAGACGTCGCATTTTTCTTCGGCGAGCCGCTCATCGTTGCGCAGCGCATCTGGGCATGGTTCGTGACCGAAGGCGATATTTACCAGCACCTTGGGGTGACGCTGGCGGAAACCGTACTGGCCTTCGTCATCGGCACGGCCACTGGCCTGGGTGCCGGGCTGTGGCTGGCACTGAGCCCTGCGGTGTCTGCGGTGCTCGATCCGTACATCAAGGCTGCCAACTCGATGCCGCGCGTGATTCTGGCGCCCATCTTCGGCGTTTGGTTTGGGCTGGGGATCTGGTCGAAGGTTGCGCTGGCGGTCACGCTGGTGTTCTTCATCGTGTTCTTCAACGTCTACCAGGGCGTGAAAGAAGTGAGCCCCGTGGTGCTCTCCAATGCGCGCATGCTGGGGGCCTCGCAGCGACAGCTGTTGCGCTTCGTCTATCTGCCGAGCGCAACGAGCTGGGTGTTCTCGTCGCTGCATACGTCGGTGGGTCTCGCGTTTGTGGGGGCAGTGGTGGGCGAGTACCTGGGCTCTGCGCGCGGCGTCGGTTACCTGATCCTGCAGGCCGAGGGCACGTTCGACATCAACACCGTGTTTGCCGGCATTGTCGTGCTGACAGTGTTTGCACTGGTACTCGATTGGTTGGTCGGTCTGGTGGAAAAGCGCCTGATGCGCTGGCAGCCCAAGACCGGCGAAACCGAAAAGCTCTGAACACCCGAAGTAGGCTAACTAACGGTCACATCAACCCTGCCAAGAGCAGGGTTGTGCAACTAAACGGTCGGTCTACTACAATCCGATTCACCATGAGCAAGCACCCCGAACCCGTCACCGTTGAAGGCACCGAAGCCCGGCACGACACCCGCGACCGTATCTTGGACGCCGGTGCCGAGTTGATCCTCGGGCGCGGTTTCTCGGCCGTCGGGTTGGCGGAAATCCTCGGCCGTGCGCAGGTGCCCAAAGGGTCGTTCTATTACTATTTCGGCTCCAAGGAAGACTTTGGCGTTGCCATGCTGGAGCGGTATTTTCAGGACTACGACGTGGGTGTCGTCAGCCTGTTCAGCGACACGCGCCTGACCGCACGCGAACGGCTGCTGCGTTACTTCACTGCCTGGATTGACCTGCACGAGCGCAGCGCATGTGAAGTCACCTGCCTGGCCGTCAAGTTGTCGGGCGAGGTGTCGGACCTGTCGGAACCGATGCGCAAGGTGTTGTCGACGGGGATGACGCGTATGGTGGACCGCATTGCCAGCGTGATCGAGGCGGGTGTCGCCGATGGTTCGCTCGCACCGGTGGGCGACGCACGCCATCTGGCCGAGGGGCTGTACGCCATGTGGATGGGCGGGGCGCTGCTGGCCAAGGCGCACCGGACCGTCGAGGCGTTCCGGAGCTGCGTGGCGCAAACCGAAATCCTCTTGGCCAAGCCAACACATTGATCGCAACTGAATCCATTGCCGGCGAGGCACGTTCCTCGCTTTTTCTTTGACTCCGGTTCTAGATGACCGGTCGAATAGTAATAAGCATTCTCTCTTTCTGGAGCTGATATGACCCAACAACTGCTGTCGCCCGTCCAGGTCGGTCGCACGACCCTCGCCAACCGCGTCGTTATGGCGCCACTTACGCGCTCGCGGGCCGGCCAGCCCGGCGACGTGCCGACCGAGCTGAACGTGACCTACTACGCGCAGCGCGCGACGGCCGGTCTGATCGTGACGGAAGCCACGCAAGTTTCCCGCCAGGGCCAGGGTTACGCCTGGACGCCGGGCATGTACACCGACGCACAGGAAGCCGGCTGGAAGGCTGTGGTGGATGCCGTGCACGCCAAGGGTGGTCGCATCTCGCAGCAGCTCTGGCATGTGGGCCGCATCTCGAACACGCTGCTGCAAGAAAATGGTCAGGCGCCGGTCGCGCCGTCGGCCATCGTCGCCAAGGGTGCGCAGAGCTTTGTCGTGCACCCTGACGGCACGCCGGGCAACGAGCCCACCAGCGAGCCGCGCGCGCTGGCCACCGAGGAAATCCCGGACGTCATTGCGCAGTACCGTCAGGCCGTACTGCGTGCACGCCGTGCTGGCTTTGATTTCGTCGAGATCCATGCCGCCAACGGTTACCTGCTGCACCAGTTCCTTTCCACCAACAGCAACCAGCGCACTGATCAGTACGGTGGCTCGCTGGAAAACCGTGCGCGCCTGATTCTGGAAGTCGTCGATACGGCCATTGCCGAAATCGGCGCGGATCGCGTTGGCATTCGCCTGTCGCCGCACTTTGTTGCGCACGACATTGCAGATGCCGAAGCCGAGGCCAGCGCGCTGTACCTCGCACGTGAGTTGACCAAGCGCGGTATCGCCTACCTGCACATCGCCGAGCCGGATTGGGCAGGTGGCCCGGAACTGTCTGGCGAGTTCCGCCGCCAATTGCGCGATGCCTTCAAGGGCACGCTGATCGTCTGCGGCCAGTACAGCGCGGAAGAGGGTGAGCAGATGGTGGCTTCGGGTCTGGCCGATGCGGTGGCCTTTGGTCGTCCGTTTATCGCCAACCCGGATCTGGTGGCGCGCTTCCGTGCCGGTGCAACGCTCAACAAGCCGGATCGCAACACCTACTACGGCGGCCAGGAAAAGGGCTACACCGACTATCCGACGCTGGAAGAAGCGGCCTAATCAGTACGGTCTGTCCCAACAAAAAAGCCGCGCCAGGCAATCGCCAGCGCGGCTTTTCTATTTGGCGTGCGGGTAACGCTCAGGGTTGGATGACCACCTTGCCCGTCACCTTGCGTGCCGCCATGTCCAGCAGCGCCTGCGTGGTCTGTTCCAGCGGATAGCGCGCTGAAATATGCGGACGGATCTTGCCTTCTTTCATCCAGCCGATCATTTGCATCATGTTGGCCAGATTGGCCTTCGGCTCGCGGCGCGCGAACTCGCCCCAGAACACGCCTACCAACGACGCGCCCTTGAGCAGCGCCAGGTTCAGCGGCATCTTGGGGATTTCACCGTTGGCAAAGCCCACCACCAGATAGCGGCCGCGCCAGGCGATCGAACGGAACGCCGGCTCTGCATAGATGCCGCCGACCGGGTCATAGATCACGTCCGGGCCCTTGCCGTCAGTCAGTTCCTTGATGCGCTCGCGCAGGTCTTCGGTCGCGTAGTTGATCAGCGCATCGGCGCCGTGGTCCTTGCAGACAGCGAGCTTTTCATCGCTCGACGCGGCGGCAATGACGCGTGCGCCGATGGCCTTGCCGATTTCGATGGCAGCCAGCCCGACGCCGCCTGCCGCACCCAGCACCAGCATCGTTTCGCCCGCCTTCAGTTGGCCACGATCGACCACCGCGTGGTGCGACGTGCCGTAGGTGAGGGTGAACGCTGCTGCCGTATCAAACGCCATGCCCGGCGGCATCGGCATCACCACCTTGGCTGACGCCTTCACCTGCGAGGCAAACGCGCCCTGGCCAAGGAACGCGATGACATGGTCGCCCGCTTTCACATGCGACACGCCTTCACCCACCGCGTTGACCACGCCCGCCACTTCCGAGCCCGGCGTGAAAGGCAACTCGGGCTTGAACTGGTACTTGTTCTGGATGATCAGCACGTCGGGAAAGTTCACCCCCGCAGCCTTCACGTCGATGACGACTTCACCAGCGCCCGGCGAGAGGTCCGGTAGCGTTTCAATCACCAGCGATTCGGGCGGGCCCCAGGTCTTGCAGACGACGGCTTTCATGGTGTGTCTCCTGAACGGTCTTGCGTTGGATTGTTGGCCATCTCGCGTGCTTCGTGCGCGATCTTGTCCGGCAGTGTAACCGAATAAAAGCACGGTCGTTCGATTCGATCGCGAGCGATTTTGCGGGCGATGGGATGGGCGGTTTGTCGAGCGATTTTTGTAAGCGTGTACAACGTGCTGGTGAGCACGATTCGTCAACGTTGCTCGGTTACAATCCGCGCCATGCATATTCTTATCGCCAACGACGACGGATACCTCGCGCCGGGCCTCGCCGCCTTGCACCGCGCGCTCAGCCCATTGGGGCGCGTGACGGTGGTTGCGCCGGAGCAGAACCATAGCGGTGCATCCAACTCGCTCACGCTCCAGCGTCCGCTGTCAGTGTTTGAAGCAACGGATGGTGCCCAGAAGGGTTTCCGCTTCGTCAACGGCACCCCGACGGACTGCGTCCATATCGCTCTGACCGGCATGATCGAGGAGAAGCCTGACCTGGTCGTCTCCGGTATCAACCAGGGTCAGAACATGGGCGAGGACGTGCTGTATTCCGGCACCGTCGCTGCCGCCATCGAGGGGTATCTGTTCGGCATTCCGTCGATCGCGTTTTCGCAGGTCGATAAGGGCTGGACACACCTCGATGCTGCCGAGCGCGTCGTCCGCGAGGTGGTGGAGCGTTACCTGTCCGATCCGCTCGAGGGGCAGATGCTCCTGAATGTGAACATTCCGAATCTGCCGTACAACGAACTCGGCGGCTGGCGTGCCACGCGCTTGGGCAAGCGGCACCAGTCGCAACCGGTGATCCGCCAGGCCAACCCGCGCGGCGAACCGATCTTCTGGGTCGGCGCCGCCGGCGATGCCAAGGACGCTAGTGAGGGCACCGATTTCCATGCGGTCGCGCACGGCTTTGTCTCATTGACACCGCTGCAGCTCGATCTGACCGACACGGCGCAACTGCGCACCGTGCGCCGCTGGCAGACGCCATGATCGCCACGGTGGCCCATGTCTGAGCATTCGCGCGGCCGGCGCTTTCCTCTGACGCTTGACGCGGTGGTCGAGCGCAAGCCGGTGGAGCGCCAGCGCGAGACGCGCATCTCGTCCGGTGTGAGTGCCGTCTCCCGTCCGACGCCAGCGCGTGCGGCGTCGGTCGAGCGCGTGCAGCCCGCATCGGCACCAGCGCCCGCCCCGCAGCGGGTGGCAGGCGTTGATGCTGCGGTCGGTGCTGTCGCGGCGAGCGCCGTACAAGCACGTACGGCCGCTGCGCATGCGGCAGCCGGCGGTATGGCATCGGATCGCGCGCGCCAGGCATTGGTTGGCCGCGTGCAAGCCGCGGGTGTGAGCGATAAGCGCGTGCTGGCCGCGATTGGCTCGGTGCCACGCCATCTATTCGTGGATGCTGGCTTGGCCTCGCAGGCCTATGAAGATTCCGCGCTGCCAATAGGTCATCAGCAAACGATCTCGAAGCCTTCGGTGGTCGGCCGGATGATCGAGTTGTTGTTGCGCGAGCGTCCCGCGCGTGCGCAAAGCTTGCCGCTTGCGCGCGTGCTCGAAATTGGAACTGGCTGCGGCTATCAGGCCGCCGTGCTATCGCAAGTGGCAGACGAGGTGTATTCGATCGAACGCATCCGCCCGCTGCATGAGAAAGCCAAAGCGAACTTGCGGCCACTCCGCGTGCCAAACATCCGCCTGCATTACGGCGACGGCATGCTGGGGTTGCCGAAAGCAGCACCGTTCGACGCCATCATCCTGGCAGCAGCTGGAATGGAGGTGCCGCAGGCGCTGCTCGACCAGCTTGCCGTTGGCGGTCGCTTGATCGCCCCGGTGGCGATTGACCGCAATAGCAGTGGCTCGGGCCCGGCGCAGCAGTTAGTGCTGATCGAGCGCCGCAGCCGCTTCCAGTTTCACAGTACCGCGCTTGAAGGCGTTTTCTTTGTCCCTTTAAAATCAGGAACTGTTTAGCATGTTCATTTCCCGGAGTTCCATGAACCCTCCAAGCCCCGCACGCACCGGCCGGCTTGCCGTGGCGATGGTGTCGGCCGCACTGCTGGCGGCTTGCGCATCCTCCGGCAACCAGGCGCCCGTTCTCGACCGCACCTCGCGTGCCGGTACCACCTCCGCTGCCTCACAGGAGCCGCCGCCCCCCGGCTACTATCGAGTCAAACGCGGCGATACGCTGTACAGCATCGCTCTTCGCAACGGCCAGGCGCCGCGTGATCTCGTGGCGTGGAACAACATCCCGAATGCGAATCAGATCGAAGTCGATCAGCTGATCCGCGTTGTGCCGCCGAACGCGGATGTCAGCAGCAGCGGTGCGGTTGTGACACCCGTCCGTCCGGGCAACACGAGCGCACAGCCGGTCGATTCCACGCCTGCTACGTCGTCCACGGCCACCTCCGGCGCCTCTGCCGGGGCAAGCGATAGCGCAATCGCGCTGGCCTGGCCGGCACGTGGCGCGCTCCTCAATCGCTTCGATGACAAGGCCAACAAGGGTATCGACATCGGTGGCAAACGTGGTGACGCCGTGGTCGCTGCGGATGACGGAAAAGTGATCCACGTCGGACCCTTGCGTGGGTACGGGAATCTTGTCATCATCAAGCACAACGACACGTTCCTGACCGCCTACGGCAACAACGACAAGGTTCTGGTCACCGAGCAATCCACGGTCAAGAAAGGGCAGAAGATCGCAGAAATGGGCAGTACCGATGCGGATCGCGTGAAGCTTCACTTCGAAGTGCGCCGCAACGGTAAGCCGGTCGATCCGATGCGCTTCCTGCCACCTCAATAGAGGAATGCATGCCGCGTCAGAAAGCCGCTACGCCCGCCACCCCCGCCGATGACAACATCGACGCTGCAGATGGCCAAGGCACCCAGAATGGGCGTGCGGGGCGGCGTGCGCGCGGCGCGGCGCAACCTCAGGCAGAAGAGATCGAGGTTGTCGACACACTGATCGACGACCTGCCGGCCGCCGAGCCGGCGGATGTCAACGACGCTTCTGACAGCGCCGACGAGCCTGACGAAGACGAAGACGACGAAGAGGAATCGGAAGAGGCCGCACCGGAGGAGGATTTCCGCAAGGTGCTGCAGGCCGAACTGGCTGCCGACACTGTCCAGCACTATCTCAATCGCATCAGTATCAAGCCGTTGCTGACGCCGGCCGAGGAACTGCATTTTTCGACCTTGGCCAAGGCGGGCGAGTTTGCTGCGCGGCAAGTGATGATCGAGCGTAACCTGCGCCTCGTTGTCAGCATCGCAAAGGGTTATTTGAATCGCGGTGTGCCGCTGCTCGATCTGATCGAAGAGGGCAATCTCGGTCTGATGCACGCGATCGAGAAGTTCGATCCGGAGCGTGGCTTCCGTTTTTCGACCTACGCCACGTGGTGGATCCGCCAAAGTATCGAGCGCGCCATCATGAACCAGGCGCGTACGGTTCGCCTGCCGGTCCACGTGATTCGCGAGCTCAATCAGGTGCTGCGCGCCAAGCGCCATCTGGAAAAGAGCGGGGTAGATGGGCGTGATGCGAGCCTTGAAGATATCGCGCACCTGCTCGGCAAAACCACCGATGAAGTGCAGGACGTGCTCTCGCTCAATGAGCATACGACCTCGCTCGATACGCCGTTCGATCTCGATCCGGGCACCAGTCTGCTCGATTTCCTGTCGGACGAGCATGGTGCCTCTCCGGATCAGGAAGTTGCCCATCGCGAGCTGTCGCAACTGATGAAGTCGTGGCTGGCGCGCTTGTCCGACAAGCATCGCTACGTGGTCGAGCGCCGTTTTGGCCTCAATCACATCGAACCCGCCACGCTGGAAGAGTTGGCCGCCGAGATGGGCCTGACGCGCGAACGCGTGCGCCAGATCCAGCAGGAGGCGCTGGTCAAGCTCAAGCGCCATTTCGCCTCGCAGGGCGTGCGCAAGGACGCGGTGCTGTAAGGCGCCGCTGGTCCAGTTCGCCCTTCAATCGTTACGTAGCTCCAGCAGCATCGGTTGATGGTCCGATGCCTGCGTGGTGCTATTCACTTCTACGCGCAGCACGCGCGCCTTCAACGGTTCGCTGATCAGCATGTAGTCGCACACGTAGGCAGGCTCGGTCCAGTCAGTGCGATCGTGTACGCCGAAGGTTGGCGGCTGCGGCGTCGCGCCGTGTGCGATCTCCCACGCATCGTGCAGTGCGGGTTCCCGTGAAAATGGAACCGTAGCCAGGCGCTTGGGCGTGGAGTCAGGCTTGCAGTTGAGATCGCCGCAAATGATCGTGGCAGTCGTTTGTGCAAGAGGCCGGAACGGGCCAGCCGCTGACTCCGCGCCAAGTACGGACGGGTGCGCCGCACGACTACAGCCTTCCACGTGAATTGCCCGTAGCGCGTCGATCTGTGCCAGTCGCTGGGTCTCTGAGTAGTACTCCAGATGTGTTGTGAGGATGCGCAGTGGTCCGAATGTGGTCTGCACGAGCGCCTCGATGGCCATGCGCGGCATCGCCGGTGTGGCATCCGGCGGGCTGGGTAGTGCGTGGCGCATGACGTAGAGCACCGGCAGGCGCGTGGCGATTGCATTGCCGAAGCGCTGCACGTGCGCGCCGTCGTGGCGCTCAAGCGCAAAGCCGCCGATCACGGTGTATTCAGGGTCGAGCGCATCAGCGAGTTCGCCCCACTGGTCGGCGCTCGGGTGGCCGGGCAGGTTGCCGAAGCCGGAGGTGACTTCCTGCAGGCAGAGCACGTCGAAGTCAGCCATTGCGCGCGCTTCGGTGAGTTGGCGCGTGAGGTCGACGCGCCCGTCCGCGCCGCGGCCCCACTGGATGTTCCACGTCAGGATAACGGTGCCCATGCTGGTCCTCCGGTGTCTTACAATGCCGCCCTTGTCCCCAATTTGTTCAGGCTCGCCCGTGTCTCAAGCTGCACCCACCGCCATGCCGTCGTCTTCTGATTCCGCAACTGCCGCGCCGGCCAAGGCTCCGCGTGGGCGCAGGAAGCCCGAGGTGCCGGTAGCCGGCCCATTGGAGATTGTCTCGCTCGATGGCGAGGCGCGCGGCATTGGCCGTCTGGCCAATGAGGATGGCACGCCTGGCAAGGTTGTCTTCGTAGAAGGCGCGTTGCCGGGCGAACTGGTGACGTACCGCAGTCATCGCGCCAAACCGTCGTACGAGCAGGCGAGCGTGGTGAGCATTCTGCGCCAGTCCGCCTCGCGTGTGACGCCGCAGTGCAAGTTCTTTGGCGTGTGCGGTGGCTGCTCGATGCAGCATCTGGATTCGCGCGCGCAGGTCGCCATCAAACAGCGTGTGCTGGAGGATGACCTGTGGCACCTGGCCAAGTTGCGCCCGGACGTCGTGTTCCGGCCGATTGCCGGGCCGGATTGGGGCTATCGCTATCGCGCCCGTTTGACGGTACGTCACGTGGCAGCCAAGGGTGGCGTGCTGGTGGGCTTTCACGAGCGCAAGAGCAGTTATGTGGTCGACATGACCTCATGCGAAGTGCTGCCGCCGCATGTGTCGGCGCTGCTGGTGCCGTTGCGTGGGCTGGTGGGGCGTCTCTCCATTTTCCAGCGTATGCCGCAGATTGAACTGGCTGTCGGTCAGGATGTAACGGTGCTGGTGCTGCGCAACCTTGAGCCGCTTACCTCCGCTGATGAGGCTGAATTGCGCGCGTTTGCCGATCAACACAACGTTCAATTCTGGCTGCAGCCCAAAGGGCCGGATACGGTGTATCCGTTCTATCCGCTCGACCGTGCGCTGACGTACACGCTGCCCGAGTTCGGCATCACGATGCCGTTCAAGCCGACGGATTTCACGCAGGTCAATCACCAGATCAATCGTGTGCTGATGTCGCGGGCGCTGAAGCTACTTGATGCGCAGCCGGGCGATCGCTTGCTCGACCTGTTCTGCGGGATCGGCAATTTCACGCTGCCAATGGCCACGCGCGCCCGCGAGGTCATGGGCATCGAGGGTAGCGAAGCGCTGACCACGCGTGCGCTCGCCAACGCACAGCACAACGGGCTCGATGCGAAGACGACGTTCGCTTGCCGCAACCTGTTCGAAGTGACTGCAGATGATATTGCCGCGCTGGGCAAGTTTGACCGCTGGTTGGTCGATCCGCCGCGTGAAGGGGCGCTGGCTGTCTCCAAGGCGTTGGCAGAGCTGGCGCAACGCGGCGGTGACGCGCTTGAGTTCCTGCCCAAGCGTATCGTCTATGTGTCATGCAATCCGGCGACGCTGGCGCGTGATGCGGGCTTGCTGGTGCACGAAGCCGGCTACCGGTTGGCTGGGGCGGGTGTGGTGAACATGTTCCCGCACACGTCGCACGTGGAGTCAATGGCAGTGTTTGAGCGTGACTGATCCGCTATCGCGTGTCTCTCAGGCAAAGAAAAACCGGCGCACAAGGCGCCGGTTTTTTTCGCTGCGCTGTTTCCAGCGCGCTGCGGGTGCTTAGTTGCGATTGCCGCCGAAAATCCCCAGGATCGCCAGCAGGTTCGTGAAGATGTTGTAGACGTCCAGGTAGATCGCCAGGGTGGCGGTCACGTAGTTGGTCTCGCCGCCGTTCACGATGCGTTGCACGTCGAACAGGATGTAGGCCGAGAAAATCGCGATGGCCAGCACCGAGATCGTCAGCATCATCGCGGGCATTTGCAGCCAGATATTGGCCACCGATGCGACGATCAGTACCAGCACGCCCATGAACAGCCACTTGCCCAGACCGGAGAAGTCCCGCTTGCTGACGGTGGCCACCGTTGCCATCACGCCGAAGATGATCGCGGTGCCGCCGAATGCCGTCATGATCAGCGCCGCGCCGTTCGAGTAGCTCCCCAGCGTGAAGCCGATCAGGCGCGACAGCATCAACCCCATGAAGAACGTGAAGCCGAGCAGCAAGGCCACACCCAGGCCGCTGTTCTTGAAGCGCTCGATGGCATAGAAGAAGCCAAAGGCCACGGCCATGAAGATGATGAAGCCCATCAGCGGGCGGCCACCCATCAGGTTGAAGCCAGTGGTGACGCCGATCCACGCACCGAGGATGGTGGGGATCATCGAAAGCGCGAGCAGCCAATAGGTATTGCGCAGCACACGGTTGCGGACGGCCAACGCGCCGGCGGTGCCGGAAGCGCCAAAACCGTACGTGTTGAGTTGGTTGTCCATGCGAACTCCTTGGGTGAATGACGTTGCAGACAATGCGACGACGTTGCGAATGTGGCATCCGAAGTGCGCTTTTGCAAGTCGCGTCGTCCTTACTTTGAGGGGGCAGGATGCCATGCGGTTCCGGCGTCCGGGCGATGATCGCGTCGGAAAGGGCACTTCCGGGGTGACTTTTTATGCTCTCAATAAGGCAATCCTAAGCCCGTTCCCCTTGTCATGTCGCGCGGGGTGGGCAGAGTGATGCATGGGTCGCCTCCCGCGGCAGGCGGGCGCTGGGCGGGGTTGCACCGCTTGACATCCAATCCGGCCGCGCCCCGTGTTAGAATCTAACGTTTATCTTTCACGTAACACCTTCATTTTTTGGAGTTTTTAATGGCGATCGAACGCACCCTCTCGATTATCAAACCGGACGCAGTGGCCAAGAATGTCATCGGTCAGATCTACGCCCGTTTCGAAGGCGCAGGCCTGAAGGTCGTTGCGGCCAAGATGATCCATCTGTCGCGCGGTGAAGCCGAGCAGTTCTACGCTGTGCACAAGGAGCGCCCGTTCTTCAAGGATCTGGTTGACTTCATGATCTCGGGCCCGGTGATGGTGCAAGCGCTGGAAGGCGAAAACGCAATCGCCAAGAACCGTGACCTGATGGGTGCAACCGACCCGAAAAAGGCTGAGAAGGGCACGATCCGCGCCGACTTCGCTGACAGCATCGACGCCAACGCCGTGCACGGTTCGGACGCTGCTGAAACGGCTGCTGTGGAAGTCGCTTTCTTCTTCCCCGGCCTGAACATTTACAGCCGCTAAGCGTCAACACTAGACTGGAATTGGTGGTTTCGGGTTGCAAGTCATGAACGATGTGGTGAATCTCCTCGATTTCGACGCACAGGGCCTTCTAGCGTACTGCGAGAGCCTGGGCGAGAAGTCGTTCCGCGCCAAGCAATTGCAGCGCTGGATTCACCAGTCGGGCGCGTCCGATTTTGGCGAGATGACTGATCTCGCCAAGTCGCTGCGCGAAAAGCTCGCGACCCGCGCCAACATCCAGGCGCCGGCGGTCATTTCCGATCACCTTTCGTCGGACGGCACACGAAAGTGGCTGGTCGATGTGGGGCAAGGCAATGCCGTCGAGACGGTCTACATCCCCGAAGAGACGCGCGGCACGCTGTGTGTGTCGTCTCAGGCGGGGTGTGCCGTCAACTGCCGGTTCTGTTCGACCGGCAAGCAAGGGTTCTCGCGCAACCTCAGCTCGGGCGAGATTATCGGCCAGCTCTGGATGGCCGAGTTCGCCATGCGCAAGCAACTTGGCCGCGGCCCCAAGGATGACCGCGTCATCACCAACGTCGTGATGATGGGCATGGGCGAGCCGCTACTGAACTACGACGCGCTGGTGCCGGCGT
This sequence comes from Ralstonia sp. RRA, assembly GCF_037023145.1. Taxonomy (NCBI): domain Bacteria; kingdom Pseudomonadati; phylum Pseudomonadota; class Betaproteobacteria; order Burkholderiales; family Burkholderiaceae; genus Ralstonia; species Ralstonia sp. RRA. The sequence continues at coordinate 2,058,625 of NZ_CP146091.1, read as the reverse complement.
TGCGCTTGATGCTGGATGACAACGCGTACGGCCTGTCGCGCCGACGTGTGACGGTATCCACCTCAGGTGTGGTGCCGATGATGGATCGCCTCGCGCACGATGTGCCGGTGGCGCTGGCAGTGTCGCTGCATGCCTCCAACGATGCGCTGCGTGACGTGCTTGTGCCGCTGAACAAGAAGTACCCGTTGGCCGAACTGATGGCCGCCTGCCGCCGCTATCTGGAGTTCGCGCCGCGCGATTTCATCACCTTCGAATACTGCATGCTGGATGGCGTCAATGACACCGTCGAGCACGCTCGCGAACTGCTGCGCGTCGTGGCCGACGTGCCGTGCAAGTTCAACCTGATTCCGTTCAACCCGTTCCCCGAGTCTGGGTTGAAGCGCTCGAACAACGAGCAGATTCGCCGTTTCTCGCAGGTGCTGCTGGACGCCGGCATCGTCACCACGATCCGCAAGACGCGTGGCGACGACATCGATGCGGCCTGCGGCCAACTGGCTGGCGAGGTCAAGGATCGCACGCGCTTGGCTGAGCGCGGCAAGTTTGGCAAGATCGTCGAGATCCCCGTGGTTGGGGCCGACTCCACTCACCGCATGGGTACCGCATGAAGCGTTGGTCGACTGCTGTCAGTTTGGTCTTCACGCTGGCAGCCGCCGGATGCGCATTGCCGCCGCCGGTCCAGACACAGACACGAGAAGTCACGACCGTCCCCGATCAAAAGGCAGACACCGGCCGTCGTGCTGCGATCCGATTGCAGCTGGCGACGCAATATCTGGAAGCTGGCCAGGCTGCAACTGCGCTTGAAGAGATCAAGAACGCCATCGCGATCGACCCGAACGTGCCGGGTGCGTATCACATTCGTGCGCTGGCTTACATGAATTTGGGCCAACGCGAGCAGGCGGACGACAGTTTCCGTAGTGCCCTGGCCGCGACGCCGCAGGACGGCGATCTGCTGAACAACTACGGCTGGTTCCTGTGCTCGCAGGGCGGCAAGCCCGATCAGGGCATGGCGATGCTGCGTCAGGCTATCGAGGCGCCGGCAGCGGGCAGCCCTGCCAAGCCGTGGACCAATCTGGGCGTCTGCCAGATGCGTCAGGGCGATCTGGATGGCGCTGAGAAGAGCCTCACCCGCGCCACTTACATCGATGCCAACAACCCGCTGACCAACATGACGTTGGCGCAGCTCTACTACAAGCGTCGCGAGTATGCGCGTGCGATGCCGTTTGTTGAACGCGTGAACGGCCGCGGCAATCCGACGGCAGAGAGCCTGTGGCTGGGTGCGCGCATCGCGCGCCGCGTGGGCGATGTCTCGCAACAGAATGCATGGAGCGCGCAACTGCAACGCCGTTTCCCCAATGCGCCCGAAGAGGCGGCTTTCGAACGAGGAGCGTGGGATGACTGACCGCGACGTGGCAAGCGCCGCCGACCTCTCTCAAGGTGCCGCGCCTGCCTCGGGTTCGCCCGCGGCCGTATCGCCGGAGCGTGACGATGCGCTGCGCGAGATTGCTGAACGCCTGCGCGCTGGCCGTGAGCGCCAGCGCTTGACGGTTGAAGATCTGGCGACGCGCCTGAAGGTCGCCCCGGCCAAGCTGTTGGCGGTTGAGTCGGCTGACATCAGCGCGTTGCCCGACATGACGTTCACCAAGGGGTTGATTCGTGCCTATGCGCGTGTGTTGCAGGTCGATGTCGATGACCAGCTTGTCCGGCTGAACGCGCGTGCTCCAGTCGCCAACATCGGTTTGCGTCCCGAAGGCGGGCTGGGTGAGTCGTTCTCCGACAAGCCGAGCTTTGCCAAGCGTCGGGGTGGCGGAGGGTGGCTGATTGGCGTGTTGGTCGCCGTGGCTGTGGCCGGCGGTGCGCTGGCCGGAATGGATCGCTTGAAGCAATGGTTTGCCGCGCAGACTGCTGCCACGCAAACCACCGAACCTGCCACGAAGGAAGCCGCGCCGACTGAACAACAGCCAGCGCCGACCGAGGCAGCGCAAGCGCCCGCGCCGGCCCAGGCGGAAACGCCTGCGGCATCGATGCCGACACCGCTCACGCCTGTGGCGCCGGCTGCTCCGGCTTCCGGTGTGGTGACTGCGCCGCTGGCGCCGCCGCCCTCGTTGCCGCGCTCGGACAATGGTGCTGCACCGGCACCCGTGGCTGATGCTGTCAGCGCCAAGCCGGCGGTGGTCAACGTCGATGCCCCCGCTGTTGTTGCACCAAGCGAAGCTGCCAGGCCGGCAGAGTCGGCAACGGGTAACGGCACAGTCTCGGTGCGTTTCTCGGGCGCCTCTTGGTTTGAGATCAAGGACAAGTCCGGTAAGACGCTCGCCAGCGGTCTGGCCAAGGAAGGCGATGCGCGCGACCTGACCGGCACACCGCCGTTCAAGGTCACCTTCGGGAATGCTGAGGCCGTTGAATCGCTCACCGTTGGTGGCGCGGCGGTCGACATCCAGAAGTACGCCCGCAATCGCGTGGCACGGGCCACATTGCCCTGAACCGTTTTGTTGAATGGCGTGACGCCTGACTGGGCGTCGCGCCTTGTCTGATCATGGAAACCTCCACGCCTCTCGACTGCGCTCCAGCCTTGCCCGGTCCGCTACCGCGCCGGAACTCGCGCGCGGCAGAAATCCGCTGGGGTGACCGCATCGTTCACGTTGGCGGCGCTGCGCCGGTCTGCGTGCAATCGATGACGAACACTGATACGTCGGATGCCATCGGTACGGCGATCCAGGTGAAGGAACTGGCGCGTGCCGGTTCTGAACTGGTGCGCATCACGGTGGATACGCCGGCTGCGGCGGCTGCTGTGCCGGCCATCCGCGAGCAACTCGATCGCATGGGCGTGGACGTGCCGCTGGTGGGCGATTTCCACTACAACGGCCACAAGCTGCTGCAGGATTATCCCGAGTGCGCGCAGGCGCTGTCCAAGTACCGCATCAACCCGGGCAACGTGGGGCAGGGCGCGAAGCGTGACACGCAGTTCGCGCAGATGATCGAGATTGCCTGTCGCTACGACAAGCCCGTGCGCATCGGCGTGAACTGGGGCAGCCTGGATCAGGATCTGCTCGCACGCATCATGGACGAGAACGCTCAGCGTGCGACGCCGTGGGATGCCCGTACCGTGATGGTTGAGGCGCTGATCACGTCGGCGATTCAATCCGCACAGAAGGCGGAAGAGATCGGTTTGCCGGGTAGCCAGATCATCCTGTCATGCAAGGTTTCAGCCGTGCAGGATCTGATCGCGGTGTACCGTGAGCTGGCGCGCCGCTGCAACTACGCGCTGCACCTCGGCTTGACCGAAGCTGGCATGGGCAGCAAGGGCATCGTCGCTTCGACGGCCGCGCTGTCGGTGCTGCTGCAAGAGGGCATTGGCGACACGATCCGTATTTCGCTCACGCCCGAGCCGGGTGCGCCGCGTGAGAAGGAAGTCATCGTGGCGCAGGAGATCCTGCAGACCATGGGCCTGCGCAATTTCACGCCGATGGTCATCGCGTGCCCCGGTTGCGGACGCACGACCAGCACGGTGTTCCAGGAGCTGGCTGCACGTATCCAGTCGTATCTGCGCGAGCAGATGCCGACGTGGAAGGTCACGCACCCCGGTGTCGAAGAGATGAACGTGGCCGTGATGGGCTGCATCGTCAATGGGCCGGGTGAGAGCAAGCACGCCAATATCGGCATCTCTCTGCCGGGCACAGGCGAATCGCCGGCAGCGCCGGTGTTTGTCGACGGCGTGAAGGTGAAGACGCTGCGCGGAGAGCGCATCGCAGAAGAATTCCAGACGATCGTCGACGAGTACGTGCGCACGCATTACGGTGCACAAGCCGAGACGGCATAAGGCTTCACAGCAAGAAATGACAAGCCGGCCTGCAGATGAGGCCGGCTTTTAACGTGACATCATGAGCGAACCCAAACAACAACGCGCGCAGAAGATCGCTGGCGTCAAAGGCATGAATGACCTGTTGCCCAGCGACGCCCCGCTGTGGGAGCACTTCGACAACGCGGTGCGCAGCATGCTGCGCGCTTACGGTTACCAGCAGATTCGCACGCCCATCGTCGAGCAGACGCAGCTGTTCGTGCGCGGCATCGGCGAGGTGACGGACATCGTCGAGAAGGAGATGTACTCCTTCACCGACAGCCTGAATGGCGAGCAATTGACGATGCGCCCGGAAGGGACCGCAGCCGCTGTGCGCGCTGTGATCGAGCACAACCTGCTGTACGACGGTCCGAAGCGACTCTGGTACACGGGTCCGATGTTCCGCCACGAAAAGCCGCAGCGCGGCCGCTACCGCCAGTTCCATCAGGTAGGTGTCGAAGCGCTGGGCTTTGCTGGCCCGGACATCGACGCTGAAGTCATCCTGATGTGTCAGCGCCTGTGGGATGACCTCGGCCTGGTCGGCCTGAAGCTTGAGTTGAATTCGCTTGGCCAGGCTGAGGAGCGCGCCGCGCACCGTGCCGATCTCATCAAGTATCTGGAAGGCTTCCAGGACATCCTCGATGAAGACAGCAAGCGCCGCCTGTACACCAATCCGCTGCGTGTGCTCGACACGAAGAATCCTGCGTTGCAGGCCATGGCGGCTGGTGCGCCCAAGCTGATCGACTATCTGGGCGATGAATCGCGCGCGCACTTCGACGGTGTGCAGAAGCTGCTCAAGGCGAACAACATTCCATTCACGATCAATCCGCGCCTGGTGCGCGGGCTGGATTACTACAACCTCACGGTGTTCGAGTGGACGACCGACAAGCTCGGCTCGCAAGGTACCGTGGCCGGGGGCGGTCGCTATGATCCGCTGATCGAGCAGATTGGCGGCAAGCCGGCGCCCGCATGCGGTTGGGCCATGGGCGTCGAGCGCATCATCGAGTTGCTGCGTGAAGAAAAGCTGGAGCCCGAGGCGCAAGGCTGCGACGTCTACATCGTCCACCAGGGCGACGACGCACAGGTGCAGGCACTCGTGGCCGCAGAGCGCCTGCGTGATGCCGGCCTTGACGTCGTCCTTCATGCCTCGGCGGAAGGGCGCAATGGCAGCTTCAAGTCGCAGTTCAAGCGTGCCGACGCAAGTGGCGCATCCTATGCGGTTATCATTGGCGACGACGAAGTTGCCCAAGGCGTGGCACAGATCAAGCCGCTGCGCGGTGATCCAAATGCGGATGCCCAGCAGACCGTGCCGGCTGACCAACTGGTCGACCGTCTGATCGATGCCATGGTGGCAAACAGCGACTAACTCCAAAACCTCAAGCTCTGCAAAGCATGGCCTACGATCTCGAAGAACAGGAACAACTAGAGAGCCTCAAGCACTGGTGGCGTGACAACGGCAACGTGGTGACGTGGATCGCCATCGTGGTGCTATTGGCCGTGGCTGGCTGGTTTGGCTGGAAGAACTGGCAGCGCAAGCAAGCGGGCGAAGCGTCCGTGCTGTATGAGCAGGTGCAGAAGGCCGTCGACGGTAAGGACGCCGAGAAGATCAAGCGCGCCGCCACCGACATGGAAGACAAGTTTGGCGGAACCGCTTACGCGCAGATGACCGCGCTGGCCGCAGCCAAGGCGCTGTATGAGGCCAACGATGCTGCTGGCGCGAAGGCGCAGTTGCAATGGACGATCGATCACGCGCGCGATGGCGAGTACAAGGCTCTCGCCAAGCTGCGCCTGGCAGGTCTGCTGCTCGACGAGAAAGCCTACGATCAGGGCCTCGCGCTAGTCTCCGGCGACGTTGCTCCGGCGTTTACCGCACTGTTTGCCGACCGTCGTGGTGACCTGCTTGCCGCGCAGAACAAGACCGAAGACGCGCGTACGGCCTACAAGCTGGCGCTCGAGAAGTTCGGTCCGACGGACGCTTCGGCTCGCCAGATCGTGCAGTTCAAGCTGGATGCTCTGGGCGGTGCCTGATCGGCAACGTTGGTGCACCTCAACGCATAACAAAAGGATCTCGATTTCATGATTCACGCACTTGAGCAGGGTGGTCTCGCGCGCGCAGCGCGTGTCGCAGTGCTGGCACTGGCGGCGACGGCCGTTCTGGGCGGTTGCTCGCTGTTCAGCAGCAAGGTCAAGCATGAACCTGCCAAGCTGAAGGACGTTCAGCAGGTGCTGGCCGTGAGCCAGGCGTGGAGCGTGAGCGTCGGCAAGAGCGGCAGCTACGTGATGCAGCCGTTTGTCTGGGGTAACAACGTCTACGTGTCGGCCGCCAACGGCGGCGTGACGGCACTGGACGGCGCGACCGGCCGCACCGTGTGGCAGGGCAAGGCGGATGTCGACCTGACCTCCGGCCCGGGCAGCGACGGCACACTGACGGCCGTGGCTGGCGAGAAGGGCACCGTCGTCGCATTCGACGAAAAAGGCGCGCAAAAATGGAAGGCGACCGTCAACGGTGAAGTTCTGACCGCTCCGCTGGTCGGCCAAGGTCTGGTGATCGTGCGTACGACCGATGGCCGCATTCTTGGCTTGGACGGCGGCAGTGGCGATCGCAAGTGGATCTATCAACGCTCGCCGTCGGCACTGAACCTGCGTAGCAGCCTGCCGATGATCTTTGCCGGTGACAATGTCATCCTGGGCTTTGCTGGTGGCAAACTGGGCGCGCTGGCAGCCAACAACGGTGCGCTGCGCTGGGAAGCGGCGGTATCGTATCCGCGTGGCGTGTCGGAAATTGAGCGCCTGAACGATGTGACTGGTTCACCGTCGATCGATGGTCAGCAGGTGTGCGCGGCCAGCTTCCAGGGGCGTGTGGCGTGCTTCGATATCAGCACGGGTGCTCCGCGCTGGGGTCGCGATTTCTCTTCGCCGAGCGGCGTGACGCAGGATGGCGGTTCGCTGTTCGCGGCGGATGAGAAGTCGATCGTCTATGGCTTCAATGCCCAGAACGGCGCAGACCTGTGGAAGAACGACGCGCTGCTGTGGCGTGATCTGGGTGCGCCGCTGGCATTTGGTCATGCGGTCATCGTTGGCGATTTCGAAGGCTGGGTGCACTTCCTGGCGAGCGACAGCGGTAAGTTTGTCGCCCGCGTGAAGGCAGACGGCAGCGCCATCAGCGCGGCGCCGGTGGTGGTCGGCCAGACGCTCGTCGTGCAGACGCGCGGCGGTGGCGTCTACGGCTACCTGCCGAAGTAACACCTGCCGTCGCGTGCGGTTGACGTCGCGGCGGCAAACGAATCACTCAGGGCGGCTGGCAGTTGCCGGCGCCTTGAACCCGCGCCCGCGTATCCCGCGGGCGTCTTGCATCTGTTCGGTAGGCCGTGCGGGTGCCAACCGCAGTTGCAACAACCGGAATTTGCCGTGACGCCATTCGCGCACGGTACACAAGCATGAAACCAGTCATTGCCCTCGTGGGGCGGCCGAATGTCGGCAAATCGACCCTGTTCAACCGTCTGACGCGCTCGCGCGACGCGCTGGTCGCGGACATCCCCGGCCTGACCCGCGACCGCCACTACGGCGAGGGTCGCATCGGCGAGCGTCCGTTCATCGCGATCGATACCGGCGGCTTCGAGCCCGTCGCCAAAGAGGGCATTGTCGCCGAGATGGCCAAGCAGACGCGCCAGGCCGTGGTCGAGGCCGACGTGGTCATCTTCATCGTCGATGGCCGCCTGGGGCTGGCACCGCAGGATCGCGTGATCGCCGACTATTTGCGCAAGACCGGGCGTCGCATTCTTCTGGCCGTCAACAAGGCCGAGGGCATGCGGTACACCGCAGTCGCCTCCGATTTCTACGAGCTCGGATTGGGCGATCCAGCAGCCATTTCGGCTGCGCATGGCGATGGCGTCAACGACTTGGTGGCGGAAGCACTTGACCTCGCGTTTGCCGAGCGTCCGGAGCTTGCCGAGGCAGCCGATGCGCACGACCACGGTACGCGGATTGCCATCGTTGGTCGCCCAAACGTGGGCAAGTCGACGCTGGTGAACGCGCTGATTGGCGAGGAGCGCGTGATCGCGTTCGACATGCCGGGCACCACGCGCGACTCCATCTATGTGGATTTCGAACGCAACGGCAAGCCGTACACGCTCATCGACACCGCTGGTCTGCGCAAGCGCGGCAAGGTGTTCGAGGCGATCGAGAAATTCTCAGTGGTCAAGACGCTGCAGTCGATTGCAGATGCCAACGTGGTGGTGCTGCTGCTCGATGCGCAGCAGGATATTTCCGACCAGGACGCACATATCGCCGGCTTTATCGTCGAATCGGGCCGTGCGCTGGTGGTTGGCGTGAACAAGTGGGATGGCCTCACGGGCCATGCGCGTGACCGTATCAAACATGATCTGGAGCGCAAGCTGCAGTTCCTGTCGTTCGCGAACGTGCATTACGTCTCGGCCAAGGAAAAGACCGGTATCGGCGCGCTGCTGAAATCGGTGGATGCTGCCTACGCTGCCGCCATGGTCAAGCTGCCGACACCCAAGCTCACCCGCGTGTTGCAGGAGGCGGTCGAATTCCAGCAACCGCGTCGCGCGGGGGTCTCGCGTCCGAAGCTGCGCTATGCGCATCAGGGCGGTTCCAACCCGCCGATTGTCGTGATCCACGGCAATGCGCTGTCGAATATTCCCGACACCTACCGCCGCTTCCTGGAAGGGCGTTTCCGCGAGGCCTTCCAGCTGAAGGGCACCCCGCTGCGAATCGAATTTCGTACGAACAAAAACCCGTACGCCCAATCCAACGAGTGAGCGCGTGCCAAGCCGCGCTCGAACGAGGGAGCGGGTGACGCGGGGTATTCGAATGGGGGATCATCGGAAGGCTGAGTTAGCCATTTCGTATGGCGGAGTCGGCGCAGTTTTCCGTTTGCTTTCCCCGATTTCTAAGGCTAAATTCACGAAACATGGCGTCTCGCACGCCATTGGTGTCGTTTAGATTCACTTGGCGGACTCTTTTGACGAACTTTTTTTGCGTCGCCTGCTTGAACCCGGGCTTCCCAGCCCCATAACCCACCACTAAACCTATAAATCTGGAGTGTGCCATGAGCAACAAAGGGCAATTGCTACAAGACCCGTTTCTGAATGCGCTGCGTAAGGAGCATGTGCCGGTGTCGATCTACCTCGTCAACGGCATCAAGCTGCAAGGCAATATCGAGTCGTTCGACCAGTACGTCGTGCTCCTGCGCAACACCGTGACGCAGATGGTGTACAAGCACGCAATCTCCACCGTGGTGCCGGCCCGTGCCGTGAATTTCCGCGTGGACGAAGCGTCCGACGCCTGATCCTGCCTCGCTCCCGCCGCCATCTGCGCGGCGGGACGCACCCACCTCGGTTTCTCCCTTCTTTATTTCCCCCGCTTGGCATCCCATCCCACCTCCAACTCGGAGCCGACGCGCGCTATTTTGGTTGCGGTCGATTTCGGCAAACACGATTTTCAGGAAAGCCTGAGTGAACTGGCGTTGCTGGCCTCCACGGCTGGCTCTGAACCTGTGCGTGCGGTCACGGGCAAACGTTCCCGGCCGGACGCATCGCTGTTCATCGGCTCGGGCAAGGCGGAGGAAGTGAAGATCGCCGCGGATGAGGAAGACGCCGAGATCGTCATCTTCAACCACGCGCTGAGCCCCGCGCAGCAACGTAACCTCGAGCGCTTTTTCGGCCGCCACGTGGTGGACCGGACAGGCCTCATCCTCGACATCTTCAGCCAGCGTGCGCAGAGCCACGTCGGCAAAGTGCAGGTGGAGCTCGCGCGCGTGCGCTACCAGGCGGCACGTCTGGTACGGGCGTGGAGCCACTTGGAGCGTCAGAAGGGCGGTGTTGGCCTGCGTGGCGGCCCCGGTGAGCGCCAGCTCGAACTGGACCGCCGGATGCTAGACGAACGTGCCAAGCGCCTGTCGTCCGAGTTGGACAAGCTGCAGCGCCAGCACGACACGCAACGCCGTTCGCGTAGCCGCAACGATGCATTTTCCGTCTCACTGGTCGGTTATACCAACGCCGGCAAGTCGACGCTGTTCAACTCGCTGACCAAGGCGCGCACCTACGCGGCCAACCAGTTGTTCGCCACGTTGGATACGACTTCCCGCCGTCTGTACTTGGAAGGTTTGGGCAACGTCGTGCTGTCCGATACGGTCGGTTTTATCCGTGATCTGCCGACGCAGCTGGTGGCGGCCTTCCGCGCCACGCTGGAAGAAACCGTGCACGCCGACGTGCTGCTGCACGTGGTGGACGCCGCCAGCACGGTCAAGCACGAGCAGATGGAGCAGGTGGACCGCGTGCTCGATGAGATCGACGCCAGCGGCATTCCGCAGATTCTGGTGATGAACAAAATCGACGCGGCCGAGGAGTTGCGTGCCCAGGGTCCGCGTATCGAACGCGACGAGAACGGTGCCGTACGGCGCGTGTTTGTGTCCGCCATCGAGGGCGCCGGGCTGGATCTGCTGCGTGAAGCGCTGGTGGAAACGGCAATTCGCCTGCGCGAGAACCCGGCGTCGCATAGTGGTGACTTCGATCCGCGCTTCGATACCCGTCGGGATCACCTCCCTGCGCAACGTGACGAACTGTCGCAGAACTTGCTTGGTGGCGGCTCTTCCGACGAAGGTGACGAAGAGGGCTGATAGAATCACCCGCTACTTCTTTTGCAGTCAGACAATCAGGACAAGCCCAACCGCTCATGCCCGAGATTTCGCCCCAGTCTTCTTCCATGGCCTCGCCACGTCCGGCGCGGGGTATGTGGCACCGCTTGCGCGTGCTGCTTTCACTGAACGATCCGCGCTGGGGTCGCGGCGATGACAACGCCGAGCGCGAAAACAAAGATGAGCCGAAGCGCCAAAGCAAGCCGCCCCAGGATGGTCCGCCCGACCTCGACGAGTTGTGGCGCGACTTCAACCGCCGTCTGAACAACCTGTTCGGTCGCAAGGAAGGCGGCGACGGCGGCAGTGGTGGCCCGACGCCGCTGCGCCCCAATGGCGGTCGCGCTGGTTCTGGTCTTGGTGTTGGTGTATTGCTGGCTGTGCTGGTGGGCCTGTGGCTGGCCAGCGGCTTCTTCATCATCCAGGAAGGCCAGACCGGTGTGATCCTGCAGTTCGGCCGCTTCAAGTATCTGGCCACGCCGGGTATCAACTGGCGCCTGCCGTATCCGATCCAATCGCACGAGATCGTCAACCTGTCGGGCGTGCGTACGCTGGAAATCGGCCGCACCACGCAGATCAAGGACACGAACCTGAAGGATTCGTCGATGCTCACGCAGGACGAGAACATCGTCGATGTGCGCTTCTCGGTCCAATACAACATTGAGGACCCGGTCAAGTATCTCTTCTTCAACCGCACGGATCGTGGCGGCGATGAAGAGCTCGTCACGCAAGCCGCTGAAACCTCTGTGCGTGAGATTGTCGGCCGCAACAAGATGGACTCCGTGCTGTACGAAGGGCGCGATGCCGTCGGCCGTAACTTGGCAGAGTCGATTCAGCGCATCCTTGCGGCCTACAACACCGGTATCCGCATCCTTAGCGTTAACGTGCAGAGCGTGCAGCCGCCCGAGCAGGTGCAGGCTGCGTTCGATGACGTGACCAAGGCAGGCCAAGACCGCGAACGCGCGATCTCCGAAGGCCAGGCCTATGCCAACGACGTGGTGCCGCGTGCCAAGGGTACGGCTGCGCGCCTGGTTGAAGAGGCGCAGGGCTACAAGGCGCGTGTCACGGCACGTGCGGAAGGTGACGCGGCTCGCTTTGCCTCCGTGCAGCGTGAGTACGCGAAGGCGCCGCAGGTCACGCGTGACCGCATCTATCTGGAGACCATGCAGGACATCTACGCCAACGCAAACAAGGTGCTGGTCGACCAAAATGGCAACGGCAGCCTGCTGTATCTGCCGCTGGACAAGCTGATCGCGCAGACGCAGGGCGATGCTTCTCGCTCGGCACCTGCCCCGGGCGCTTCACCGCAGGACAGCGGTTCGGCGCAAGGCGTGCCCACGCCCTCCAACCCGTCATCGATGAGTGACGCCGACTCGCGCTCGCGCGAGGCGCTGCGTAACCGCGATCGCGATTCCCGCTAAGAGGAGGGCATATGAATCGTCTGATTTCCGCCCTCGTGGCGCTGGTCATTGCCCTGGCGGTGTTCTCGTCGGTGGTGTTCGTGGTGGACCAGCGGCAGTACGCCGTGGTGTTCGCTTTTGGTGAGATCAAGCAGGTCATCAAGGAGCCGGGGCTGCACTTCAAGCTGCCGCCACCGCTGCAGAACGTCGTGTTCATGGACAAGCGCCTGCAGACCATTGATGTGGCCGGTGCTGACCGCTTCATCACGGCTGAAAAGAAGAACCTGCTGGTCGACTGGTTCGTGAAGTGGAAGATCGCTGATCCGCGCTTGTTCTACGTGAGCTTCAAGGGTGATAACCGCCTTGCGCAGGACAGTATGACGCAGAAAATCAACTCCATCGCCCGCGATGAGTTTGCGCGCCGTACCGTCTCCGACGTGGTTTCCACGGATCGCGAAGCCGCGATGCAGAGCATCCTCAAGGGGGTGCAGGAGTACGGCAAGTCGGTGGGTGTGGACATCATCGACGTGCGCTTGAAGCGCGTGGACCTGCTGGCCAGCGTGACGGAGTCGGTCTACCGCCGCATGGAAGCCGAGCGTAAGCGCGTGGCCAACGAGTTGCGTTCGACCGGCGCGGCCGAGGGGGAGAAGATCCGCGCTGATGCCGACCGCCAACGTGAAGTCGTGCTGGCCGATGCCTACCGCGATGCGCAGAAGATCAAGGGTGAGGGCGATGCCCGCGCCGCAGATATCTACGCCGATGCGTTTGGCCGTGATCCGCAGTTCGCCGCGTTCTGGCGCAGTATGGAGGCCTACCGCGCGTCGTTCCGCGACCGCAAGGACGTGATGGTGCTGCAACCGAACAGCGACTTCTTCAAGTTCATGCGCAGCCCGAACGGCGGTGGTTCGGCGGCAGCACCTGCGGCTGCCCAGTCGGGGCGACATCGCTAGTACAATGCGTCGCTGATCGTATTTGAGGCGGACAGACCCCGGCTTGCCGGGGTTTTGTTCGTTCGCCACCCGCATCCCATGGAAGAATCACTCCCCACCGTTTTGCTGGCCGCGTGCGCGCTGGTGCTCGTGTTCGAGGGCATCCTGCCGTTTGTCGCGCCGCAGGCCTGGCGCCGTGCCTTCCAGGCGATGACCGAGCTGCCCGACGAGAAGTTGCGTGTGATCGGGCTGGTATCGATGGCGGTGGGGCTGATCCTCCTGCGCCTGCTGCATCACTGAACCGCCTTTTCGCGCTTCCTGAAATTCCGCTGTACTGAGACTTCCGACCGAGACTGCCATGCCGACGAATTGGCTGCTGCCTGAATCCATTGCCGACGTGCTGCCTTCCGAGGCGCGCAAGATTGAAGAGTTGCGCCGCCGCATGCTCGACCTGTTCCGCACCTACGGCTACGAACTGGTCATGCCGCCGATGCTGGAATACATCGAGTCGCTACTTTCCGGCACCGGCCATGACCTGGATCTGAAGACCTTCAAGCTCGTCGATCAGCTCTCCGGCCGCACCATCGGCCTGCGTGCCGACATCACGCCCCAGGTCGCCCGCATTGATGCCCACCTGCTGAACCGCGCTGGTGTGACGCGCCTGTGCTACGCCGGTTCGGTATTGCACACGCGTCCGAGCGGCTTTCACGTCACGCGTGAGCCGTTGCAGATTGGCGCCGAAATCTATGGCCACGCCGGTCTGGAAGCCGATCTGGAGATCCAGGAACTCATGCTCGCGGCGTTGTCGGCGGCAGGCTTGGCAGATGTGCGCCTCGACCTGTGTCATGTTGGCGTGTTGGCCGCTCTGCTGGAGCAGGCGCCGGTCGCGCTGAGCGTGCAGGATGAATTGTTCACCGCGCTGGCGTCCAAGGACGTCCCAGCGCTACGCGTGTTGACGGCCGATCTGCCTGCGGCTCAGCGCGATGCGATCAACCTGCTGCCGTCGCTGTACGGTGGTGTCGATGTGCTCGCACGTGCCCGTGCGCAGTTGCCGGCGCTGCCCGCTATCGGTCGCGCGCTGGATGATCTGTCCACGCTGGCCGAGCGCGCTGGAGGTGCCACAGTCAACATCGACCTGGCCGATTTGCGTGGCTACCACTACCACAGCGGTGTGATGTTCACGGCCTACGTGGCTGGGGTGCCTAATGCGGTGGCGCGAGGCGGTCGTTACGACAAGGTTGGCGAGGCTTTTGGCCGCGCCCGTCCGGCAACCGGCTTTTCGCTGGACCTGCGCGAAGTCGCCGGTATTTCGCCGGTGGAGGCGCGCGCCGCTGCTATCCACGCACCGTGGTCGGGCGACGCCAAGCTGCGCGAGGCCATTGCCGCCCTGCGTGCTGCCGGCGAGATCGTCATCCAGTCGCTGCCGGGCCACCCGGAAGACCTGGAAGAATTCGCCTACAACCGCCAACTCGTAGAAGAGAGCGGGAGCTGGATCGTCAAGCCCCGCAAGGCTTTAGCCTGAGCGTGTTGCATAACGTTCTGTAAATACCCGGTAATTTCAGGGAAGACCCTGACAACAAGGGTAGAATACGTTTTTAACCCATCTGCAAATTCAACATGTCCGCACCAGCAGTGAGCCAAGGACGCAATGTCGTCGTCATCGGCACCCAGTGGGGTGACGAAGGTAAAGGGAAAATCGTCGATTGGCTGACCGATCATGCGCAAGGCGTGGTTCGTTTCCAGGGCGGACATAACGCAGGCCATACCCTCATCATCGGCGGCAAGAAGACGATCCTGCGTCTGATCCCGTCGGGCATCATGCGTGATGGCGTCGCGTGCTACATCGGTAACGGTGTGGTGCTCTCGCCCGAGGCGCTGTTCAAGGAAATCGACGAGCTGGAGTCGGCCGGCGTGCAGGTCCAGAACCGCCTGCGCATCTCGGAAGCCACCACGCTTATCCTCCCGTACCACGTTGCCATCGACAAGGCGCGCGAACTCAAGCGCGGTGCTGCCAAGATTGGTACGACCGGTCGCGGCATCGGCCCGGCGTACGAAGACAAGGTCGCCCGCCGTGCGCTGCGCGTGCAGGATCTGTTCGATCCGGCCTATTTTGCCGAGCGCCTGCGCGAGAACCTGGACTTCCACAACTTCGTCCTGACGCAGTACCTGAATCACCCGGCGCTGGACTTCCAGCAAGTGCTGGACGAGATGCTGCCGTATGGCGAGCGCCTGGCGCCGATGGTGACGGACGTGTCGGCTGAACTGTTCGCCGTGAACGCCGCGGGCAAGAACCTGATGTTCGAAGGCGCGCAAGGCACGCTGCTCGACATCGACCACGGTACGTATCCATTCGTCACGTCGAGCAACTGCGTGGCGGGCAATGCGGCCGCCGGTGCGGGCGTGGGGCCGGGCCAACTGCACTACATCCTGGGTATCACCAAGGCGTACTGCACGCGCGTGGGCTCCGGTCCGTTCCCGAGCGAGCTGTACGACGCGGATAACCCCGCTCGTCAGGACCCGACCGGCGTGCGTCTGGCTAACGTCGGCAAGGAATTCGGTTCGGTCACGGGCCGTCCGCGCCGCACGGGCTGGCTGGATGCCGCCGCTCTGCGCCGCGCAATCCAGATCAACGGCGTGTCAGGCTTGTGTATCACCAAGCTCGACGTGCTCGATGGCCTCGAAACCATCAAGCTGTGCGTCGGCTACAAGCTCGACGGCAAGGAAGTCGATATTCTGCCGCGTGGCTCCGATGCCGTGGCGCGCTGCCAGCCGATCTACGAAGAATTCCCCGGTTGGAACACGTCGACCTTCGGCCTGAAGGAATGGGGCGCACTGCCCGAGACCGCTCAGGCGTATCTCAAGCGCGTGGAAGACGTGGCCGGTATTCCGATCGCCATGATCTCGACCGGCCCGGACCGCGATGAGACCATCCTGTTGCGTCATCCATACAAGGACTGACGTGCCGCACTCACGCGTTTGACAGACTCGCCCGGTGATTTGCCGGGCGAATTGCATTCAGCGGCGTTTTTACAGAACACGACAGCGGCAACTCACGTCGCATTCATGATCAAGAAGAGGAACACGATGAACCAGCCGATCAACGATGACTCGCACCTGTGGGTGTCCTGGGATGACTATCACGGCCTGATCGAGCGCCTGGCGCTGGTCGTGCATGAGTCGGGCTGGAAGTTCGACAAGATCCTGTGCCTGGCGCGCGGTGGTTTGCGCGTGGGCGACCAACTCTCCCGTATCTATGACCTGCCGCTGGCCATTCTGGCCACCAGCAGCTATCGCGAGGCTGCAGGCACGCAGCAGGGCGATCTCGATATCGCTCAGTACATCACCATGACGCGCGGCGAGCTGTCGGGTCGCGTGCTGTTGGTCGATGACTTGGTGGACTCGGGCATCACGCTGGAGCGCGTGGGGCGCCACCTGAAGGAGCGCTATCCCGCCGTCACCGATGTGCGTACCGCTGTGCTGTGGCACAAGGCATGCTCGAAGATCAAGCCGGACTATGCGGTGCAGTTCCTGCCGACCAACCCGTGGATTCATCAGCCGTTCGAGGAATACGATACGCTGCGCCCGCATAATCTGGCGGCTTGGATCAAGCGTGGCAAGGCGCGTGCGGCCGGCAACGGTGAAGCGCCGGCGGCTTGATTCGTTGGTGGATTGCGTCGAAGCAAGAGGGGAGTGGTGTGTGCGGCTTGCGCCGTGCGTGCCACTTCGGTAACCTCACGTGACGGGTCGCAATACGGGCCCGAAACCCGCGCACGGACTGGCTTTGCAGAATTTGGCCAATGCAGATTGCGCGGATGATCGAAGCGTGGCGTGTCTTGATGGATGCGCTGGGCATCGAACCCACCCAGCGCCTGGGGTGTGCGAGCCGGTGATCCTGGCCCAGCCCCGGCGTGATAGCCGAGACACAATGCCTGTCGTCCTTCGCGGAATGTCGCGTCAGCTACTGAACAACAACAATCCGATCGCGGAAAAGAAAAACGGCGCAACTTGCGTTGCGCCGTTCCTAAACTCTGGTGCCCAGGAGAGGACTCGAACCTCCACGGAGTTACCCGCTAGTACCTGAAACTAGTGCGTCTACCAATTCCGCCACCTGGGCAGGTGTGCGTGTACCGAAGCTGTAATTATTACGGGTTCTACCGAACCTGTCAACACTCTAGAAGAAAAAATTGAATCAGCCGACTTATCCGATCCCGAGCCGCGAGGAAATCCTCGGTGTGCTGCGCACTTCGGGGTCTCCGCTGTCTGCCACCGATATCGCTAAGACGCTGTCGGTCACCCGTAAAGAGCACGACGGCTTTATCAAGCGTCTGACCGCCATGGAGCGGGACGGTCAGATCGAACTTAACCGCAAAGGGCGCTACGAACTGGCGCACCAACCCAACTTCATCGAAGGCCGTGTGATCGGCCATCGCGATGGCTTCGGATTCTTCGTCCGTGATGACGGCGAACCCGACATTTTCCTGCCCGAGCGCGAAATGCAGAAGGCCATGCATGGCGACCGCGCCCTGGTGCGCGCCGTTGGCTACGACCGCCGCGGGCGCTCGGAAGGGCAGATCGTCGAGATCCTGCAACGTGCCAACAAACGCATCATCGGCCGCCTGCTCTCGGAGAGCGGCACGCTGGTGGTGGCGCCCGAAGACAAGCGCCTTGGGCGCGACATCCTGATTGCGCCCAAGGGGCAGGGCAAGGCCAAGGTTGGCCAAGTGGTGAGCGTGGAGATCCTGGAGTATCCGGATCGCTACGTGCAGCCGATTGGTCGCGTGGTCGAAGTCCTGGGCGAGATCGACGATCCTGGCATGGAGATCGAGATCGCTGTGCGCAAGTACGGTGTGCCGCACGAGTTTTCTCAGCCGACGCAGCGTGAGGCCGAAGCATTGCCGGACACTGTGCGTGATGCCGATCTGGCTGGCCGCATCGATTTGCGCGATGTGCCGCTCGTCACCATCGATGGCGAAGACGCGCGCGACTTTGATGATGCGGTCTACGCCGAGCCCGTCAAGATTGGCCGCAGCAAGGGCTGGCGCCTGATCGTCGCGATTGCCGACGTGTCGCACTACGTGCGGCCGGGACATCCGCTGGATGCTGACGCGATTGACCGCGCCACTTCGGTCTACTTCCCGCGCCGCGTGATCCCGATGCTGCCGGAGAAGCTCTCCAACGGACTGTGCTCGCTGAATCCGGAAGTGGATCGCCTGTGCATGGTCTGCGACGCGGTCATCAGCGCCAAGGGCGAGATCAAGGCCTACCAGTTCTACCCGGCTGTGATGCACTCGAAGGCGCGCCTGACCTACAACGAGGTCTGGTCGATCCTGTCGAATGTGAAGGGTCCGGAGGCTGCCAAGCGCGCGCCGCTGGTGCCGCATCTGCAGGACCTGTACGAGCTGTATCAGACGCTGCTCAAGGCGCGCCGCGAGCGTGGCGCGATCGACTTCGATACGACCGAGACGTACATCGTCTGCAACGCGCAGGGCAAGATCGAGCAGATCCTGCCGCGCACGCGCAACGATGCGCACCGGCTGATTGAGGAGTGCATGCTGACGGCCAACGTCTGCGCGGCGGAGATGCTAGAGAAGTACAAGCACCCGGCGCTCTATCGCGTGCACGCAGGTCCAACGGAAGAAAAGCTGCAAGCACTGCGCGCCTTCCTGAAGACCAGCGGCCTGACGCTGGGCGGTGGCGACAAACCTCAGGCGTCTGATTACGCGGAGGTGATGGAGAAGATCGCCGCGCGCCCCGATGCACCGATGTTGCAGACCATGCTGCTGCGTTCGATGCAGCAGGCGGTCTACAGCCCGGACAACATCGGTCACTTTGGTCTGGCGTACCCGGCCTATGCGCACTTCACCAGCCCGATCCGCCGTTATCCGGACTTGCTGGTGCACCGCTCCATCAAGGCGATCCTGCAGCGCACGCGCTATGTGCCGGCGCTGGCTGCGGGCGTGCAACTGAACAGCGCGCTGTCGCCCAAGGCGCGCCGCCTCCAGGCGGAAGCCGAGAAGGGCGTGCCGGCGGCAGTCGTCAATAAGGCCAAGGCCGAGGCGATCTGGCATGAACTTGGCGTGCACTGTTCGGCAAATGAGCGCCGCGCTGACGAAGCCTCGCGTGACGTTGAGGCTTGGCTCAAGTGCTACTTCATGCGCGACAAGCTGGGCAATGAGTTCTCGGGCACGGTCAGCGCAGTCACGTCGTTCGGCATCTTCGTGCAGCTCGACGAGCTGTATGTGGAGGGCCTGGTGCATGTGACCGAGCTGGGCAGCGACTACTTCCAGTACGACGAAGCCCGCAACGAGCTGCGCGGCGAGCGCACGGGCATCCGCTACCGCTTGACCGACCGCGTGCGTGTGCAGTTGCTGCGCGTGGATCTGGATGCACGCAAGATGGACTTCCGCCTGATTCAGGAGCCGTCGGCCAAGGCGCTGCGGCCGACGAAGGTGGCAGGGGCACCGGAAGCCACGGCAGGCCGCCAGCCCGCTGTTGCTACGCCCGCGCCGCCGGTCGGCCGCAAGAAGCCGCGGCAGTTGGCGGCGCTGCTGGGTGGCACGGCCAAGCCGGAGGAATCGTTCGACGAGACGCTTGACCGCGTCTTCGAGGAGCAGCCGGTGTTCGAGCCGGGCTCGCGTGCACAGCCGCCGGGTCATGCGCATGCCAAGCCGGCCCGCAAAAGGCAGGCAACGCGTGCGCCCAAGCCCAAGGGCGGTGCCAAGACCACTGCACGCAAGGCGCCGGCCAAGGCACCGCGGAAGTCCAAGGGGCGCTGACCCCCTGGAAAACCGCTGAGGAGCGAGGGCAGACGGGTACAATCGCGCCATGTCTAAATCCAAGCTCCTCATCGGCTTCCATGCCGTTACCGCCCGACTGCGCCACGGCGCAAAGTCGATCGAAGAAATCTATTTCGAGGCCAACCGCCGCGACCGTCGCATGCAGGATTTCCTGAAAGCGGCGGAAGCAGCGGGCGTGCGCCTGATCCCCGCTGACACTGATCGCCTGCGCGGCATTGCCGGCACCGACCGCCACCAAGGTGTGGTTGCCAAGGCAGAGTCGCTGTCGCTGGCGCTCAATCTCGACGAACTGCTCGACGGTATTGAGGGCACGCCGCTGTTGCTGGTGCTCGACGGCGTGACCGATCCGCACAACCTGGGCGCTTGCCTGCGCGTGGCTGATGCGGCGGGCGCGCATGCTGTGATTGCGCCGAAGGATCGCAGCGTTGGCATCAACACGACGGTTGCCAAGGTCGCCAGCGGCGCTGCCGAAACCGTTCCGTACATCACCGTGACCAACTTGGCGCGCACGCTGCGCGAGTTGCAGGAGCGCGGTGTGTGGGTGATCGGCACGGCGGATGAAGCTGAGCAGGATCTCTACCAAGCCGACTTCAAGGGCCCGATCGCCATCGTGATGGGCGCTGAAGGCGAGGGCATGCGCCGCCTCACGCGAGAGACATGTGATGCGCTGGTCAGCATCCCCATGGCAGGTAGCGTGGAGAGCCTGAACGTGTCGGTGGCCAGCGGCGTTTGCCTGTTCGAGGCGGTGCGTCAACGCGCAGCCGCACCGGCCAAGAAGTGATGTCTGTTGAACCGACGGCTGCGCCTGACGCGGCTGCGTTGACGCAGGCGCGTGCCTGGATCGAGTCTGCAGATCGCATCATGGTCCTGACCGGCGCGGGCGTGTCGGCGGAATCCGGCGTGGCCACGTTCCGTGATGCGCTCACGGGCTTATGGGAGAAGTTCAAGCCCGAAGACATGGCCACCGAGGCCGCCTACCGCAAGCATCCGCGCATGGTGTGGGACTGGTACCAGGAGCGCCGCGAACGTGTGCTGCAGGCCCAGCCGAATCCCGCCCACCTGGCGATTGCCGCCTTGGCCAAGCGCAAGACGGTGACTCTCGTCACGCAGAACGTCGATGGCCTGCACCAGCGTGCCGGCAGCGAAGGCGTGATCGAGTTGCACGGCAATCTGTTCGCCAACAAATGGCTGGGCGGCTGCGGTAAATGCGATGTCGCTACAGCGGAGCCGGGACGGCCGCCGCGTTGCGCAACATGCGGTGCAATGCTGCGCCCGGGCGTGGTGTGGTTTGGCGAGCAACTGCCGCTGGTCGCCACCTATCGCGCGGAAGAGGCGGCTAGCACGTGCGATGTGTGCTTGGTGGTGGGGACGTCCGGCCTTGTGTATCCGGCGGCCAGTCTGCCCGGGCGCGCAAAAGACGGCGGAGCCAAGGTCATCGTGGTCAATCCGCAGCCAAGCGCGCTCGATGCGACGGCTGACTTGGTGATCCACCAGCCGGCGGGCGAATGCTTGCCCGCCATGCTGGGGTAACTGCTTCCTGCTTACGCGGCCGCGCGCAGCGGCTCAATCAACGCTTCCAACTTGATCGCGTCCGCCGCAAACAGGCGGATGCCTTCGGCCAGCTTTTCGGTGGCCATGGCATCGGCGTTCATGTGCCAGCGGAACGATTTCTCATCAGCGGGCAGGCGGACGATGTTGGCGGCATGCGCGTTGTCCGGCGAGAGTTTGCGCTCCACCGGCGCGTCGGACTGCTGCAACTGGGCGAGTAGGTCCGGGCTGATGGTGAGCAGGTCGCAGCCAGCCAGTTCGACGATCTGCGAAACGTTGCGGAAGCTCGCGCCCATCACCTCGGTCGCGTAGTCGAACTTCTTGTAGTAGTTGTAGATGCGCAGGACGGACTGCACACCGGGGTCGTTCGCGCCGCCTTGGGCGACTGGGTCCCAATTGGCGCCGGCGTCTTTCTTGTACCAGTCGTAGATGCGGCCGACGAAGGGCGAGATGAGCTGCACGCCCGCTTCGGCGCACGCCACAGCCTGCGCCAGCGAGAACAGCAGCGTCATGTTGCAGCGGATACCTTCGGCGCGAAGCTGGTCCGCCGCGCGAATGCCTTCCCATGTCGAGGCAATCTTGATCAGCACACGCTCGCGTGCCACGCCGCGCGCTTCATACAGCGCAATCAGATGCTTGGCCTTGGCGACCGTCGCCTCGGTGTCGAACGACAAACGCGCATCGACTTCGGTCGACACGCGGCCCGGGATGATCGACAGGATCTCGCAGCCGAATGCCACCAGCACCGCGTCGATGATGTCTTCCACGCTGTCGCTGCGTGCGTCGCGCACGGCCTGCTCCAGCAGCGGGCGGTATTCGGCCTTCTGCACGGCCTTCAGGATCAGCGACGGGTTGGTCGTGGCATCGTGCGGCGCATAGGCGCGCATGGCCTGAAAGTCGCCCGTGTCGGCGACAACGGTGGTGAACTGCTTGAGTTGATCGAGTTGAGTCATGAAGCGAGTCCGTAGTGCGTTCCGGCGTTGCACCGGAGGTGAGAGGATGAATCGATTGTACTCCGCAGGTTTGGCTCCGCCAGCCAGCCGAGAGCCATCGTATTGATCCGGTACACTACCGGGTTTTCCGATTCCGACCGGTTTCTTGGGGTGTTTGCGATGACGCAGGATGAACTGAAGGCACTGGTGGCGCAGGCCGCCGCAGATTACGTATTGGCCAACGTGCCCGAGGGCGCGGTCTTGGGTGTCGGCACCGGTTCGACGGCCAACCTGTTCATCGACGCGATGGCGCCACACAGGGCTCGCTTTGCCGGCGCGGTGTCCAGCTCGGAGGCATCGACGCGTCGCCTGCAGGGCCACGGCTTTACCGTGTTGGATCTGAACGAGGTCGATGCCATTCCCGTGTACGTGGATGGCGCTGACGAGATCGACGCTTCGGGCGCCATGATCAAGGGCGGTGGCGGCGCGCTTACGCGCGAGAAGATCGTCGCTTCGGTCGCCAAGACGTTCGTCTGCATCGCCGATGGCAGCAAGCTGGTTGAGACGATGGGCGTGTTCCCCCTGCCGGTGGAAGTGGTGCCGATGGCACGTGCCGCCGTGGCGCGCCAACTCGCCGCGCTCGGCGGTCAGCCCCGTCTGCGCATGACCAAGGAAGGCCAGATCTACAAGACCGACAACGGCAATGTGATCCTCGACGTGGTGGGGTTGCGTATCGCCGATCCGAAGGGGCTGGAATCGGTGGTCAACGACATTCCGGGTGTGGTGACGGTCGGCCTGTTTGCCAAGCGCGGCGCCAATGTGCTGCTGCTGGGCACGGAAGCGGGCGTTCAGCGGCGCGATTTCTGACCGCTGCACTGCCGCCGGGCACCAGGCCACAAGACCACATGCCGTTCAGTTCACGCTGAACGGCATGTTTGCTTTGGTGCCTTGTATTGCCCTAGTCGTGCTGACGCGTGTCGGGTGATACGACACCACATGCGCGCAGTACCAGTTGCACGACTTCCTCGGTACGCTCGGCAAAGGCCTTTTGCGTGAGTGCGCGCTTGCCTGAGAGCGCGCGGATCTGCGCTTCGAAATCGGCGTAGTGCTGGGTGGTCGACCAGATCAGGTACATCAGCGTTTGCGCGTCGACGGGCGCGAGCAGTCCGCGGGCGATCCACGTGTCGATGACCTGCACGCGCGTGTCGAACCACGGTTTGACGCGCTGCGCGAGGATGTCCTGCATATGCTCCGCGCCGTGGATGATCTCGTTGGCCCAGACCTTGGAGCCCAGCGGGCGGCGGCGTGACAACTCCATCTTCGCGCGAACATAACCGCTGATGGCCTCAGCTGGATCGTCGCTATCTTCAAACGAGTTGGCCGCGCGGTGCCAGTCCTCAAACAAGTCTTCGAGCACCCGCTTGTACAGCGCCAGCTTGGTCGGAAAGTAGTAGTGCAGATTCGCCTTGGGCAGGCCGGCGCGCTCGGCAATCATGGCGGTGCTCGCGCCTTCGAGCCCGCGTTCGGCAAACACCGCTTCGGCGCAGGCCAGCAGATGCGCTTCGTTCGAGGCGCGGATATGCGCCTTGCGCCGCCGCATTGGCGCTGCGGTTTCGGTGTTCTCTGGGGGTGCGGCTGCGGCTGGGTCGTCTCGCATGGTGGTCTCGAGCGGCGTGTGTGCGCAGGGGATGCCGCGCTGCGCCTCATTCTAGTCGTTGCGATGGCAGCACGACATCTCTCGACAACGAGGTCGCGCGTCTCATGCTGCGCCGCAATGGCACGCTTCTCGCTTTAAAAGCCTGTCTGCGAAAGACATTGATTTGGCGGGATTCCTCGTCTACAACCTGTCCATTCGGACAGGATTGCGCTGGCGGGCGATGCCCCGAAAACGCTGTCCAATACGACCGCAACCGCATGCACCGCCCGCGTGCGGAGATGCCCCAAAACACGGCCGCCGCTGCACCGCTTGGGTGTGGTTGGCGGGTCGGTATGGCGGACCCCAAAGGAGCGACACGCAATGAGTGCAGCACCCGAAGCGTTGGAAACGGCCCGGCTCGATACGTCGATCCAGGTCAACGGCAAGCGATTGTGGGACAGCCTGATGACGGTGGCGAAGATCGGCGCGACGCCCAAGGGCGGCGTCTGCCGGCTTGCGCTGACCGATCTCGATAAGCAGGGGCGCGATCTCATCGTCGGCTGGGCCAAGGAGGCCGGCTGCACGGTGACTATCGATCAGATGGGCAACGTGTTCATGCGACGCGCTGGGCGCAATCCGGATGCGCTGCCCGTGATGACCGGTTCGCATGCGGACTCACAGCCGACCGGCGGCCGCTTTGATGGCATCTATGGCGTGCTCGGCGGGCTGGAGGTGATCCGCAGCCTGAACGAC
The DNA here is from genome assembly GCF_037023145.1 of Ralstonia sp. RRA. Classification (NCBI taxonomy): domain Bacteria; kingdom Pseudomonadati; phylum Pseudomonadota; class Betaproteobacteria; order Burkholderiales; family Burkholderiaceae; genus Ralstonia; species Ralstonia sp. RRA. The sequence continues at coordinate 2,034,140 of NZ_CP146091.1, read as the reverse complement.
CACGGCATCGACACCAAACACCCGATCGAAGTCGTGATCTGGACCAACGAAGAAGGCTCGCGCTTTGCGCCGGCGATGGTGGCCTCGGGCGTGTTTGCGGGTGTCTTCACGCTGGAATACGGCCTCTCCCGCAAGGACGTGGACGGCAAGACCATCGGCGAAGAACTCAAGCGGATCGGCTATGCCGGCGACGTGCCGTGCGGCGGCCGTAAGCTGCACGCCGCGTTCGAGCTGCATATCGAGCAGGGACCGATTCTGGAGGCCGAGCAGAAAACCATCGGCGTGGTGACAGACGCGCAAGGCCAGCGCTGGTACGAGATCACGCTGACGGGCCAGGAGGCCCACGCTGGCCCGACGCCCATGCCGCGCCGCCGTGATGCGCTGCTGGGCGCCGCGCGCGTGGTGGATCTGGTCAACCGCATCGGGCTGGACCACGCGCCATTTGCCTGCGCGACGGTCGGCATGATGCAAGTGCACCCGAACTCGCGCAACGTGATTCCGGGGCGCGTGTTCTTCACGGTCGATTTCCGGCATCCGGAGGATGCGGTGCTCGCGAAGATGGACGCCGCGCTGCGCGAGGGCGTTGCCAAGATCGCCGAGGGTATCGGGCTGGAAACGCAGCTCGAACAGATCTTCTACTACGAGCCCGTCAAGTTCGATGCCGCGTGCGTGACCTCCGTGCGTGCTGCGGCAGAGCGCTTTGGCTATTCGCACCGCGACATGGTGTCCGGCGCGGGCCACGACGCGTGCTATCTGGCGCAAGTGGCGCCCACGTCGATGGTGTTCGTGCCGTGTGTGGACGGCATCAGCCACAACGAGATCGAAGACGCCACGCCCGAGTGGATCGAGGCCGGCGCGAATGTCCTGCTGCACGCGATGCTCTCGCGTGCATCCGAGCCCGCTTCATAGCGCAACCGTAGTCGCCGTCGCATCACCCAAAACGAAAGCTGTCCCGACCTCGCCTGTGTGAGGCCGGCGGGCACGGCTGTGTCCTCACACGGAAGAAGGAGCCACCATGGCTATCAAGGAAACGGGCGATATTGCCGCGCACCGCTTGTCGCCGGAGCAGTTGTCGTGCGAGTTTGCCGACATTGCGCCGTTGCTCGACCCAACCGCCGCGGCGGCTGCGGCCAGCCGCTGTCACTACTGCTACGACGCACCGTGCGTGCAAGCGTGTCCGACGCAGATCGACATTCCCAGCTTCATCCGCAAGATCGGTAACGGCAACCTGAAGGGCGCGGCGGTAGACATCCTCTCCGCTAACCCGCTCGGCGGCATGTGCGCGCGGGTGTGCCCCACCGAGATCCTGTGCGAGGGCGCATGCGTGCGCAACGATCAGGATGCGCAGCCCGTGGCGATTGGCGCGCTGCAGCGTCATGCCACCGATTGGGCGATGGCCAAGGGTACGGTGCTCTTCAAGCGGGCGCCAGAAACCGGCCGTCATGTGGCGGTGGTTGGTGCTGGGCCAGCGGGCCTTGCGTGTGCGCACCGGCTGGCGCTGGCCGGGCACAGCGTCACGCTGTTCGACGCGCATGCCAAGCCGGGTGGCCTGAACGAGTACGGCATCGCCGCCTACAAGACCGTCGACGATTTTGCGCAGCGCGAGGTGGCGTGGCTGCTGTCGGTGGGCGGCATTGAACTGAAGACCGGCGTGGTACTGGGCGGCGACATGTCGCTGGATGCGTTGCGCAAGCAGCATGACGCGGTGTTCTTGGCGATCGGACTGGGTGGCGTGCGTGCGTTGGCGCTGGAAGGTGAAGACCTCTCGGGAGTGATGAACGCCGTCGATTTCATTGAGCAGGTGCGCCAAGCCGCGTCGCTTGAAACTGTGCCGGTCGGCCGGCGCGTGGTGGTCATCGGCGGTGGCAACACCGCAGTGGATGCGGCGGTGCAAAGCCGCAAGCTCGGTGCGACCACGGTGACGATGGTCTACCGGCGCGGTGTCGAATCGATGAGTGCCACCTGGGCTGAGCGCGAATTTGCGCAGAAGAACGGCGTCACCCTCATTACGCATGCCAAGCCGGTGCGGTTGATTGGGCAGGGCGGGCAGGTGATCGGCGTGGAGTTCGAGCGCTCGGGTGAAGCAGGCGAACGCTTTACGGTCGATGCCGACATGGTGCTCAAGGCCATCGGCCAGACGCTGGTGCCGATCGGCGTGGATGGCGAACTGCTGACCGTTGACGCCAGCCGCATCGCCGTGGACGCGGGCGGGCGCACCACGTTGCCTGACGTGTGGGCCGGCGGCGATTGCGCGGCCACGGGCGGTATCGACCTGACGGTGCAGGCCGTGCAGGACGGCAAGGTCGCCGCCGCCTCCATCGACGCTTATCTGGCAAGCCTCACCGCCAAGGCGGCCTGAGCCGCATCCCGAATACCACTTTCCACGGAGCCGAACATGGCTGACTTGCGCTGCACGATTGCTGGCATCAAATCGCCGAACCCCTTCTGGCTGGCTTCCGCGCCGCCCACCGACAAGGCCTACAACGTCAACCGCGCGTTTGAAGCGGGCTGGGGCGGCGTGGTGTGGAAGACGCTGGGGCTCGACCCGCATGTGGTCAACGTCAGTTCGCGCTATGGCGCGGTGCAATGGAACGGCCAGCGCATCGCGGGGCTGAACAACATCGAGCTGATCACCGATCGTCCGCTGGACGTGAACCTGCGCGAGATTGCGCAAGTCAAGCGCGACTGGCCGGATCGCGCGCTGATCGTCTCGCTGATGGTGCCGTGCAACGAGCACGACTGGAAATGGATCCTGCCGATGGTGGAAGACACCGGTGCCGATGCGGTCGAACTCAATTTCGGCTGCCCGCACGGCATGAGCGAGCGCGGCATGGGCGCGGCGGTCGGGCAGGTGCCGGAGTATGTGGAGATGGTGACCCGCTGGGTGAAGGAAGCGACCAAGCTGCCGTGCCTGGTGAAGCTCACACCCAATATCACCGACATCCGTTTGGGCTCGCGGGCGGCGTACAAGGGTGGGGCGGATGGCGTGTCGCTCATCAACACGATCAACTCCATCGTGGCGGTGGACCTGGATCAGATGGCGCCGATGCCAACCGTGGACGGCAAAGGCACCCACGGCGGCTACTGCGGCCCGGCCGTCAAGCCGATCGCGCTGAACATGGTGGCCGAGATCGCCCGCGATACGCAAACGCCCAATCTGCCGATCTCCGGTATCGGCGGTATTTCCAACTGGCGCGATGCGGCGGAGTTCATCGTGCTGGGCGCCGGTAGCGTGCAGGTGTGCACGGCGGCCATGCATTACGGTTTTCGCATCGTGCAGGACATGGCCGACGGCTTGGCCAACTGGATGGACGAGAAGGGCTACGCCACGCTGGACGACATCCGGGGCCGCGCCGTGCCCAATGTGACGGACTGGAAATACCTGAACCTGAAGTACGACATCAAGGCGCGCATCGACCAGGATCGCTGCATCCAGTGCGGCCTGTGCCATATCGCTTGCGAAGACACCTCGCACCAGGCCATCACGCGCGAGAAAGACGGCAAGCGCCACTTCGAGGTGGTCGACGCCGAATGCGTCGGGTGCAATTTATGCATGCATGTCTGCCCGGTCGAGCAGTGCATCACGATGGAGCGTGTGGACGCGGGCGACTACGCCAACTGGACCACGCATCCGAACAATCCGGCGCGCGCGGTTGCCAGTGCGCCGGACACAGGGGCCACAGAGCCAGCGCCTGCGGCCAAGGCAGCGTGATCTTTCCTTGTGCTGACCGGCTTTGATTCCTACAAATGAGCCTGACGCGCGCCGCAGAGCGCGCCAACAACCCGTGGAGGTCTTTTAATGAAGCAGGCAGCGCACCCCGCCGAACCGCTCGCGGCCGGCAGCAGTCTTTACAACGATGACCTGGCGCCCACTGGCGTGGCCCAGCGCACCTGGAAGTGGTACCACTTTGCGGCGCTGTGGGTCGGCATGGTGATGAACATCGCCTCGTACATGCTGGCTGCGGGGTTGACGGAGCAGGGCATGTCGCCGTGGCAGGCGGTGGTGACGGTGCTGCTGGGCAACGCCATCGTACTGGTGCCGATGCTGTTGATCGGCCACGCGGGCGCCAAGCACGGAATTCCGTATGCGGTGCTGGTGCGCACATCGTTCGGCACGCAGGGGGCGAAGCTGCCGGCGCTGCTGCGTGCCATCGTCGCGTGCGGCTGGTATGGCATCCAGACGTGGCTGGGCGGCAGCGCCATCTATACGCTGGCCAACATCCTGACGGGCAATGCCCTGCATGGCGCCGTGCTGCCGTTTCTTGATATCTCGGTGGGGCAGTTGGCGTGCTTCCTGCTGTTCTGGGCGTTGCAGCTTTATTTCATCCTGCACGGCACCGACTCGATCCGCTGGCTAGAAAGCTGGTCTGCCCCCATCAAGATCGTGATGTGCATCGTGCTGGTGTGGTGGGCCACGTCCAAGGCGGGCGGCGCGGGCTCGATGCTGTCCACGCCGTCGCAGTTCGTGGCCGGCGGAAAAAAGGCCGGCCAGTTCTGGGCAACGTTTTGGCCGAGTCTCACGGCCATGGTTGGCTTCTGGGCGACGCTGGCACTGAACATTCCCGACTTCACGCGCTTTGCCAAATCGCAGCGTGACCAGATCATCGGCCAGTCGATTGGTCTGCCGATTCCGATGGCGTTGCTGTCCGTCATCTCGGTGGTGGTCACGTCGGCCACCGTGGTCATCTACGGCAAGGCCATCTGGGACCCGATCGACCTCACCAGTCGCATGACCGGCATCGGCGTGGGGATCGCGCTCATCATCCTCACGCTGGACACCATGTGCTGCAACCTAGCGGCGAACTTGGTCGGGCCCGCATACGATTTTTCCAGCCTGTGGCCCAAGGGCATTTCGTACAAGACGGGTGGGTTGATTACCGCCACCATCGCCATCGTGATGATGCCGTGGAAGATTCTGGCCACGTCGGAGGGCTACATCTTCACGTGGCTGGTGGGCTATTCCGCGCTGCTGGGGCCGGTGGCCGGCATCATGATGGTCGACTACTTCCTCATCCGCGGCACGCGTCTGAACGCGCGCGAGCTGTTCGACGAGCACGGCGAATACACCTACACCGGCGGCTGGAATCTCGGTGCGGTGGTGGCGCTGGCTGTGGGCGTGCTGCCTAACCTGCCGGGTTTTCTGCATACCGCGTTTCCGAGCACGTTCCCGAACGTGCCGGCGTTCTTCAACACGCTCTACACGTACGCGTGGTTCGTTGGCCTCGTGCTGGCGGCGCTGGTCTACAGCGCGTGGATGAAGCTGCGCGGCAGCCCGAGCGCCAGCGTGGCGAGTGCCTGAGCGTCATCCAACTGCGCACCCATACAACCCACAAGGAGACAGCGACATGACGACCCTGATCCGTGGCGGCACGGTCATCGATGCAGACCGCACCTGGCGTGCCGACGTGCTCTGCGCCAGCCCCGAGAGCGGCGGCACCATCCTGCAGGTGGCGGCGCAGATCGACGCCCCAGCCGGCGCCACGGTCATTGATGCGCACGGGCAATACGTCATGCCCGGCGGCATTGATCCGCACACGCACATGGAGCTGCCCTTCATGGGCACCACGGCCATCGATGATTTCTTTACCGGCACGGCAGCGGGTCTGGCCGGCGGCACCACCAGCATCATCGACTTCGTGATCCCCAGCCCGCGCCAGCCGCTGATGGACGCCTTTCGCGAATGGCGCGGCTGGGCCGAGAAGGCCGCCGCCGACTACGGCTTCCATGTTGCCGTGACGTGGTGGGACGAGTCCGTGCATCGCGATATGGGCACGCTCGTGCACGAGCATGGCGTCTCCAGCTTCAAGCACTTCATGGCCTACAAGAACGCGATCATGGCCGACGACGAGATCCTGGTGAACAGCTTCTCGCGCTCGCTTGAACTGGGCGCGTTGCCCACCGTGCATGCGGAAAACGGTGAACTCGTTTTCCAGCTCCAGCGCCAGTTGCTTGCGCGCGGCATCACGGGGCCGGAAGCGCATCCGCTGTCGCGCCCGCCCGAGGTGGAGGGCGAGGCGGCCAACCGCGCCATCCGCATCGCCCAGGTGCTGGGTGTGCCGGTGTACATCGTGCATGTGTCGGCCAAGGATGCGGTGGACGTGATTGCCCGCGCGCGCAGCGAAGGTCTGCGCGTGTTCGGCGAGGTACTGCCGGGCCATCTCGTGATCGACGAGGCGGTGTACCGCGACCCGGACTGGACGCGCGCCGCTGCCCACGTCATGAGCCCACCGTTTCGCTCGGCCGAGCATCGGGAGGCGCTGTGGCGCGGGCTGCAGGCCGGCCAGTTGCATACCACCGGCACTGACCACTGCACGTTCTGCGCATCGCAAAAGGCCATGGGCCGTGAGGACTTCACCAAGATCCCGAACGGCTGCGGCGGCATTGAGGATCGCCTCTCCATCCTGTGGCATCACGGCGTCAACGCGGGGCGCATCACGCCCAACGAGTTCGTGCGCATTACCTCAACCAACGCTGCGCAGATCTTCAACCTGTATCCGCGCAAGGGCGCTGTGCAGCCCGGCGCGGATGCCGATCTGGTGGTGTGGGACCCGGCGGGCACCAAGACGATTTCCGTGAAGACGCATCACCAGAAGGTGGACTTCAACATCTTCGAAGGGATGGCGGTGCGCGGCGTGGCCACCCATACGCTCACACGCGGCGCGCTGGCCTGGGCCAATGGCGACCTACGCGCCGTGCGCGGGGCGGGGCAGTACCTGAAGCGTCCGCCGGCGGCGGCGTATTACGACGCCATCCGCCTTGCCAATGCGCGCCGCACACCACATGCCGTCGATCGCGCTACGGAGGCGGTGTCGGTCGCAAAGTAGCGCGCTGCACGTGCCAAGGCAAAGACCGCTCACCGCGTGGGCGGTCTTTTTCTTGCGGAGGACAAATCACATTTGCGGCGGTTGAGCGTTTGCGATGTGCATGTTGCTAAAAACAGCATTAAGTAGCGCGTCAAGTGGCCGATAAGACGGACGCGGTGGCTCAGATGCCGCCCGCATTGCGTGCATGACAAGAACAAGATGCACGCGATGTTGCCTGCGCAGTCGTCTTACCCGGAACACCATGAAACTCGCTCTCAAACTCCCCCTGGCCTTTGCCGCCGCATTGCTGTTGATGTTTGCCGGGGCCATCTACGGCATTGCGTCCCTCAATCACTCCATCGTCGAATACAACACGACCGTGCAGGCGCGCGTGGCTGACGAACGTGCGGTGACGAACATGCTCGTCACCTTCAAGACCCAGGTGCAGGAGTGGAAGGACACCCTGCTGCGCGGTGAAGACCCGAACAAGTTGGACAAGTACTGGGGCGCCTTCCTCGCGCGTGAACAGACGGTGGCCGACCAGGCGAAGGCGCTGCAGGCGTCGCTGCCCGCGGGCAAGAGCCGCGACCTGATCACCCAGTTCGCCGCTGCGCACACGGAGATGGGAAAGGGCTATCGCAAGGGCCACGACATGTTCGTGGCTGCATCGTTCGACCCAACGGTGGGCGACAAGGTCGTGGCCGGCGTGGACCGCGAACCGGCGCGTTTGCTGGATGAAGCCGCCAGGGAGATTGCGGCGGAAAGCAAGGCCGTGTCCGCCAAGACCGCCGAGGCCGCATATACCGCGCTGGTGGTCAGCGTGGTGTTGATGTTGGTGGCGTTCGGGTTGGGCCTGGGCGGGGCATTCCTGTTCAGCCGCTCAATCACGCGGCCGCTGTCGCGTGCGGTGGATGTGGCCAGCGCCGTCTCGCATGGCGATCTGGCCCAAGAGGTGGAGGCGCACGGCACGGACGAAATCGGCCAGTTGCTCACCGCGCTCAAGGACATGCAGCGCAGCCTTGCCAATGTGGTGAGCGAAGTGCGCCGTAATGCTGAAGGTGTGGCTTCTGCCAGTTCGCAGATTGCCTCGGGCAACCTGAATCTCTCGTCGCGTACGGAAGAGCAGGCGGCTTCGCTGGAGGAAACCGCCGCCAACATGGGGGAGTTGACTGCCACTGTGCGCCGTAACTCGGAGAGTGCGGTGCAGGCCACCACGCTCGCGGGTCATGCATCGGACACCGCCGCCCGTGGCGGTCAGGTGATGAGCGATGTGGTGCAGACCATGCAGGGCATCTCGGAGAGCTCCAGCAAGGTCGGCGAGATCATCGGTGTGATCGACGGCATTGCGTTCCAGACCAACATCCTGGCGCTGAATGCAGCAGTGGAAGCCGCGCGCGCCGGCGAGCAGGGCCGCGGCTTTGCCGTGGTGGCAGGCGAGGTGCGTACGCTGGCGCAACGCAGCGCGTCGGCGGCCAAGGAGATCAAGGGGTTGATCGGTCAATCGACCGAGCGCGTGGAGGCGGGGGCGAAGCTGGTGCAGGAAGCCGGCGGCATCATCGACGACATCGTCACCTCCGTGCACCGCGTGACGCAGATCGTGACGGAAATCTCGTCGGCCTCGGCAGAGCAGAGCACCGGCATCGAACAGGTGAACATTGCCGTGGGCCAGATCGAGGCGGTGACGCAGCAGAACGCCGCGCTGGTGGAGGAAGCGTCCGCCGCCGCGCAGGCCATGGCGGATCAGGCCGATGCACTGCGCCGCGCCGTGGCGATCTTCAAGCTGGAGGATGCGGCCGTGCCGGCATAAGCGCCGGGCGAACGCCCAGGAAGCAAAAAAGCCGTTCAGTTTGCGCTGAACGGCTTTTTGCTTGTCTCGGCAGATCAGGCCGACGGCGGCGGCACGTAGCCCGAAGCCTGATCGGCGCCTTCGCCAAAGAAGTACTTCTCGGTCTGCTTGAGCAGGTACTGGCGCGCACGCGTATCCGCCATGTTCAGGCGGTTTTCGTTGATCAGCATGGTCTGGTGCTTGAGCCAGCCGGCCCAGGCTTCCTTCGAAACGCTTTGCCAGATTTTCTTGCCCAGTTCGCCGGGCAGGGGCGGGAAGTCGAGGCCTTCGGCTTCCTTGTCGAGCTTGATGCAGTGGACCATGCGGGCCATGGGGATTCCTCTTGTGTGGCGAGAGCGCCGCTTGTGTGCGACGCGGGTGGCGCTATTGTAAAGAGTTCGACCGGCGTGCTGGGGATTCCGGCATGCCGCTCAGGGACATATTGGGGCTTACAGCTTCTTCATCAGCACCATCGAGCGCCGCTGCCAGTTGTAGAGCTTGCGGCGGTCTTCCGGCAGGTCGTCCACGCTGGCGCGCACAAAGCCGCGCTTGAGGAACCAGTGTTCCGTCCGCGTGGTGAGCACGAACAGCTGCTTGAGGCCCAGCGCGCGGGCGCGAACTTCGGTGTGCTTGAGCAGGCGTTCGCCGTCGCCGGTGCCCTGGCTGTCGGGGGAGACGATCAGGCAGGCCATTTCGGCCATGCCGTCTTTCGGGTACGGATACAGCGCCACGCAGCCAAAGATGATGCCGTCGTGCTCGATGACCGAGAAGTTGGCGATGTCGCGCTCCAGCAGCCGGCGCTCGCGCGGCACCAGCGTGCCGTCAGCTTCCAACGGTTCGATCAGCGACACGATGCCGCCCACGTCGTCCAGCGTGGCTTCGCGCAGGTATTCCAGATCGGTGTGCGACACCATGGTGCCCACGCCGTCGTGCAGGAACAGCTCCAGCAGGATGCTGCCGTCCAGCGCAAACGGGATGACGTGTGCCCGGCGCACGCCGCCGCGCATCGCCTTGACGATGTGCTGCAGGTAATAGGCCGTGTCGTGCGACAGGCTGCCGTCGCGCAGGCGCTCGATGGCCGTTTCCATCGACAGGTCCTGCTGCAGCTTGCCCACGCGGTCCATGATGCCCGGCAGCTCGGTGATGAAGATCAGCTTGTCGGCCTTGAGCGCCGTGGCGGTGTTGGCAGCCACGTCTTCCATCGACAGGTTGAACGCCTGCCCCGTGGGCGAGAAGCCCAGCGGCGAGAGCAGCACGATCTTGCGGTTGGCCAGCGAATGCTGGATCGACTCCGCATCGATCTTGCGCACCAGCCCCGTGTGCTGGAAATCCACGCCGTTGACGATGCCCACCGGCCGCGCCGTCACGAAATTGCCGGAGACGACCGACATGCGTGCGCCGGCCATCGGCGTGTTCGGCAGGCCCTGGCTGAAGGCGGCTTCGATGTCCAGACGCAATTCGCCGGAGGCTTCCTTGGCGGATTCCAGCGCGGCGGCGTCCGTTACGCGCACGCCGTCCACGAACTGGGTTTGCACGTTGCGCAGCGCGAGCTGTTCTTCCACCTGCGGACGCGAGCCGTGCACCAGCACGATGCGCATGCCCATGGCGTGCAGCAGGGCGAGGTCATTGACCAGCCAGCCGAGCATGTCGGCCTTGACCAGCTCGCCACCGAAGCCGATCACGAAGGTCTTGTCGCGGAAGGCGTGGATGTACGGTGCCACCTCGCGCAGCCAATCGACGAACTGCCGCTGCTCGGCGGTGGGCGGAATCGGGGTGACGTCGACGGGGGCAGGCGTGTGCGCCACCAGCGAAACACCGGGGGCGGGGGCAGAAGAACGAGCGGTCACGGGCGGAGGAGGGAAAACGGCACGGGGCGCGGGCCGGCGCGAGGAAAGATGCGCGGATTATAATCCCGCCCGATGTCAGATTCCCATGCCCAGCCGTCCCGGCCACGCCCGGCGGCACCCTCCCCAAAATCGCCGAAAGACACCCCGTCGCCCGAGCGCAAGCCCGGCGCTGGCAGTGGTGGAAATGGTCGTCCTCAGCGCCGCCCGAAACCGACGCCGGAAGAGCTCGCCGCCGCGCTGGAAGCCCGTCGCGCACGCGCCAACCGTGTCCCGCCGATCACGTTTCCTGAGGCGCTGCCTGTTTCGGCCCGCCGCGATGAGATTGCTGAGGCCATCGCCAAGCACCAGGTGGTGATCGTCTCGGGTGAAACCGGCTCGGGCAAGACCACGCAGTTGCCGAAGATCTGCCTGTCGATCGGACGGGGCATTGGCGCGGGCGGCACCGGGTTGATCGGCCATACGCAACCGCGCCGGATTGCCGCCACGTCGACGGCCAAGCGGATTGCGCAGGAGATTGGCACGCCGGTGGGCGAACACGTGGGCTATCAGGTGCGCTTTAACGACGCGCTGTCGGCCGGCGCGTCGGTCAAGCTGATGACCGACGGCATCTTGCTGGCTGAAACGCAGAACGATCCGCTGCTGCGCGCTTACGACACGATCATCATCGACGAGGCGCACGAGCGCAGCCTCAACATCGATTTCCTGCTCGGCTATCTGAAGCAGCTCCTGCCGCGCCGGCCGGACCTGAAGATCATCATCACCTCGGCAACGATCGATGCGCAGCGCTTTGCCGAGCACTTTGCTGGGCCGAAGGGGCCGGCGCCCGTCATCGAAGTCAGCGGCCGGCTGTATCCGGTCGAGGTGCGTTATCGCCCGGTCCAGCGCGACGAGAAAGACAAGGAGCGCGATCTCTACGAGGCGATTGTCGATGCGGTGGACGAACTCGCCCGCGAAGGCTCCGGGGATGTGCTGATCTTCCTGCCCGGCGAGCGCGAGATCCGCGAGGCCGCCGAGGCGCTGCGTAAGCACCATCCGGCGCATACCGAGATCCTGCCGCTGTTTGCGCGCCTCTCCGTGCAGGAACAGGAGCGCGTGTTCCGGCCGTCCAACGCGCGGCGCATCGTGCTGGCGACCAACGTGGCCGAGACCTCGCTCACGGTGCCGGGCATCCGCTACGTGGTCGACACGGGGCTAGCGCGCGTCAAGCGCTATTCGTATCGCAACAAGGTCGAGCAGTTGCAGATCGAGCCGGTATCGCAGGCCGCCGCCAACCAGCGTGCGGGTCGATGCGGTCGGGTGGCCGACGGCGTGTGTATCCGCTTGTACGAGGAATCGGATTTCATCGCGCGGCCGCGCTTTACCGATCCGGAAATCCTGCGTTCGTCGCTGGCGGCGGTCATCTTGCGCATGAAGGCGCTGCGGCTGACCGACGTCGAGCAATTCCCTTTCATCGAACCGCCGTTGGGCCGAGCGATTGCTGACGGCTACCAGCTTTTGCAGGAGCTTGGCGCCGTCGACGACGAAAACGCGCTGACCCCGCTCGGCAAGCAGGTCGCTCGCCTGCCGCTGGACCCGCGCGTGGCGCGGATGATTCTGGCCGGGCGCGACCACCAGTGTCTGCGCGAGATGCTCATCATCGCGAGCGCCTTGTCGGTGCAGGACCCGCGTGAACGTCCGCAGGAACTGCAACAGCAAGCTGACCAAGCACATCGGTTATTTGCCGACGAGAAATCCGAATTCCTCGGCTGGGTGAAGCTGTGGAAGTGGTTTGAAGAAGCCGTCGCGCACAAGAAATCGAACAAGCAGTTGCAGGAGAATTGCCGCTCGCATTTCCTGTCGCACGTGCGGCTGCGCGAATGGCGCGATGTGCATTCGCAATTGCACACGACGGTGGCGGAGCAAGGCTGGAAGCTCAATGAAACCGATCCGACCTACGAGCAGTTGCATCTGGCGCTGCTGACGGGTTTGCTGGGCAACATCGGCGTGCGCATCGAGGAGGCCGACGGCAAGGGCCGCGAATACCTGGGCGCGCGCGGCATCAAGTTCTTCCTGTGGCCGGGCTCGGTCATCGCACGCAAGGCGGGCAAGTGGGTCGTGGGCGGCGAGCTGATCGAAACCAGCCGCCTGTTCGGCCGCACGCTCGCGCGTATCGAGCCGGAGTGGGTGGAGAAGGTCGGCGCGCACCTGCTGAAGGTGTCGTGGAGCGATCCGCACTGGGAAAAGAAGGCTGGCCAGGTGATGGCCTTCGAGCGCGGCACGCTGTACGGCCTGCCGATCTATCAGCAGCGCCGCGTGCATTTCGGGCCGATGCAGCCGAAAGAGGCGCGCGAGATGTTCATCCGCCGTGCGCTGGTCGATTGTGAGTTCGAGACGCGTCTGCCGTTCTTCGCGCACAACCAGCGCCTGGTGCGCGAGATCGAGAACCTGGAGCACAAGTCCCGCCGGCAAGACGTGCTGGTGGACGATGAGCTGATCTACGCGTTTTACGACAGCCAGATCCCGGCGGACATCTACAACACGGTGTCGTTCGAGCGCTGGTATGCCGAGGCCGCCAGCGCCGGTGGCAAAGCTGGCCAGAAGCTGCTGTACCTGAATCGCGATGACCTGATGCGGCACGAAGCGGCCGGCATCACGACGGACCTCTTCCCGAAGGTGCTGCCGATTGCCGGCATCGACATGGGCCTGACGTACCACTTCGAGCCCGGCAGCCCGCGCGATGGCGTGACACTGACGGTGCCGCTGTACGCGCTCAACCAGGTGCCCGCGCAGCGCGCCGAATGGCTGGTGCCCGGCATGCTCAAGGAGAAGGTGCATCTGCTCCTGAAGAGTCTGCCGCAGAAGCTGCGCCGCCACTGCGTGCCGCTGCCGGACTATGCCGCCGGTTTCGTCTCGCGGGTGAAGCTGGGCGACGGCGATCTGCTCGACCGCCTGATCGCCGACGTGCGCGAGCAGACCAGCATCGCGCTCAAGCGTGCCGATTTCAAGCTCGAAACGCTGCCCGCGCATCACTTCATGAACTTCAAAGTGATCGACGAGCACGGTCGCCAGCTCGACATGGGCCGCAACCTGGCCCAGTTGCGCGCTGAACTGGGTGGGCGCGCGCAGCAGACGTTCCAGTCGATCGCTGCGAAAGACGCGGCGGTCATCGGAGCGCAGGAGAATGCCAAGCCGAGCAAGAGCGCAAAGGGCGGCGGCAAGGGCGAGGCGCCGTCCAATGCAGCGCTGTATTCCGGTCTCACGACATGGAATTTCGGCGAACTGCCCGAGCTGCTGGAAATCCGCAAAGGCAACCAGACGCTGTTCGGTTACCCCGCACTTGTCGATGCGGGCGACCACTGCGATGTGGAAGTCTTCGATGATCCGGCCGAGGCAGCACGCATTCATCGCCTGGGTCTGCGCCGGTTGTTCGCGATCCAGCTGCGCGAGCCGTTGAAGTACCTGGAAAAGAACATCCCGGGCCTGTCGCAGATGGCGATCCAGTTCATGAACCTGGGCACGCAGGATGAACTGCGCGACCAGATTCTGGACGCCACGCTGGAGCGAGCGTGTTTACAAGACCCGCTGCCCACCGACGATGCCAGCTTCGGCGCCCGCAAGGACGAAAGCCGCGCCCGCTTGACGCTGCTGGCGCAGGAGATTGCCCGGCTGGTCGGTGCCATCCTCACGGAATACGCGCAACTGCCGCGCAAGCTGCAGATCGCCAAGCCATTTGCCGCCGCCGCTGCGGACATCGACGCGCAACTGAAAACGCTGATGCACAAGCGCTTCATCGAGGCGACGCCGTATGCGCAGTTGACGCACTTCCCGCGTTACCTGAAGGGCATCGCCTTGCGCATCGACAAGCTCAAGGCGGACCCCGCGCGCGACACGCAGCGCATGCAGGAGATGGCGCCGCTCATCCAGCAATACCAGCGCGCCGAGAAAGCGTTGCGCGTGCAAGGGCAGGGCGGCAGCGACCCGCGCATGGAGGAGTTCCGCTGGATGCTGGAGGAGTTGCGCATCGCCCTGTTTGCGCAGGAGTTGCGCACACCAGTGCCGATGTCGGTCAAACGGTTGCAGAAGGTATGGGAATCGATGCAGCGGTAGCCCGCCGTGCATTGCTGGGCGCTGGGAAAGTTCCCACTTTCTTTTTTTGATTTGTGTCAGCGACGCCATAACAGCGGGCGTTAAAATGGCTGGCTAAGTTGCTGAATCTTCTCGTTATGTCTGCCTCGCGCGCCTCGTTTGCCTTCCGTTGGTTCTCCACGCTTGTTCTGTCGGCCGCTGCCTTGATGGCAGCGCACGCGGCGCGTGCAGAAGTCGTCACTGTGCTCAACTCGGGCGACGCCAGCGTCTCACTGATCGACAAGGACACCCGCAAGGTGCTGGAGACCTTCCCGATCGGCAAGGAACCCCACCACCTGATTGCCACGCCTGACGAAAAGTCGCTGATTGTCGCCAACGCGGTCGGCAACGATCTGGTGTTCCTTGATCCGGTCACGGGCAAGATTCAGCAGCGCGTGCCGCGCATTGATGACCCGTACCAGATCGGCTTTTCGCCCGACCAGAAGTGGTTCCTGACCACCGGCAACCGTCTGGACCGTGTTGACATCTACCGTTGGGATGGCCACGCGCTCACCATCGCCAAGCAGATTCCTGCAGCCAAGACGCCCAGCCATATCGCCTTTACGGCAGACAGCAAGATTGCCTTCATTACGGTGCAGGACTCCAACGAGGTGATGGCCATCGATCTGCCCACGCAGACCGTGATGTGGCGCATGACCATCGGCTCCGCGCCGGCCGGCGTGTGGGTCACGACGGATCAGAAATACCTGCTGGTTGGTATGACGGGCGCCGATTACGTTGAGGTGATCGACTGGCATACCCGCACCAGCGTCAAACGCATCCCGACCGGCAAGGGCGCGCACAACTTCCGCGCGCTGGGCGACAAGCGCCATCTGTTCCTGTCGAACCGCGTGTCGGGCACGATCAGCATCATCGACCAGCAAACGCTGACCAAGGTGGGTGACATCACCGGCCTGCCGCCGGGCCCGGATGACATGGAGTTGACCGCTGACGGCAAGCAGCTCTGGGTGACCTGCCGCTGGGCCAAGACGGTGGCGATCGTCGACGTGGCAAGCCGGTCGGTGGTGGAAAAGATCAAGGTCGGGCGCTCGCCGCACGGCATCTACTTCCGTTCGCGCGCGCCGCTCCTCTAAAGCGTGACGATCATGAAAACAGGCCTGTCGATGCTGCGCACGATGGCCGCCACGGCGGCGTTGGGGCTGTGCGCGCTGGCCACGGCCGCCCCGGGTGGTGTGAACGCCGGCGCGTGCAAGGGCACCGTCTACCTGACGTTTGATACGGGCAGCATGAGCCAGGCGCAGTTGATTGCCGACACGCTGCGCCGTCACCGCATCCACGCCACGTTCTTCCTCGCCAACGAGAAAACGGTCAACGGTGACAGCACGCTGGACGACGGCTGGGCTCCGTACTGGAAATCGCTGGCTGCCGACGGCCACGCTTTCGGCACGCACACCTTCGATCACGTCTACTACAAGGGCGAGGCTGGCGCCGGAAAAGTCCGCTTCCGCCCGCAGTTCGGCGAGCAAGGCGGCCGCAACGTCGTTTGGGGCGAGCCCGAATTCTGCGCCGAACTCAAGCGCAGCGCCGAGCGTTTCAAGGCCGTGACTGGCCAGCCGATGGACCCGCTGTGGCGTGCACCGGGCGGCCATCTCTCGGCCACCAC
The DNA here is from genome assembly GCF_037023145.1 of Ralstonia sp. RRA. NCBI lineage: Bacteria > Pseudomonadati > Pseudomonadota > Betaproteobacteria > Burkholderiales > Burkholderiaceae > Ralstonia > Ralstonia sp. RRA. Next base: position 2,017,937 of record NZ_CP146091.1, on the reverse strand, counting down.
CGAAGGCTGGGCCAAGCAGTGCGGTTTTGCCCACGTGGCTTGGGCGCCCGCCGGTTTCCTCGGCGACGAATTGCCGTCCGAGCGCTATCCGAACGACGCGCTGTTGCAAAAGGCGCTGTCCAACCTGCGCGATGGCGACATCACCATGGCGCACCTGGGCATCTGGTCGCGCAAGGACCCGTGGGCACCTGCTGACCTGGAGCCGCTGATCACGGGCCTCGAGCGCAAGGGTTTCTGCTTCGCCACGCTGCGCGATCATCCGCAGTACAAGGCCTGGTTTGCCGCTCACCCAGCGGCCCGCTGACATGTTCGACTGGATTGCCGACACCTTCACGCAAGCGCAGGATGTGCTGTTTCAGCACATCGTGATGCCGATCACCTATGCAATTGGCCTGGGTGGCTACGTTGAGGATGCGTATCCCGGCACCGAGTGGCTGCTGATGGGGCTGGTGCAGATCGCCGTGCTGCTGCTGGTTCTGCGCCCGCTGGAGCGCTGGCGCCCGGTGGAGCCGATGCACGATCGCAAGGCCGTGCGCGCCGACATTTTCTACACGCTGTTCCACCGCCTCGGCTTCTTCCCACTGCTGCTGTTCTTCACGCTGCAGCCGCTGATCGACGACCTAGACGGCAAGCTGCGTTTCTGGGGCTGGGCGCACCTGAACGTGGAGGACTGGTGGCCGGGCGTCACGTCGGTCGCCATCGTTAGCTTCCTGATCTATCTGGTGCTGTTCGACCTGCTCGATTACTGGTACCACCGCCTGTCGCACAAGTTCCACTGGTGGTGGAACCTGCATTCGCTGCACCACAGCCAGCAGCAGATGACGATGTGGTCGGATGACCGCAATCACATTCTGGACGATGTGCTGCGTGGTGCAGTGTTTGCCATCGCGGCGCTGGTGATTGGCGTGGAGCCGTCGCAGTACGTGCTGCTGGTTGCGATTTCCCAACTGCTGCAAAGCTTGCAGCACGCCAATGTGCGGTTGCACTTCGGCTGGCTGGGTGAGCGGCTGCTGATCTCGCCGCGCTTTCACCGGCTGCACCACGCCATCGGCCTCGGGCATGAGGTGCCGGGCAAACCGGGCGTGCTGGGGGGCTGTAACTTCGGCGTGCTGTTCCCGTGGTGGGACATGCTGTTTGGCACCGCCATCTTCTCGCCGGACTATCACGCCACCGGCATCCGCGATCAGCTCCCCGCGCCGCAAGGCCGTTCGCGCGACTACGGACGCGGCGTGCTGCGCCAGCAATGGCTTGGCTTCAAGCGTCTGATTGGCCGCGCCTGAGGGGCACTCTGCGTGGCCTGAGACGGTGCCGGCAGCATGTCGGCCTGCTGTGCTAGGCTGTCCGCTCCCTGATTTTCCGACTCCTGCATGAACGACCTGATTCGCTCGTTTGGCCGCGCGCTGCTCTCGCAACTGCATCCGCGCATGCTGTTCCTGACGGTTTTTCCGTTCATCGTTGCCGTGGTGGTGTGGGGCGCTGTCCTGTACTTCGGCTGGGATGCCATGAACGGTATCGCCAGAAACGCCGTGGAAAGCTGGACGTTCATGGGCTGGATCAAGAGCGGCCTCAATACCATCGGCATGTCGGGTTTGTGGTCGGCCATCGCACCGCTGCTGGTCATCACGTTGCTGGTGCCGGTGATTGTCGTGTCGATCCTCGTTTTTGTGAGCGTGACGGCGGTGCCGCCGGTCATGCGTTTTCTGGATCGCAGCTACCCGCAACTGGAGCGCCGCAAGGGCGGCTCGGTGGTGGGCAGCGTGATGCATGCGCTGCTGTGCACGCTGGTGTTCATCCTGGTGGCGATCGTCACGCTGCCTTTGTGGCTGATCCCACCGTTCTTCGCGTTGATCCCCCCGCTGCTGTGGGGCTGGCTGACCTACCGCCTGATGACCTACGACGCGCTGGCCGATCACGCCACGCCCGAAGAGCGCCGCGCGATCATGCAGCGCTACCGGTTGCCGCTGTTGGGCATCGGCATTGCGGTCGGCATGCTGGGCTCGGCGCCCACCCTGCTGTGGGTGTCTTCGGTGGTGACGATTGTGCTGTTCCCGATCATCGCCATCGCCGTCATCTGGCTGTATGTGCTGATCTTCATCTTCTCGGCGCTGTGGTTCGGCCATTTCTGCCTGCGCGCGCTCACGCGCCTGCGTGCCGAGGCGCCGCCCGCACGCATGGTCGAAGCCACCGTCATCGACGTCACGACCATTGAACTGCCCCGCGCGAATCGCCCAGATTAACAAGGACTGACTGACATGGCTTTCGGCATGATCATCATCGGCGACGAGATCCTCTCCGGCCGCCGCGAAGACAAGCACCTGCGCAAGCTGATCGAAGTACTGGCCGAGCGCGGCCTTGCGCTGGAATGGGCCGAGTACGTTGGCGACCAGCCCGCGCGCATCACCAGCGTGCTCAAGCGCACGCTCGCCGGCGACGACGTGGTGTTCTGTACCGGCGGTATCGGTGCTACGCCCGATGACCACACACGCCAATGCGCCGCCGCCGCGCTGGGCGTGCCGCTGGAGCTGCATCCTGAGGCGCGTGAACTGATTGCGCAGCGCATCGCCGACACCGCTGCCGGCGATCCGGTCAAGGCCGATCTCACCACGCCCGAGAACCAGCATCGCTTCAAGATGGGCGAGTTCCCGCAGGGCGCGCGCATCATCCCGAACAGCTACAACCGCATCCCCGGGTTCTCGGTGGCGCATCACCACTTCATGCCGGGCTTTCCGGTAATGGCGTGGCCGATGATGGAGTGGGTGCTCGACACCTACTACGCCGATCAATTCCACCGCGCCCCACGCGAAGAGCGCTCGTTCCTGGTGTTTGGCCTGCCGGAGTCGCGGCTGACGCCGCTGATGGAGCGCATCGAGGCCGAGTTCGATGGCGTGAAGGTGTTCAGCCTGCCCAGTGTGGGTGATGCAGCGCGCGGTGAGCGCTATGCCCGCTCGCACATCGACCTAGGGGTGAAGGGTTCGCCCGAAGCCGTGGCGCGCGCCTACGTGGTGCTGCGCGAAGGCGCGCTGGCACTGGGCGGCGAGATCATTGAGGCGGACGCCGCAACGGCGCCCTGATCGTCTTGAATGCCGTGGACGGCCTTATGCGCCGTGCCACGGCAAGCCGCGGAAGCACCAGCCTTCCACCGTCTTGCGATGGCCTTCGCTGTCCTTGGCGCCTTCAAAACCCTCCAATACATCCATCGCCAACGTGTAGCCGGCCTGTGCGGCCGCTACGGCGGCGTGCTTGGAGCGCGCTGCGCTTCGGCACAGGAACAGCACCGGCACGTCCTTCGGCACGGCCGCTTCCAGTGCGCTGAGGAAGTTCGCGTTGCGCACGCCGCCCGGGTACTGGTTCCACTCCACGTGTGTGAACTGATCGGGTGCCACGTCGGGCGTACCGACCCAGTCCAGCTCAGCACGCGTGCGCACGTCCACCAGATGGGCCTGCGGATCGGCCGCGAGCAGGGCGGCAGCTTCTTGCGGCGACAGGGCGCCGAAGTACTGGAGCTGGTCGGCCTCGCGGCGGGCGGTGGCCGCTTCCAGCAGGGACTCGCGGGTGAGTGTGGTGGCAGTCATGGCAATCGGCGAAAGGGAAAACAATCATTCTAGCGTTGCCGTCACATGATGCGGGTGGAATTCACCGGAACGGTGCGAGCACCGCCGCGGTGCACTTAAGTGGTGCTACGCTGATTTTTGCGCACCATTATTGTGCGTTTGCTATCCTGCCTGAACAGCAAGGCTCCCGCGCGGCCGATTTCGCCCAAGGTGTCTGCACCGGCGGCTTGATGCCGTCGCACCGTGTCAGGCATGGGCTGGCGCGGCGCTGCACTATTTGCGGGAGCGCATGCCCGTCATCGGGGTGACACTGGCATGCTTTCTGCTAAGATTCCCGCGGTCTTTTCCAGGGCGTTTGGCGGTGCCGGACGTCCCTGGCGAGAAGAAGATGTTTCGGGGGTGAGGGCGGTCGCAGCGATCCGTCACACTACCGGCTCACAATACTTTGCGTTATTGCGCTACCAGGAGAATGGCATGTCCCAAAGCATTGCAGACGTGATGAAGCTCGTGAAGGAAAACGACGTCAAGTTCGTCGATTTCCGCTTCACCGATACCAAGGGTAAAGAGCAGCACGTCTCGGTTCCCGTCTCGCATTTCGACGAAGACAAGTTCGAAAGCGGCCACGCATTCGACGGCTCGTCGATCGCCGGCTGGAAGGGCATCGAAGCGTCGGACATGCTGCTGGTGCCGGATGCAAACACCGCCCACGTCGACCCGTTCTACGAAGAGCCGACCCTGGTGCTGACCTGCGACGTGGTCGAGCCGTCGGACGGCAAGGGCTACGACCGCGACCCGCGCTCGATCGCCAAGCGCGCTGAAGCCTACCTGAAGAGCACCGGCCTGGGCGACACCGCCTACTTCGGTCCGGAACCCGAATTCTTCATTTTCGACGGCGTGACGTGGAACGTCGACATGCAAGGCTGCTTCGTGAAGATCCAATCCGAAGAAGCCCCGTGGTCGTCGGGCAAGGAATTCGAGCACGGCAACTCGGGCCACCGTCCGGGCAAGAAGGGCGGCTACTTCCCGGTTGCCCCGATCGACACGTTCCAAGACATGCGCTCGGAAATGTGCCTGATTCTCGAATCGCTGGGCATTCCGGTTGAAGTGCACCACCACGAAGTGGCTGGCCAAGGCCAGAACGAAATCGGCACGAAGTTCAGCACGCTGGTGCAACGCGCCGACTGGACCCAACTGCAAAAGTACGTGATCCAGAACGTCGCACACACCTACGGCAAGACCGCCACGTTCATGCCGAAGCCGGTCGTGGGCGACAACGGTTCGGGCATGCACGTTCACCAGTCGGTGTGGAAGGACGGCCAGAACCTGTTCGCAGGCAACGGCTACGCCGGTCTGTCGGAATTCGCGCTGTACTACATCGGCGGCATCATCAAGCATGCTCGCGCGCTGAACGCCATCACCAACCCGGGTACGAACTCGTACAAGCGTCTGGTGCCGGGCTTCGAGGCTCCGGTCAAGCTGGCCTACTCGGCCCGTAACCGTTCGGCTTCGATCCGTATTCCGTACGTTGCGAACCCGAAGGGCCGCCGTATCGAAACGCGCTTCCCGGATCCGCTGATGAACCCGTACCTGGGCTTCTCGGCCCTGCTGATGGCTGGTCTGGATGGCGTGCAGAACAAGATCCACCCGGGCGAAGCTGCCGACAAGAACCTGTACGACCTGCCGCCGGAAGAGGATGCAAAGATCCCGACCGTGTGCGCAAGCCTGGATTCGGCTCTGGAGCACCTGGACAAGGATCGCGAGTTCCTGACCCGCGGTGGCGTGTTCTCCAACTCGATGATCGACGCCTACATCGAGCTGAAGATGGAAGAAGTCACGCGCTTCCGCATGACCACGCACCCGATCGAGTTCGACATGTACTACTCGCTGTAATGCGCGAGCGCCCCGGCCGATGTGTCGGGGCGAAGAGACGGTTGTGAGGGGAAGGGCGGCGTAGGTCGCCCTTCCTTTTTGCGGGGCAGGGTTTTGTGGCTAGAATGATCGTCCGCCGGATTCCGGCGCCCGATCGACGTTTCGCCAGGTTCCATCTCATGTTCCGTCCTTCTTCACGCATCGCATGCGGATTGCTTTCCGCCGTGGCAGCGTTTGCTGCGTTGTCCGTGCAGGTGCCCGCGCATGCGGATGATGTCTACCTGTGCAGCGGCCCGAACGGCGTGCCGGAATACCGCAACAGCGGCAACACGAAGGGCTGCAAGAAGCTGACGCTGCCCGATGTGGTGACCGTGCCAGGTACGCGCAGCCCGCGCAGTGCAGGGGCTGCACCGGCTCCGGCGCAGGGCAATGCAGGTGGTGGCTTCCCGCGTGTGGACAGCGCCACGCAGAAGGCACGTGACGGCGAACGCCGCCAGGTGCTGGAAACAGAATTGGCAGACGAGGAGCGCAAGCTCCAGGCGTTGAAGGCCGAATACAACAACGGCCAGCCCGAGCGCCAGGGCAATGAACGTAACTATCAGAAGTATCTCGACCGCACCGCGCAGTTGAAGAGTGACATCGAGCGCAGCCAGGCCAATGTCGATTCCATCCGCCGGGAGTTGGGTAACCTCAAGGAGTAACCGAGTGATGCGTCGACTGATCCGCAAAGCGGCACGCCGCGATGACCAGGAACAGACGACGCCCCCCGTGCCGTCAGCGTTCGCCGGTTCTGACATCGACACCGGCGACACCATCGATGGGCCGCCGCCCATTCCGTTCTCGCCCAACGCGCCGCCGTTGTACCCCGGGCTCGACGCGGTGCCCAATCCCGTCTTGTTCGTCCGCCATCCGTCGCTGACGATCTACTACGCCAACCCCGCCGCTGAAGCCGCCCTGGCCGTGTCTCGCCGCCAGTTGGTGGAGATCTCGCTGTATGAGCTGTTTGCCGACCCGTCCGAGTTGGCGGAAATGATCGCCACGGTGGCCGCTCGCCAGTTCGACGCCAAGCGGCGCGATGTATCGCTCGACCGCCCCGGCCATGAGCCTTTGCATGCGCACGCAGTGGTGGGCGCCCTCGACTTTGCGCCGGGCGCCGTGCTGCTGGAGCTGCTGCCCAATGAGCAGAAGATCCGCAGCGAGCGTGAAGAGCGTCTGCTGGACCTCACCTCCGCCAACAAGGAACTGATCCGCAACCTCGCGCACGAGATCAAGAACCCGCTCGGCGGTATCCGTGGTGCGGCGCAGTTGCTGGAGTTCGAACTGCCCGAGCGGTCGTTGCGCGAATACACCCAGGTCATCATCAAGGAGTCCGACCGGCTGCAGACGCTGGTGGACCGCCTGCTGGAGCCGCACCGGCACCCGCATATCGTGGGCGACGTGAACATCCACGAGGTGCTGGAGCGCGTGCGTTCCGTCGTGCTGGCGGAGTTTCCGCACGGCTTGCGCATCGTGCGGGACTACGACGCCAGCCTGCCGGAGTTCCGCGGCGACAAGGAACAACTGATCCAGGCAGTCCTCAACATCGTTCACAACGCGGCACATGCGCTGGGGCCTCGCATCGCACAGGGCGATGGCGAGATCATTTTGCGCACGCGTGTGGCACGACAAGTCACGATTGCAAAACGTCTTTACAAGCTGGCATTGGACTTGCATGTAGTGGACAACGGTCCTGGGATTCCGGAGGACATCCGCGAGCGAATCTTCTTCCCGCTGGTGTCCGGACGGGAGGGGGGAAGCGGGCTGGGCCTGACGCTCGCGCAGACCTTCGTGCAGCAGCACGATGGCCTGATCGAGTGCGAGAGCAGGCCGGGCCAGACCGATTTCCGCATTCTTGTGCCGCTGCACTGACGCCTTATCGGCGCACGCAGCGCACGAGGACCCAGGCAAAGACGAAGTCAAGCAGACGAACCAACACATGAAGCCAATCTGGATAGTCGACGACGATCAATCCATCCGCTGGGTCCTTGAAAAAGCACTGGCACGCGAGAGCCTGCTGTCGCGCAGTTTCACCAACGCGCGCGATGCGCTCAATGCGCTGGATGAAGAAACGCCGCAAGTGCTGATTTCCGATGTGCGCATGCCGGGCGGCTCGGGGCTGGACCTGCTGCAGGCCATCAAGGCCAAGCATCCAGGGCTGCCGGTCATCATCATGACCGCGTATTCCGACCTGGACAGCGCCGTGGCGGCATTCCAGGGCGGTGCCTTCGAATACCTCGCCAAGCCGTTCGACGTGGATCGCGCAGTCGAGTTGATCCGCCGCGCGCTGGAAGAAAGCCTGCGTGAAGAGGAGATCGACGATCGCCTGAGCGATGCGCCTGAGATTCTTGGCCAGGCGCCGGCCATGCAGGACGTGTTCCGCGCGATTGGCCGCCTGTCGCAGTCGAACGTGACGGTGCTGATTACCGGGGAATCGGGCACGGGTAAGGAGCTGGTGGCCCGCGCGCTGCACAAGCACAGTCCGCGTGCGAGCGGTCCGTTCATCGCGCTGAACACGGCGGCAATCCCGAAAGACCTGCTCGAATCGGAGCTGTTCGGTCATGAGCGCGGCGCCTTCACCGGCGCGCAGACCATGCGCCGCGGCCGCTTTGAACAGGCCGAGGGCGGTACGCTGTTCCTCGATGAAATCGGCGATATGCCGTTCGATCTGCAGACACGCCTGTTGCGCGTGCTGTCGGACGGACACTTCTATCGCGTGGGTGGACACAACCCGCTCAAGGCCAACGTGCGCGTCATTGCGGCCACGCACCAGAACCTGGAAACGCGTGTCAAGGACGGCCTGTTCCGCGAGGACTTGTTCCACCGTCTGAACGTGATCCGCCTGCGCCTGCCGGCGCTGCGTGAGCGCCCGGAAGACATCACGCTGCTGGCGCGCCACTTCCTGCAGAAGAGTGCGAAGGAACTGGGCGTCGAGCCCAAGCGCATGTCGGACGAGGCGCTGGCACACGTTGCCACACTGCCGTTCCCGGGCAACGTGCGCCAGCTCGAAAACCTCTGCAACTGGCTGACCGTGATGGCGCCGGCGCAGACCATCGAGATCAAGGATCTGCCGTACGACCTTGTACGGGGTAGCGCGCAGGCGCTGCCCGCTGCCGCCGATGCCGGAACGGCACGGCCGGTGTTTGTCGGGGAGCCTTCGTATGGCGGTGAGCCATACGGCGCCGGGCTGTCGAGCGATGCGCTTGCGGCGACCGCTGCAGGTGCATCGGCCACCGCCGGCTGGGAGCGCGCGCTTGCGGGCGAGGCCAAGGCCATGCTCGAAGCCGGTCAGCCGGATGTGATGGACGCGCTCACGCGCCGCTTCGAAAAGGCGATCCTCGAAGCCGCACTTGGCGTGACGCGCGGACGCCGCGTGGAAGCCGCCACCCGCCTGGGCATCGGCCGCAACACGATCACGCGCAAATTGCAGGAGCTGGGCTTCGACTGACGCAGTGTCAGCGCAGACGGCCCCACCGAATATCGTCGAGCTTGGCGATTGGGATTGGGCGGATTTCCGAGAGGGGATCCGCCCTCTTTTTTTCCGGGGCTGTGCCGCCGCGCTTAGTGCAGGTGGTGCTTCAGGCGCGACAGCTCGTCGTGCGTGCGCATGACGGCGGAGTGCACGCTGTGGTCGATCTTGCCAGCGTTTTGGCATGCCATCTTGGCGCGGTCCGACGCGGCTTCCAACTGGTCGACGGCCTGCACGAGCGCCTGCGTATCCTGGGTGTTCTCCAGCCGGGCGTGACATTGGCGGGCTTGTTCATCCAACTGCTCGACGGACTGCTTGAGCGCGTCGGGCACGCCTTGCTGCGACATACACAGTTCAGACAGTTGGGCGATGGTGTGCTCGGCGTGCTCGAGTCGCTGTCGAATTTTCTGGGTTTGCATGAGAGGCTCCTATCGGGTGGACATCAGATGGGAAGGGAGCGCCGTATGCCACGCAATCGCCACGCGCACCACGATGAGGCGTGTGCGTGACACGAATCGGTGCGGCGCACTAACGTGGCGCAAGCAGCGTGCCGCGTGCGCGCACCGATACGTGAGGGGAGTCGGAAGAAGTCTGAGAAACGGCTTATGAGCAGCCACCCGCCGCCCGTCGCCGCTTGAGGCGGGCGGCAGTGTTGTCAGCCGCGCGGGGCAGGAAGCGCGGGCGCGCGTGCCCCAAGAATGCGCTCGGCCACTTCAGCAAAGCCGGCGCCGCCTTCGGCTACGGTCAGGTAGGCCGGCGGCATGGGCAGCGTGTCGATCACGTCCAGCACGTTGGCCACCCCCACCGAGAGCGGGAAGAACTCGAACATCGCGGCATCATTGGCGGAGTCGCCCACGAACACCCAGCGCTCGCGCTCGTCATGCAGGTCGATGCCGAACGCACGGCGGGCGAGTGCCACGCTGGCGCTCAACTTGTCGTGCTTGCCAAACCAGCCGTTGACGTGGATGGAGCTGACAGTCGCATGCATGCCGTGCGTGCGCATGATGTCGACGATGTGCTGCACTGCGTTTTGCGGCAACGGCGGAACTTGCTCGGCATGGTCGACGGCCAGGTCGGCAGCGTGCCAGGCCTGGTCGGTCGCCAGCGCGGAGCCCGGCACCGCACGCATGACCTCCGCACCGATTTCGCGGATGCGTTCAAGGTTGCGCGCGCGCGTCTGCGCGTCGTCGACGAAATCGGTGGTCAGGTGTCCGCGTGAGTCGATGCGCATGGCGAACGCGCCGTTCTCACCGATCACCGCATCGACCGGCCAAAGCCGCGTAATGACTTCGCCCCACGCAATCGAGCGGCCGGTGACCGGTACGACCTTGATGCCCGCGCGGTGCAGTCGCTCCAGCGCCGAATACGCCTGGGCGGGCAGCTTGCCGCGCGTGGTGAGCGTGCCGTCCACGTCGGTGAACACGCCGGTGATATTGCGCAGCGCATCATCCGGCAACTGGTGCAGGGCGAGCGGCACGCGTCGAGCGGCAATGACGGGCGCGGATTCGGGCGAATCTGCTGAGGGCGGCGTGGTGGGGGAGGTCGGGGGGGCGAGCATGCTGCGCGTGCAAAAAATGGGTGGCTTCAACTCATTCTAACGGCCGTTGCAAGGCAAACCTTGGAGGGTTTTCCCAATTTCTTTGTGACAGAAAGGCAAGTAACATCCCGCTGTCATAAAAGTGACCGACCGTTCGTTTAGAGTCGGCGCGCCGTGGGCGGAGCGAGGGAGCCCGCCAGAACGTCGAGGCACACGAAATCAGGAGAAAGCATGACGATCAGGAAGATTGCGGGGGCAGCAGCTGTGCTGGCTGCGTGTACGTTTGCGCAAGGCGCGTACGCAGTGACGGAAATCCAGTGGTGGCACTCGATGGAAGGCGCCTTGAACGACAAGGTGAATGAGATCGCCGGCAAGTTCAACGCGAGCCAGTCGGACTACAAGATCGTGCCGGTCTACAAGGGCCAGTACGATGAATCGCTGGCAGCGGGCATTGCGGCGTTCCGTGCCGGCAATGCACCGGCCATCCTGCAAGTCTTCGAAGTCGGCACCGCCACGATGATGAACGCCAAGGGCGCCATCGTGCCGGTGGCCAAGATCATGAAGGATGCCGGCGAGAAGTTCGACCCCAAGGCCTACGTGCCGGCCGTGGCGGGCTACTACACGTCGAACAAGGGCGAGATGCTCTCGTTCCCGTTCAACAGCTCGACGACGATCATGTATTACAACAAGGACGCCTTCAAGAAGGCCGGCCTTGATCCGAATAAGCCGCCTGCAACGTGGCAGGAAGTGGCCATCGATGCGGCCAAGCTGAAGGCCGCTGGTGTGCCGTGCGGCTACACCACCGACTGGCAGTCGTGGGTGCATCTGGAAAGCTTCTCGGCCTGGCACAACGTGTCGTTCGCCACCGAGAACAACGGCTTTGGCGGCGCCAAGGCGCGCCTGAATTTCAACGGCCCGGTGCAGATCAAGCACATCGAGAACCTGCTCGACATGCAGAAGAAGGGCTACTTCACCTACGCCGGCCGCAAGGACGAGCCGAAGGCGAAGTTCATCGCAGGTGAGTGCGCCATGCACACGGGGTCGTCGGCAGCGCTGGCGAACATCCGCAAGAACGCCAAGTTCAACTTCAGCCCGGCGCCGCTGCCCTACGAGGCTGGCGTGGCAGGCGCGCCGCAAAACACCATCATCGGCGGTGCGTCGCTGTGGGTGATGGGCGGCCACAAGGCTGAGGAGTACAAGGGCGTCGCCAAGTTCTTCACGTTCCTGTCTCGTCCGGAAATGCAGGCGGACTGGCACCAGTCGACGGGCTATCTGCCTGTCACGCTGGAAGCGTATGAGCTGACCAAGAAGTCGGGCTTCTATGACAAGAACCCGGGCGCCGATGTGGCCGTCAAGCAGATGATCGTCAAGACGACCGACAAGTCGCGCGGCATCCGTCTGGGCAATTTCCCGCAGATCCGTCAAGTGATCGACGAAGAGCTGGAATCTGTCTGGGCAGGCAAGAAGTCGCCGAAGGAAGCGCTGGACACGGCTGTATCGCGCGGCAACGAGCTGCTCGTCCGCTTCGAGAAGACCGTCAAGGAATAAGCGCGGCATTGCGCTAGTCTCAACCGCCGGCCTGGTGCAACTGCACCGGCCGGCGGTGCGTTTTTGGAACGTCGTATGGAAAAACGCGTTGTCTTTCGATCGCGCTGGCTGCCGTATGTGCTGGTCGCCCCGCAGATCGTCATCACCCTGGTGTTCTTTTTCTGGCCCGCGGGCCAGGCACTGTATCAGTCGCTGCTGCGCCAGGACGCCTTCGGCATCAACCTCGAGTTTGTCGGGCTCGAGAACTTTCATGATCTCTTTGCCGATCCGACCTATCTCGGGTCATTCAAGACCACCGCGCTGTTCGCCATTGGCGTGACCTTCGTGGGCTTGGGCACCTCGCTGGCGCTGGCGTACTTTGCGGATCGTGCGTTGCGTGGCGCCACGTTCTACAAGACGCTTCTGATCTGGCCGTATGCGATCGCACCGGCTGTGGCCGGCGTGCTGTGGAGTTTCCTGTTCAACCCGACGCTGGGCATCGTCTCGTTCCTGATCCACAAGATGGGCGTGGAGTGGAACTACGTGCTCAACGGCGAGCAGGCGCTGTTCCTGGTCGTCGTCATCGCGGCCTGGAAGCAGATCAGCTACAACTTCCTGTTCTTCCTGGCGGGGTTGCAGAGCATTCCCAAATCGCTGATCGAGGCGGCGGCCATTGATGGTGCCGGGCCGTGGAAGCGCTTCTGGTCGATCGTCTTCCCGCTGCTGTCACCCACGACCTTCTTCCTGATGGTGGTGAACGTGGTGTATGCGTTCTTCGACACCTTCGCCATCATCGATTCGGTCACGCAGGGCGGGCCGTTCAAGGCGACCGAGACGCTGGTGTTCAAGGTGTATCAGGATGGCGTGCGCGGGCTGGATATCGGTGGATCGGCGGCGCAGTCGGTCATCCTCATGGGCCTGGTGATTGTGCTGACGATCGTCCAGTTCCGCTACGTTGAACGCAAAGTCCAATACTAAAAGGAGGGCAAAGAGCCATGATTGAACGCCGTCCATTCCTGGACTTCCTTACCCACGTCGTGCTGATCCTGGGTGTGATCATCGTGGCGTTTCCGGTGTATGTGGTCTTCGTTGCGTCGTCGTTGACGGCCGAAGATGTGCTGCAGGCACCGATGACGCTCATCCCCGGCCCGCACCTGATCGAGAACTACCGTACGGTGCTCACGCACGGCATGGGCAACTCCGCCACGCCGGTCGGCACCATGCTGATGAACAGCCTGATCATGGCGCTGGGCATTTCGCTCGGGAAGATCGCCATCTCCATCATCTCGGCCTTCGCGATCGTCTATTTCAAGTTCCCCCTGCGCAAGACGTTTTTCTGGCTGATCTTCGTCACCCTGATGCTGCCGGTGGAAGTGCGCATTCTGCCCACCTACAAGGTGGTGTCAGACCTCGGCATGCTGAATAGCTACGCCGGGATGACGATTCCGATCATCGCGTCGGCCACGGCCACGTTCCTGTTCCGGCAGTTCTTCCTGACCATTCCCGATGAATTGGCCGAAGCCGCGCGCATTGATGGCGCGGGCCCGCTCAAGTTTTTCTGGGACGTGGTGCTGCCGCTCTCGCGTACCAGCATCGCGGCGCTGTTCGTGATCCAGTTCATCTACGGCTGGAACCAGTACCTCTGGCCGCTGCTGATCACGACCGAGAAGAGCATGACCCCCATCGTGCTGGGCGTGACCCAGATGATCTCCCGCTCCGGCGATTCCGCCACCGACTGGAACCTGCTGATGGCTGTCGTGATGCTGGCCATGCTGCCGCCTGCGGCAATCGTGATCGGCATGCAGCGGTGGTTCGTGAAGGGCCTGGTGGAAACCGAGAAGTAAAAGAATAGAAGACTCAAGATGGCAAAACTGTCTCTACGCAACGTTCAGAAGCACTACGCCAACCTCCAGGTCGTGCACGGCATCGACATGGAAATTGGCGATGGGGAATTCATCGTCATCGTCGGGCCTTCGGGCTGCGGCAAATCCACGCTGCTGCGCATGGTGGCGGGCCTGGAGCCCATCACCGGTGGCGAGGTGTGGATTGGCGACCGCGTCGTCAACGAACTGGAGCCCGCCGAGCGCGACATCGCGATGGTGTTCCAGAACTACGCGCTCTATCCGCACATGAGCGTGTTCGACAACATGGCGTATGGCCTGAAGATTCGCGGCTTGCCCAAGAGCGATATCCAGGCGCGCGTCGAACAGGCAGCGGGCATTCTCGAACTCGGCAAGCTGCTCGATCGCAAGCCGCGTCAGCTCTCGGGCGGCCAACGCCAGCGCGTGGCCATGGGCCGCGCCATCGTGCGTGAACCGGCTGTGTTCCTGTTCGACGAGCCGCTCTCCAACCTCGACGCTAAGCTGCGCGTGCAGATGCGCCTGGAGCTGAAGGATCTGCATCGGCGCCTGCGCACCACCAGCCTGTACGTGACGCACGATCAGGTTGAAGCCATGACGCTGGCTGATCGCATGATGGTGCTCAATGGCGGCCGGGTCGAGCAGATCGGCACGCCGCTGGAGGTGTACTCGCGTCCGGCCAGCACGTTCGTGGCCAGCTTCATCGGTTCGCCGCCGATGAACCTCGTGCCGGTGTCGCGCCAGGCGGGCGAGGGCGCGCAGATCCGTGTGGATGGCGCGAAAGAGGGCGACGTTGCCGCGACGCTCGGCCACCTGCCGATGGGCCTGCACTTGCCTGAACGTGCTCTGATGGGTTTGCGCCCCGAGCACATCGAGCCGTGCTCAGCAGACCAAGCCATTGCCTTCGTTGATGTTCGCGTGGTGGAAGCGCTCGGTGCCGATGCGTTTGCCTACGGCTCGCTGGCTGGCAACCCGGTCGTGGTCCGCCTGGAGCCGCATGCCAGCGTAAAGGCAGGCGACAAGCTGCCCATCACAGCCTCGGCCGAGCATCTGCACTGGTTCGATCCGCAAACCACCCGCCGTATCGAGGCCCTGGCATGAGCGAAGCACGCGCCTTGCCGGCTTGGCCGTATCCGCGCGCGATTGCGCATCGGGGTGCGGGCAAGCTGGCGCCCGAGAACACCTTGGCCGCATTCCGCCACGGCGCCCCGTTCGGCTATCGCATGTTCGAGTTCGACGTGAAGCTCTCGGGCGATGGTGTGGCCGTGCTGCTGCACGATGCCACGCTCAATCGCACCACGAATGGCCACGGCCGCCTCGACGCGCTCACGCTGGGCCAGATCGCGCAACTGGATGCGGGTAGCTGGCACAGCCCGGCCTACGCCGGCGAGCCCGTGCCCACGCTGGCCGCCATCGCCCGCTACCTGCGCGCCAATGGATATCTCGCCAACATCGAGATCAAGCCGGTCCCGGGCGCGGAGTGGCGCACGGGTGCAGCGGTGGCATTGGATGCCCGTACGCTGTGGGCGGATGCCGATGTGCCGCCGCTGTTGTCGTCGTTCTCGGAAGAGGCACTGGCCGCCGCGCGCGATGCCGCTCCGGAGTTGCCGCGCGCATTGCTGCTCGACAAATTGCCCGGCGACTGGCTTGACCGCCTGCGCGCGCTCGACTGCGTTGCGCTCGACGCCAACCATCGTGAACTCACGCCCGAAATCATTGCCGAGGCACACGCTGCCGGCTTCCGCGTCTGCTGCTATACCGTCAACGACGTTGATCGCGCACAACTGCTGTGGGGCGCAGGCCTGGATGGCTTGATCACCGATTGGGTCGATCGAATTTCGCCCGCTTGAATGTGATGAGAACGATTCTTTGACCTGGCAAAACAACGGGCCGTTGTCACGTCAAAGAATCAGAATGTTGCTTATAAACGTGCTATGCTTCCCGCCCGTGAAGACTTAGGTCCTTCCCGCACAACTTGTCTGTAAAAGCTGTCTCGGTGCCTCCTTTCTGCTATGCGCGATCCGGTCCGATCAGGTGATTTCAGGCGATTTAGTTTGCGATCCGCTAACCGGTCAAGCCGTGTCGCGGAAGGTTGATGAACCCGCTGAACTCCGGCAGACCCGGAGAAAAGTGAGCGCCCCATGACAGAGCTGTATAAGCAGTACCTGGACACTTCGTACCTGTCCGGCGGTAACGCCGCCTACGTTGAAGATCAGTACGAAGCGTACCTTCAAGATCCCACGTCCGTTAGCGAGGCACTGCGCGCGTACTTCGATGCGCTGCAGAACGTCCCCGCCGTCGACGGTTCCAACGCCCGGGATATCCCCCACGCCCCCATCGTTACCTCGTTCGCTGAGCGCGCCAAGCATGGCCCGATCAAGACGATCGTCGCGTCTGCCGATTCCGACATGGGTCGCAAGCGCGTGGCGGCAACGCAGCTGGTGGCTGCCTACCGCAATGTGGGCCTGCGTTGGGCCGATCTTGACCCGCTCAAACGTCAGGAGCGCCCCCCGGTTCCGGATCTGGACCCGGCTTTCTACGGTTTCACCGAAGCCGACCAGGACATCGTTTTCAACGCCAGCAACACGTATTTCGGCAAGGAATCGATGAGCCTGCGCGAGCTGGTCAACAACCTGCGCGAAACGTACTGCGGCTCGATCGGTGCCGAGTTCATGTACATCAGCGACCAGGCGCAGAAGCGCTGGTGGCAAGAGCGTCTGGAGACCATTCGCTCCAAGCCGGTCTTCTCGGCTGAAAAGAAGAAGCACATCCTGGAACGCCTGACGGCCGCTGAAGGCCTCGAGCGCTTCCTGCATACGAAGTACGTCGGTCAGAAGCGCTTCTCGCTGGAAGGCGGCGAGAGCTTCATCGCGGCCATGGACGAACTGATCCAGCATTCCGGCGCGAAGGGCGTGCAGGAAATCGTGATCGGCATGGCCCACCGCGGCCGTCTGAACGTGCTGGTCAACACGCTGGGCAAGATGCCGGCTGACCTGTTTGCCGAATTCGAAGGCAAGCACGTGGACGACCTGCCGGCCGGTGACGTGAAGTACCACAAGGGCTTCTCGAGCGACGTGACCACCCCGGGCGGCCCGGTTCACCTGTCGCTGGCGTTCAACCCGTCGCACCTGGAAATCGTCAACCCGGTCGTGGAAGGCTCGGTTAAGGCACGTCAAGAGCGTCGCGGCGACAAGCACGGCGCGCAAGTGCTGGCTGTGCAAGTGCACGGTGATGCGGCCTTCGCAGGCCAGGGCGTTGTGATGGAAACGCTGAACCTCGCGCAAACGCGTGGTTACGGCACGGGCGGCACGATCCACATCGTCATCAACAACCAGATTGGTTTCACGACGTCGGACCCGCGCGATTCGCGCTCGACGCTGTATTGCACCGACGTGGTCAAGATGATCGAAGCGCCGGTTCTGCACGTGAACGGCGACGATCCGGAAGCCGTTGTCCTGGCCATGCAACTGGCCGTGGACTTCCGCACGGAGTTCCAGAAGGACATCGCGGTCGACATCATCTGCTTCCGCAAGCTCGGCCACAACGAGCAAGACACGCCGGCGATGACGCAGCCGCTGATGTACAAGAAGATCGGCACGCACCCGGGCACGCGCAAGCTGTACGCAGACAAGCTCGTCACGCAGAACACGCTGAAGGCCGAAGAGCCGGACACCCTGGTGCAGGAATTCCGCGCCGCCATGGACGCCGGCAAGCACACGGTTGATCCGGTGCTGTCGAACTTCAAGAACAAGTTCGCGGTGGACTGGCTGCCGTTCCTGAACCGCAAGTGGACGGACTCGGCCGATACGGCAGTGCCGATGGCTGAACTCAAGCGTCTGGCTGAGCGCATCACCGCGATCCCCGACCACTTCAAGCTGCACCCGCTGGTTGAGAACGTCGTCAACAACCGCGCCAAGATGGGCAAGGGCGATGTGTCGCTGGACTGGGGCATGGGTGAGCACCTGGCCTTCGCCTCGCTGGTGGCATCGGGCTACCCGGTGCGTATCACGGGTCAGGATGCCGGCCGCGGTACGTTCACGCACCGCCACGCCGTGCTGCACGATCAGAACCGCGAGCGTTGGGACGCCGGCAGCTACATCCCGCTGCAGAACGTGTCGGAAAGCCAGGCACCGTTCACCGTGATCGACTCGGTGCTGTCGGAAGAAGCCGTGATGGGCTTCGAATACGGTTACTCGTCGGCCGAGCCGAATACCCTGGTGATCTGGGAAGCCCAGTTCGGCGACTTCGCCAACGGTGCACAGGTCGTGATCGACCAGTTCATCTCGTCGGGTGAAGTGAAGTGGGGCCGCGCCTCGGGCCTGACGCTGATGCTGCCGCACGGCTACGAAGGCCAAGGTCCGGAGCACAGCTCGGCGCGTCTGGAACGCTACCTGCAGCTCTGCGCAGACCACAACATGCAAGTGGTGCAGCCGACCACGCCGGCGCAGATCTTCCACCTGCTGCGTCGCCAGATGATCCGGATGTTCCGCAAGCCGCTGATCATCCTGACGCCGAAGTCGCTGCTGCGCAGCAAGGACGCTGTGTCGCCGCTGAGCGATCTGGCCAAGGGCCACTTCGAAACGGTGATCGCCGATACGGCCGAAGATCTGAACGCCGCCAAGGTGAAGCGCGTCGTGGCGTGCTCGGGCAAGGTCTACTACGACCTGGTCAACGCTCGCAAGGAACGCGGTCAGACCGACACCGCCATCATCCGTGTGGAACAGCTGTATCCGTTCCCGCACAAGGCGTTCGCGGCTGAGCTGAAGAAGTACCCGAACCTCGCCGAAGTCGTGTGGTGCCAGGACGAGCCGCAGAACCAGGGCGCTTGGTTCTTCGTGCAGCACTACATCATGGAAAACATGGCTGAAGGCCAGAAGCTGGGCTACGCAGGCCGTCCGGCCTCGGCGTCGCCGGCGGTGGGTTACTACGCCAAGCACAACGAGCAGCAGAAGGCGCTGATCGATGCGTCGTTCTCCAAGCTCAAGGGCTTCGTGCTGACCAAGTAAGCGAGATCAGCTCCAGGGCGGTGGCAACGGCTACCGCCTTGGTGCATCTTCACTCCCAAACAACGCAAACGAATTGAAGCGCTGGTCCGCCCCGCCAAACAGGGTTGCAGGGGCAGCGCGCACATGAATCCAAGGAACCATCGAAATGGCTATTGTTGATGTCAAGGTCCCGCAGTTTTCCGAGTCCGTCGAAGAGGGCACGCTGATCTCCTGGAAGAAGAAGCCGGGCGAAGCCGTGGCCGTGGACGAAGTCCTGGTCGAAATCGAGACCGACAAGGTTGTGCTGGAAGTACCGGCCCCGTCGGCTGGCGTGCTGGCTGAAGTGCTGGTGGCAGACGGTGCAACCGTCACGTCGGAACAGCTGCTGGCGAAGATCGACACCGAAGGCAAGGCTGGCGCTGCCGCTCCCGCCGCCGCTGCACCGGCACCGGCTGCCGCAGCTCCCGCACCGGCTGCCGCTGCACCGGCCGCTGCTGCTGCCACGGGTGGCGTGGCGATGCCGTCGGCTGCCAAGCTGATGGCCGAGAACAACCTGTCGGCTGGCCAAGTGGCCGGCACGGGCCGCGATGGCCGCATCACCAAGGGCGATGTGCTGGGTGCCGTGGCTGGTGGCGCAAAGCCGGCAGCGGCTACGGCTGCTGCTCCGCAAGCCGCACGTCCGGCCCTGCAGCAAGTCGCTGCTCCGGTTGACTTCGCCGCCCTGGGCGACCGTCCGGAAGAGCGCGTGCCGATGAGCCGCCTGCGTGCTCGTATCGCCGAGCGCCTGATCCAGTCGCAATCGACCAACGCCATCCTGACCACGTTCAACGAAGTGAACATGGCGCCGGTGATGGACATGCGCAAGAAGTTCCAGGACAGCTTCACCAAGGAGCACGGCACGAAGCTGGGCTTCATGAGCTTCTTTGTGAAGGCGGCCGTGCATGCGCTGAAGAAATACCCGATCCTGAATGCCTCGGTGGACGGCAGCGACATCGTCTACCACGGTTACTTCGACATCGGTATCGCTGTCGGCTCGCCGCGTGGCCTGGTGGTGCCCATCCTGCGCAATGCAGACCAGATGAGCTTTGCCGACATCGAGAAGAAGATCGCAGAGTTCGGCAAGAAAGCCCAAGAGGGCAAGCTTAGCCTGGAAGACATGACGGGCGGCACGTTCTCGATCTCCAACGGCGGTACGTTTGGCTCGATGCTGTCGACCCCGATTATCAACCCGCCGCAATCGGCCATCCTGGGCGTGCACGCCACCAAGGATCGCGCCGTGGTGGAGAACGGCCAGATCGTCATTCGCCCGATGAACTACCTGGCCATGTCCTACGACCACCGCATCATCGACGGCCGCGAAGCCGTGCTGGGCCTGGTCGCCATGAAGGAAGCGCTGGAAGATCCGGCCCGCCTGCTGTTCGACCTGTAATCGACTGCGTTGATGACACGCGACGCTGCCGCCCGATCGGTGCGGCAGCGTCCGAATCGAGGATTTCTCCATGAGCAAAGAATTTGACGTGCTGGTGATCGGCGCCGGCCCCGGCGGCTACATCGCCGCCATCCGCGCTGGCCAGCTGGGCCTGAACGTGGCGTGCTGCGAAGGCAACGCCTACGACGATCCGAAGAGCGAGCCGCGTCTGGGCGGCACGTGCCTGAACGTGGGTTGCATTCCGTCGAAGGCGCTGCTGGCTTCGTCGGAAGAGTTTGAGAACGTGAACCACCACCTGGCCGACCACGGCATCACGGTGGATGGCGTCAAGGTCGACGTGGCCAAGATGCTCAAGCGCAAGGACGACATCGTCGGCAAGATGACCAAGGGCATCGAGTTCCTGTTCCGCAAGAACAAGGTGACGCTGCTCAAGGGCTACGGCAAGTTCGTCGGCAAGACCGACGCGGGCTACCAGGTTGAGATCGCAGGCAAGGCCGGCACGGAAGTCGTGACCGCCAAGCACGTGATCATCGCGACGGGCTCGAAGGCGCGCCACCTGACGAACGTGCCGGTCGACAACGTGATCGTTGCCGACAACGAAGGCGCACTGAAGTTTGCCGAAGTGCCGAAGAAGCTGGGCGTGATTGGCGCGGGCGTGATCGGCCTAGAGTTGGGCTCGGTGTGGCGCCGTCTGGGTTCGGAAGTGACGATTCTTGAAGCACTGCCGAGCTTCCTCGGCGCGGCGGACGAATCCGTTGCCAAGGAAGCCAACAAGCTGCTGGTCAAGCAGGGCCTGAAGATCAATGTCGGCGTGAAGGTTGGCGAGATCGAGTCGTCGGCCAAGGGTGTGAAGGTCAACTACACCGACGCCGCCGGCGCCGCGCAAGTGCTCGAGTGCGACAAGCTGATCGTGTCGATCGGCCGCGTGCCGAACACCGACAACCTGGGTCTGGAAGCCATCGGTATGGCAACGGACCCGCGTGGCTTCATCGAGGTGGATGACCACTGCGCGACCAAGCTGCCGAACCTGTGGGCGATCGGCGACGTGGTGCGTGGCCCGATGCTGGCACACAAGGCAGAAGACGAAGGCGTGGCTGTGGCCGAGCGCATCGTCGGCCAGAAGCCGCACATCGACTACAACTGCATTCCGTGGGTGATCTACACCTTCCCGGAAATCGCATGGGTCGGCAAGACGGAACAGCAACTCAAGGCCGAAGGCCGTGAGATCAAGGCTGGCCAGTTCCCGTTCATGGCCAACGGCCGTGCACTGGGCATGGGCGCATCCGACGGTTTCGTCAAGGTCATCGCCGATGCGAAGACCGACGAGATCCTGGGCGTGCACATCGTCGCGGCCAACGCGTCGGACCTCGTGGCTGAAGCTGTGGTGGCGATGGAGTTCAAGGCTGCGGCGGAAGACATCGGCCGTATCTGCCACCCGCACCCGTCGATGTCGGAAGTGATGCGCGAAGCCGCACTGGCTGTCGACAAGCGTCAACTCAATATGTAATGACTCGCTGAAAAGCGAGCACGGTGCCCGGCTATCCACAAGATGCCGGGCATCGGTCCATTTGGGCCCGTCAATGGCGCCCCACGCAGATGAACGTCCAGGAAACCTACCTACAGGAACTGAAGGCGCGCGGCTATCAGCCCGACGAAGCGCAACAGCGTGCCGTCGATCGCCTGCAGCAGTGCTACGACGAATGGGTGGCCTATAAGGCCCGTCGCTCGACAGCGCTCCGGAAAATGCTGGTGCGCCCCGAGCTACCGCGCGGCGTCTACATGTGGGGCGGGGTGGGGCGCGGCAAGTCGTTCCTGATGGATGCCTTCTATAGCTGCGTGCCGCTGGTGCGCAAGACGCGTCTGCACTTTCACGAGTTCATGCGCGAGGTGCATCGCCAGTTGGAGGAGCTGCGTGGCCGTGCTGATCCGCTTGATGAACTGGCGCGCCGCATCGCCAAGCGTTACCGACTGATCTGCTTTGACGAATTCCACGTCAGTGATGTGGCTGACGCGATGATCCTGCATCGCTTGCTGGACCAGCTGTTCGCCAACGGCGTGCAGTTCGTGATGACGTCCAACTACCGGCCGGACCTGCTGTATCCGGACGGCCTGCACCGCGACCGTGTGCTGCCCGCCATCGCGCTGCTGCAAGAGAAGCTGGACGTGCTGAACGTCGATGCCGGCATCGACTACCGCAAGCGCGCGATGGAGCAGGTGCAGGCGTATCACACGCCGTTGGGCGCCAAGGCTAACTCGGCGCTGCGCGATGCATTTGCTGCGGTGGCAGAGGGGCCGGATGACTCGCCAGTGCTGCACATTGAACACCGCGAGATTCGCGCCGCGCGCAAGGCCGGTGGTGTGGTGTGGTTCGATTTCGCCACGCTGTGCGGCGGTCCGCGCTCGCAGAACGACTACCTGGAAATCGCCTCGCGCTTCCACACCGTCATCCTGGCCGACGTGCCGAAGATGACGCCGCGCATGGCATCCGAAGCGCGTCGCTTCACGTGGCTGATCGACGTGTTCTACGACCACAAGGTCAAGCTGCTGATGTCGGCCGAAGTGCCGGCAGACGAGCTCTATACCGAAGGTCAGATGGCCAACGAGTTCCAGCGTACGGTGTCGCGCATCGTCGAGATGCAGTCGCGCGAATACCTCGAGGCGCCTCGCCGCGAGGTGGATACGTCGTTGACCTGATCGCTACCGCGTTTGCCCCGACCCGCCGTTCTGATTAATGCGAGAGCGGCGGATTGCGGTGCGAAGACGGGGCGTGCGACGGGCGCAGGTTCGCTGCCCCCAGGAAATCCTGCGCCAGGCTCTCGTTCTTGCGGTTGACGTTGCGGAACGCGCCTTCCACCAGCATCGGGGCGATATTGCTCACGTCCGTTTGCGAGGCGATGGCCACGTCTTCGGCAAAACCGCGTTCGCACAGTTCGCGGCCCGACACCGAATCCAGCATCCACGCTTTCATCATCCCGGTCTGGGAGGCCTCCCGATAGATCGCCCGGGCGGCGAGTGCTTCGGGCGACAGCGCTTGCGGCAGAAAGCCCGCGACCGTCTCTGACAGGTGATGCACGATGGCGCCGGCGGCCAGCCAATCCTCCAGGGCTGGGCGCAGACTGCCGTCGGCCCAGCGCTCGCCCGACGCCACCACGGCCACGCGGCGGCCCAGTCGCGTCGCGGCTTCCGCCACAGCACGCGCGTTGCGCAGGCAACCGGCAAACGTCGGCGTTGAGCCGGTCGCCAGAGCCAGCGTTGCGCCGTTGGGCGAGGGCAGGACCAGGCTGCTGCCTACCGGCAGCTCCTTCAACGAGGCAGGCGACAGCGAATAGCCAGGCTGACTGCGATTGGTGCACGCCAGCATGGCGCCGGCACGGCGGGCGAAGACTTCCGCACTGCCGTCGCGCCATGGGTACGGGTAGATGCGCGCGCCGCGCCCCACCGCAATGTCCACGCAGGTGCAGAACGACAGTACGTCGACCACGATGACCACGTCGCAATGCGGTGCCAGCGCGGATGCGCCGTGCTCGCCCCATTCGCAGTGGATGTTGTACAGGCTGAATTCGGTTGCCATAGGAGGCCCTCCTAGTTGCCTGGTCCAGCTAACACTATAGGACGCAGAATTTTTTGCGACAGGGCAGCCTGACAGCGAGTGGCTTGCACGGCGCTTAACGGCGTCTTTTCCAACCGTGACGGCTCTTGACGCACGTCAAGGGGGAGTCGGCGGCGTGTGGCTAGCATGGCCACATAATGACGACGACCTACGCCCCCGCGCTTTCCACCGCAGACCGCGGTGCGGCCCCGCCACATGTGGCGAGTGAGGCAGCGTCGTCACAAGCCCTCTGCTACCACTGCGGCTCGGCGCTTGATGCAGCGACGGCGCTGCACGGCAACATTGCCGACCAATCCCACACGTTTTGCTGCGCCGGTTGCCAAGCCATCGCGCAGACGCTGCATGCCTCCGGCATGGGCCACGTCTATGACGGCCCGATCGCCTTCGCCCGGCCCATGGATGGCGACAAGCGCGCCGAAGCCGAAGCCGTGTGGGCGACGTACGACCTGCCCGTCATGCGCGAGCGATTTGTGCGCGCCCGTGTGGATGGCACAGAGGAGGTCTCGCTGGCAATCACCGGCATGCGCTGTGCCGCATGTGTCTGGCTGATCGAACGTGCACTCTCGCGCGTGGCCGGCATTCGAGAAGCGACTGTCAACTACGCCACCGAGCGCGCTCGCCTCGTCTGCGAGCCGGGTGCCGTGCGCCTGTCTGCCGTGTTTGCCGCAATTGCGGATGTGGGCTACGAGGCCTGGCCCGACCAACCTTCGGCGCGCCGCACAGCCGAGGCGCGCGAGCGCCGCAGCCTACTGATCCGGCTTGGTATTGCCATGCTCGGGATGATGCAGGTGATGATGTACGCGTGGCCGGTGTACTTGCACGGCAACGACATCCCCGTCGACCAGACTCGCCTGATGCAGTGGGCAAGCCTGCTGCTGACCGTGCCGGTGGTGCTGATCTCTGCTGCCCCGATCTTCCGCAGCGCATGGCGTCAGATACGGTACGCGCATGTCGGCATGGATGTGCCGGTGGGGCTGGGCATTGGCGCGGCATTCGTCGCCAGCGTGTTCGCTACCGTGCGCGGCCATGGCGAGACGTACTTCGATTCCGTGACGATGTTCGTCGCTTTCCTGCTGGCAGCGCGGTATCTGGAACTGCGTGCACGGCAGAGTGCCGCATCCGGCGCAGAAGCCCTGGTGCGCCAGCTGCCGGCCACTTGCCGCCGTATTGATGCCGCATCCGGCACGGTGCAGACCATTCCCGTTGCCACGCTGTGTGTGGGTGATTGCGTGGAAGTGCGCGCGGGCGAAGTGCTCCCTGCTGACGGCACCATCGAGCGCGGCACCACCGAAATCGATGAATCGCTGCTCTCCGGTGAGAGCGTGCCGCGCCAGCGTGACGTCGGTGCGGCCGTGCTTGCCGGCAGCTATAACGTGGCCAGCGCGATCCGCGTGCGCGTGAGCCGTGTCGGCACGCAGACGCGTCTGGCGGCCATCGTCGAACTGCTCGATCGTGCGCTGACCGACAAGCCTCGCATGGCTGAGCTTGCCGATCACGTCGCCGGTCGCTTTGTGGCGGTGCTGCTTGGTTGGGCGGTGCTGACGGCGATTGCGTGGTGGTGGATCGATCCGAGCCGCATGTTTGCCGTCACGGTCGCGGTGCTGGTAGTGAGCTGCCCGTGTGCGCTGTCACTCGCCACGCCGTCTGCACTGGCGGCGGCCAGCGGCGCTTTGGCAAGGCGCGGCGTGCTGGTCACGCGCGGTCACGCCATCGAAAGCCTGGCCGCGGTCACAGACGTGCTGCTCGACAAGACCGGCACGCTCACAGAAGGTCGTCTACGGCTGTTGAGCATCGAAACCTTTGCCGACGCGGACGCCGAAACCTGCCTGGCGATGGCCTGTGCGATGGAGCAATCGGAGAACCATCCGATCGCGCAGTCGCTGCGTGCTGCCACGCCCGATGCGTTGACATTGCCCGCCGTGGAGCACGCCGCCAACGTGCCAGGGCAGGGGGTGCATGCGGTGGTTGGTGGTCAGTCGCTGCGCTTAGGCACGCAGTTGTTCGCCGCAGCGCAGTACGCGGATCAACCAGTCAAGGCCGTCCGCTACGGCTACGAAGCGCCGATGGAAGAAGTACCGCCCGCTGCGGCATGCACCGTGGTCTGGCTTGGTCGCGACGAACAGCCCCTCGCGCGCTTCACTCTGGCCGATACGCCGCGTGCCGATGCACCTGCCTGCCTGGAGGCACTGCGCGAGCAAGGCTTGTGTTTGCACCTGGTGTCCGGTGACGCGCCGGAGACCGTGCGCTGGTGGGCCAACCGGCTGGGGATCGATTACGCAGTCGGCGGCGCCAGCCCCGAAGACAAGCGCGCCTATGTGCAGAAGCTGCAGGCGCGCAGGGCCCGTGTACTGGCCGTGGGCGATGGCATCAACGATGCGCCCTTGCTAGCGCAGGCGCAGATCTCCATCGCTATCGGCACCGGTGCGCCGCTTGCACAGGCGGGCGCCGACGCGATTCTCACCGAGCCGCGCCTGTCCGCCATCAGCGAGGCCGTATCCATTGGCCGCCGCACGTTGCGTGTGGTGCGCCAGAACCTCGGTTGGGCCTTTGCTTACAACGCGATCAGCATCCCACTCGCCACGCTGGGGTGGTTGTCGCCTTTGGCGGCGGGCATCGGCATGTCGGTGTCGTCGTTGCTGGTGGCACTTAACGCGTGGCGCTTATCACGTGCCCCGCAGCGCGTGGTCTAGGAGGCTGCATGGAAACGCTGTTCCTGCTGGTCCCGCTGTCGCTGATGCTGGTGATGGCGATCGTCGGTGTGCTGTGGTGGGCCGTCGGCTCGGGCCAGTACGACGATCTGAAGACACCGGCCGAGTCGATCCTGCTCGACCCGGACACGCCTGTGCGCAACACAAGGCCACGAGACGGCGCCGCTTAACCACATTGGCCGGGGTGCCTTGATGCACATCAAGACCCCAAGGTCGCCCGATTCTTAACATGACCGCATCAAACCAACACACTCGGGGAGCAAGCATGGAATCGTCCAGCGCGTTGCAGCACACCCAGACCTTCAACTACCGCGTTGTCCGCCAGTTCTCGATCATGACGATCGTCTGGGGCATCGTCGGTATGGCGGTCGGTGCGCTGATCGCGGCCCAGTTGATCTGGCCGCAACTGAATTTTGGGGTGCCCTGGCTGACGTACGGCCGGCTGCGTCCGTTGCATACCAACGCGGTCATCTTTGCGTTTGGCGGCAGCGCGCTGTTTGCCACGTCGTACTACATCGTGCAGCGCACCTGCCAGGTGCGCCTGTTCTCTGACACGCTGGCCGCGTTTACGTTCTGGGGCTGGCAGGCGGTGATCTTGGCCGCGGCCATCACGCTGCCGCTGGGCTACACGAGCTCGAAGGAATATGCCGAGCTGGAATGGCCGATCGACATCCTCATCACAGTGGTGTGGGTGGTCTACGCGGTCGTGTTCTTCGGCACCATCATCAAGCGCAAAACCAAGCACATCTACGTGGCCAACTGGTTCTTTGGCGCGTACATCATCACCATTGCGCTGCTGCACATCGTCAACAACGCGGAGCTGCCGGTGACGATGTGGAAGTCGTATTCGGCTTACGCCGGCGTGCAGGATGCGATGGTGCAGTGGTGGTACGGCCATAACGCGGTGGGCTTCTTCCTGACCACCAGCTTCCTGGGGATGATGTACTACTTCGTGCCCAAGCAAGCGGAGCGTCCGATCTATTCGTACCGCCTGTCGATCGTCCACTTCTGGGCGCTGAACTTCACCTACATGTGGGCGGGCCCGCACCACCTGCAGTACACCGCGCTGCCGGACTGGGCACAGTCGCTGGGCATGGTGTTCTCGCTGATCCTGCTGGCGCCGTCGTGGGGCGGCATGATCAACGGGATCATGACCCTGTCGGGTGCCTGGCACAAACTGCGCACCGATCCGATCCTGAAGTTCCTGGTGGTGGCGCTGTCGTTCTACGGCATGGCGACGTTCGAAGGCTCGATGATGTCCATCAAGACCGTCAACGCGCTGTCGCACTACACCGACTGGACCATCGGCCACGTGCACTCCGGCGCGCTGGGCTGGGTGGCGATGATCACCATCGGCTCGATGTACTACATGATCCCGCGCCTGTTCGGGCAGCAGAAGATGTACAGCACGCGCCTGATCGAGGTGCACTTCTGGATCGCCACCGTTGGCGTGGTGCTCTATATCGCCGCCATGTGGGTGGCCGGCGTGATGCAGGGCCTGATGTGGCGTGCCACCGAGGCTGACGGCACGCTCACCTACAGCTTTGTCGAAGCGGTGAAGGCGACGTACCCGTTCTACATCATCCGTTTGCTGGGTGGCCTGTGCTTCCTGAGCGGGATGCTGCTGATGGCATTCAACGTGTTCAAGACCATTCAGGGCAGCAAGGCGGTGGATGCGCCGATCCCTCAACCGGCCCAGGCCCCGCTGGTCGCGGCACAGTGAGGAGACGAACATGAGCAACCAACAAAAGAGCTTCTTCTCGCACGAGACGCTGGAAAAGAACATCGGCTTGCTGATTGTGGTGACATTGGTCGTCGTCAGCATCGCCGGGTTGGTACAGATTCTGCCGCTGTTCTTCCAGCACTCCACCACCGAGCCGGTCAAGGGCATCGCACCCTATTCGCCGCTGCGGCTGGCCGGGCGCGACATCTACATCCGCGAAGGCTGCGTCGGCTGCCACTCGCAGCAAGTGCGTACGCTGCGCGCTGAGACCGAGCGCTATGGCCACTACTCGCTGGCTGGCGAATCGGTATTCGATCACCCGTTCCTGTGGGGTTCCAAGCGTACGGGGCCGGACCTGGCGCGTGTGGGTCAGCGCTATTCGGACGACTGGCACCGCATCCACCTGCGTGATCCGCGTGAGGTGGTGCCGGAATCGAACATGCCGGCCTATGCATGGCTCGCGAAGACGCCGCTCGACAGCAGCGACATCGAGAAGAAGATGCACGTGCTGCGCCAGCTCGGCGTGCCCTATACGGACGCACAAATTGCCGGTGCACGCGAGCAGCTTGCCGGCAAGACCGAGGAAGACGCCGTGGTGGCCTTTCTGCAAGGCCTGGGCGTAGAGCTGCGCAACGTGCGCGAGATGGCCGGCACCCCTGCTGATGAGTCGGCTGCCACCGTTGCCGCAAAGGAGTGAGTCATGGCCATGCTGAGTGCAATTGCCACCGCCGTCTTCCTGGTGCTGTTCGTGGGGATCAGCTGGTGGGCGTTCTCGACGCATCGTGCTGCCGCCAATGCGGAATCGGCCATGCTGCCGTTCCTGTTGCCCGATGAAGCCGAGGTCGCCGGTGCACGCGCAGACGCGTCGCGCCCACATCAATAAGGACACAAGATCATGAGCGACTTCATTTCTGAGTTCTGGGGGTACTACATCTCGGCGATTGCCCTGGTGGGTATCGCCTGGTGCATTTGGCTGCTGTTCTCGCAACGCAAGATCACGATCGCGCCCGGACAGCAAGCCGGCGACGACACTGGCCACGTGTGGGACGGTGATCTGCGCGAGCTGAACAATCCGTTGCCGCGCTGGTGGATGTGGATGTTCCTGCTGTCGTGCATCTTCGCCTTGTCATACCTGGTCCTGTATCCCGGGCTGGGTGCGTATGGTGGTGTGCTGGGTTTCTCCACGCGCGGCGAGCTGGCTTCGCAGCGCGCTGCAGCTGATGCCAAGGTGCGCCCGCTCTATGAGCGCTACGCCGGTATGGACATCAAGCAGATCGCCGCCGACCCCCAGGCACACGAGATCGGCCAGCGCCTGTTCCTGAACAACTGCGCGCAATGTCACGGCTCGGATGCGGGCGGCTCCAAGGGCTTCCCGAACCTGACCGACAGCGACTGGCTGTATGGCGGTGATCCGGAGACGATCCTCACCACCATCACCAAGGGCCGCCACGGCGTCATGCCGTCGCTGGCTGCAGTGGTGGATGCCAACCAAGCCGCCAACGTGGCCAACTACGTGCGTTCCCTGTCGGGCCTGGCCTATGACCCGATCAAAGCCGCACGTGGCGAGCCGACCTTCAAGTCGGTCTGCGCGGCATGCCATATGGCGACCGGCAAGGGCAACCAGGCGCTTGGCGCCCCCAACCTGACCGACCGCGTGTGGCTGTACGGCAGCTCCGAGGCAACCATCGTCGAGACCATCCTCAAGGGCCGCGATAACACGATGCCGGCGCACGAGAACCTGCTGTCGCCGGAGAAGATCCGCATGCTTGCGGCCTACGTGTGGGGGCTCTCGAACAACAACACGAGCGCCCAGCAATGAGCGAGCACGAACCCGGCTGGCGCCCCATGACACCTGCCGTTGCAACGGCAGGCTCGGACGACACGCCCACCGAGCAGGCGCTCTACGAAGTCCGGCGCAAGATCTATCCGCGCTCCGTGACGGGGGCGTTCGCAAGCTGGCGCGTGTGGATGGTGCTGGCCACGCAAGCCATCTTCTACGGTTTGCCGTGGTTTGAATGGAATGGGCGCCAGGCGGTGTTGTTCGACCTGGGGGCACGCAAGTTCTACCTGTTCGGACTGGTGTTGTGGCCGCAGGACGTGATCTACCTGACGGTGCTGCTGGTGCTGTCGGCGCTGGGGCTGTTCCTGTTCACGGCAGTGGCGGGGCGGCTCTTCTGCGGATACGCCTGCCCGCAGACGGTCTACACCGAAATCTTCATGTGGATCGAGCGGCATATCGAAGGCGACCGCTTTGCTCGCATCCGCCTTGACGGTGAGCGCTGGAGCCTGCGCAAGCTGCGCCTCAAGGCGGCCAAGCATTCGGCCTGGGTGATGATCGCGTTGTGGACGGGCTTCACCTTCGTCGGCTTCTTCACGCCGATCCGTGAACTCGGCATGGAGACATGGACGCTGTCGCTCGGGCCGTGGCAGACCTTCTGGATGCTGTTCTACGCGTTCGCCACCTGGGGCAACGCCGGCTTCCTGCGTGAGCAGGTGTGCCTCTACATGTGCCCGTACGCTCGCTTCCAGAGCGTGATGGTCGACCCAGACACCTACGTCGTCACCTACGACACGCAGCGCGGCGAGCCGCGCGGCAGCCGCTCGCGCAGTGCAGACTTCGCGGCGCAGGGGCTCGGTTCGTGCGTGGATTGCAGCATCTGCGTGCAGGTGTGCCCGACCGGCATCGACATCCGTCAGGGCTTGCAGTACGAGTGCATCGGCTGCGGCGCCTGCATTGACGCCTGCGATCAGGTGATGGACAAGATGCGCTACCCGCGCGGCCTGATCCGTTACACCTCCGAGCGCGCGATGCACGACCGGCTCACCCCGAAAGAGGCGCGGCGCCATCTGCTGCGTCCGCGCGTGCTGATCTATGCCAGCATCATGCTGGTGCTCATCACGGGCTTCATCGTTGCGTTGACGATGCGCCAGCCGCTCAAGGTGGACGTGATTCGCGATCGTGGTGCGCTGGCGCGCGAGGTGGACGGCGGCAAGATCGAGAACGTCTATCGCCTGCAGTTGATGAATGCCTCCGAGCAACCTGTGCGCGTGACCATCACGGCGGAAGGACTGCCGCAGCTGGAAGTGCAGGGCGGACGCGGTGAATCGACCACGCTTGAGTTGGCACCGGCAGCCAACCGCCTGTTGCCGATCCGCGTGCGCCGTCCCGCAGACGACGTGGGAGCCGGATCGCACAAGATCCGTTTTGTAATCCAGGCAGACAGCGGTAGCGAAAGCCTCGTGCTGCGCGAGCCGTCGAGTTTCATCGTGCCGCGCTGATGCGGTTTTTTAGAACAGGAGACACAGATGCAGGCAATGCAATCTTCCGCTCCGGCCCGGCCATGGTGGCGCGAGCCCTGGCCGTGGCTGCTGATGGCCGGCCCCTTCGTCGCCATGATCGGATGCGGTGTCACCATCTGGTTAGCCGTGTCGCATCCGGATCCCGTCATTCATGACAACGTCGTGCGGCGCGGCTTGGTCGTCGAGAAGCCCGTCTCCGTGCCGGCCCATGCCGCCCACGGGGAGGTCCAATGAAACGCCGCCTGCTGATGTGGATTCTCTGGCCTGCGTTTCTATGCGCGGCGCTGGCCGAGCTGGTCGTGTTTGCGGTGGTGGACCCGGCGGATCTGCGCTTCTTCGGAGAACAGATTGCCGTGTCGGCCGAGGCGGTCTACACGGTGTCGTTCTTTGTGTTCTGGTTGCTGTGCGGACTGTCGAGCGCACTCACGCTGTACGTGTCGCCGGGCATCGGCAAGCTGGAGGCGCACGAGCATCCGCTCGTGTGAGCGGATGTCGTCTTGGAAGGTGGGCGGGTTTAGCTGGCCTGGCCGCTCATCACCTGGCGCAGGCCTGCCATGTCGATGAGCTTGACGTGGCGCTGGCGGATCTGGATCAGGCCGGCCTCAGCAAAACGCGAGAACAGGCGGCTCACGGTTTCGAGCTTCAGGCCCAGATAGCTGCCCAGTTCTTCACGGCTCATGCGCAGCACGAACTCGGTCGACGAATACCCGCGCTGAGCTGAGCGTTTGGACAGGTTGAGCAGGAAAGCGGCAAGGCGTTCTTCAGCGCGCATCGAGCCGAGCGTCAGCAGCATGTGGTGATCCTGCGAGATCTCCTTGCTCATGATGCGCAAGAACTGGTGCTGCAGAGAGGGCAGCCGGCGCGAGAGCTGTTGCAGTTGGTCGTAACGCACCACGCAGACTTCGGTGTCTTCCAGCGCGGTGGCATCCGACACGTGGCACATGTCGCCAATGCCGTCGAGCCCGACGATCTCGCCGGGCAAATGGAAGCCGGTGATCTGGTGGCGCCCGTCTTCCAGCGTGAGATGTGTCTTGAGCGTGCCGAAGCGGATGCCGTACACGGCTTCGAGCGGCTCACCGAGGGCGTAGAGCGTCTGGCCTTTCTTGATGCGGATGCGCTCGGCAACCAA
Source organism: Ralstonia sp. RRA (assembly GCF_037023145.1). Taxonomy (NCBI): domain Bacteria; kingdom Pseudomonadati; phylum Pseudomonadota; class Betaproteobacteria; order Burkholderiales; family Burkholderiaceae; genus Ralstonia; species Ralstonia sp. RRA. The sequence continues at coordinate 1,985,205 of NZ_CP146091.1, read as the reverse complement.
CTCATCCATCTTGCGCACGTCTTCCGAATTCATGCCCACCGGCAGACAGATCTGGCCGAGTACGCAAGTGGAACAACGGGAAGCTTGGTCGGTGAGTGCGATTCGTGTGAGCACAGGGGGCGAGTGAATTTCGAGTAAGTGAAATGAGAAATTCTTGTGATGCAACCGCGGCCTATTATAGCGGCCGCCATGCTGATATCGGATTGTTCCGATAACGTGAATTGCGCGAAATGCACGGAATTCCCGTCAGCAAAACACTAACTTTGGTCCATATCAAAAGAGCGTCAAAAAGATGAATGTTGCCGCGCTCGTAAGCGTTTTTTTGATCGCATTGCTCGGCGGTGTGCATTGCTTGGCAATGTGCAGCGGCATCGCGTTGGCGGCTGAACGCGGGCAGGTGCCGGTGCGCATCGTTTCGCGTCGCAGGCTGGCATTCGAGCAGACGGTCATGCATGCCGGGCGCATCAGTATGTACGCGGTGTTGGGGGCCATCATGGGTGCGCTCGGTGCCACGGTTTGGCGCCAGCAGTGGCTGCCGATTCAACGCGGATTGTTTGCATTCGCCAGCGCTTTGCTGCTCGCCTATGGCCTGCTGCTGGTTGTGCGGACCACGGGTGATGCATGGCGCAATCCTTGGCTGGAACGCGTGCTGGGTTACTTTGCCGGCGTCCTGTCGAAAATGGGGGCGCGACTGGGTGAAAATCTGCGCCACAGCCCACCATTGGTGCGGCGCTATGTCACGGGTTTGGCATGGGGGCTGGTACCGTGCGGCATGATTTACGGGGCGCTGGCCGTTGCGTTGTTGGCGGGCAACGCGGCATCGGGGGCGGTTGTGATGCTGGCGTTTGGTCTGGGTACCTTGCCAAATCTGCTGATGATGTCCGGATTGGCAGGCTGGATGCGGGGGCTGTCTCGCCAAAAGTGGGCGCGTGGCGCGGCGGGTGCCGCCATTGCCGCCTTTGGCGTGTGGGGGCTGGTCTGCGCTGCGTGGCTGCCGGAGATGCTCAACGCACACGGTTTCTGCCTGGTGCTGTAGCCGTTTGAATCGCCCGCAGATCGCCATCTGGCCTGGGGCGGCGCACTAAGGCATCTTCCCGGTTGCGGCACCGCAGGAAATTGCCCTACAATCAAACACAATTCGACTCGCCCACCGCGCAGATCAACAATCCCAAGCGACGCCATCCAGCGCAAAAGCCGCAGAAATGCCGCCCTGGACAGTCGATTCGGGCAGGGTGCCAGTCTTCGTTGGCAGCCGTCCGGTGCAGTATCCGTCCCCATGGCGGCGGAAGAAATTGCCCTTGTGGTGCCTGACCGGCACCGGATCAACTCGCTCCTCCGGCCCTTTTTGCGGGCACAGCCACTGCGTTTCGGTGCAAGGCCGCAAGTCCATGCGGTTATCGCGCGCCGGGCCCGGGCGGGCAACAGCATTCAGACATGCCGCGTGCGTCGCGGCGGGACGACAAACCTCAAGCGTGACGGCCAGCTGCCGGACGCGAGCAATGACGAGCCGCTCAACCGAATGAATACCCAAGAGGCGAAAATCGTCCTCGAGACCGCGCTGATCTGCGCGCAGGACCCTTTGCGAGTCAATGACTTACGCAAGCTGTTCGACGAAGATGTTTCTGCGGACACCATCCGCGTGCTGCTTGAAGAGCTGCGCCAGGACTGGCTCAACCGCGGTGTCGAACTGGTAGCGCTGGCTTCGGGCTGGCGCCTGCAGAGCCGCCCTGAGATGCGCGTGTATCTGGATCGCCTGCACCCGGAAAAACCGCCCAAGTACTCGCGCGCGGTGATGGAAACGCTGGCGATCATCTCGTATCGCCAGCCGGTCACGCGCGGCGATATTGAAGATATTCGCGGCGTCACGGTCAACACGCAGGTCATCAAGCAGATTGAGGATCGGGGCTGGATCGAGGTGATTGGTCATCGCGATGTGCCGGGCCGCCCGGCGCTGTATGCCACCACCAAGCAGTTTCTGGATGACCTCGGGCTGCGCTCGCTGGATGAGCTGCCGCCGCTCGAAGATGCCCGTGCCCAGGCGCAGGCAAGCCTGCTGGACCAGGGCGCAATCGAGTTCGAGGGCGGGGCGATCGTGGTGCAGGAATTGACTGCGCTGGTCAACGATGCACCGGCGGGCGAGGGCGCTCAGGCGCCTTCTGCCGACGCAACCGAACCGCTGGTAGCCGAAGCGGTTAAAGCGGATGCGCCTGTTGTGCACGCAGAAGTCAAGGCTGCCGCCGAGATCGAGGCGAGCGGATCGAGCGCACCCGAAGCTGAAACCGAAACCGTTGAGGCGGAATCGGAAGATCCAAACAAGACCGTGGCTGAGCCGTCAGCGGCTTCCACGAATGAACACTCGTAATGCCATGCCGGCCGCCGAATCGGTACCCCAAGCGGCGCATGGCCTGAACCACTTGAATTGAAAGACGTTGTGAGCACCCTGCCAGATTCCATGGATACACGTATGCCGGCTGATGCCGACGCTTCGGCACCCCGTCAAGAGGGCGCAGGCGATGGCGCTGAGTCGTCCGCGCCGCGCCGCAAGGGGCTGCGCAGGGGCTTGCGCAACTTGGTTGCTTCGCGCCGCCAGCAGCAGGATGGCCGCCCCGAGGGCGATGCGCCTGCAGGCGAGGTGGCTGCCGATGCCAGCCAACCTACCCAACCGCGCAAGAGTCGCGCTCCACGCGCCCGCAAGCCGAAGGAAGCCCCTGCCAGCGACGCGCCGGTGGTCGTGGAAGCTGCTGCACCCGTCGAAGGTGCGCCCGCAGAAGGTCGGGGCGACCGCGGCGAGCGACGTGGTCCGCGTGGCCGTTTCGGCAAGAACCGTCGCCGCGAGGGTGAGGGCCAGCCGGCCGGTGAGCGCGCCGAAAATGCCGGTGGCAAGAGCACTGATGCTGGCCGCGGCAAGGGTCAGGGCCGTAACGGCAAGCCGCAACAGGGCAAGGCGGGTGGTCAAGGCCAAGGCCGCGGCAAACAAGGCGGCAAGGGTGGCAAAGGTGCTGACGACGTCTTCCAGTACGTGATTTCCGGTGCGTACGACTCGGAAGCCGATGCTGGCGGCGCATCGCAGTCGAGCAAGGGGCGTGAACTGACCGCTGAGGATGATGCTCCCAAGCTGCACAAGATCCTGGCCGATGCGGGCCTGGGCTCGCGCCGCGACATGGAAGACCTGATTCTGCAGGGCCGTGTCTCGGTGAACGGCTTGCCGGCGCACATCGGTCAGCGCATTCTCGCCACAGATCAGGTGCGCGTGAACGGCAAGCTGATTCAGCGCAAGCTGCCCAACAAGCCGCCGCGCGTGCTGCTGTATCACAAGCCGGCTGGCGAAATCGTGAGCCAATCCGATCCGGACGGTCGTCCGACCGTGTTTGATGCGCTGCCGCGCATGAAGACCGGCAAATGGGTCGCTGTTGGCCGCCTGGACTTCAACACGGAGGGTCTGCTGATCTTCACAACGTCTGGCGACATCGCCAACCGCTTCATGCACCCGCGTTATGGCGTCGAGCGTGAGTACGCGGTGCGTACGCTGGGCGAACTGGCCGAAACTGACCGCCAGAAGCTGCTGCACGGCATCCAACTGCAAGACGGTGAAGCCAACTTCCTGCGCTGCGCCGATGGTGGTGGCGAGGGTGTCAACCACTGGTACCACGTCGCCCTGACCGAGGGCCGCAACCGCGAAGTGCGCCGCATGTTCGAGGCGGTCAATCTGACCGTGTCGCGTCTGATCCGCACGCGCTATGGCAGCTTTGTGCTGCCGCGCGGTCTCAAGCGCGGGCGTTGGCAGGAGGTGTCGGCGGAAGACGTGCGCACGCTGATGGGCACGCTGGGCATGAAGGTGCCGGCGGCAAGCTCAGGCGGTCAGCAGAATAATCGCCAGGGCAACCGCCGTCGCGAGGCGCCGGTGCTGATGGGGCCGATGTCGTCGGGCTTTACCGGCGAGGCGAATTTCCAGTCGCGCGGTATGGGCGTGGAGAACGGCAATCGTGCGGCGCCGGCGCCGCGTCGCCAATCCAATCCGCGCCAACCAGACCCGATGCAGACCTCGATGGGCTACATCAACGTTGGCGGCCCGACCACGTTGACGGCGCGCACCCGCATGGGCACCCGACCGGACGGTCGTGGCGGCGCTGGCGCAGGTGGCGGCATGCGTGACGGTAACCGCGCACCGGGCAACAAGCGCCCGGGCAAGGGTGGCGGCATGCCGAACGGCAACAAGGCTGGAAACAAGGCGCGCAGCGGCGGTGGTAACCGCGGCGGCAAGCGTTGAGTGTGGTGGCGCTGTGTGCGGTATCCGTCGCAGCGCCCGATTTTGTGGTGCGTCCAGGGCAATTTTTGCGTTTTGCTCTGAGACGGATTACAATATGAGTCTAATCAAAAGTCATCCTGTAGAAGATGGGCGAATGATATGGGCGTTGCGCCCATTTTTTTTTGCTTCGGCAGGTTGGCAGTACCGGGAAATTTTTCAGGAAAAACGTGCATCTGACTGATCTGATTGAGAAAACCCTCGCCGCCATGGGCTACGAGCTGGTGGAAGTGGAACGCGCGCCGGCTGGATTGCTGCGCGTGTATATCGATCAGGCAGAGAACGGCATCGTCATTGAAGACTGCGAGAAGGTGAGTCATCAACTCACGCGTGTCTTCGAAGTCGAAAACGTGAATTACGAACGGTTGGAAGTGTCGTCGCCTGGGCTGGATCGCCCGCTGCGCACGCTGTCCGATTTCACGCGTTTCGCGGGCCTGGAGGCCAAGGTGACGCTGCGTCTGCCTGTGGGCGGCCAGAAGAATTTCACGGGGATCATTCAGACTCCCACGGGGGAGCCCGGCCAGGAACGGGTCGGCCTCGAGTTTGAGGGAAAGGACGGCCCTGCGCTGCTGGAATTCACGCTGTCGGAACTCGACCGCGCCCGGCTGGTGCCTGTGCTGGACTTCAAAGGAAATCGAAACAAAGGGAACAAGCAATGAGCCGCGAAGTTCTGTTGCTCGTCGATGCGCTTGCGCGCGAAAAAAACGTCGACAAGGATGTGGTGTTCGGGGCGCTGGAAGCCGCATTGGCTTCGGCGACCAAGAAGCGCTTTGAAGAAGACGTGGATGTGCGCGTGGCGATCGACCGTGAGTCGGGCGAGCACGAAACCTTCCGTCGTTGGTTGGTCGTTCCCGATGATGCCGGGCTGCAAGAGCCGGACAAGCAGATTCTGCTGTTCGAAGCCAAGGAGCAGGACGCCGACATCGACGTCGACCAATTCATTGAAGAGCAGATCGAGTCAGTTGAGTTCGGCCGCATTGGCGCACAGGCTGCCAAGCAGGTGATCCTGCAGCGCATCCGCGATGCCGAGCGCGAGCAGATCCTGAATGATTACCTCGATCGCGGCGAAAAGATCATGACCGGCACGATCAAGCGTGCCGACAAGAAGGGCCTGATCGTCGAATCCGGCCGCGTGGAAGCGCTGCTGGCACGCGATCAGATGATCCCGAAGGAAAACCTGCGCACGGGCGATCGTGTTCGTGCGTACATCCTGAATGTCGACCGTACGGCACGTGGTCCGCAGATCGAGCTCTCGCGCACGTGCCCCGAGTTCCTCATCAAGCTCTTCGAAAACGAAGTGCCGGAGATGGAGCAAGGCCTGCTGGAAATCAAGGCGGCTGCGCGTGATCCGGGCGTGCGTGCGAAAATTGCGGTTGTGGCGCACGACAAGCGCATCGACCCGATCGGTACCTGCGTCGGCGTACGTGGCACGCGTGTGACGGCAGTGCGCAACGAGGTTGGTGGCGAGGCCGTGGACATCGTGCTGTGGTCGGAAGATCCGGCGCAGTTCGTGATCGGCGCGCTGGCGCCGGCGCAAGTGCAGTCCATCGTCGTGGACGAAGAGAAGCACAGCATGGACGTGGTCGTCGACGATGAGAATCTCGCCGTCGCCATCGGCCGTAGCGGCCAGAACGTGCGTCTGGCATCGGAGCTGACCGGCTGGCAGATCAACATCATGACGCCGGCTGAGTCTGCACAGAAGCAGGCTGAAGAAAGCTCCGTCGTTCGCCAGTTGTTCATGGCGAAGCTGGACGTGGACGAAGAGGTTGCCGACATCCTGATCGAAGAGGGCTTCAGCTCGCTCGAAGAAGTGGCCTATGTGCCGCTGCAGGAAATGCTGGAAATCGAAGCGTTCGACGAAGACACCGTCAACGAGCTGCGTAACCGCGCCCGTGACGTGCTGTTGACGATGGAGCTGGCAAAGGAAGAAAAGGTCGAGAAGGTATCGCAAGACCTGCGCGACCTCGAGGGGCTGACCCCGGAGCTGATCGGCAAGCTGGCCGAGGGGAACATCCAGACGCGTGACGACTTGGCTGAGCTGGCCGTGGACGAACTGGTCGAAATGACCGGCGTTGACGAAGAACAGGCCAAGGCGCTGATCATGAAGGCGCGTGAACACTGGTTTTCGTGACGTTGCGACCGAGCGTTGATCGTTTTTCGCAATCTCACTTAAAACCAAGCATCGAAAGGGTTTGAATGGCAAGCACAACAGTTGCCCAACTCGCAGGCGAATTGAACCGTAGCGCATCAGCGCTGCTGGAACAATTGCAAGCCGCGGGCGTGCAGAAGGCGACGCCGGAAGACGTCATCACCGAATCGGACAAGACCCGTCTGCTCGACTATCTCAAGCGAGCGCACGGCAGTGCCGAGGATGGCGCGCGCAAGAAGATCACGATCACCAAGCGTGAAACCAGTGAGATCCGCCAGGCGGATGCCACCGGCAAGACGCGCACCGTGCAAGTGGAAGTCAAGAAGAAGCGCGTGCTGGTCCAGCGTGACGAGGCGCACGCAGCCAAGCCGGAAGGCGAAGCTGCGTCTGCAGCGCCGGTGGTCGACGCCGAGGAAGTTGCGCGCCGCGAGGAAGAGCAACGCCAGCAGGCGGAACAGCTGGCCCGCCAGGAAGCTGAGCTGAAGGCGCGCCAGGAAGCCATGGAGCGCGAGGAAGCCGAGCGCCGCGCCCGCCAGGAAGCCGCTGAGGCTGAGCAGAAGCGTCAGGCAGAACTCGCCGCCAAGAAGGCGCAAGAGGAAGCTGTGGCCGCTCGCGCTGCCGCAGAAGCCGCAGACGAAGCTCCGCGCCGTAAGGCCGAGGAAGACGCTGCGCGCCTGGCCACCGAGCGCGAAGCCGCGCAAAAGGCTGCCGACGAAGCTCGCGTCGCTGCCGACAAGATCAAGGCCGAAGAAGACGCCGCGCGCAAGCGCCGCGAAGCCGCTGAAGCCGAAGCGCGCGCCATCCGCGAGATGATGAGCGCCCCGGCCCGTGTCTTGAAGACGCCCGCCGAACGCAAGGCTGAAGAAGTGAAGAAGGCGGAGCAATCGGGCACGCTGCACAAGCCGGTCAAGCCGGCAGGCGAAGCGCGTCCGGCTGCGGCTGCCAAGAAGCCGGCTGCTCCGGCCCCCGCTGCTGCGGCACCAAGCTCGCCGTCTGGCGACAAGAAGGGTGGTCGTGGCAAGTCGGGCTGGCAGGATGACAACCGCGGCGGTGGCAAGCGCGGTGGCCTGAAGACACGTGGCGACACCGGTGGTGGCGTTGATGGCTGGCGTGCCGGCTCCAAGGGCGGCCGTAACCGTCATGGCGACGACAACCGCAATGCCTTCCAGGCGCCGACCGAGCCGGTCGTGCGCGAGGTGCATATCCCGGAAACCATCTCTGTGGCCGATCTGGCACACAAGATGTCGGTCAAGGCCGCTGAAGTCATCAAGCAGATGATGAAGCTCGGCCAGATGGTCACGATCAACCAGGTGCTGGACCAGGAGACCGCGATGATCGTGGTCGAAGAAATGGGCCACCAGGCGGTCGCAGCCAAGCTGGACGATCCGGAAGCACTGCTGGTTGGGGACGTGCAGGAGCAAACCAATGCCGAAGCCGAAACCCGTCCGCCGGTCGTGACCGTGATGGGCCACGTCGACCACGGCAAGACGTCGCTGCTGGACTACATCCGTCGCGCCAAGGTTGCGGCGGGCGAAGCCGGCGGTATTACGCAGCACATCGGCGCTTACCACGTCGAAACCGATCGCGGCGTCATCACCTTCCTGGACACCCCGGGTCACGAGGCCTTCACGGCCATGCGTGCACGCGGTGCCAAGGCGACCGACATCGTGATTCTGGTCGTGGCGGCCGACGACGGCGTCATGCCGCAGACGAAGGAAGCCATCGCCCACGCAAAGGCGGCTGGCGTGCCCATCGTCGTGGCGATCACCAAGGTTGACAAGCCTGAAGCCAACCCGGACCGCGTCAAGCAGGAACTGGTGGCTGAAAGCGTGATTCCGGAAGAGTACGGCGGTGATGTGCCGTTCGTGCCGGTGTCGGCCAAGACCGGCGCAGGCATCGACAGCCTGCTGGAAAACGTATTGCTGCAGGCCGAGGTGCTGGAACTGAAGGCACCGGTCGATGCACCGGCCAAGGGTCTGGTGGTGGAAGCGCAGTTGGACAAGGGCAAGGGCCCGATTGCGACGGTGCTGGTGCAGAGCGGTACGCTCAAGCGCGGCGACGTGGTGCTCGCGGGCACGGCTTATGGCCGCGTGCGCGCCATGTTGGACGAGAACGGCAAGGCGGCCAAGGAAGCCGGTCCGTCGATCCCGGTGGAAATCCAGGGTCTGTCCGAAGTGCCGGGTGCTGGCGAAGAAGTGCTGGTGCTGCCGGACGAGCGCAAGGCGCGCGAAATCGCGCTGTTCCGCCAAGGTAAGTTCCGCGATGTGAAGCTGGCTCGCCAGCAGGCTGCCAAGCTGGAAAACATGCTGGAACAGATGAGCGAAGGCGACGTGAAGTCGCTGCCGCTGATCGTCAAGGCCGACGTGCAGGGCTCGCAGGAAGCACTGGTGCACTCGCTGAAGAAACTGTCGACCGACGAAGTGCGTGTGCAGATTGTGCACGCCGCCGTGGGTGGTATCACCGAGTCGGACGTCAACCTGGCAACCGCGTCGAAGGCCGTCATCATCGGCTTCAATACGCGGGCTGATGCGGGCGCGCGCAAGCTGGCCGAGCATCACGGTATCGATATCCGCTACTACAACATCATCTATGACGCAGTGGATGAGGTGAAGGCGGCGATGTCGGGCATGCTGTCGCCGGAAAAGCGCGAAGAGACCACGGGTACCGTCGAGGTGCGCCAGGTCTTCCACGTGCCGAAGGTTGGTGCAGTGGCTGGTTGTATGGTGCTGGATGGCTTCGTCAAGCGGAACTCGCTGGTGCGTGTGCTGCGCGACAACGTGGTCATCTTCTCGGGCGAGCTGGATTCGCTCAAGCGCTTCAAGGACGACGTGAAGGAAGTGAAGCAAGGCTTCGAATGCGGCCTGTCGATCAAGAACTTCAACGACGTCAAGGAAGGCGATCACCTCGAGATCTACGAGATCACCGAGGTGGCACGTACGCTGTAATGCGATGGCCGGGTGCTAAGTGCCCGGCTCATCTTTGCGACGGTGGCCCGGGCGCGTCCCGCGCCACCGTTTTGTCTTTTTGGGGCTGCCGGCTCGTGCCGACGGCGCCGTATGGGGAACACGCTATGCCGAAGAAATCGGGATCGGCCGCCGGCCGCAACCTGCGCATCGCCGACCAGATCCAGCGCGATCTGGCCGAGCTGATCCAGCGCGAGATCAAAAACCCGGCGATGGGGCTGGTGACACTGCAATCCGTGACGCTCACGCCGGACTACGCACACGCCAAGATCTACTTCACGGTGCTGGGTGCCGAGGCGGAAGTTGCCGCGGCCATCCTGAACGAGAAGGCCGGCTATCTGCACTCGCTGCTGTTCAAGCGCTTGCACATCCACACCGTGCCGACGCTGCACTTCCACTTTGACGGCTCGCTCGAGCGCGGGATTGAGATGTCTCGCCTGATCGACGAAGCCAACGCCACGCGCGCCAAAGACGACTGACGATGGCCGAGCAACACGCGCCCAAGCCTCAGAAGCCGCCACGCCGCGACGTGCACGGCGTGCTGCTGCTGGACAAGCCGATCGGTTGGTCGAGCAACGATGCGCTAATGCGCACCAAGCGCCTGCTGTGGGCGAAGAAGGCCGGGCACACCGGCACGCTCGATCCGCTGGCCACCGGTCTGCTGCCGCTGTGCTTTGGCGAGGCGACCAAGTTCTCGCAGGACTTGCTCGACGCGGACAAGACGTACGAGACGGTTGTGCGTTTGGGCATCAAGACGAGTACCGCAGACGCTGAAGGCGAGGTGCTGAGCGAGCGGCCGGTATCGGTCACGCCCGAGCAATTGCAGGCTGCCGTTGCGCGCTTTGTCGGCGAGATCGACCAGGTGCCGCCGATGCATTCCGCGCTGAAGAAAGATGGCAAGCCGCTGTATGAGTACGCGCGTGCTGGGCAAACGGTAGAACGCGCCGCACGACGTGTGACGATTCGCTCCATTGATGTGTTGGCGACGGATCTGGAATCTGCCGCACCGACTGTTACGCTGCGCGTGGCATGCAGCAAGGGCACGTACATCCGCACACTGGGCGAGGACCTCGGTGAGGTTTTGGGCTGCGGCGCACACCTGATTGCGCTGCGTCGTACGCAAGTCGGCAACTTGAAGTTGGAGGCAGCGGTCACGCTTGAGGCCGTGGAAGCCGCGCCGGAGGAGCACCGTGCAGCGCTGCTCGCACCGGTTGATGCACTGCTGCAAACGCTGCCGCGCGTGGAACTGGATGCCGAAGACAGCCGCCGTTTCCTGCACGGCCAGCGTCTGGCGCTCCGATTGGCGTTGCCGAACGCTGAGCAGGTTCGTGTCTACGGTGTACGCGGTGATGTCGCCACCTCGTTGCTCGGCGTGGCCGTTTGGCGCGAAGGGGCCTTGAGGCCCGAGCGTCTCGTTCACCTCTGAGTTGTTCTGTTCGACAGATAACAAAAAAGCCACGCAGCAACGCGTGGCTTTTTTGTTTGAGCGACGTTTTCGTCAGTGCGCGCCGGCTGCCGCCTCCGCGCCACCGGCTGATTTCGCCGGCTTGGTCAGCCAGATAAAGCCGATCAGCCCGATGAACAGTACCGCCGAAATCCAGAAGATATCGTTGGCGCCAAGCATTGCGGCCTGCTGCGAGATCGTGCGCTCGATCACGCCATTGGCCTGCAGGTTGGGCATGCCCAACTGCGTGTACTGGTTGATCGACGACGTGTACGCCGGGTTGTACGCATTCGCATGCTCGACCAGTTGTGCGTGGTGCAGGGCAGAGCGGTTGTCCCAGATCGTGGTCGAGATCGACGCGCCAATGCCACCGAACATGATCCGCACGAAGTTCGACAGGCCCGATGCCGCCGGAATCCGCTCGGGTGACAGGCCCGACAGGATGATCGACGTGAGCGGGATGAAGAACATCGCCATGGCTGCACCCTGGATGAGCGTCGGGATCAGCAGCGTCCACGTATCGATCTGCGTGGTGAAGTGCGAACGCATCCAGAACACCAGCGCGAACGTCAGGAACGCCGATGTCGCCACCCAGCGCGCATCCATCTTCGGCAGGTTCTTGCCGATGACAGGCGAGAGGATGATGGCAAAGATGCCCACTGGCGCCATGATCAGGCCCGCGTCCGTCGCGGTATAGCCCACGATGGTTTGCAGCCACAGCGGCAGGATCACCAGGTTGCCGAAGAACAGCCCATACGCCACCGAGATGGCCACCACCCCGGCACTGAAGTTGCGCCCCTTGAACAGCGTCAGATCCACCACCGGGTGGTCTTCGGTCAACTCCCAGATCAGGAAGAAGGCGAAGCCTACGATGGCGACGACAGTCAGCACAACGATCTCAGTCGAGTTGAACCAGTCGAGTTCCTTGCCGCGGTCCAGCATCAGCTGCAGCGAGCCGACCCAGAGCACAAGCAATGCCAAGCCGATCTTGTCGATGGGCAGCGCACGCGTGGGCGATTCACGATCCTTGTAGATGGCCCAAGTTGCATACGCAGCCCCGATACCCACCGGGATGTTGATGTAGAAGATCCACGGCCAGCTCATGTTGTCCGAGATCCAGCCACCAAGGATGGGCCCCATCACCGGCGCAACGAGCGTGGTCATGCCCCATAACGCCAACGCCATGGAGCTCTTGGCGGGTGGATACGTCGACAGCAGCAGCGCCTGCGACAGCGGAATCATCGGGCCGGCCACTGCGCCCTGGATGATCCGTGCGGTAATCAGCATGCCCATGTTGGGCGCCAGCCCGCACGCCCACGACGACAGCACAAACAAGATGATCGACGTGATGAACAGGCGCACCTGTCCAAAACGCTGCGTCAGCCAACCCGTGAGCGGCACCGAGATGGCGTTGGCCACCGCAAACGAGGTGATGACCCACGTGCCCTGGTTCGGCGCCACGCCCAGGTCGCCCGAAATGGCCGGGATCGACACGTTGGCGATGGACGAATCCAGCACGTTCATAAAGGTAGCCAGCGACAGTGCCACTGTACCGATCGCCAGTTTGGCGCCGGTCAGTGGTTGCGGCGGCTTGGGCGCGGCAGTTGCCATGCTTGAAGCCCTCTTTAGACCTTGGGTGCGGGTTGCGATGCGCTCGGTGTGGAGGCAGCTGCCGGCGCGGTGACAGGGGCAGGTGCATTGGCCGCACCACGGCCGCCATTGGTGGCAATGATGCTGGCGATGACCTGGTCAGCATCCTTGCCGGCCTGGTCGTACACGTTGGTTTCCAGCGGCGATGCGGCCGGCGTGGAGGCCAGGCTTTGACCGCCTTCGTTATGAATATCGACCTTGGCGATCATCGACAGGCCCACGCGCAGCGGGTGATCCTTCAGCTCCTTCGGGTCAAGCGACACGCGCACCGGCAGGCGTTGCACCACCTTGATCCAGTTACCCGTGGCGTTCTGTGCCGGCAGCAGCGAGAACGCCGAGCCCGTACCCGCCGAGAAGCCGACCACCTTGCCGTGGTACGTCACGCTGCTGCCGTACACGTCGGCTTCCAGCTCAACCGGCTGGCCCACGCGCATGTGGCGCATCTGTACTTCCTTGAAGTTGGCGTCAACCCAGAGCTGGTCCAGCGGCACGATCGCCATCAGCGGCGTGCCCGGAGCAACGCGCTGGCCAACCTGCACCGAGCGCTTGGCCACGTAGCCCGTTACCGTGGCCGGCAGGCTCGTACGTGCGTACGCCAGATAAGCTTCACGCACCTTGGCTGCCGCCTGCAGCACGTTCGGGTGGCGTTCCAGCGTGGTCTGCTCGGTCAGCACGCGGTTGCCTTGCAGTTGTTCCTTGGCGGTTTCAACGGCGGCCTCAGCGGCTTGCAGGGCGGTTTGCGCGTGCGAGATTTCTTCCTGCGACACAGCACCCGTACCAGCGATCTGCTTGCGGCGTGCGAGGTCGTCCTTCGCCTTGGCGAGATCCGACTGGCGCTGCGCCAGTGCAGACGAATAGGCACTGGTGTTCGAGTACAGCGTGCGCACCTGGCGCACCGCTTGCGCGAGCGCGGCTTCGGATTGTTCCAGCGCGACGCGTGCATCGGCGCGGTCCAGTTCGATCAGCGGCTGGCCCGCGGTGACGAGCTGCGTGTCGTCAGCACGGATGGCCACCACGGTGCCAGCCACCTGCGGCGTCACTTGCACCACGTTGCCTTGCACGTATGCATCGTCGGTGGATTCGAACCAGCGGCCATACAGGCCCCAGTAGAGGCCATAACCGACGCCGGCAACCACCAGTGCGGCGGCCAGCGTGGTGAGCATGCGCTTGCGCTTTCCGTTGCCGTTGGACGCTGCTGCGGGGGCGGCCGGCGCGGGCGCCGCAGACGGGGCGGCTTGGGGCTTGTTGTCACTCATGATGTTGGCTCGAAAGAATGCGTTGGAACGGTCGGTTCAATTCAAATCAGCTATGCGACGGGGCTTGTTGGGCAGCCTCGCCGGTCGTCGTGTGTTCAGGTTTGGCGCCGGGCAGCTCTTCAGCCGCGTAGCCGCCGCCGAGCGCCTTGATCAGCGCCATCTGCACATCCAGGCGGCGCGCCTGCAGGTCGGTGGCGAGCTTGCGTTGCTGCAGCACCGTCGTCTCGGCATTCAGCACGGTGAGCTGCGTACCGAGGCCCGCGCCATAACGCGTGCGGGCCAAGCTGTACGAGCGCTCGGCTTCTGTCAGGGCAGTGCGCTGGATGGCGATCTGCGTATCGATGCTGTGCAGCGCAGTGATCTGGTCAGCCGTGTCGTGCAGGGCTTCGGTCAGCGTCTGGTTGTAGCTGGCGACGGCCGCGTCATAGTTGGCGTACTTGCCGCGCAGATTGGCGCGCAGCTTGCCGCCCTGGAAGATCGGCAGCTTGAGCGCCGGGCCGATGCCGAGCTGGCGCGAATTGCCCAGCAGCAGGTTCTCCGGAAGGATCGACGCCACACCCAGGAAGGCGGTCAGGCTGATATCCGGCAGGAACTCGGCCTTGGCCACATCAATATCCTTCGATGCGGCCTCGACACGCCAGCGCGCGGCCACGAGGTCCGGGCGGCGGCCGATCAGGTCGATGGTCAGGTTGTTCGGCAGCTTGGGCGTGCTTTGTGCCAGCAGTGTCGGGCGGGTGATCGACAGGCCGCGGTCCGGGCCCTTGCCGAGCAGCGCGGCCAACTGGTTGCGCGCCAGGGCAATCTGCTCGTCGACTTGTTCCAGCTCGGTTTGCGCTGCGGCCACATTGGCGCGCGCCTGCGTGGTCTCGACCTGCGTATCCAGACCAGCACGCACGCGCTGGCTTGCGAGGTTGGTCAAGTCCTTGCGTTGGTCGATGGCACGCTGGGCCACGTCGCGCTGCGCATACAGCGCGGCGAGCTTGGCGTAGGTGCGGGCCACGGTCGTGGAGAGCATCAGCCGGGCGGCCTGGCTTTCGGCCTCGATTGCCTTGTCGTCAGACAGCGCGGCTTCCAGTGCGGAGCGGTTCTTGCCCCAGAAGTCCAGGTCGTAGCTCACGCCCAGCTGGATCTTCGATTCAGTGAACCAGTTGCCGCCCAGCGGCGTACCTTCAAACAGATCGTATGAAGACAGGCGCTGGCGCGTCATCTCCGCATCCAGGCCCACGCTTGGGTACAGGTTGCCGCGCACCACGTCAGCCATGGCGCGCGATGCACGCACGCGGGCAAAGGCGACTTGCAGGTTGGGGTTGTCCTTGATCGCCTCGTCGACAAGTGCATGCAGTTGCGGATCGTTGAACTGGTCGACCCAGTTCATCGTCGGCCACTGGCCACCCTGCGAGGGCAGCGTTTGCGCGCTGGCCAACTGCCCCGGTTGGGTCAGCGTCTGTGTGCTGTGCGAGTTGCCGAGGTTGGCACAGCCTGCCAGTGCGGCCAGCGCAATGGCGGAAAGCGCCACACCCAGGCGTGCCGGCCATTGCGCCCGGGGGTAGCCCGCGCGGCGGCTGGAGCCAAGTGCCTGGGAGGCGGAGTTCAAGGCGTTCATGTTGTTTGAGGTGTCAGGCGATCGGGAGAGCGGAAAACGTTTGGTGCAATTCGGGCAGTGCGGTGTCAGTGATCAGCGGGGCGCTGACGGTTGCCTTCGGTTGCGGCGCCGTTGTCGAGAATGCGCTTGAGAAGACCGCGCAGCGTGTCGACGTCGGCGTGCGAAAAGCCGGCAAAGAAGCGGTTCAGCACATGGGTATAGATGGCGGGCATGCGGTCGGCCAGTTCGCGGCCGGCAACGGTCAACTCCAGATGTACGACGCGGCGGTCGGATTCACTGCGCACGCGCTCGATCAGGCCGCGCTTTTCCATGCGGCTCAGCATGCGGGTGAGCGAGCCGATATCGGTATTCAGTTCGCGGCCGAGGTCGGTTGCCGTCTGGCAGCGGCCGTTGGCGAGCAGCACCAGGCAACTGGCCTGGGAGTGCGTTACGTCCATCTGCGCGACTTCCTGCTCGATCGCCATGGACAGCGCCGTCTTGGCGCGCCCGACGAGGTAGCCCACGCTTTCACACATGCGGTAGTCCTCCACCCGGAACAGGGTTCCGGTAGCAGCAACTTCGGAGGCGGGTCTTGTCTGTTCCGGCATCTTATGTATGCACAATCATTGTCCGGACAAATATACGAATCCGCGCAGCAAACAGCAAGGTGCTGAATGTGTGATTCCAGTTTTGGAAATAATGCGTGATCCATGAGCCGCTTGCGTGACATCCCTTCATAGATTCGTCAGAGCGTGTCATCTCTTGCGCATCGCAGCATGCTAGAATGTCGGGTTATTCCGCGAGCTGTTTTTGAGCTCGTGTCACGTCTTTTCGAGTTCACATCCCATGCGCGCGCTTCGCAACATCGCCATCATTGCCCACGTTGACCACGGCAAAACCACGCTGGTCGACCAGCTCCTCCGCCAAGCCGGTACGTTCCGCGAGAACGAGCAGCTCACCGAGCGCGTGATGGATTCGAACGACATCGAAAAAGAGCGCGGCATTACCATCCTGGCCAAGAACTGCGCGGTTGAGTACAACGGCACGCACATCAACATCGTCGACACGCCGGGACACGCGGACTTCGGCGGTGAAGTGGAGCGTGTGCTGTCGATGGTCGACGGCGTGCTGCTGCTGGTGGATGCCCAAGAGGGCCCGATGCCGCAGACGCGCTTTGTGACGCGCAAGGCGCTGGCCCTGGGCCTGAAGCCGATCGTCGTGGTCAACAAGGTGGACCGCCCGGGCGCACGTCCGGACTGGGTGATCAACGAGACCTTCGAACTGTTCGACAAGCTGGGCGCCACTGACGAGCAGCTCGACTTCCCCATCGTGTACGCCTCGGGCCTGAACGGCTACGCCGGCCTGACCGACGACGTGCGCAGCGGCGACATGAAGCCGCTGTTCGAGACCATTCTCGAGAAGGTGCCGCAGCGTGACGATGACCCGAACGGCCCGCTCCAGCTGCAGATCATCTCGCTGGACTACTCCAGCTACGTCGGCAAGATCGGCGTGGGCCGCATCACGCGTGGCCGTGTGCGTCCGCTGCAAGATGTGGTGGTCAAGTTCGGTCCGGAAGGCGCGCCGATCAAGGGCCGCGTCAACCAGGTGCTGAAGTTCCGCGGTCTGGAGCGCGAGATCGTGCCCGAAGCGGAAGCCGGCGACATCGTGCTGATCAACGGTATTGAAGAACTGGGCATCGGCTGCACGGTGTGCGCGCCGGACGCTCAGGACGCGCTGCCGATGCTGAAGGTGGACGAGCCGACGCTGACGATGAACTTCTGCGTCAACACCTCGCCGCTGGCTGGCCGCGAAGGCAAGTTCGTGACGAGCCGCCAACTGCGCGACCGTCTGGACCGCGAGCTGAAGTCCAACGTGGCGCTGCGCGTGAAGGACACCGGCGACGACACGATCTTCGAAGTGTCGGGCCGTGGCGAACTGCACCTGACGATTCTGGTGGAAAACATGCGCCGCGAAGGCTACGAGCTGGCCGTGTCGCGCCCGCGCGTGGTGTTCAAGGAAATCGACGGCGTGAAGTGCGAGCCGTTCGAGCGCCTGACCGTGGACGTGGAAGACGGCCACCAGGGCGGCGTGATGGAAGAGCTGGGCCGCCGCAAGGGCGAACTGCTCGATATGGCATCGGACGGCAAGGGTCGTACCCGCCTGGAATACCGTATCCCGGCCCGTGGCCTGATCGGCTTCCAGGGTGAATTCCTGACGCTGACGCGCGGCACCGGCCTGATCAGCCACATCTTCGACGACTACTCCCCGGTCAAGGAAGGCGACCTGGGCGAGCGCCACAACGGCGTGCTGATCTCGCAGGACGACGGCGCTGCCGTGGCCTACGCACTGTGGAAGCTGCAGGATCGCGGCCGCATGTTCGTGTCGCCTGGCGACGCACTGTACGAAGGCATGATCATCGGCATCCACAGCCGTGACAACGATCTGGTCGTCAACCCGATCAAGGGCAAGCAGCTGACCAACGTGCGTGCGTCGGGTACCGACGAAGCCGTGCGCCTGGTGCCGCCGATCCAGATGTCGCTGGAATACGCGGTGGAATTCATCGCCGACGACGAACTGGTGGAAGTCACGCCGAAGAGCATCCGTCTGCGTAAGCGTCACCTGAAGGAACACGAGCGCAAGCGCGCATCGCGTGAAGAAGCGGTCTGATCGCCAGTCGATCTGCCAACAAAAACGCCCCGAGGTTTCGGGGCGTTTTGTTTTGGTGCGTTGTGCTCAGGAAGGTGAGCCGATACTGCTCGGTTCTGCCGTTGCCGCCGAACGCGGGCTGCGCCACTCGGGCGGCTTCCACAGATAGCGGATGTCCCGATCGCGAAACACGTCCGCCCACATATCGCGCCATTCATGAAAGGTGAGGGTGATCGGGTTGTGCGTGTGGACTTGCCGCGTGATGCCGAAGGTGGGCGCTTCTTCCTCAGGCACGAAGCTGCCGAACATACGATCCCAGACGGTCAGCACGCCGGCGTAGTTGCGGTCAATGTATTGCGGGTTTTTGGCGTGGTGCACGCGATGCACGGACGGCGTATTCACATACTGCCCCAGCCAGCGCCAGAAGCCTGCGTAGCGCGAATCCAGCGCACCCAGCCGCGTATGCACAAAGAACTGGAATGCCAGGTTCAGGCCGACGGCCAGGATCACCCAGTCGGGCGTGAAGCCGATCCACGCGAGTGGAATCCAGAACAGCCACATCCCCGAGATCGGATAGGTCAGGCTCTGCCGGAACGCGGTCGAGAAATTCATGCCCTCCGACGAGTGATGCGTCACGTGCGACGCCCACATCCAGCGCACGCGGTGGCTGGCGCGGTGGAAGAAGTAGTAGAGAAAGTCCTGCAGCAGCAAGAGCAGGGCGAATGACCACCACGTCTCGGGCACTGCGCGCAGGCCATGGCTGTACGTCCACGAATAGACCGTCTTGATCATCAGCCACAGGAAGAACGCGTCTGATGCCTGGTGCATGAGTGCGAGGCAGGCGTTTGAAACGGTGTCCTTGAGGCTGTAGACGGCTGGATCGCGTTTGCGCCAGTACCAAGCCTCTGCGCCGATGGTCAGCAGGAAGACCGGTGCGAAGGCCAGCAGGATCAGGCCGGGGTCGAAACTGGACGCGCCGGGGGCGCCGTTGGCAGGGTTCATCTGATTGTTGTGATGTGTGTTGTCTCCAACTCGCAGATATACGCCCAACACCCGCGTCGCGAAAGGGGGCGGGCTAGAGCCCTTCCTCGCTTGAATGGCACGTCGTGTACAGTGCGACCCGTCATTCCCAAAACACAACATAGAGACATGGAATCCACCGTTTCGACTGCGCCCCAAGCTGATGTGCAACTCAACGTGATCGCCGAAGTACGCGGCGGCATCGGCTGGCTGACGCTGAATCGGCCGCAGGCGCTCAATGCGCTGTCGCTGGAGATGATCCGTGCGCTGTCGCATGCGCTGCTGGCCTGGCAGCACGATCCCGAAGTGCATGCCATCATCCTCCGCGGCGAAGGCGGCAAGGCACTGTGCGCCGGCGGCGACATTCGCTTCTTCCACCGCGCCGCCACGTCCGGAGACCCGCAGCTCGTCACGTTCTTCACCGAGGAATACCGCCTCAACCACCTGATCTTCAGCTATGCCAAGCCCTATATCGCCCTGATGGACGGCGTAGTGATGGGCGGCGGCATGGGCATCTCGCAGGGTGCATCGCTGCGCGTGGTCACCGAGCGCACGAAGATGGCGATGCCCGAGACCAACATCGGCCTGTTCCCGGATGTGGGCGGCGGCTGGTTCCTGGCACGTGTGCCGGGTCATGTGGGCGAATACCTGGGCGTGACGGGGCAGATGATCGAAGCGGCGGATGCGCTGTCAGTGGGCCTGGCTGATTGCCATGTCACAACGGATGCCCTGGCTGCCGTTGTCCAGCGCCTGCGCGATGGCACGTGGCGCAACGCCGAGCAGATCGCCGCGTGCTTTACGGACGCTGCATCGGAGCCGGATGCAGCCAAGGCGATCGTCATCCCGCACCGCGAGGCGATCGACGCATGTTTCAGCCAGGACACCGTGCAAGGCATCCTGGCCGATCTGGCTGGCAGTACCGATGCCGGGTGGGCTGCGCAGACCGCCGCGCACATGGCCAAGCGCTCGCCGCTGATGATGGCCGTGACGCTGGAGTTGATCCGCCGCGGCGGTCACACCACGCTGGCCGATGAACTGCGCCGCGAGCTGGACATGATGACCCACGTGTTTGCTGAGGGTGATGGCATCGAAGGCATCCGCGCGCTGGCCGTCGACAAGGACCACGCGCCCAAGTGGAAGCACACCGGTATCGATAGCGTGCGTGACGATGAAGTGGCCGCGTTCTTTGTCTCGCCGTGGCGCCGAGAGCAGCATCCGCTGCTGGGGTTGTCGGACTAGAAACCGGTAAACTGCGCGCCTGAATTGAACTGTTGATTTTGCTGTGACTGCTGAACGCCCTACGCCGAACCCGCGCCGCCTGTCCGTTGCCCCGATGATGGACTGGACGGATAGGCATTGCCGCTACTTCCACCGCCAGATCAGCCGCCATACCTGGCTCTACACGGAAATGGTGACGACGGGCGCGCTGCTGCACGGCGACGTGCCGCGCCATCTCGATTTCGACGAGGTAGAGCATCCCGTCGCATTGCAGCTAGGCGGCAGCGAGCCCGATGATCTGGCCAAGGCCGCGCGCCTGGGCGAGCAGTGGGGTTACAAAGAGATCAACCTCAACTGCGGCTGCCCCTCCGAGCGCGTGCAGCGTGGTGCGTTCGGCGCGTGCTTGATGGCCGAACCGAAGCTGGTGGCCGAAGGCGTCAAGGCGATGCGCGACGCCGTGTCGATTCCAGTCACGGTCAAGCACCGCATTGGCATCGATGCCATCGAAACCTACGATTTCGTACGCGATTTCGTCGGCACCATCGCCGAGGCCGGTTGCGAGACCTTCATAGTCCACGCGCGCAACGCCATCCTGAAGGGTTTGAGCCCGAAGGAAAACCGCGAGATTCCGCCGCTGCGCTACGAGGTGGTCTACCAGCTCAAGCGTGATTTCCCGCATCTGGAGATCCTGCTCAATGGCGGTGTGCAGACGCTGGAGCAGATCGACACGCACCTGGAGCATGTCGACGGCGTGATGATCGGCCGCGAGGCGTATCACCACCCGCACCTGATGGCTGCGTTTGACGCGCGCTACTACGATGCCGGCACGCAAGCCCTCACGCGCGCCGAGGTGGAGGACGCAATGATTGCCTACGTCGGCCGCTGGGTGGAGCGTGGTGGTTACGCGGGTGGAGCGGTGCGGCACATGCTGGGGTTGTATCGCGGCGTGGCGGGGGCGCGTGGCTGGCGGCGGGTGCTGTCGGACTCCAAGGCGCTCGGCCGCGTCAAGACGCTAGCCGATGCGCATGCGTTGTTTGATGAGGCGCGAGCCTACCTTCGGCGTGGTGAGGAGTCGGGCGAGGAGGCGGTCACCGCATAAATTGCGCCACCCCCTAGTCACGCCGGAAGAATGTTTGTATAATCTCGTTTTTCGTCGGGCAGCAATCAGTTCAAGCTGTTCGTACAATGGTGGCCGTAGCTCAGTTGGTAGAGTCCCAGATTGTGATTCTGGTTGTCGTGGGTTCGAATCCCATCGGTCACCCCAAAGATTTGTAGAAAAGCCCGCTTCTTGCGGGCTTTTTTGCGTTCAGGCATCTGCCACGATGGTTCCCTGGTGGTACACGACCTTCCAGCCATCCATCGTGCGTCGCCAAAGTGTTGACCGCCGTGTCGTGCGATTCGATTGCACCAGCGTGTAGGTGAGCAGGTAGTTGTCCGGCGCGATCTCCTGGCAGCGGAAGTCACGCGTTTGCCAGAATTCCTCCCCGATGTGCCCGTGCCGGGCATCCAGCACGCCGAGCACATAGCTGCGGCTGTAGCGTTGGCCCGAAGCGCCGACTTCCCAGAAATCCTCCGTTGTCATGCGCTCGAAATCTTCGCGGCGGGTGCCGAACTCCGGGCGGTGGAAGATGGGTTCGCGCTTGCGCAGTTCCTCCAGCACCTCGAGCAGGGTGGGGGCAGTGTCCAGACACGGTTCCATGCGGCGAGCCTCCTGGGAAAGATTCAAGCATAACCGCATCGCTGCGCGGTCCGCGAAGCCGGGGTTGCGGCGCTGCACAATGCGCGCGTCAGGCATCGCCCCTATGATGGCGCCTTCGCCTTTTTCGGAAACGTTTCAATGCAACGCACTGTCCA
The DNA here is from genome assembly GCF_037023145.1 of Ralstonia sp. RRA. Taxonomy (NCBI): domain Bacteria; kingdom Pseudomonadati; phylum Pseudomonadota; class Betaproteobacteria; order Burkholderiales; family Burkholderiaceae; genus Ralstonia; species Ralstonia sp. RRA. Next base: position 1,963,120 of record NZ_CP146091.1, on the reverse strand, counting down.
TATGGGCCTGTCTTCGCTGACGGTCGCTTTGTCGCTCGCGTTTGGTGCCGGCGCTTTTGCTGCCACGCTCCAGAAACCTCAGCTCGACGCGCTGGTTGTGGCCGAACAATCCAAGGCCTCGGCTGACCTCAACAGTTTCCTTGCTGCCGCAGCCAAGGCCGATCCGCAGGTTGCGGGCAGCGTTGCTGCGTATCAAAAGAAGGCTACGCTGACCGGTGATGACCTCGTCAACATCGGCCGCCTGCTTGGCGTGTACAACCGCCTGCACAATCAGCAGGCCGTGATCGGTTCGATCGAGAAGATGGTCGCGCTGCCCACGGTGCGCGACGACAAGATCCCGCAGCACGAGAACCCCGCCATCGTGGCATTTGGCAAGCTTATCGAGGGCATGGCCAACGACTTCGGCCTGAAATTCCGCAACGTCGACAACCGCGTGTTCGAAGTCACGCTGCCCGGCACTGGCTCAGATGAATTCGGCATCCTGACGCACGCCGACGTCGTGCCCGCCAAGGCTGAAGAATGGGTGCTCAGCGATGGCACCAAGCTCGATCCCTTCAAGGTCACGCGCGTGGGCAGCCTGCTATACGGTCGCGGCACCATTGACGACAAGGGCTCGATTGCCGCCGCGCTGTACGCCATGAAGACGGTCAAGGACAGCGGCGTGCCGCTCGCACGCACGATCCGCCTGATGATCGAGACCACCGAAGAAACCGGCGGCGATGGCATGAAGTACTACCGCGAGCGCACGCAATTGCCTGCATACAACATCGTGCTCGATAGCAAGTACCCGGCCGTGGTGGCTGAGAAGGGTACAGGTGCACTCAAGGTGTTCTTCCCCGCGCAGGCTGGGGATGCCGCGCGTACGGCGATCGTTTCGATGACCGGTGCGGCATCGGCCAGCTCCATCCCGCAGACGGCGACGGCCACGCTCAAGGGCGGCGATCTGGGCGTAGCTGCCGCCGCGCTCGAAGCCAAGCGCGATGCCTTTGTGAGCAGCCTGGCAGCGCAGGGCAAATTCTCGATCGACATCACGCGCAACGTAGACAGCATCGTCGTGAAGGTTACTGGTACCTCGGCGCACGGCTCGCGCCCGGAAGAGGGCGTGAATCCGCTACCGCGCCTGGCGCTGTTCCTGCGCGCGGCGGATCTGGGGCTGGCCGACAATGCCTACGCCCATGCCGTGCGCTACCTGACCGATCTCTACGGCACCGACTACCTGGGCAACACTATCGGCGTCGCCTACAAGGACGATTTCATGGGCCCGCTCACCATCTCGCCTACCGTGATCGGCGACAAGAACGGCCGCGTGGAGGTGACTGCCAACGTGCGCATGCCGCGTGGCAAGACGCCCGACGCACTGCGCGGCGAGATTGCCGGCAAGATCAATGCATGGGCCAACGCCAACCACGTCGCGCTGGAAATCAACCACGACCAGGGCAACTGGATGGCACGCGATCCGAAGGGCGCGTGGTTGTCGACGCTGCTCAACATCTACGGCGACACGACGGGTCTGGACGCCAAGCCTGTGCCGACTGCCGGCAGCACCACCGCCAAGCTGATGCCGAACGCGATCAACTTCGGTCCGGCCATGCCCGGCAAGAAGTACACCGCACACAACGCCAACGAGTACAAGGAAGTGCCGGATCTCGACCTCGATATGCAGATGTTCACCGAGATGCTGGTGCGCATCGGCAACCTGCCGTCGATGCAATAAACGTCGCACGATCGCCATGAAGATCATCCGCGCCAAGTCGTTCACCGCAGAGCGCGCCTGGGGTGCGCTCGACATCGCCAATATGGGTGGCATCACGACGCGCCTGCATTGGACCGATCAGCCGTATCGCTGGCACGTGAACGATGGTGAGGAGGTCTTCGTGGTGCTCGACGGTACCGTCGACATGCGCTATCGAGAGGCTGGCGCGGAGAAGGTTGCGGTGCTTGAGCCGGGTGACATCTTCTTTGCGGGCATTGGCTGCGAGCACGTAGCGCATCCACGCGGTGCGGCGCGGATTCTCGTGGTGGAGAAAGCTGGCAGCGTGTAGATGCTGGGTGGTGGGTTGCGGCGCAAAAAAAAGCCCGCAATCTGCGGGCTTCGAATTCAGCGATCTCAATTGCCCCTGAGGGCACTAGCAATACTACTGTCACGCACGCCAAACAAAATCCGGGTAAACGTCCGTTTTGCCAGCGAAACATTCGCGAATGTGGCGCTGCATCAACATGCGGACTGAAAAAACAGCCCGCACAAATGGCGGGCCGAAAATCAGTTGAAGAAAGCCCTGTCCTCAGGGCCCGGCCAGTGTATGAAATCAGTTGCGGCGGCAGCATTGGGGAATGCCCTGATCGGGGCCACTAGGTGACGCACTGGCATCAATAGTGTTCGGCGCCAGCCGGGCGTGCCGCTGTCGGAATGGCGTCCAGCATGCGGCAGATCGCGGCCATGCTCCCGACCATCGTGCGGCGTTGTTCCCCCTGATAGATGCGCACGCCCTGGGTTTGGCGGTAGGGCACCGGATGCACCGGGCGGCGGGAAGACATCGATCCGAGTCGCATGGCAGACCTCGTGAGTTCGGGTGAAAAAGCGGGCGGCAAGACTCTGCCCCGGCGAGCCGACGGCTCACCTCCGGGTAGGGCAAGCAACAAGGGAAAGCGGCGCGCGAGCGCCTCAGGCTTACGGGGCGGCTGGTCGGATCAGGCCGACAGCCAAGCCCTCCAGATGAAACTCGTCGCGATCCAGATCGACGTGGATCGGCTCAAAGTCTGGATTCTCGGCAATCAACTCAACATGACGGCCCTTGCGCTGGAAGCGCTTGACCGTGACGTCGTCACCCAGGCGAGCAACGACAATCTTGCCGTTGGAGGCTTCAGTCGCGCGCTGCACGGCCAGCAGGTCGCCATCCAGGATGCCGGCGTCGCGCATGCTCATGCCGCGCACTTTCAGCAGGAAGTCCGGTTGGGCCGAGAACAGTGACGGATCGACTTGGTACTGCCGATCAATATGTTCGGCGGCCAGGATCGGGCTACCGGCAGCCACACGGCCAACCAGCGGCAACGTCAATTGCATCAGGCCCATCGACGGCAGCGAGAACTGATGCTGGCTGGCGTCATCGCCCATTGCACGTAGCCGGATGCCGCGCGAGGCGCCAGGCGTCAGTTCGATCACGCCTTTGCGCGCCAGCGCCCGCAGATGTTCTTCAGCGGCATTGGGCGACGAGAAACCAAACTCCGCGGCAATCTCAGCGCGGGTGGGCGGAAAGCCGGTGCGCTGGATCGTCTGGCGGATCAGGTCGTAGATCTGCTGCTGGCGGGGGGTGAGGGTGGCCATTGGCGTACTGTATATTTGAACAGGTGCTGTGATTTTATACAGTGACGCGGGAAGCGCAAGTGATTTCGTTGCGGCATGTTGCGCGGGTGCGCCGCAGCCTCTGACCCAAGTCAAAACCTGTGCGGCTGGTTAGAAGCTTATGCGCAATCCATACAGGCGCGGCTGAGGGGAATCGCATAAAATCAAGGCCTTGACCGTATTTTGCACTGCCACATAGCCCGATTGAACCTCGTTGGGCTGGCCAAACGTCACCATGTCCGCATTCAATCAAGAGACCGTTCTGAGCGTCCATCACTGGAACGACTCCCTGTTCAGCTTCAAGACCACGCGCGACCAGGCGCTGCGCTTCCACAACGGCCACTTCGTTATGATCGGCCTGGAAGTCGAGGGCAAGCCGCTGATGCGTGCCTACAGCATTGCCAGCCCGAACTACGAAGAGCATCTGGAGTTCTTCAGTATCAAGGTCCAGAACGGCCCGCTCACTTCGCGCCTGCAGCACCTGAAAGTGGGCGACAAGCTGCTGGTGAGCAAGAAGCCGGTCGGCACGCTCGTGCTGGATGACCTGCTGCCTGGCAAGAACCTCTACCTGTTCGGTACCGGCACTGGTCTGGCGCCGTTCATGAGCATCATCCAGGACCCGGATACCTACGAGCGCTTCGAAAAGGTCGTGCTGCTGCACGGCGTGCGCCAAGTGAGCGAGTTGGCCTATGCCGACTTCATCACCAGCGAACTGCCGAACAACGAATTCTTCGGCGACCAGGTGCGTGAGAAGCTGATCTATTACCCGACCGTCACGCGCGAGCCGTTCCGCAACATGGGCCGCCTGACGGACCTCGTGGACAACGGCAAGCTATCCGCCGACATTGGCCTGCCGCCGATGGACCCGGCCGTGGATCGCGCCATGATCTGCGGCAGCCCAGCCATGCTGGAAGACACCTGCAAGCTGCTCGATGCGCGTGGTTTCAAGATTTCGCCGCGCATGGGTGAGGCCGGTGACTACGTGATCGAACGCGCCTTCGTCGAGAAGTAAGCGCCGCTGCTTCTGTTGCAAACGCCGGCCTGAGTGCCGGCGTTTTGCTTTAGCGCTTGCCCAAGGGCAATCCCGCGTCGGCAAAGGAGGGGCGCGCGGATACAATGCGCGCCTCGTCCACCACGCATGTTCGCAACGATGTCCTTGCCTACCATTGCTATCCTCGCTACCGGCGGCACGATCGCTGGGTCCGCTGATGATGCTGGCGCTGCCGCCCGCTACCGTGCCGGCGCTGTGCCCATCGATCAATTGCTTGCCGCCAGCAAGCTTGGGTTGGAGCGCATTGCCAATGTGCGCGCCGAGCAGGTCGCACAGATTGATAGCAAAGACCTGACCTTCGATGTGTGGGAGAGACTGGTCGCGCGCATCCGCCACTGGATCGACGTCGAGCGCGTGGATGGCGTGGTCATCACACACGGCACGGATACGCTCGAAGAGACGGCCATGCTGCTGCACCTGACGCAGCAGACCGATGTGCCCATCGTTGTGACCGCCGCGATGCGGCCGTCGACCTCGCTGTCGGCGGATGGTCCGCTGAACCTGCTGAACGCCGTGCGACTGGCGGCCAGTCCGGCCTCGCGGGGGCGCGGTGTGCTGGTGGCGCTCAATCAGCGCGTGCATGCGGCACGTGACGTACAGAAGGGGCACACCTACGCGGTGGAGGCGTTTGTCTCGCCCGATAGTGGTCCGGTGGGTTTTGTGCTGGACACGCAGGTGCAGTTTTCGCGCGCGACCCAGCGCCCAGCATCGGCTGACGTGCTGCCGATGCCGCAGGCGGGTCAATGGCCGTGGGTCGAGGTGCTGGCGAGCTATGCGCAGCCGGATGCGCGACTGGTCGATACGCTGGTCGCGGCCGGCGTGAAGGGGCTGGTGATTGCGGCCACTGGTGCGGGCTCGATTCACACGAATCTCGAGGCCGCACTTGAGCGCGCTAGCCAGCAAGGCGTGTTTGTGCTGCGTTCGACACGTACCGGCGCGGGCGTCGTGCCCGCGCAACCCAATGGGCAGGGCTGGGCCTCCACGGGCACGCTCAATCCGTACAAGGCGCGCGTGCTGCTGATGCTGCTTCTCGCGGCGGGGCGTGCTCAGGCAGAAACTGCCTCCCTGCAGCAAGTCATTGATCGGTATTGAAAAAATCGCCAAAGCCTGCGTATAATGGCAAGCTAACCAACCTTGCTGCACCGGAGTGTGACGCCCGGGCGGCTTAATCCACAAGGAGCGTCAATGCGTCATTACGAAATCGTCTTCATCGTCCATCCGGACCAGAGCGAGCAAGTGCCTGCGATGATCGAGCGCTACAAGAGCACGGTCACCACGCAAGGCGGCCAAGTGCACCGCGTCGAGGACTGGGGCCGTCGTCAACTGGCCTACATGATCCAGAAGCTGGCCAAGGCTCACTACGTGTGCATGAACATCGAGTGCGGCAAGGAAACCCTGGCTGAGCTCGAGCACGCGTTCAAGTTCAACGACGCTGTGCTGCGTCACCTCATCGTTCAGACCAAGAAGGCTGAAACGGCTCCGTCGCCGATGATGAAGGAAGTGGCACGCGAAGAGGCCAAGAAGGCCGCCGCTCAGACCGAACAGGCCGCCTAATGCCGCGCGGTGCGGCGACCGTTTGATCACGCGCCGCGAGCATGAACGGAAACCCCGGGGACAACGCCATCAACCGCCTGCAGCTCGTCGCCACATTGGTCGAGCGCGAGGTGATGCGATACACCCCAGCCGGCGTGCCCATCGTCAATTGCTTGCTGACCTACAGCGGGCAAGCGATGGAAGCGCAGACGGCGCGACAGGTCGAGTTTTCGATCGAAGCGCTGGGTGCCGGCAAGATGGCCTCCGTTCTGGACCGCATCGCGCCGGGCACCGTCCTGGATTGCGTTGGATTCCTGGCTCGCAAGCACCGCAGCAGCAAGGCACTGGTCTTTCACATCTCCGGATGTAACGTATTCGTAAAGGATTGAATCATGGCATTCATGAACAAGAAGCAGCGCGACGCGAAGAACAAGAAGCGCTTCACGCAGCAAAACCCGCTGTTCAAGCGCAAGAAGTTCTGCCGCTTCACCGTGGCAGGCGTTGAGCAAATCGACTACAAGGATGTCGAAACGCTCAAGGACTTCATCGGCGAGAACGGCAAGATCACTCCGGCCCGCCTGACCGGCACGCGCGCGATTTATCAGCGCCAGCTCGATACGGCCATCAAGCGCGCGCGTTTCCTCGCGCTGATGCCGTACACCGATCAGCACAAGAAGTAATCGGCGCGGATAAGGAGAAAAACGATGCAAGTCATTCTGCTGGAAAAAGTCATCAACCTGGGTAACCTGGGCGACGTGGTGCGTGTGAAGGACGGTTACGCCCGTAACTTCCTGATCCCCCAAAAGCAAGCACGCCGTGCAACGGCTTCGGCGATCAAGGAATTCGAAGCTCGCCGCGCTGAGCTGGAAAAGCTGGCCGCTGAAAAGCTGGCCGCTGCACAAGCCGAAGGCGAAAAGCTGAACGGCCTGACGCTGCAACTGTCGCAAAAGGCTGGTGTGGATGGTCGTCTGTTCGGCTCCGTCACCAACCACGACATCGCTGACGCACTGGTTGCGCAAGGCTTCAAGGTCGAGAAGGCGCAAGTGCGTCTGCCGAATGGCCCGCTGAAGACCACGGGCGACCACGCGGTCGTCGTGTCGCTGCACACCGATGTGGCAGTCGACGTGAACGTATCGGTGCAAGGCGAGACCGTCTAAGCACGTACGCTGCACCTCGCTGCCGTCCGGGCAATCGGCCAGCGCGAGTCAAGAAGGCAGGGACGAAAGTCTCTGCCTTTTTTTGTTGTCATTTGTGTCAGGGGTTCAGATTGAAGACCGAGCAGCGCCGCTATAATCCCGCCATGAACGCGCCCTCCGATCCCCAGCTCGATTCCCTCAAGGTGCCCCCGCATTCCATCGAGGCCGAACAATCGGTGCTCGGCGGGCTGCTGCTGGACAACGCCGCCTGGGATCGCATTGCCGATTTCATCAACGAAGGCGATTTTTATCGCTACGACCACCGGCTGATTTTCCATCACATCGGCAAGTTGATCTCGCAGGCCAAGCCGGCTGACGTGATCACCGTGTATGAGCAACTGCAGGTCGTCGGCAAGGCAGAAGAGGTGGGGGGGCTGGCCTATCTGAACGCGCTGGCGCAGAACACGCCGAGTGCGGCCAACATTCGCCGCTATGCCGAGATTGTTCGTGACCGTGGTGTGCTGCGCCAGCTGGTGACGATTTCGGATGAGATTTCCGCCGGCGCCTTCAACCCGCAGGGCCGCGATGTGCGTCAACTGCTGGACGAGGCGGAATCCAAGGTGTTCGCGATTGCCGAAGAAGGCGCGCGCGGACAGAAAGGCTTCCTGGAAATTCAACCGCTGCTGACGCAGGTCGTTGAGCGGATCGACGAGCTGTACCACCGCGACAACCAGAGCGACATCACGGGCGTGCCGACGGGTTTCGTTGACCTTGACCGCATGACCAGCGGTATGCAAGGCGGGGACCTGATCATCGTGGCTGGCCGTCCGTCGATGGGTAAGACCGCGTTTTCGCTGAACATTGGCGAGCACGTGGCCGTGGAGCAGGGCCTGCCGGTGGCAGTGTTTTCGATGGAAATGGCGGGCACGCAGCTCGCCATGCGTATGCTGGGTTCGGTCGGCCGATTGGACCAGCATCGCTTGCGGACCGGGCGTCTGCTTGACGAAGACTGGCCGCGCCTGACGCACGCCATCCAGAAGATGAACGACGCGCAGCTCTTCATCGATGAAACGCCCGCGCTGAACCCAATGGAATTGCGTGCACGTTCGCGCCGCCTCGCGCGGCAGTGCGGGCAGCTCGGCCTGATCGTCATCGATTACCTGCAGCTGATGTCGGGCTCGGGCGGTGGTGAAAACCGTGCGACCGAAATCTCGGAAATCTCGCGTTCGCTCAAGGGCCTGGCCAAGGAACTCAACTGCCCGGTGATCGCACTGTCGCAGCTGAACCGAAGCCTTGAACAGCGCCCGAACAAGCGCCCGGTGATGTCGGACTTGCGGGAATCCGGCGCTATCGAACAGGATGCGGACGTGATTCTGTTCATCTATCGCGACCAGGTCTATAACCCGGATTCACCAGACAAGGGTACTGCCGAAATCATCATCGGTAAGCAGCGTAACGGGCCGATTGGTACGGTTCGTCTCACGTTCCTGGGTGAATACACGAAGTTCGATAACTTCACCGGCGGCAACGCCTTCTTCGACAACGATACGTAATCTGTTTTTCTTGTCGGTCTGCCACAACGTGCCACGTCTGGTACGTCTTTGGTTCCGGTAAAATATTGCGTTTTGATGACAGCGCCCGCGGTGATCCCGTCCGGCGCTGTTTTTACGACGTCTGCATTCCTCCGTTTTCAAGGATCATCATGTTCGGTCGCTTCATGCCCACCGAAGGCAAGTTTTTCGAATACTTCAACCAGCACGCCGAGTGCGCCGTCAAGGCGGCCCATGCGCTCAAGGAGCTGGTCAACGATCTGCCCAATGCAGAAATGCATGCGCGCAATGTGCAGAACTTCGAGAAGAAGGCCGACCGCATCACGCATGACACGGTCGAGCTGCTGCACAAGACCTTCATCACGCCGCTCGATCGCGACGAGATCCACAAGCTGATCACGACGATGGACGACATCCTCGACCTGATGGAGGACGTGTCGCTCACGATCTCGCTGTACGACGTGACCAACGTGACCGACGAATCGCGCCAGCTCGCTAACATTTGCGTGGCCTGCTGCGAGGAAGTCCGCAAGGCCGTGGCGCTGCTCAGCGACATGAACAACGGCCGCCAGATCCTGACCATCGCGCAAGAGATTGATCGCCTCGAATCGGAAGCCGACCGCGTGATGCGCGCCGCCATGGCCAAGCTGTTCCGCACCGAGAACGACATCAAGCTGCTGATCAAGCTGAAGGCGATCTACGAGCAACTGGAGAGCGTCACCGATCGTTGCGAGGATGTCGCCAACATCATCGAAGGCATCGTGCTCGAAAACGCCTGACGAGACGACGCCTCATGCATACGCTTCAGATCAGTCTCTGGGTGGTCGTCCTACTGGTGGGATTGGCCATCGTGTTCGACTTCATGAACGGCTTCCATGATGCGGCCAACTCCATCGCTACGGTGGTGTCGACCGGCGTGCTCAAGCCGCAGCAGGCAGTGGCGATGGCCGCAGCCTGCAACGTGATCGCCATTTTCATCTTCCACCTCAAGGTGGCAACGACGGTGGGTCGGGACACCATCGATCCATCGATCGTCGACCACTACGTCATTTTCGGGGCGCTGGTGGGCGCCATCGCATGGAACATCATCACGTGGTACTACGGCATCCCGTCTAGCTCATCGCACGCGCTGATTGGCGGTCTGATTGGCGCGGCTGTTGCCAAGTCCGGTACGGGTTCGCTGGTCGCGAGCGGTCTGCTCAAGACGGTGGCCTTTATCCTGATTTCGCCGCTGCTGGGGTTCATTCTCGGGTCGATCCTGATGGTGGCGGTGTCGTGGTTGTTCTTCCGAACGCCGCCATCCAAGGTGGACAGGTGGTTCCGGCGGCTGCAGTTGCTGTCGGCTTCGCTGTACAGCCTGGGGCATGGCGGCAACGACGCGCAGAAGACCATCGGCATCATCTGGATGCTGCTGATCGCGGGTGGCTACGCATCGGCCACGGCTGCGGAGCCGCCGGTGTGGGTCATCGTCTGCTGCTATGTGGCGATCGGCCTGGGCACGCTGATGGGCGGCTGGCGCATCGTGCGCACCATGGGGCAGAAGATCACCAAGCTCAAGCCGGTGGGCGGTTTCTGCGCTGAAACCGGTGGCGCGCTGACGCTGTTCCTCGCATCAGCCTTGGGCGTGCCTGTGTCGACCACGCATACGATCACTGGCGCCATCGTCGGTGTGGGCTCGGCGCAGAAGGCTTCGGCCGTGCGCTGGGGTGTCGCCGGCAACATCGTCTGGGCGTGGATTCTGACGATCCCCGCGTCCGCGTTCATGGCGGCGATTGCCTGGTGGATCGGCCGGCACGTGCTGTAAATCGATTGCCAACGCGTAAAGCGAAACGCCCACCAAATTGGTGGGCGTTTTGTTTTGGGAATGCCGGCGCGCTACTGCGTGGCGAAGCGGGCGATGGGGTCGTCGTCCACAGGTACGGTGTTGGACGGTGTGCTGCGTGCGCGGGCGAGGGCGCCCAGCGGGTCGTCGTCGATCATCCGTGCTGGTGTTGCAGGCGCTGCCGGGATCGGCGCGACAGCAGGCGCAGGGGCATCCGGCAGATTGCCAACCGCCACCACGCGGCGTGCTCCCATGTAGCGGCTCGCCCAATAGGACTTGGTCATGTCCTCCAGACGCACCGTGCCACCGGTCGCCGGGGCATGCACGAAACGATTCTGGCCAACGTAGATGCCGACGTGCGAGTTTGGCTGGCCCGTCGTGTTGAAGAAGACGAGATCGCCCGAGGCCACGTCACGGCGTTCCAGCGAGGTACCGCGACGGCCCATCTCAGCAGCGGTACGGGGCAGATTGACCGAGGCGGCGCGCTGCACGACGTAGCGCACGAGTCCGCTGCAATCGAAGCCCGTGTCAGGCGTATTGCCACCGTAGCGATACGGCGTGCCGACCAGCGCCATGGCCTCGATGGAGATTTCCTCCAGCCCTGCGCTCGGATCATTGATCGTGGCGCCGCGTGTGCGCAGCCCGGTGGTATCGCGGGAGGCGGTGGAGCGGGTAGGCGTCGATGAGCAGGCGGACAGCAGGCACACCAGCGCCAGCAGGGCGGCGCCTGCCAGTCGGGTGTTGCCATGAGGAGAACTGTGCCGCGTCTGCATGCGCCATCAGGAAAGTCCGGATAGCTCGCATGCTATGCGCTCGGCGCCCGAAATGCCAAATTCGGGCCAACGCAGGCCACGCGGCGTGTTGGTGAGGCGCAACGCCAAGCGGGGCGCGGGTCTGTGGAATTTGCCCCGATGGCGTCGCGGTTTGCGGGCGGTGTTACCAGTTCAGCTGCACGTTCCGTGTACTGCCGGTCTGCACGGTGACGCGCTTGGTGGTGCCTTGGTAGGTGGCGATGACGTTGTAGCTGGCCGGTGGTGCCTTGATCAGGCAGCGCGGACCATCGGCGCGGAAACTTGCCACTTCCTTGCCATGGCGGGTGATTTGAACGTCAACGTCGGCGAGGTATTCGCCACGCGGCCCCTGTGTGAATAGCAGAGACAAGTTGTAGTTGCGCGCTTCGGCGTTCAAGGCCTGTTGTTCATCCTGAGCAACGCCACCGCAGACGTAGCTGATCTGACCAGCGGTCTGCGGCGTGAGGTTGTTGCCCAGCGCGGTGGACGCGCCGGCGGACAACAGCATCGCCAGCGCGACCCAGGGTAATGTCGAGCGCGTACGGAACTGCGGATTTCGCTGCGTGAACATCATCGAGCCTCCTGCAGGTGAATGATCGGCAAGAAGTGCGCAGCAAGAAAAAGGCCGCGCAATTGCACGGCCTTGTGGCACAACGGTTTGCGACGGGCGAACCCGTCGCGGTATGGCGGTTACAGCACGTCCGACGCGTGATCTGCGAGTCGCGAACGCTCACCGCGCGCCAGCGTAATGTGACCGCTGTGGCTCCAGCCCTTGAAGCGATCCACCACGTAGGTCAGACCGGACGAACCTTCCGTCAGATACGGCGTGTCGATCTGCGCGATGTTCCCCAGGCAGATGATCTTCGTGCCCGGGCCCGCGCGCGTAACCAACGTCTTCATCTGCTTGGGCGTCAGGTTCTGTGCCTCGTCGATGATGAGGAACTTGTTGACGAAGGTGCGGCCACGCATGAAGTTCATGCTCTTGACCTTGATGCGCGAGCGGATCAGCTCTTGTGTGGCAGCGCGGCCCCATTCACCAGCGTTGTCGTCGGACTTCTGCAGGACTTCGAGGTTGTCGTCGAAGGCGCCCATCCACGGCTGCATCTTCTCTTCTTCCGTGCCAGGCAGGAAGCCGATGTCTTCACCCACGGGCACCGTGGCGCGCGTGATGATGATCTCGTTGTAGAGCTTCTGGTCCAGCACCTGCTCAAGGCCCGCCGCCAGCGCCAGCAGCGTCTTGCCCGTGCCTGCTGAGCCCAGCAGCGTGACAAAATCCACCTCCGGATGCATCAGCAGGTTCAGCGCGAAGTTCTGCTCGCGGTTGCGCGCGGTCACGCCCCAGACGTTGTTCTTCTGGTGCGTGTAGTCCTTGAGCGTCTGCAGCACGGCGGTCTTGCCGTTCAGCTCCTTGACCTGCGCGTACAGCGGCAGGCTGCCGTCATTCGGCTCCAAGAAGACGAACTGGTTGACCAGGAACGACGGCACCAGCGGGCCTGACAGGCGATAGAACGTCGTACCCGTCTTCGGGTCCTGCCAGCTCTCGATGTTCTTGCCGTGCTTTTGCCAGAAATCGGCGGGCAGGGCCATTACACCGCTGTAGAGCAGGTCAGTGTCTTCCAGTACGCGGTCGTTGAAATAGTCCTCTGCTGGCAGGCCGAGTGCGCGCGCCTTGATCCGCATGTTGATGTCTTTCGACACCAGCACGACGTTGCGATCCGGGCGCTGCTGCTGCAGCGCGGCCACTACCCCCAGGATCTGGTTGTCGGCTTTGCCCTGCGGCAGGCCGTCGGGCAGCTTGATGTCGTTCAGGCGCGTCTGGAAGAACAGGCGCCCTTGCGCATCGCGGTTGCCGAGTTTTTCGAGCGGTAAACCCTCGTCCATCACGCCGTCCGTGCCGGCAACCAACTGGTCGAGCGTGCGGCTGACCGTGCGGGCGTTGCGCGCGACTTCGCTCATGCCCTTCTTGTGGTTGTCCAACTCCTCCAACGTCATCATCGGCAGATAGACGTCGTGTTCCTCAAAGCGGAATAGCGACGACGGATCATGCATCAGCACGTTGGTGTCGAGCACGAACAGTTTGGTCGGGCCCTCGTCGCGACGGGCGCGGCGGCGGGCCGCGGTTTCGGTCGACTTGTCGGTGGCGGGCACCCTGTCGACGGTCTTGGTGGCGATGGTCGGGCGCTGGCGGGCGTCTTCCTTGGCCATTGGCGAAGCTTCGCCCGAACGGGCGCGGGCCGTGCTGCGTTTGGGTTGTGCACGGCCAGTTTCGGACAGCGCCTCGCGCTCCAGCGCGGGCACCGGTTTTCGAGGTTCCTGACCCGCCTTGGGCTTTCCGGCTTTGCCGAAAGGCTTGAATTCAGCCGGGTCTAGCAATTGGGCTGGCTGGGTGGGCATGGTCGGCAGCGGCATGCTTAGATTACCTCTCTGGAGGGAACAACGACGAAACACCGCGCCCGCTCATGGCGAGGCGATGCTGGTGGAAAACACATGGGAAAGGGCCGCCGCAGCGCGCATAGGTGCGCATGAACGACAGCCACAAAAAAGCCGCCATGACCTGCGAGAGGTGGGGCGGCCTGGGTGAGTACCACAATGAGCGCCACAGCAAGTTGCACGATTCGGACGTTCTGCCCAGCCTTGCTGCTGGGGAAAACGCCGATGCGGTATCAGGCCAACTTGGCCGCCGGTACCGTCGTGGGCAATCGGAATGGCATCCGGATTTCGTACTCATCGGTTCCGACTGTATCGGAAGCTTTTGGTATTTGCAATCTGTCACATGTGACGTCTAGTGCCGCGTTGCAGCCACGCGAAACTGCCCGTTGGGGAAGCGTCAGCGTGCCCTGTGCAGCGCTTTCGTGCCCGTCGGTAGCATGGCGCAGGTTACAGCGCGCGCACCGCCGCCAGCACGTCGTCCACATGACTGGGGACCTTCACACCGCGCCATTCCTTACGTAGCACGCCCTTGGCGTCGATCAGGAAGGTGCTGCGTTCGATACCGCGCACGTCCTTGCCGTACATCTTCTTCATCTTGATGGTGTCGAAGAGGTTGCAGACGGCTTCGTCGGTGTCGGAGATCAGCTCGAAAGGCATCTCCAGCTTGGCCTTGAAGTTCTCGTGCGACTTCAGGCTGTCACGCGAGATGCCAAACACCACGGCGCCGGCTGCTTCAAAGGCGTCGTACTGGTCTCGGAAATTCATTGCCTCGGTGGTGCAGCCGGGCGTGTTGTCCTTCGGATAGAAATACAGCACGACGATCTTGCCATGCTGCGACGCCGGCGAGAACGTGATGCCGCTGGTGGCCGGCGCGGAGAAATCGGGAAGAGGCTTGTCGAGGGTGACGGGCATGGTGTGTTCCGGAAAACCGCCGGGAGGGCTACAAGCGCGTGGACAGGGAAACAAGAAGCCTACCGGTCGCTGGTAACAGCAGATCAGGCTGGCTGAACGATCAAGCTGCCGCTGCGGCCTGCCACTTCGCCCCACGTGACGGGCTGAACGGGGAGGGTGCTGCGATCGAGCGTTGCGTAGTAATCGCCCATCGACGCCAGCCGATGGCCTTGCGCGCGCCAGCCCTGCAGCAACTCGCGGAAGATCGGGGCGAGTTTCTGCCCTTCAAGTTCTGCGTGCAAGGTAAAGACCTGGTCGCGGTCGGACTCGGTCATCTTGAGGATGTGCCGGGCGACGTTGTTGAGGGTGATGTCACCCACGCCGATGAGTTCATCCAGCGTCGGCAGCGTGGTCGGCAACTGCACGTGGTTCAGCGCCTGGCCGTCAACGCTCGGGATGTACGGATGCGTGCCACGGCCGTCGGAGGCGTAGGCCATGCCCCAGGCGTCGATCTGGCGGAAAGCGTGGTCGTTCATCTGCCAGCCGGCGGCGCCGTGCGTGACAGGTGCGTGACCGAAGATCTCAGCAAAACGTTTGTGCGAAGCGCCCATCTGGCGGGCCGTCCAGGCGGCATCGCGCTCGCGGACGTTGTCTTGCCAGAGCACGTGGTCCCACGTGTGGATGCCGGTCTCGAAACCTGCCTCGGCAATCGCGCGCATCTCTGCGGCAGCCTTGCGGCCGATGTCGGGGCCGGGCAGCAGCACGCCGTACATCAGCGTGCGCAGGCCGTAGTGCTCGACCACGGACGTGCGGGAAACTTTCTTCAGGAAGCCTGGGCGGAATGCCCGGCGCAGCGCCCAGCCGGTGTGGTCCGGGCCGAGGCTGAAGAGGAAGGTCGCGCCTGCCTCGTGCTCACGCAGCATGCGCGAGAGATTGGGCACGCCTTCGCGGGTGCCGCGCAGGGTGTCGACGTCGATCTTGAGAACGATGAGAGCCATGGACCTGCGCGGGTGTTGCTTCTTACTTGTTGCCGTTGCCTTCTTCGACCAGGCTGCGGGCGTCGGCCACGTGCATGCGATACGCTTCGAAGATGTTCGCCAGCGCGTCCTGCATCGTGGTGGTCGGCTTCCAGCCGAGTTCGTCCATGGTGTTGGCGATCTTCGGCACGCGGTTCTGCACGTCCTGGTAGCCGTTGCCGTAGTAGGCGCCGGAGGTCGTTTCCACCAGTTGGACTTGCTTCGCGCTGTCCTTGTATTCGTCGATCTTGGCGGCTTGCTCCAACATCATGTTGGCCAGCTCGCGCACCGAGTAGTTGTTCGACGGATTGCCGATGTTGTAGATCTTGCCCGTGGCCACGCCATCCTTGTTGGCGATGATGCGCACCAGCGCGTCGATGCCGTCATCGATATACGTGAAGGCGCGCTTCTGGCTGCCGCCGTCGACGAGCTTGATGTTCTCGCCGCGCACGATGTGGCCGAGGAACTGCGTCACAACGCGCGACGAACCTTCCTTCGGGGTGTAGATCGAGTCCAGGCCCGGGCCGATCCAGTTGAACGGGCGGAACAGCGTGAAGTTCAGGCCTTCCATGCCATAGCCCCAGATCACGCGGTCCATCAGCTGCTTCGAGCACGCGTAGATCCAACGCGGCTTGTTGATCGGGCCGTAGATCAGCGGCGAGGCTTCCGGATCGAATTCCGAGTCGCTGCACATGCCGTAGACCTCGGAGGTCGACGGGAAGACCAGGTGCTTCTTGTACTTGGCGGCCGAACGGACGATCGGCAGGTTGGCTTCAAAGTCCAGCTCGAATACGCGCAGCGGGTCTTTGACGTAGGTCGACGGCGTGGCGATGGCCACCAGCGGCAGGATCACGTCGCACTTCTTCACGTGATACTCGACCCACTCTTTGTTGATGGTGATGTCACCCTCGAAGAAGTGCATGCGCGGGTGGTTGACCAGGTCGCCCAGACGCTCGGTCTGCATGTCCATGCCATAGACCTCCCAGTCGGTGGTCTCCAGGATGCGCTTGGACAGGTGGTGGCCGATGAAGCCGTTGACGCCGAGGATCAGTACTTTTTTCATGAAGGCAAACTCAAGATCAGGAGATGGCAAGCTGGCTGGCGAGCTGCTGCGCGGTCACGACGGACGTGCCGCCGGCAGCATTGGGATCGACGCGCCAGAGCTCGTGGATAGCGATGGCTCCCCCATCGCCGCACACGCCGAACGTCGCATTATCCACGACGTGCAAGCCCGGGGGCAAATTCGTGAAGGTTTGATGTGCCAGACGGGCGCGCGCGACGATGTAGCGTTCGCTGCTGGCGTCGGTAAAGGCGCCGGGATAGGGCGGCGCGACGGCGCGAATCAGGTTGTAGACCTGCTGGGCCGGTTTTGACCAGTCGATGCGGCCGTCTTCGGGCTTGCGGCCGCCGAAATAGCTGCCGTTGGCGAGCACGTTCGGGTGCTGCGGAATCTGTCCTGCAATCATCGCGGGCAATGCGCGCCACAAGGTTTGTTCGGCGGCCACGGTGGCCTTCTCGAACACTTCGTGTGACGTATCGTCCGGCAAGATCGGCACGATGGTCTGGTCGACGATGTAGCCGGCGTCCGGCTTCTCGACCATCTCGTGCAGGGTGGCGCCGGTTTCGGTCTCGCCGTGCAGGACGGCCCAGTTGATGGGCACCCGGCCACGGTACTTCGGCAGGAGCGACCCATGCATGTTGAACGCGCCAAACTTGGCGAGGCTCAACAGCGACATCGGGATCATGTGCCGGTAGTAGAACGAAAAAATGAAATCCGGCTCGATCGCGGCAATGCGCGCGTGCAGATCTTCACCGTTCGCGTTTTCCGGCGTGATGAAGGGGAGTCCCAGTTCCTGTGCTGTGGCGCGCACGCTGCCAAACCAGATGTTCTCGGCAGCGTTGTCCTCGTGCGTGACGACGAGTTCGACCTGGATGCCACGCGCAGCCAGCACGCGCAGGCAGCGCACGCCGACGTTGTGATAGGCGAAGACGACAGCGCGGCGTGTCATGCGACACCTCGCTGCGAATTGTTCTTCAAGTCAGCCGGGCCGGCTTCGTGCAGGTGGGGTGTGTCTTCCAGCACACCCTGCACCAGATAGCGCGGACGCTCGCGCACCTGCTGGTAGATACGGCCGATGTACTCGCCCAACAGGCCGATGCCGAACAGGAGCACACCCATCAGGAAGAACGTGATGGCGAACAGCGTGAACACGCCCTGGACTTCGGCGCCCAGCACGAAGCGGCGCACCACCAGCAGGATGAACAGGATGGCCGAGGCCAGCGACAGCAGCATGCCGATCGCAGAGAACCACTGCAGCGGCACCACAGAGAAGCCCGTCACCAGATCGAAGTTCAGGCGCACCAGCTTGTACAGCGAGTACTTCGACTCGCCCGCGAAGCGTTCTTCGTGATCGACTTCGATTTCGGTCGGGTTCTTGCTGAAGGTGTAGGCCAGCGCCGGGATGAAGGTGTTGACTTCGCGGCAGCGGTTGATGGTGTCGACGATGGTCCGGTTGTAGGCGCGCAGCATGCAGCCCTGGTCGGTCATCTTGATGTGCGTGATGCGCTCGCGCAGCGAGTTCATGGCGCGCGATGCGGTGCGGCGGAACCAGCTGTCCTGGCGCACGCGCCGGATGGTGCCGACGTAGTCGTAGCCCTCGTCGAGCTTTTCGACCAGGCGGCCGATTTCTTCCGGTGGGTTCTGCAGGTCGGCGTCGAGCGTAACTACGCGCTCACCGCGTGCGTGCTCGAAGCCGGCCAGGATGGCCATGTGCTGGCCGTAGTTGCCGTTGAACAGCACGACGCGGGTGCTGTCCGGGCGTGCGCGGAACTGTTCGGCCAGCATGGCGGCGGAGCGGTCGCGGCTGCCATCGTTGACGAACACGACCTCGTACGAGATGCCGAGCGCATCGAGTGCGGGATACAGACGCGCAAACAGCGCGGCGAGCCCGTCTTCTTCGTTGTAGACAGGAATGACGACCGAGAGAGCGGGTGTCTTCATTATTGGCTTATTTGTACTGGGCGCAAAGTTGGCGGACCGCGCTGACCACGCGATCCACGTCAGAATCTTCCATGCCGGCGAACATCGGCAGCGTGACGATAGCGCGGCCGATGCGTTCTGCCACCGGGAACATACCCGGCTTCCAACCGAGTTCGCGATAGAGCTTGAACAGATGGATGGGCGGATAGTGCACGCCCGCGCCGATGCCCAGCGCCTTCAGGCCGGCCATGAATCCGGCGCGATCCACCTTCAGACGGTCCAGCGGCAGCACGATCTGGAACATGTGCCAGTTGGTGGTCGTGAAATCTTCCACCGGCAGCTCGACGCCGAACGATTCGATGTCGGCGGCGCGCATGGCGGCAAAGTAGCGGCGCGCGAGTGCGGCGCGGCGGGCCGTCACCGCTTCAAGCTGCGCGAACTGGCCCAGGCCAATCGCCGCATTGACATCCGTCAGGTTGAATTTGCCGCCGACCAGATCGACTTCCATGCCGTCGAAGCCGGTGCGCACGACGCCCTGCAGGCGGTACTTCTCGGCCAGCACGGCTTCTTCGGGCGTGTTCAGCACGAGCGCGCCACCTTCGATGGTGGTGATGTTCTTGTTGGCCTGGAAGCTGAAGCTGACCAGGTCGCCGATCTCACCGATGCGCTTGTCGCCCCAGCGCGAGCCGATGGCCTGCGCGGCGTCTTCCACCACGCGCAGCTTGTGGCGGCGGGCGATGTCGTACAGGCGGTCCATGTCGACGGGCAGGCCGGACAGGTAGACCGGGATGATCGCTTTCGTGCGCGGCGTAATGGCGGCCTCGACCTTGTCCAGATCGATGTTGCGCGTGACCGGGTCGATGTCGACGAAGACCGGCTTGGCGCCGACCGTCAGCACCACGTTGGACGTGGCTACCCACGAGATCGGCGTGGTGATGACCTCATCGCCCGGGCCAATGCCTGCGATGCGCAGCGCGACTTCCATCGTGGCCGTGCCGTTGGCGAAGGTCCGCACGATCCGGCCGCCGAAGTATTCCGACAGCGCGGCCTCGAATGCGGCAACCTTCGGGCCCGAGGTGATCCAGCCCGAGCGCAGCACATCGGCCACGGCGGCGATGGTCGCCTCGTCAATGGTCGGGCGCACGAAGGGCAGGAACGGTTGTTCAGCAGTGGCGTTGGTTTGCGTCATTGTGGCAAATGCGGACTGAAATAGGATGAGGAGGCCAAGCCGCTTATGAGCGGGCCAGTACGAGCACACCGACGAGGATGATGGCGATGCCGACCAGGCGCTGGATCGACAGCACTTCGCCAAACAGATACCACGCCAGGAAGGCATTGACCACGTAGCCCAGCGAGAGCATCGGATACGCAATGGTCACATCCACGCGCGACAGGCCGAGGATCCACACCACCACGGAAATCACGTAGCACGCTAGGCCGCCGATGATGGGCCACTGCGTTGCAAGCTTGATGCCGATCGGCACGATGTTTTCGGCCGAAAACGCAAAGCGGCCGATGTTGTTGACGCCCGCCTTGAGCAGCAACTGGGCGCAGGCATTGAGCATGACGCCTGTCAGGATCAGCCCGAAAGTGACCAGATTCATATGTTGTTTTGATGTTTTACCAACTGCGGCGGTTTCCCCGCGACTCTGCCGCCGGGGCGCATGTTACGACAATTCCGCTTGCACGCCCCTTTCGGCGGGGCTGAACAGTGGCATGCAGGTGGCACCTAGTTGCGCCGCACGATCACGCGGCGGGCATCACGGGCGATCACAATCATCGGTACGCCCTGGGCTGACAAGCGGTCATACGTGCCCGGCCCCATCATGGCGACGGCCTGGCCGCCTTCCTTCCAGCGGGCCACGAAGGCCTCGGTGGTCGGAATCCACTTGGTGGGCTCCTGCTCGATGCCGAAGGCCAGTTCGTCGGGCTGCTGCACCATCGTGGTCGGCGTGCCGAGGTAAAACGGCATTGTATGGTCCAGCCGCTCTACCGCATAGAACGGGACGCCAGGCTTCAGCCATGGCTTGACGGCCGGCACGAGATCGATACCCGACATCGAGCGCCCGAATGCCTCGTGGCCGAGCAGGGCTGTCGTAAACGTCAGGAACCACGCACAGGCGAACGCGACGAGACTCTCGAAGCGCTTGTCTGCAAAGCGCAGTGCCAGCCACGTAAAAACGGCTCCTGCAGCGAAGGCCACCGCCAGGAACAACCCAAAACGCGAAAACACGGCATTCGGGTACATGTCCGACGACATCGTTGCGACATAGCCGCTCGCCGCCAGACCGACGACGGCCAGCGCGAGGAAGGCCTTGAGCTGCCAGCGCCAAGCGCGCTCGCCGGTGTTCTCCAGCACCAGCGCAGCCAGAACCGCCAGCGCTGGGATGATCGGGAAGATATAGCCCGGCAGCTTGGAGTCGGAAATGCTGAAAAACGCGAAGATCAGAATGGCCCACAGGCCGAGCATGAGCGTTGGCCGGAAGCCATTGGCAGCCGTTTCACTGCGAGCGAAGGAGAGGCGCACCGCGCCCGGCAGTTGCGCAAGCCACGGCAGGAAGCCCGCCAGCAGCAACGGCACGAAATACCAGAGCGGCGCGTTGCGGTTGTGCACGGTCGATGTGAAGCGCTGGAAGTGCTCGTGCACGAAGAAGAACCACGCAAACTCCGGGTTACGCGCAGAAATCAGCACGAACCACGGCGCACCCACCGCAAAGAAGACGATCAGCCCAGTCACCAGGTGCAGTCGTTTCCACAATACCCAGTCACGCGCCACCAGCGTATAGACCACCAGCACGAAGCCCGGCAGCACCACGCCGATCAGGCCTTTGCTCAATACGGCCAGCGCCATCGACGCCCAGCAGACCCACATCCAGTTGCGTTGCTGGCTGCGCGTGGCATCCGGATGCTGTGCCAGCAGCAGCGCTGCCAGGGCCATCGTCATGCAGCCGGCCACGCCCATGTCGAGCGAATTGAAATGTGCGCCCACGTTCCACATCGGCGCGCTCACCAGGACCAGCCCGGTGATGACGGCGGTCCGTCTACCCCACCAACGCGCTGCTGCCAGCATCGTGAAAACGAGGCCGGCGATGCCCGACAACGCCGTGAACAGCCGTGCCTGCCAGTCGCCGATGCCGAACAGCGTGTAGGCGAGCGCCGTGCCCCACATCTGCAGCGGTGGCTTCTCGAAATACTTCAGAGCGTTGTAGCGGATGGTCACCCAGTCGCCCGTGGTGAACATCTCGCGGGCGATCTCGGCGTAGCGGCCTTCGTCGGTGGGGATCAGGTGGCGGTAGCCCAGCGTACCCAGCCAGACGGCCAGAAAGGCAGCGGCCAGCAGCCACAAGGAGGCATTGCGCCAGGGCAGGGCGGGCGCGTTGGCAGAGCGGTCGATCGGCATGCGGTCAGGCGCGTTCGATCAGCAATGCGGCCGCCGCTTTGCGGCCTTCCAGCATCAGGATGTTGTAGGTGCGGCCAGCGGCCTGCAGGTCCATTGCTTCCACGCCGATGCGCTTCTCGGTGAGTGGCGCGGTCAGGCGCGGGTGCGGAAAGCGCAGTTTGTTACCGGTGCCGAATACGACCACCTCCGCACCCAGTTCCAGCAGGCGGGCGAAGTGCTCCGGCGTGAGGTCTTCAAAGCGCGCGACATTCCACGGTATGACAGCACCTTCGGGCATGACGAGCACCGAATGCTCGTAGCGCACCTTGTTGATTTCGATATAGCCGTCGCCATAGGCGGTAACGGTATTGAGAACGGTGGTCGGATCAGAGGAATGGAGCTTCAAGGCGGAATCCCATCAGGCGCAATGGCTGCGGCGCACACAGCAGCAGGGCGCTAGGTTTCAGACTGCCGGGGCGATCTCGCTGCGTTGCAAAAATGCCCGCCGAAGTCTGTCATAATGGGCTAAATTATATCTTTTTCTCTCCTTTGCCCGCCGCGCCACAAGCGACGTCCGGCAAGGAAGAGCGCAGCGCTTGCCGCGCAAGTGGCGCCATCCTCGCCGCCTTGCTGCATTACAAAATCATCCGCAATCCAAGCCCGCTCGACATCGCCCGTGAAAACGATCCAGAAATCCGCCAAGCTCAATAACGTCTGCTATGACATTCGCGGCCCCGTGCTCGAGAAGGCCAAGCAGATGGAAGAAGACGGCCACAAGATCATCAAGCTGAACATCGGCAACCTGGCCCCGTTCGGCTTCGATGCCCCGGAAGAAATTCAGTTGGATATGATCCGCAACCTGCCGAATTCGGCCGGTTATTCGGATTCCAAGGGCATCTTTGCGGCGCGCAAGGCGGTGATGCACTACACGCAAGAGCAGGGCATCAAGAACGTCACGCTGGATGACATCTATCTGGGCAATGGCGCATCGGAGCTGATTTCGCTGGCGACCAACGCGCTGCTCGATCAGGGCGACGAGCTGCTCCTGCCGGCGCCCGACTACCCGCTGTGGACCGCGGTGACCAGCCTTTCGGGCGGCACGCCAGTGCATTACTACTGCGATGAGTCCAACGGCTGGATGCCGGATCTGGACGACATCCGCGCCAAGATTACGCCCAACACCAAGGGCATCGTCGTCATCAACCCGAACAACCCGACCGGCGCGTTGTATTCCGATGATCTGCTGCGCGGCATCATTGCGATTGCGCGCGAGCACGGCCTGGTGATCTTCGCCGACGAGGTGTACGACAAGGTCCTGTTCGACGACAACAAGCACACGGCCCTCGGCTCGCTGTCGGAAGATGTGCTGACGATCACGTTCAACAGCCTGTCGAAAAGCTACCGCTCGTGCGGCTACCGTGCCGGTTGGATGGTGGTGTCGGGTGACAAGCGCCCGGCCAAGGACTACATCGAAGGCCTGAACATGCTGTCGTCGATGCGCCTGTGCGCCAACGTGCCGGGCCAGTGGGCGATCCAGACTGCGCTGGGCGGTTATCAGAGCATCAAGGACCTGGTGGCGCCGGGCGGCCGCATGCGTCGTCAGCGCGACCTAGCGCACGAGTTGATCACGGCTATTCCGGGTGTGACCTGCGTGAAGCCCAAGGCTGCGCTGTACATGTTCCCGCGCCTCGATCCGGCTGTGTATCCGATTGAGGATGATCAGCAATTCATCCGCCAACTGCTGGAAGAGGAGCGTGTGCTGCTGGTGCAGGGCACGGGCTTCAACTGGCATTCGCCGGACCACTTCCGCATCGTCTTCCTGCCGCACGAAGACGATCTTCGCGAAGCGATTGGCCGAATTTCGCGCTTCCTGGAGCGGTACCGTCAGCGTCACGGTACTGGCATCCGGGCCGCATAGACTCGGTCTTCCGCCAGACATGTTGTGAGCGGGGCAGACCGAAGTGTCTGCCCTGTCTGTTTTTTGCCCTTCTGTTTTTACGATACGTCCCATGAATCCCATCAAGATCGGCCTGCTCGGGCTCGGTACCGTCGGTGGCGGTACCCTCAAGGTTCTGCAACGGAACCAGGAAGAAATCCGTCGTCGCGCCGGGCGCGGTATTGAAGTCGCCATGATTGCTGTGCGCAATCTCGACAAGGCACGCGCCATCGTGCAGGAAGCCGGTGCGACCGTGCCTGTGGTCAACGACCCGTTTGCGATTGTGGATTCGCCCGAGATCGATATCGTGGTGGAGCTGATCGGCGGCTATGACCTGACGCGCGAGCTGGTGCTGCGCGCCATCGCCAACGGCAAGCACGTCGTCACCGCCAACAAGGCGCTGCTGGCCGTGCACGGCAACGAGATCTTCAAAGCCGCCCAGGACAAGGGCGTGATGGTGGCGTTCGAGGCTGCGGTGGCTGGTGGCATCCCCATCATCAAGGCGCTGCGCGAGGGCCTGACGGCCAACCGCATCGAGTGGATCGCCGGCATCATCAACGGCACCACGAACTTCATCCTGTCGGAGATGCGCGACAAGGGCCTGGACTTCGACACCGTGTTGAAGGAAGCCCAGCGCCTGGGCTATGCCGAAGCCGATCCGACGTTCGACATCGAGGGCTTTGACGCCGCGCACAAGCTCACGCTCATGAGCGCGATCGCCTTTGGCGTGCCGGTGCAGTTCGAGCGCGCGTACGTGGAAGGCATCACCAAGCTGGAAGCCGTCGACATCCGCTATGCGGAAGAACTCGGCTACCGCATCAAGCTGCTCGGCCTGACGCGTCGCACCGATGCTGGCATCGAACTGCGTGTACACCCGACGCTGGTGCCGGCCAAGCGCCTGATCGCCAACGTGGAAGGCGCGATGAACGCCGTGGTCGTCAACGGTGACGCTGTGGGCCCGACGCTGTACTACGGCAAAGGCGCCGGCGCTGAGCCGACCGCCTCGGCTGTCGTTGCCGACCTAGTGGACGTGACCCGCCTGCACACCGCTGACCCGGAACACCGCGTGCCGCACTTGGCGTTCCAGCCGGACGCGCTGTCCGACACGCCGGTGCTGCCGATCGACGAAGTGCGTTCGAGCTACTACCTGCGCATTCGCGTGGCCGACCAGACGGGCGTGCTGGCCGATATCACGCAGATCCTGGCCAAGACAGGCATTTCGATCGACGCCATGCTGCAGAAGGAATCGCGCGAGGGCGAGCCCCAGCCGCAGACCGACATCATCATGCTGACGCACACGGCCGTCGAGAAACACGTGAACGGTGCCATTGCCGCCATCGAAGCGCTGCCGACCGTGCTGTCGAAGGTCAAGCGCATTCGCATGGAAGAACTGAACTAAGCGCAGGACACGAGCATGCAATACCGATCGACCCGCGGCCACAGCGAGCCGCAGAGCTTCTCCCGCATCCTGCTGGGCGGCCTGGCGCCGGACGGCGGCCTGTACCTGCCTGAGCAGTACCCGCAAGTCACCACAGACGAGCTGACGCGCTGGCGCGACCTGCCGTATGCCGATCTCGCGTTCGAGATCCTGCGCAAGTTCGCTACCGACATTCCCGAAGACGACCTGCGCGCACTGACCCGCCGTACCTACACGGCTGAGGTCTACAGCAACGCCCGCCAGGGCGACAACACCGCCGACATCACGCCGCTGCACAAGCTGGGCGAAGAGGGCGGCACGTCGCTCTCGCTGCTGTGCCTGTCCAATGGCCCGACGTTGGCCTTCAAGGACATGGCGATGCAGCTGCTGGGCAACCTGTTCGAATACGCACTCGACCGCGAACACGCCGAGCTGAACATCCTGGGCGCCACCTCCGGCGACACCGGCAGCGCGGCCGAATACGCCATGCGCGGCAAGCGCGGCGTGCGCGTGTTCATGCTGAGCCCGCACCGCAAGATGAGCGCGTTCCAGACCGCGCAGATGTTCAGCCTGCAAGACAAGAACATCTTCAACATCGCCATCGAAGGCGTGTTCGATGATGCGCAGGACATCGTCAAGGCCGTGTCGAACGACCACGAATACAAGGCCCGCCAGAAGATCGGCACGGTCAACTCGATCAACTGGGCGCGTGTCGTCGCCCAGGTCGTCTACTACTTCAAGGGCTACCTGCTGGCCGCCCCGAAGATCGGCGACAAGGTGTCGTTCTGCGTGCCGTCGGGCAACTTCGGCAACGTCTGCGCTGGGCACATCGCGCGCATGATGGGTTTGCCGATCGACAAGCTGGTGGTGGCCACCAACGAAAACGACGTGCTCGACGAGTTCTTCCGCACCGGCACGTACCGCGTGCGTTCGGCCGCGCAGACGTACCACACGTCCAGCCCGAGCATGGACATTAGCAAGGCCTCGAACTTCGAGCGCTTTGTGTTTGACCTGCTCGACCGCGATCCGGCGCGCCTCGCGCAACTGTTCCGCGACGTGGACGAGAAGGGTGGTTTCTCGATGACCGGCAAGCCGGAGTTCGACCGCATCGCCGAGTTCGGTTTTCTCTCGGGACGCAGCTCGCACGAAGACCGCGTCAACACGATCCGCGACGTGTTCGCCACCTACGGCACGATGATCGACACCCACACCGCCGATGGCGTGAAGGTGGCGCGCGAGAACCTGACGCCGGGTGTGCCGATGGTGGTGCTGGAAACGGCATTGCCGGCCAAGTTCGGCGACACCATCCGCGAAGCGCTGGACCGCGAGCCGGAGCGCCCGGCCGGTTACGCCGACATCGAATCGCTGCCGCAGCGTTTCGAAGTCATGCCTGCGGATGCCGACCGCATCAAGGGCTACATCGCCCAGCACACGGGCCTGTAAACCCATGGCAGCAGTGCCGGATGACGTAGCCGAGGCAGCGTTCACGCGTTGCCTGCACGACATCCGTGCCTGCCGCGAGTGCAAGGGCGCGTTGGCGCACGAGCCGCGCCCCGTCGTCTTGGCTGACCGCCGTGCCCGCGTGCTGATCGTCGGGCAAGCCCCTGGACGTATCGTCCATGAGACCGGCATTCCCTGGAATGACCGCTCGGGTGATCGCCTGCGTCAGTGGCTGCAAATCCCGTACGACGATTTCTACGCCGACAAGCGTATCGCCGTGGTGCCGATGGGGTTCTGCTTTCCCGGCACTGGCGCGAACGGCGATCTGCCGCCGCGCCCCGAGTGCGCCCCCAAATGGCATCGCCTTTTGCTGACTGCGATGCCCGAGGTAAAGCTCGCGCTACTGGTCGGCACGTACGCGCAGCGTTACTACCTCGACGTGCCGCGCGACTGGTCGCTCACCGATGTGGTCCGCAATGGGCCTGTGACGGACGGGGAGGGCCGCGTGTTGTTTCCGCTGCCGCACCCGAGCCCGCGCAATCTCGCCTGGTTCAAACACAACCCGTGGTTTGACGCGCACATCGTGCCGGCGCTGCGGGCGGCGCTGGCTGACGCATTCGCTTGATACGGCTGGGCTGATGCATGGCATTGGCCTGGAACCGATACAATCGAAATCTCTTTTCCGATTTCGTTTTCCCATTCCCGCATGTCCGCCAACGATGCTCCCGCCGTCAAACCGTCTCTGCTGACGCTCGAAGCGGCGCTGTCGCAACTGCTCGCCGCCGTGCGCCCGCTGCACGACACCGAAACCGTGCTGACGCTGCATGCCAACGGTCGCATCCTCGCGCAAGCCGTGCACAGCAGCTTGAACGTACCGCCGGCCGACAATACGTCGATGGACGGCTACGCCGTGCGCGCGGCCGATATCACCGCGCCGGGCACGCGCCTGAAGGTGGCGCAGCGCATTCCCGCCGGCCACGTCGGCCAGCCGCTGAATGCGGGCGAGGCTGCGCGCATCTTCACCGGCGCAATGATTCCGCCGGGCGCTGATGCGGTCGTCATGCAGGAGCAATGCAAGGCCGATCCGGACACAGGCACCGTCGTCATTGACCACGTGCCGGAATCGGGCGAATGGATCCGCCGTGCCGGCGAGGACATCGCCGACGGCGCCGAGATCCTGCCGCGCGGCGCGCGCCTGGGTCCGCAGCAACTGGGGCTGGCCGCATCCGTCGGCTGCGCCAATCTGCAGGTGGTGCGCCGTCCGCGTGTGGCCGTGTTCTTCACCGGTGACGAACTCGCCATGCCCGGCGAGCCGCTCAAGCCCGGCGCCATCTACAACTCCAACCGCTTCACGTTGCGCGCGCTGCTCGAAAACCTCGGCTGCGAGATCACCGATTTCGGCATCGTGCCTGACACGCTGCAGGCCACGCGCGACACGCTGCGTGAAGCCGCCGAGGGGCACGACCTGATCATCACCTCCGGCGGCGTCTCGGTGGGCGAGGAAGACCACATCAAGCCCGCCGTGGAAGCCGAAGGGCGCCTGAACATGTGGCAGATCGCCATCAAGCCCGGCAAGCCGCTGGCCTTTGGCGAGGTGCGTCGCCCCGAAGGCATGGTGGGCGGCCCGACCGCCTTCTTCATTGGTTTGCCGGGCAACCCGGTATCGAGTTTCGTGACGTTTCTGCTGTTCGTGCGGCCGTTCATCCTGCGCCTGCAGGGCGTGGCCGATGTGGCGCCGAGGCGCATCCCGATGCGCGCCGACTTTACGTTGGCCAAGGGCGACCGCCGCAATGAGTTCCTGCGCGCGCGCATCAACGCCAATGGCGGGCTGGACCTGTTCCCGAATCAAAGCTCCGGCGTGTTGACCTCTACCGTGTGGGGGGATGGCCTGATCGACAACCCGCCGAACCAACCGATCGCGCAGGGCGACGTTGTGAGCTTCCTGCCGTTCGCGGGTCTGGTGTAAGGAGCGATGGCCATGCAGATCGAGCTTCGTTTCTTTGCCAGCGTGCGTGAGCAACTGGGAACTTCGCAGGAGGCGGTGACCGTGCCAGACACCTTGCGCACAGCGGGTGACGTGCGCCACTGGTTGATGGCGCGTGGCCCGGTATGGGCCGAGGTCTTGGCTGAAGGCCGTGCCCTGCGCATGGCGGTGGACCACCAGATCGTGCCTGCCGATACCGCGATTCACGAGGGCTGCGAAGTCGCATTCTTCCCGCCCGTCACTGGCGGCTGAGCGGAGGAGAGCCACCATGACTGTCCGTGTACAGGAAGCCGACTTTGACCTCGGCGCCGAAATTGCCGCACTCCGCGCCGGCCGCCCGAACATCGGCGCGGTGGCCAGCTTCATCGGTACCGTGCGCGACATCAACGACGGCACCGGTGTGTCGGAGATGGAGCTGGAGCACTATCCCGGCATGACCGAGAAGGCGCTCGCCAACATCGTGAGCGCGGCCCAGCAGCGCTGGGAGCTGATCGACGCACTGGTCATCCACCGTGTTGGCAAACTCAGGCCGGAAGACCAGATCGTGCTGGTGGCGGTCGCTTCCAAGCACCGCGGCGAGTCCTTTGCCGCGTGCGAATTCATCATGGATTACCTCAAGAGCGAGGCGCCGTTCTGGAAGAAGGAACAGACGCCCGCTGGCGCACGCTGGGTCGATGCCCGCGTGACCGATGACAAGGCGCTTGCCCGCTGGGGTATCACCACCACCAATGCCGCGGCAAGCACGGCCAATCCGCCCGACGCATCGGCGCAACCCAACGACTACGAATAAGGACGCGAGCGCATGGGCGGAATGGGCTTTCTGGCAGTCGGCGTGGGCGCTGCGTTGGGGGCATGGCTGCGCTGGGGGTTTGCGGTGTTGTGGAACGCGATCAATCCGGCGTTGCCATACGGCACGCTGGCCGCCAATCTGGTAGGCGGCTATCTGATTGGCGTCGCGGTCGGCTTTTTCGATGCGCATGTCGGGTTGCCACCGGAATGGCGCCTGTTTGCCATTACCGGTTTCCTTGGCGGCCTGACGACGTTCTCCACGTTTTCCAGCGAGGTCGTCGCCAATATTCTGGCCGGCGACTACGTCATAGGTGCACTGCACATCGTGGCGCATCTGGGCGGCTCGCTCTTCCTCACGATGCTGGGTCTCTGGACGGTGCGTACGTTCAGCTAATCGGCGTCGCTTGCATGGGCAGTCCGGCTCACATGGCATGCGGCGCACAGGCCACGGTGCGGCGATCCTGAACCCCGTGGGGACCCTCGGCAAGACGATTTCCGTGCACTTGGGGCCGCGACGCGACCGGCAGGCGCGCCGCCGCTTGCGCTGGCGCAAATCTGCATGAAAACCGGCGATTGCGTGCTTGAAATGCCACCGAAGCTCCCTATCTTTCGGAACAAGTGAATAATTTCCGCAAGGGGTTTTACATGCGTTTGGACAAACTGACCACCCGCTTCCAGGAAGCGCTGGCCGACGCGCAGAGCCTGGCGCTGGGCAACGACAATCCGTACATTGAACCGATCCACCTGCTGCTGGCGATGCTCCGCCAGCCGGATGGGGCTACCAAGAACCTGCTGGCCCGCGCGGGCGTCAACACGGGTGCGCTGGATACGGCGCTGGACCGTGCCATCAAGCACCTGCCGCAGGTGCAGGGGGGCGAACAGGTGCAGGTCGGCCGTGACCTGGGCAGCTTGTTGCAGCAGACCGAAAAAGAAGGCATCAAGCGCGGCGACCAGTTCATCGCCAGCGAGCTGTTCCTGCTGGCCGCCGCCGATGACAAGGGCGAGGCCGGCCGCATTGCGCGCGAACATGGCCTGTCGCGCAAGCCGCTCGAATCGGCCATCGACGCCGTGCGCGGCGGCCAGACCGTCGGCAGTGCCGAGGCCGAAAGCCAGCGCGAGGCGCTCAAGAAGTACACCATCGACCTGACCGAGCGTGCCCGTAGCGGCAAGCTCGATCCCGTCATTGGCCGTGATGACGAAATCCGCCGTGCCATCCAGATCCTGCAGCGCCGCACCAAGAACAACCCGGTGCTGATCGGCGAGCCGGGCGTGGGCAAGACGGCCATCGTTGAAGGCCTGGCCCAGCGCATCGTCAACGAAGAGGTGCCGGAAAGCCTGAAGGGCAAGCGCGTGCTGGTGCTGGATATGGCGGGCCTGCTGGCCGGTGCCAAGTATCGCGGCGAGTTCGAAGAACGCCTGAAGGCCGTGCTCAACGACATCGCCAAGGAAGAGGGCCAGACCATCCTCTTCATCGACGAGATCCACACCATGGTGGGCGCGGGCAAGGCCGAAGGTGCGATGGATGCCGGCAACATGCTTAAGCCGGCGCTGGCGCGCGGCGAGCTGCATTGCATCGGCGCGACCACGCTGGATGAATACCGCAAGTACATCGAAAAGGATGCCGCGCTGGAGCGCCGCTTCCAGAAGGTGCTCGTGGATGAGCCGAGCGTGGAGGCGACCATCGCCATCCTGCGTGGCCTGCAGGAGAAGTACGAACTGCACCACGGCGTGGAGATCACCGACCCGGCGATCGTGGCGGCGGCAGAACTTAGCCATCGCTACATCACCGACCGCTTCCTGCCGGACAAGGCCATCGATCTGATCGACGAAGCGGCCGCGCGCATCAAGATGGAAATCGACTCGAAGCCCGAGGTGATGGACAAACTGGATCGTCGCCTGATCCAGCTCAAGATCGAGCGCGAGGCGGTGAAGAAGGAAACCGACGAAGCTTCGCAGAAGCGCCTGGAGCTGATCGAGCAGGAAATCGAACGCCTGCAGAAGGAATACGCCGATCTGGATGAAATCTGGAAAGCCGAGAAGGGCGCAGCGCAAGGCACGGCTGTGCTCAAGGAAGAGATCGACAAGATCAAACTTGAGATTGCCAAGCTGCAACGCGAAGGCAAGTTCGACAAGGTGGCCGAACTGCAATACGGCAAGCTGCCCGAGCTGGAAGGCAAGCTGAAGGCCGCGACCGATGCGGAGACCGCTGGCCAGAAGCAGCCGAACAAGCTGCTGCGCACGCAGGTGGGTGCCGAAGAGATTGCCGAAGTCGTCAGCCGAGCCACGGGCATCCCCGTGTCGAAGATGATGACCGGCGAGCGCGAGAAGCTGCTCAAGATGGAAGACCGCCTGCACGAGCGCGTGGTCGGCCAGGACGAGGCCGTGCGCCTGGTGTCCGACGCCATCCGCCGCTCGCGCGCCGGTATCTCGGACGAGAACAAGCCCTACGGCTCGTTCCTGTTCCTGGGCCCGACGGGTGTCGGCAAGACCGAGCTGTGCAAGGCGCTGGCCGGGTTCCTGTTCGATTCGGAAGAGCACCTGATCCGCATCGATATGAGCGAGTTCATGGAGAAGCATTCCGTGAGCCGTTTGATCGGTGCGCCCCCGGGCTACGTCGGCTATGAGGAAGGCGGTTATCTGACCGAAGCCGTGCGTCGCAAGCCGTACAGCGTGGTGTTGCTGGATGAAGTCGAGAAGGCCCACCCGGACGTCTTCAACGTGCTGCTGCAGGTGCTGGACGATGGCCGCCTGACCGATGGCCAGGGCCGCACGGTGGACTTCAAGAACACGGTGATCGTGATGACGTCCAACCTCGGCTCGCAGTTGATTCAGTCGATGACGGGCGAGCCGTTCGATGTGGTGAAGGGTGCGGTGTGGCAGGAAGTGAAGACGCATTTCCGCCCCGAGTTCCTGAACCGCATCGACGAGGTAGTGGTGTTCCATTCGCTCGACCAGCGCAACATCGAGTCGATCGCGCGCATCCAGCTCAAGCGGTTGGCGGCACGTCTGGCGCATATGGACCTGACGCTGGAGATTACCGATCCTGCGGTGGCCAAGCTGGCCTCGGCGGGCTACGACCCGGTGTTTGGGGCGCGTCCGCTGAAGCGGGCGATCCAGCAGCAGATCGAGAACCCGGTCGCGCGGATGATTCTGGAGGGCAAGTACTCGCCCAAGGATGTGGTGCCGGTGGATTATCGCGACGACCACTTCACGTTCGAGCGCGTGGTGCACTAAGCCGCGCAGTGTTGTGTTTGAGAAAGCCCGTCTTGCGAAGACGGGCTTTTTTCATGCCTTCAACGTGTTGTCAGACGATGCGTGGCAGGCTGATGCGGAAAATCACGCCGCCTTCCAGGGCATTTGCCGCGTCGATTCGACCACCGTGTGCCTGCACGATGGCCTGCGAAAGCGCCAACCCAAGACCCGTACCCGGCGTCTCACTCGCCCGTGCCCGCGCGCCCCGGTAGAAACGTTCGAAGATGTGTGGCAGTTCGGCAGGCGGAATCCCTGGACCATGGTCGCTGACTTGCAGGACGGCGTCGCCATGCTCGGCTGACCAGGCAATCTCAACCGTGGTTCCCGCTGGCGAAAACTTGACGGCGTTGTCCAGGAGATTGGTCAGGGCCAGGGTTGCCGGAGCACGGGCGATCCGGATGGGCTGATTCGTGCCCGCTTGTGTGACCAGGACGATGCCGCGATCCTGGGCTGCGGGGGTGACACGCTTGACGCAGGCCTGCACGAGTTCAATGACTGGCACAGCTTCCTGCATGTCCTGGTCCTGGCCGGCATCGAGGCGCGCGAGCATCAGCAGTTCTTCCACCATCTGCGTGAGCCGTCCGACTTCTTCCACGCACGAGTGCAGGGTCTCGACGTATTCTTCGCGGCTACGCTCGCGCCGCAGCGTCACCTCAAGCTCGGTACGCAGCCGCGACAGCGGTGAGCGCAACTCGTGCGAGGCATCGGCCGTGAAGCGGCGCTGCATGTCGAAGCCGTGTTCGAGGCGATCGAGCATGTCGTTGAGCGTATCGACGAGTTTGCCGATGTCGTCAGACGTACCGGGATGCGGCAGGCGCTCGTCGAGGTTGTTGTCACCGATCCGGCGGGCTTGCTTGACGACGTTGTCGATGGCACGAAAGACGCGCTGCGTGAGCATGGCGCCCGCCGTGCCGACAGCGAGCAGCAGTGCGATGGCCAGCCCGACAAACAGCACCACGGCCGATTCCAGGATCCGATTGACGTCATCGAGCGACCCCGCCACCTGGATGACCAAGGGCGGCGTACCGGGCGCATTGTGGTTTTGTATCGGCAGCGACACCATGCGCAGCGGCTCTTCGCTGAAATCCTGCAGGGTCTCGAACACCGTTTCGCCTTGCGCGAGACGTCCGAGCAATGCCGGAGACGTCGGCAGACGGGTCGTACCCAGGTTTGCACTGCGCGCAAGGACATCCCCCTGTGCATCAACGATCTGCACAAGCCGGTCCAGGCGCACAAGGGAAGGCGGTGCCGTGCCGGTCGGCTTTTCGTGCACGCGAATGGGCTGCCCCTGGCGGGCGTGCAGCATGCCGGCCTCGGTTTCGGCCAGTGCCAGCAGCGCGGCATCCAGTTGCCGATGGGCGATGCGCGAGAGCTCCCACCACGCGGCGAAGGCCACGCCCGTCACAACGATCACGATCACGGCCCAGTGCGCGAGGATCAGACGGCGCTGAAAACTAAACATGGTGGTCCGGTGGTGTGCTCAGACGAAAGCCCTGTCCGCGTACGGTTTGAACGAGCGCAGGCAGATCGGGCGGGTCGATCTTGCGGCGCAGGTTCTTCATGTGCACGTCGATCAGGTTGTCGATGGCGATGAGATCTGCATGCCAGATGTTTTCAGCGAGCTGCACGCGACTGACCACCTCGCCGGCATGGCGCATCAGGAACTCCAGCAGGGCGTATTCCTTGGGCGTGAGATCGATGGCGTTGCCTGCTCGCGTGACCAGGCGCGTGGACGGTTCGAGCCGCAGATCGCCAATGGCGAGCACAGGCGCCGGCGTCAGCCTGGCCCGACGCAACAGCGCGCGGACGCGGGCCAGCAGCTCGTCAAACACGAACGGCTTGGTCAGGTAGTCGTCGGCGCCGGTGTTGAGGCCAGTGATGCGGTCGGTGTGGGCATCCCGCGCGGTCAGCATCAGGATCGGGGTCTGGATGTCACGCTCGCGCAACTCGGCACAAAACGTCACACCTTCTTTGCCGGGGAGCATCCAGTCGAGGATGACCAGATCGGCCGCGCGGATCATCGGCTCGTGTGCCTCTTCCGCCGCGTGCGCAAGCGCCACCGTAAAGCCTTCTTCTTCCAAGCCTCGTGCCAGCAGGCGGGCGGCTTTTCGGTCGTCTTCGATCAGCAGGATGTTCATCGGATAGCGCGCATGAGGGCGGCGGGACGGCGGGATTCTAGCAATGCGACCGTTTGATGTTCCTGAAGAAGAATTCAGGTTGCACTGCAACATCGTTGCGTAGCATGGCGACCGCGTCCTCATGGAGCGGATGCGCAGAACATCAACACGCATGTATCGGAGCACGCCATGCAAGCCTCCTCGACTTCTTCCAAACGACTTTTCTATAGCGCCATCACGTTAGCCGTGGCCGGTGTGTGCGTGTGGGGCGCACTGTCCCTGCATGCCAAGGAACCCAGTGCGCCGGCTGCGGTGGCCCTTCAGCACAAGGATGACCGCATCGTGGTTCCGGAGGCTTCGCCGCTGCGCCGATCGCTGGTGGTGACGGCCGCGTCGGAAGATGCCGTCTCTGCGGCGTTTGTGCTGCCGGCCTCGGTGGAGGCCGACCCGGGCAAGCTCGTCAAGGTGTTGCCGCCGCTGTCGGGCCGCATCGTGAGCCTGAACAAGCAATTGGGCGATGAGGTCAAGGCTGGCGACGTGCTGTTTACGCTCGACTCGGCGGACTTGGCCGAGGCGACCAGTACGGCAGCCAAGGCGCAAGCGGCGCTGGTACTGGCCAAAAAGAACCTGGACCGCCTGCACGAGCTGGACAAATCCGAGATCACACCCCGGCGCGATTTCGAACAGGCCCAGAACGACTACGCCCAGGCCGTGAGTGAGGCCGAGCGCGCCAACAACAAGCTGGCACAGCTCGGTGCCAAGGGCGGGGCCAAAGTGTCCGGCGGGCACATCCTGTCGGTGCGCTCGCCCATCTCGGGCCGCGTTGTCGAACTCAATGGCGCCACCGGCGGGTACTGGAACGACAGCAATGCGTCGGTGATGACGGTGGCGGATCTGTCCCGCGTGTTCGTGACGGCCAACGTGCAGGAGAAGGATCTGTCCAAGGTCTACGTTGGCCAAGCGGCTGCCGTCAAGTTGGATGCCTACGCCGAACCGCTGGCCGCCAAGGTGCGCTACGTGGGCGAAATGCTCGACCCGGATACACGCACGGTCAAGGTGCGCATGGTGTTCGACAACAAGGACGGTCGCCTGAAGCCCGGCATGTTTGCGCAGGCCACGCTGCAGGGCCAGCCGCACACGGGCGTGATCGTGCCGATGTCGGCGCTGGTGCAGTCGGGCTTCAACACGCGCACCTTTGTCGAGGTGGCGCCGTGGCAGTTCCAGGCGCGCGTGGTCAAGACGGGTGCGCAGGTTGGCGACAAGATCGAGATCCTCGCAGGCCTGAAGGCCGGTGAGCGCGTGGTGACCAAGGACGGGGTACTGCTCAATGATTGAACGTCTGGTCACCCTATGCTTCAACCGGCGCGGCATTGTCGTGCTGGTCTTCCTGATGGCGGCGCTGTATGGCTGGTATTCATGGAAGCAGTTGCCGCTTGAAGCCTATCCCGATATTGCCGACACCAGCTCGCAGGTCGTGACGCAGGTCAATGGTCTAGCGGCGGAAGAGGTCGAGCAGCAGATCACCATTCCGCTGGAGCGCGCCATCATGGGCACGCCCGGCATGCACGTGATGCGCTCCAAGAGCACGTTCGGGCTGTCGCTGATCACCGTGGTGTTTCAGGACGGCGCGGAAGACTACTGGTCGCGCCAGCGCCTGCAGGAAAGCATCAACGGCGTTGATTTGCCCTATGGCGCCAAGCCCGGCATGGACCCGCTGACGTCGCCCATTGGCGAGATCTACCGCTACACGCTCGAATCCAAGACGCGTGACTTGCGTGAGCTGTCGGAACTGCAGTTCTGGAAGGTCATCCCGCGTCTGAAGCAGGTGGCCGGCGTGGTGGATGTCGCCAACTTTGGCGGCCTGACCACGCAGTTCATGCTCGAATTCGATCCGGCCAAGATGACGAAGTACAGCGTGTCATTGAGCCAGATCTCGCAGGCCATCCAGGCCAACAACGCCAACGCGGGCGGCAGCATCATGCAGCGCGGGGAGCAGGGCCTGGTGGTGCGCGGCGTCGGCTTGATCCGCAACCTGGAAGACCTCGGCAACGTTGTCGTGAGCCAGAAGGGCGGCGTGCCGGTGCTGATCAAGGACATCGGTCAGGTCATGCTGGGTAACCACGAGCGCAACGGCATTCTGGGGCGAGACGGCAATCCCGACACGATCCAGGGCATCACGCTGCTGCTGCGCGGCCAGAACCCCTCAGTCGTCATGAAAGGGGTGCACGAGGCCGTGCGCGACCTCAACGAGCACATCCTGCCGAAGGACGTGAAGGTGGTGGCGTATATCGACCGCAGCAAGCTGGTGGAGGCCACCGTCCACACCGTTGGCAAGACCCTGATCGAGGGCATGGTGCTGGTATCGCTGGTGCTGCTGCTGTTCCTGGGCAGCCCGCGTGCGGCGTTGATCGTGGCGGTGACGATTCCGTTCTCGTTGCTGGCCGCGTTCATCCTGATGCACCACTTCAAGATTCCGGCCAACCTGCTGTCGCTGGGCGCAATCGATTTCGGCATCATCGTCGACGGTGCGATCGTGATGATGGAAAACATCCTGCGCAAGCGTGAAGAAGAGGAAGGGCGCGAGCTGGATGGCGCCGACATCATGGCCGCTGCACGTCAGGTCACGCGCCCGATCTTCTTCGGCATGGTGGTCATCATCGTGGCCTACCTGCCGCTGTTTGCCTTCCAGCGCATTGAGTACAAACTGTTCTCGCCCATGGCGTTTGCAGTGGGGTTTGCGCTGTTTGGCGCGTTGCTGGTGGCGCTGTTGCTGGTGCCCGGCCTGGCGTACTGGGCTTACCGCAAACCGGCCAAGGTGTTCCACAACCCGGTGCTGCAGTGGCTGACGCCGCGTTATGAGGGTTTGCTCAACCGGGTGGTCGGCAAGTCGCGCGCCATGATCGGCCTGGCTGTGGCCACGCTGGCCGGTGTGGTGATCCTGGGCGCGTCCATCGGGCGGGATTTCCTGCCGTATCTGGATGAGGGCTCGATCTGGCTGCAGGTGACGTTGCCGCCCGGCATTTCGCTGGACAAGGCATCGGAGATGGCCGGCAAGCTGCGCGAGGCTGCACGGGAGTTTCCGGAGGTCGAGCACATCGTCACGCAGGTCGGCCGCAATGATGAGGGGACGGACCCGTTCTCGCCATCGCACATTGAAAGCGCGGTGACGCTGCACCCGTACAGCGAATGGAAGACCGGTCGCGACAAGCAGGAGTTGATTGCCAAGATGGCCGAGCGCTTCCAACAGTTGCCCGGCATTCAGGTGGGCTTTTCGCAGCCGATGATCGATGGCGTGCTCGACAAGCTGGCCGGTGCGCACAGCGATCTGGTGGTCAAGGTGTACGGCAACGACTTTGCGCAGACCCGGCAGTTGACCACGTCGATCGAGCGCCTGCTCAAGACCGTGCCCGGCGCGCAGGACGTGATCATCGATCAGGAGCCGCCGTTGCCGCAGGTGCGCATCGATGTGGACCGCGCAGCAGCGGCCCGCCTGGGCATCAACATTGCCGACGTGATGGATCTCATCCAGACCGGCATTGGCGGCAGCCCGGTCACGAAGGTGTTCGTGGAAGACCGCAGCTACGATGTAGCCGCACGCTTTGTCGGCACCTCGCGCAACAACCCCGAGGCCATCGGCAACCTGACGCTGACCACCGCCAACGGGGCGCACATTGCCCTGGCGCAGATCGCCAAGGTGGGCTTTGCCGAGGGCGAAACGACGATCACGCGAGAAATGAACAAGCGCCACCTGACCGTGCGTCTGAACCTGCGCGGGCGCGATCTGGCCTCATTCCTGGACGAAGCCAAACAGCGCATCGACCAGGAGATCCAGTACGACCACACGCGCAACCAGATTGCGTGGGGCGGCCAGTTTGAGAACCAGCAGCGTGCGCAAGCCCGCCTGGCGCTGATTCTGCCGATGGTGCTTGCGCTGATGTTCGTGCTGTTGTTTGCCGAGTTCAAGAACCTGCGCCAGCCAGCGTTGATCCTGTGCGCGGTGCCGTTGGCCACGCTGGGTGGGCTGGTGGCGCTGCACCTGCGCGGCATGACGTTGAATGTGTCGTCTGCGGTCGGCTTTATCGCGCTGTTTGGGGTGGCAGTGCTCAACGCCATCATCATGATTTCCAACCTGAACCGTTGGCGACGGCAGCCAGGCATCGGCCTGAAGGATGCCGTGGTGTGTGGTGCGCGCGAGCGCATGCGCCCGGTGCTGATGACGGCCACCGTGGCTGCGCTGGGTTTGATTCCCGCAGCGCTGGCACACGGTCTTGGCAGCGATGTGCAGCGGCCGCTGGCCACCGTGGTGGTGGGCGGCCTGGTGAGCGCAACCGTGCTCACGCTGGTGCTGCTGCCCGCGCTGTATTACCTGATTGAAGAACGAGCGGCCCGACGCAAGCGTCCGGAAGGTCCGGTCGCCTATGTTGCAACGGAAGGGGAGTCGTGATGAACCGCATGACACGTATTGCCGCCAGCGTCGTGCTGTCGGTGACTGCCGCGGGTTGTGCCGTAGGGCCGGACTTCAAGCGCCCGGCGGCACCGGATGTGCCAGGCTACACAGCCAACCAGCCCACTCCCACCGTAGCGACACCAACGCAAGACGGGCAGTCCCAACGCCTGAACCAAGGGCAGGCCGTCTCGGCCAAGTGGTGGACGCTGTTTGGCTCAGACGCGTTGAACGCGCTGGTGGAGGAGGCCCTCAAGGCGAATCCCGACCTGCAATCGGCCAAGGCCGCACTGCGTGCTGCCCAGGAAAACCTGGCAGCGCAGCGGGCCGATTTCTTTCCAACGCTGGATGGTTCGCACAACTCGTCACGCACACGGAATGCCAAGGCGATCGCCAGCCCGCTCAAGTCCAACGCGGATCTCTATTCGTTGCATACGTCGCAGCTGGTGGTGTCCTACATGCCGGACGTGTTCGGCGGGGTCCGGCGACAGGTTGAGTCGACCGCGGCCCAGACGGAGGCGGCGCGCTTCGAGTACGAGGCCGCCTACCTGACGCTGACTTCCAGTGTCGTCAACGCAGCCATCCAGGAGGCCGCGTTGCGTGCGCAGGTCAAGGCGACACAGGAGGCCGTGAGAGTGGCCGAGCAGTTGCTGGAGGCGACCCGCAGGCAACAACACGCAGGGCTGCTGGGCGGCGCCGATGTGGCCGCGCAGGAAGCCGCGCTCGCGCAGATGGAGGCCAGCTTGCCCCCGCTTGAGAAGCAACTGGCGCAGCAGCGCAACCTCATCACCGTGTTGGCTGGCCGTTACCCGAGCGACGAGATCACGCAGCGGTTCGAGTTGGACGCATTGCATCTGCCGGCTGAACTGCCGCTAAGCTTGCCGTCACAACTGGTTGAGCAGCGGCCCGACATTCGGGCGGCTCAGGCGCAACTGCATGCGGCCAGCGCAGACATTGGCGTGGCGATTGCAGCACGCCTGCCCAGCGTGACCTTGACGGGCAACGTGGGCAGTGCGGAGGAATTGCTGCGCATGCTGTTCACCAGCGGCACGGGCCTGTGGAACCTCTCGGCTGGCTTGGCGGTGCCGATTTTCCGTGGCGGCGGCCTGATGCACCAACAACGTGCGGCAGAGGCCCGGTATGACCAGGCAGCTGCGCAATACCGCAGCACCGTACTGACGGCGTTCCAGAACGTGGCAGATACGCTGCATGCCATCCAGGCCGATGCGCGCTCGCTGCAAAGCGCACATAAGGCCGAGCTGGCCGCCCGCAAGAGCCTGAACATGGCGCAGCGCCAGCTGGCCGCCGGCATGGTCGGCTCGCCGGCCGTACTGCAGGCGGAGCAGGCGTATCAGCAGGCCCTGGTGAGCGTGGCGCAAGCCCGCGCGGATCGCTTCACGGATTCGGTGGCACTGCTGCAGGCGCTGGGCGGCGGCTGGTGGAACCGTGACGAGCCATCTGCGTCCAGCAGCTAAACCACGCGATAGCGATTGATGATCCTCACCCTACGAGCGGGCAACCCTCGTAGGGTTTTTTGCCGAATCGGTGATCGGCCGACCGGGCCGCTGCACCTTGGGCATTACGTCGGGTTGTTGCAGACCCGTCTTCAACTCCAGGAAACGCACCGCCAGTTCGTGCTGGTGGCCGACACGCAAGCCCTGACCGACAACGCGCACGATGTCGACAAGGTGCGCCGCAACGTGCTGGAGGTGGTGCCGGTGGATGATCGGGATGGGCAGTTTACGTTTGAGCGCGTGGTGCACTGAGGGCTGCGCTAAAGGCTGAAGTGCCGCTCTGGAGGGCTCTAGAGCGGCATTTTTTGCGTTTATCGTTCGTGTCTCCTCGCCTTATCCCGCGCTCAAGGGCCGGATAAGCGCTCCAGCGGAGCGAGCTTGTCCTCGTCCAGCGTTTGAATTCATGCGTCGCCAAGGGCGTGGTTCGCTTTCATGCTGGCACGGCCGGCTTTCCTCAAGGCCTGATTCACCTGCCGGATGAATCGCCAGTGAATGATCCAGAGTGGTAAGGCCAGAACCCCCGCTATCGCCCCCACGTCGTTTGGGAGCAAAGAGATGATCTGTGCGGTGCACCAGCCCATGCCAGATACCATGCCGAAACGCTGGAAAGGATGAAGCGCACGATTGTGCTGCGCCTCGCTCCGCAAGGAATTTGCCACGTTAGCGATGATGAAAAAGTCCTCAACGAAGTTGTAGGGCAGCAGAAACATGAGCCAAACACTTCGCGGGGATGCCGTTCGCGCACTTGGGCGTACCAAGGAAAGGGATCGAAAAAGATCGCGGCAATACAGAAAAATCAATGTGAGAAAAGCGATCACAAGGACAGTGGCCCAGAACACGCCAAGCAACTCAACTTCCTTGAAAACGCCCCCGGTTGCGGACGCGTTAAAGAATGGGTAAGCCAACGCGTATGTCACCGGTACGGTGAGTGCGATCTTGATGAGGACGAGGAGGGCGTTTCGACTCATAGGCTGCGGGGCTGTCGATGCGGCTGAAAGTGCAATGCTATCAACTTGGCGGTGCCTATAGGACGGTCGTCGCCAAGACCCACCCGATCGGCCTGATGGCGCAACGGCCAAGAGGCGGTCACCTTGGGTCTGCACGGCCGCAAGCGGACACGCTGAGGGCCCTGCAGATTGGCGACATGACGGGTGCGCCTCTATATGCAAAAAACGATGAACAATCCCTGAAACCATTCGTTCCCCGTACAAGGCCCGCTCGGTAGTCTTGCTCCTATCCAAATCCATAAGATGCAAGAAACGGAGCCAGCAAGATGATTCGCAAGTTTGTCTTCAACGCCATCGCGGCTGCCATTGTGGCGGGGGGAACCGTAGGCGCGCACGCGGCAACGACGCTGCTGAACGTGTCGTATGACCCGACGCGCGAGCTGTACAAGGAAATCAACACCGAATTCGCCAAGAAGTGGAAAGCCGAGACGGGTGAAGACATCACCCTGCGCGCCTCACACGGCGGTTCGGGCAAGCAGGCCCGCTCGGTGATCGACGGGCTGGATGCCGATGTGGTGACGCTGGCACTCGGCTACGACATCGACGCCATTGCAGAGAAGGGCCTGACGGCCAAGGATTGGCAGAAGCGCCTGCCGAACAACGCGTCGCCGTACACGTCCACCATCGTGTTCCTGGTGCGCAAGGGCAACCCGAAGGGCATCAAGGATTGGAACGACCTGGTCAAGCCCGGCATTGCCGTGATCACGCCCAACCCGAAGACCTCGGGCGGTGCACGCTGGAACTATCTGGCCGCCTGGGCCTATGCGCTCAAGCAGCCGGGCGGCTCGGACGCGACGGCCAAGGACTTTGTGCAGAAGCTCTATAAGAACGTGCCGGTGCTGGATTCGGGCGCGCGCGGTGCCACGACCACCTTCACGGAACGCGGGATTGGTGATGTGCTGATCGCATGGGAAGACGAGGCGCTGCTGGCTGCGCGCGTGGAAGGCAAGGACAAGTTTGACGTGGTGGTGCCGTCGATTTCCATCCTGGCCGAGCCGCCGGTGGCGGTGGTGGACAAGGTGGCCGACAAGAAGGGCACGCGCAAGGCGGCCGAGGCGTATCTCAAGTTCCTGTACACGCCGCAAGGGCAAGAGATTGGCGCGAAGAATTTCTATCGCCCGACCGACCCGGCGGTGGCCAAGAAGCACGAGAGCGAATTCCCGAAGGTGAAGCTGGTGACCATCGACGACACGTTCGGCGGCTGGCAGAAGGCGCAGAAGACGCACTTTGCCGATGGCGGCCAGTTTGATCAGCTCTATCAACCGGGCAAGTAAGCCCAAGCAACCCACAGGTGTGTCCGCATCATGAGTATTCTCACCATCTCCGGCAGCCCTTCGGCGCAATCGAAGTCCGCGCGCCTGCTGGGCCATGTACGTGCGCAGCTCGAACGCGCCGGTGAGACAGCGGACCACCTGGACCTGCGTAGCCTGCCGGCCGATGCGCTGCTGGGCGCGCAGGTGTCCGACCCCGCCATCGCGAATGCGGTGGCGCGGGTGGAAGCGGCTGGGGTGGTGATTCTGGCCACGCCGGTCTACAAGGCGGCTTACAGCGGCCTGCTCAAAACGTTTCTCGATCTGCTGCCGCAGAGCGGGCTGCGCGACAAGGTCGTGCTGCCGATTGCCACCGGCGGCAGCCTCGCCCACACGCTGGCGATCGACTATGCGTTGCGCCCGGTGCTGACGGCACTCGCCGCGCGCTCGATCCTGCCCGGCATCTTTGCGGTCGATTCGCAGATCGTGGTGGAAGACGATGGCCTCACGGTGGAGCCGTCGCTGCAACAGCGTCTCGATGACGGTGTGGAGCGCGTGCACCAGGCGCTTGCGCTGGCCCGGCACCCTGCCGTTGCGCAGGTGATCGTCTCCAGCCGCAGCGCGGTACGCGCCACGTTCCAGACCGCCGGCGCAGAACGAATGCGATGTCTGGCTTGATGCCATAGCGGGTGCGCTGAGCGCACCGCTTG
Organism: Ralstonia sp. RRA; assembly: GCF_037023145.1. Lineage (NCBI taxonomy): Bacteria > Pseudomonadati > Pseudomonadota > Betaproteobacteria > Burkholderiales > Burkholderiaceae > Ralstonia > Ralstonia sp. RRA. The sequence continues at coordinate 1,919,341 of NZ_CP146091.1, read as the reverse complement.
CATCGCCGACGCGTCCCCGACGCTTTCCCGTTGTTGTCATGCCGCGCAGCGCCTGCGCGCGGATCGTGCCGCCCTTACATCCCTGATCGACTGAATCATGAAAGCCCACTCGCCCCTGCGCAGGACCCTGACCATTGCCGCCACGCTGCTCGCCACGTTGGGTGCACCGGCCGCGTTTGCCAATAGCGATACGCCGCCCCCAACCGCTGCAAAGCAGCTCCGCATCGGCTATCAGAAATACGGCACGCTGACTGTGCTCAAGGCGCGCGGCACGCTGGAAAAGCGCCTCGCTTCGCAAGGCATTGAAGTGAAGTGGACGGAGTTTCCGGCTGGCCCGCAATTGCTCGAAGGCCTGAACGTGGGGGCCGTCGACTTCGGCACCACGGGCGAAGCGCCACCGATCTTCGCGCTGGCCGCCGGTGCTCACCTCGTCTACGTCGGCAACCAACCGCCCGCACCGGCCGGCGAGGCGATCATCGTGCCCAAGAATTCGCCGCTCAAGAGCGTGACGGATCTGAAAGGCAAGCGCGTTGCCTTCAACAAGGGCTCGAACGTGCACTACCTGCTGGTCAAGCTGCTGGAGAAGGCCAACGTGCCCTACAGCGACATCCAGCCCGTCTACCTGACGCCCGCCGATGCACGTGCCGCCTTCGAGCGCGGCGCCATTGATGCCTGGGTGATCTGGGACCCGTTCTTTGCGGCTGCCGAGCAGCAGCTCGGCGCACGTGTGCTGGCTGACGGCACGGGCGTGGTCAACAACTCGCAGTACTTCCTGGCATCGAAGGGCTATGCATCTGCGCGGCCCGATGTGCTGAACATCGTGCTCGATGAGCTCAAGAAGACCGACACGTGGGCCGCGGCCAACCCGAAAGACGTGACGACCATCCTCGGCCCGCAACTGGGTCTGGAGCCAGCAGTGGTGACCCGTTCGGTCTCGCGCATTGTTTACGGCATCCAGCCGGTCAGTGCGGAAGCCCTGGCGGATCAGCAACGCATTGCCGACACGTTCCACGCGCTCAAGCTGATCCCGCGCCCGGTGAAGGTGGCGGATTCCGCCTGGAATCCGAACGCGCAACCGACCACGCAACAAGCAGCTCGCTGATCGCCATGACCATTGATATTCAACGCCGCCGTTTGCTGACGGCCTCGGCCGCCGGGGCATCGCTGGCGGCGCTGGGCTCCGTCGCGCATGCTGCGAACGCTGCCGGCGCCCCTGCCAACCTGCCGAAGATCGCGCCGCCCGCGCAACTGCGCATTGGCTTTCAGAAGAGCGCGGTCAACCTCGTCATCGTCAAGGAGAACCGCGCGCTGGAGCAGCGCTTTCCGGGCACGAAGGTGAGTTGGCTGGAGTTTCCGGCCGGGCCGCAGCAACTGGAAGCGTTGTCCGCCGGCAGCCTGGACTTGGCGATTACCGGCGATACGCCGCCCGTGTTTGCGCAGGCGGCGGGCAAGGACTTGCGCTACGTGGGCGTGGAGCCGCCCAAGCCGGACAGTTCGGCCATCCTCGTGCAGCAGGACTCGTCGCTCAAGACGCTGGCGGACCTGAAGGGCAAGCGTGTCGCGTTGCAGAAGGGGTCGAGCGCGCATTTCCTGATCGTGCGCGGCCTGCAGAAGGGCGGCCTGACCTTTGCCGACATCCAGCCCGTGTACCTGACGCCCGCCGACGCACGTGCCGCCTTTGAGCGCGGCGCCGTGGACGCCTGGGGCATCTGGGATCCGTACTACGCCGCCACGGAACTCGCCATCAAGCCGCGCGTGCTGGCGACGGGCCGCACGTTGTCGTCCAACAACTCGTTCTACTTCGCGCCGACCGCGTTCACCGAGAAGCATGGCGACGCCATCGCCGCGATCTTTGCGGAGCTGTCGCGCGCGGATCGGCTTGTGCAGGAGAACCGCAAGGAGGCTGCGCAGCGCATTGCGGAGTTCTCTGGGCTGTCGCTGGCGACGGTGCATCTGTTCCTGTCGCGCCGGCCGCCGTCGCCTGTGCGGCCCGTCACGCCAGAGGCGATTGCCGAGCAGCAGCGCGTGGCGGATGCCTTCCACGGGCTCGGGCTGATTCCGCGTGCGGTCAAGCCGCTGGACATCGTGTGGCATCCGACGCCGGCGCAGTTGGCCATCGCTCGCGCGTGAGTTGATCTGAGAACAACACAATCCAAGGAAACCATCATGCAAGTCTTCTGGTTCATCCCCACCCACGGCGACAGTCGCTATCTCGGTACTGCCGAAGGCGCGCGCCAAGTTGATCAAACCTATCTGCAGCAGGTGGCCGTGGCCGCCGACACGCTCGGCTACGAGGGCGTGCTGATCCCCACCGGCCGCTCGTGCGAAGACCCGTGGATCGTCGCCGCCAGCCTGATTCCGGTGACGAAGCGCCTGCGCTTTCTGGTGGCCGTGCGCCCCGGCCTGATGGCACCGACGCTGGCTGCTCGCATGGCCGCTACGTACGACCGCCTCTCGCAAGGTCGCCTGCTGGTGAATCTTGTGACGGGTGGCGACCCGGCTGAGCTGGAGGGCGATGGTCTGTTCCTCAATCACGCAGAACGCTACGAAGCCTCGGAAGAGTTCATCCGCATCTGGCGCGAGACGCTGGCCGCGAGCCATGAGGGCGCGGCGCTGGACTACACCGGCAAGCACCTGAGCGTGAAGGGCGCAAAGGTGCTGTACCCGCCTGTGCAGAAGCCGCATCCGCCGGTGTACTTCGGCGGCTCGTCGGAAGCCGCGCATGAGCTGGCGGCAGAGCAGGTCGACACGTATCTCACCTGGGGCGAACCGCCTGCTGCCGTGGCCGAGAAGCTGGCCGACGTGCGCAAGCGCGCCGCCAAGCACGGCCGCACGGTGCGCTTCGGCATCCGCCTCCACGTGATCGTGCGCGAGACGGACGAGGAAGCCTGGCAAGCCGCGGACAAGCTGATCAGCAAGCTGGATGACGACACCGTCGCCCGCGCGCAGGAAGCCTTCCGCAAGATGGATTCGGCCGGCCAGCAGCGCATGGCTGCCCTGCACGCAGGCGGTGCCAAGCGCAGCCGTGCCGATCTGGAAATCAGCCCGAACCTGTGGGCAGGCGTGGGTCTGGTGCGCGGCGGTGCCGGCACGGCGCTGGTGGGCGATCCGCAAACGGTGGCCGCGCGCATGAAGGAATACGCCGATCTGGGCATCGATACGTTCGTGCTCTCCGGCTACCCGCATCTGGAAGAGGCGTACCGCTTTGCCGAACTGGTGTTCCCGCTGCTGCCGCGCTCGGTGCGTGAAAAGCTGCCGGGCAACGTGCTGAACGGGCCGTTTGGCGAGGTGATCGCCACCGGCATCGTGCCCAAAGTGGCAGCAAGCTGAAGGGGCAGGCGCATGGCATCAAAACAGAACACCTTCCTGCGTGCGGCGCGCAAGCGTCTGACGCCGTGGATCGTGCCGCTGGTGCTGCTGGTGCTGTGGCAGGCGTCGGCGCAATGGGGCTGGCTGTCGAACCGCATCCTGCCGGCGCCGCCGGACGTGGCCAAATCCGCCATTGCGCTCGCGCGCTCGGGTGAGTTGTGGACGCACGTGGCGGTGAGCACGTGGCGCGCACTGCTGGGCTTTGCGATTGGCGGCTCGCTCGGGCTGGCGCTGGGGCTGCTGACCGGCACGTTCCGCACCGCTGAGACACTGCTCGACACCACGCTGCAGATGATCCGCAACATCCCCGTACTGGCGCTGATTCCGCTGGTGATTCTGTGGTTCGGTATTGATGAATCGGCCAAGCTGTTTCTGGTGTCGCTGGGCGTGTTCTTCCCGATCTACCTGAACACGTATCACGGCATCCGCTCGGTCGATCCTGCGCTGGTGGAGATGGCGCGCAGCTATGGTCTGTCGCGTGCGCAGCTGTATCGCGAGGTGATCTTGCCCGGTGCGCTGCCGCAGATCCTGGTGGGCGTGCGGTTCTCGTTGGGGCTGATGTGGGTGACGTTGATCGTCGCTGAGACGGTCTCCGCACAAGCCGGCATTGGCTACATGACGATGAATGCGCGCGAGTTCCTGCAGACCGACGTGGTGCTGCTTGGCATCCTGCTCTACGCGCTGCTGGGCAAGCTGGCTGACTTGCTGTCGCGTGCCCTGGAGCGCTTCTGGCTGCGCTGGCACCCCGGCTATCAAGCGGCTGCCTGAGGAGAACATGATGCAAAGCAACGCTACCGAACACGCCGCGCTGGCCGGCACGGCCTTGCACATCGAACACGTCGTCAAACGTTATGGCGATCGTGAAGTGCTGCACGGCATCGATCTTGAGATTACGCCGGGCGAGTTTGTCGTCATCGTCGGGCGCAGCGGCTGCGGCAAGAGCACGCTGCTGCGGTTGATTGCTGGGCTGGAAGGTGTCGACGATGGCCACCTGCGCCGCGATGGTGATGCCGAAGATGGTCTGCATGACGATGCCCGTGTGATGTTCCAGGACGCACGCCTGCTGCCGTGGAAGAAGGTGCTCGACAACGTAGCCCTCGGCTTGCCGAAAACGCAGCGTGCGCAAGCTGCTGAAGTGCTAGCGCAAGTGGGCCTGGAGGAGCGGGCAGGTGAGTGGCCGGCACGCCTGTCGGGTGGGCAACGCCAGCGTGTGGCGTTGGCCCGTGCATTGGTGCACCGCCCACGCCTGCTGCTGCTGGATGAACCGCTGGGCGCGCTCGATGCGCTCACCCGCATCGACATGCAGAACCTGATCGAAGGCCTGTGGCAGCGCCTGGGCTTTACCGCCGTGCTGGTCACGCACGACGTGGCCGAGGCAGTGGCACTGGCTGACCGTGTGGTGCTGATCGAAGACGGCCGCATCGCGCTGGATGAACGTATCGACTTGCCGCGCCCGCGCCACCGGGGTTCGCCCGCGTTTGCACGGCTGGAAGAGGCCATCCTCAACCGTGTGATGCAGCGCAAGATCGATCCGAATGAGGTGGCCAATGAGGTGACCGATGTGCGCTCGCACACGGCGTGGACATCACCCCTGGACGTGTCGGCCACGGCCGTGCGCTGGGCGGTGTAAGACGCCGCAAACCTTTCTCCTGAAAACATTCATTGGCACGTAGTGCCGTTGTCATCTAAGAAGGAACATCATGACTATCCAAGCGATTAACGTACGCAACCAATTTCGTGGGCAGCTCAAAGAGATCATCCGGGGCGATGTGCTCTCGGAGATCGATGTGGAGACCCCGGCCGGCATCGTCACTTCGGTCATCACCACGCGCTCGGTCGATAGCCTCGGCCTCAAGATCGGCAGTGAAGTGGTTGCGCTGGTGAAGGCGACAGAAGTCTCGATCGCCAAACTGTAAGGACGGGGAGGAGACGGCGACCTAGTAGGAACATCCAGGAGCCCCATCCCATGAGTCTCATGCACACCACCGCACTCGCACAATTTCTCGGCACCCTGCCGAGTGCCCCGACGCCGGACCGCCAACTGTGGCGCGACGCCAGCGGCCGCGTGCAGGGCCAGTTCTTCCACAGCTCGCTCACCAGCCTGTTTGAACCGGTCTGGCAGCTTGCCGCTGACGGCACGCTGGCGCTCGCCGGCCACGAAGCGCTCATGCGCACGTGGACGCGCGACGGCGATCTGGGCCTGAACCCGTGGAAGCTGTTCTCGCTGGCGTCGGACGACAGCACGCTGGTGGAACTCGATCGCCTGTGCCGGCTGGTGCATACGCTCAACTACTTTGCCCGCACCGATGCGCGGCGGCTGGTCGTCAACGTGCACGGCCGCCTGCTGGCGGCGGTGGCGGCCGACCACGGCAAGGCGTTCCACCGCGCGGTGGTGGCGCTGGGGCTGTCGCCGGAGCAGTTCGTCATCCAGGTGCCGTCCACGGCCAATGACGATCTGGGTCTGCTGCTGTTCGTGGTGGACAACTACCGGCGCAACGGCTTTGCCGTAGCGGTGCAGGCGTCAGACCCGGCGGAAGCGGGCGCATTGCTGGTACATGCGAAGCCCGCGTATCTGAAGCTCGATGCGCGGCGCGATTGGGTGACGCGGCACGTGGTGTCGCTGGCCGAATCTGCGCGCGAGCTGGGCATCACGCTGACCCTGCGCCGCTGCGAGCGCCCGAGCGACCTGGAACTGGCGCGTGCAGCCGGTATCACCCACGTGCAGGGCAGCGTATTGCCCGGCGCGGAGCCGGAGCCGGAGCCTGTGGCTGCGCCCGAGCCCCTGGTGCTGGCGTCATCCACGCGCGCACCGATGGCGCAGGCGCCGCTGGTGCAGCAGCAATGCGCAGGTTTTTCTCTCATTGAATAGCGGCCTCGCCGGGTCACCCGGCGGGCGGCCCCAAGGAAGGTTTCATGGCACGCAGCGCATTGGCAACTTCGCCCGATACCTCGCCGGGCAAACGCGCGACGCGCGATTGGCACTGGCCGGCCGATGTGGCAATCGTCACGGTGCCCGGTCTGCATGGCAGCGGCCCCGGACACTGGCAGACGCGCTGGGAGGCGCGCTTTCCGGAATGGCGTCGTGTCGAACAGACAGATTGGTCGACGCCCGAGCTGCCGCGCTGGTCTGCGCGCGTGGGTGAAACGGTGCGCGCTGCGTTGGCCGAGCGTGCCGCGTCTCGCCACAAGCGCCGGGTGATTCTCGTGGCGCACAGCTTCGGCTGCCTGGCATCGATTCATTGGGCCACCCAGGCACAAGGCGCCCGCAATTCGGTCGCCGGCATCCTGCTCGTCGCGCCGGCCGATCCGGACAAATTTGGCGTGCGCGATCTGCTACCGCAGCGCACCTTGCCGTTTCCCGCCGTGCTCGTTGCCAGCCGCAATGATCCGTGGATGCCGCACTGCTACGCCGTCGACTGGGGCTCGCGCTGGGGCGTCGAACTGGTCGATGCGGGGGAGGCCGGCCACATCAACGCCGACTCCAACCTGGGCGAATGGGACGCCGGCCTTGCGCTGCTCGATCGCCTGATCGGCCGTGCATGTGCACAAGACGCCACCCGTGATGGCGCAGACTGGCAAGCACAGTGGGATGTCTTACCGAGCACTCCTTATATCTAGAACGATGATGCACATGCGTAAATATTCGTTTTCGTCATAAGAACAGTTCGCCACAATTGGTTCATCTGCATATCGGCCGCAGTGTTTTTCGCTTTGCGGCCATTTTTATCGGTTGCGCTGATGAGCCTGTCCTCTGCGTTGTTTCCTCCCGCGCGGCGTAAGCCTGCCAACGTGCTCCCCGGTTTCGGGCTGGCGCTGGGCTTTTCGCTGCTGTACCTCGCGCTGATCGTCCTGATCCCGCTGTCGGCGACCGTCCTCAAGACGTTCACGATGACGTGGGATGCGTTCTGGACCACGGTCACCGCGCCGCGTGTGGTGGCGTCGTACAAGCTGACGTTTGGCGCGTCGTTGATTGCGGCGGTGGTCAACCTCGTGTTCGGGCTGATCGTGGCATGGGTGCTGGTGCGCTATCGCTTTCCGGGCAAGCGCGTGATTGATGCACTGGTCGACCTGCCGTTTGCGCTGCCGACTGCGGTGGCAGGCATTGCGCTCACCGCGCTGTATGCGCCGAATGGCTGGATCGGCTCGCGCCTGGAGCCGCTTGGGCTGAAGGTTGCCTTCACGCCGCTGGGCATTGTGGTGGCGCTCACCTTCATCGGTCTGCCGTTTGTGGTGCGCACGGTGCAGCCGGTGCTCGAAGACTTGGAAACCGAGCTGGAAGAAGCTGCCGCCAGCCTGGGCGCCACGCGCTGGCAGACCTTTACCCGCGTGATCCTGCCGACCTTGCTGCCCGCGCTGCTGACTGGCTTTGCGCTGTCGTTTGCTCGAGCCACGGGTGAATACGGCTCGGTCATCTTCATCGCCGGCAACATGCCGATGGTCTCCGAGATCACGCCGCTGATGATCTATTCCAAGCTCGAGCAATTCGATTACGCAGGCGCCACAGCCATCGCTGTCGTCATGCTGGGTATCTCGTTCACGCTGCTGCTGGTGATCAACCTGCTGCAAGCCTGGACGCGCCGCCGCGGCAATCGCAATGACACCATCGAGCGTGCCCCCGAAACCTTGATCACCAGCGCGGCAGGAGCCTGACATGGCCGGTACTGTTTCCCGTCAACTTGGCGCGGCACCGGTTGCCGCACGGCGTGGTGCCACGGTGGAATCCGCCTGGGTGCGTGCGACGCTGATCCTCGTGTCGTTCGTGTTTCTCGCGCTGTTCCTGTTCGTGCCGCTGGCGAGCGTGTTCTACGAGGCATTCAAGAAGGGTGTGGACGTTTATCTCGAAGCCCTGATCGAACCCGATGCGCTGTCGGCGATTTACCTGACGCTGACCGTCGCGGCGATTGCCGTACCGCTGAACGTGGTGTTTGGCGTGGCGGCGGCGTGGGCGATTGCCAAGTTCGAGTTTCGCGGCAAGAACCTGCTGCTGACGCTGATCGACTTGCCGTTCTCGGTGTCGCCGGTCATCGCAGGGCTGATCTACGTGCTGCTGTTCGGCGCGCGGGGTTGGTTCGGGCCGTACCTCTCCGACCACGATTTCAAGATCATCTTTGCCGTGCCGGGCATCGTGCTGGCCACCGTGTTCGTCACGTTTCCATTCGTGGCGCGCGAGCTGATTCCGCTCATGCAGGCGCAGGGCAGCGAAGAGGAAGAGGCCGCCATCGTGCTGGGTGCATCAGGCTGGCAGACCTTCTTCCGCGTGACGCTGCCGAACATCAAGTGGGGTCTGCTGTACGGTGTGATCCTCTGCAATGCGCGGGCGATGGGTGAGTTTGGTGCGGTGTCGGTGGTGTCGGGCCACATTCGCGGGCTGACCAACACGATGCCGCTGCATGTCGAAATTCTCTACAACGAATACAACTTCGCGGCGGCGTTTGCCGTGGCCTCGCTGCTGACCCTGCTGGCGCTGGTGACGCTTGGCCTCAAGACGCTGGTCGAATGGCGCAGCCGCCGTGAACTGGCTGACGCAGATGCCGGCGTGGGCGAGGGCCCCGGTCAGCGCGCCGCCACGCAGCAAACCACATCCGTTTCGAATTCGCACGTCTCCGTGCAATCTCCGCTCGAAGGGAGCGCAGCATGAGCATCCAGGTTCAACATATCACCAAGCGCTTCGGCAACTTCATCGCCCTCAACGATGTCTCGCTCGATTTCAAGCAAGGCGAGCTGACCGCGCTGCTGGGCCCGTCGGGCTGCGGCAAGACCACGCTGCTGCGCATCATCGCGGGGTTGGAGCATGCGGATTCGGGCAGCATCCATCTGAACGGTGAAGATGCATCGGACCAGCACGTGCGCGAACGCCAGGTGGGCTTCGTGTTCCAGCACTACGCGCTGTTCAAGCACATGACGGTGTTCGAGAACGTCGCCTTCGGCCTGCGCGTGAAACCGCGTGCGCAGCGGCCCAGCGAAGAGAAGATCCGCGCCAAGGTGAAAGAGTTGCTGGAGCTGGTGCAACTGGACTGGCTGGCCGATCGCTATCCGCCGCAACTGTCGGGCGGGCAGCGTCAGCGGATTGCGTTGGCGCGTGCACTGGCGGTGGAGCCGCGCGTGCTGCTGCTCGATGAGCCGTTCGGGGCGCTCGATGCCAAGGTGCGCAAGGAACTGCGCCGCTGGCTGCGCCGCCTGCATGACGATCTGCATGTCACCAGCCTGTTCGTCACGCACGATCAGGAAGAGGCGCTGGAGGTGGCCGACAACGTGGTGCTGATGAACCGTGGGCAGGTGGAGCAGGTCGGCAGCCCGGCTACCGTCTACAACACGCCGGCCACGCCGTTCGTCTATGGCTTCCTCGGCAATGTGAACCTGTTCCACGGCCGCCTGGAAGAAGGCGAGGGCGGCAGCGTGCTGCATGTGGGCGATGCGTCCATCACCGTGCCATCGGGCGGTGTGGATTCGTCGCGTGCTGATCAAGCGGTGGCGTTTGTCCGCCCGCACGAGATCGACCTGGAGCGCTATGCGCCCGGCGCCGAAGGCATCCCCGTGACGCTGCGCCGCGCGCTCACGCTGGGCGCCGTCGCACAGCTGGAGCTGGAGCGCGAAGACACCGACGACGTTATCGAAGTCTCCCTGCCCATCGAGCGCTTCCGCGCCGAGGGTTTCCGTGAAGGCGAAACGCTGGTGGTGCGTCCGCGTGCCATTCGTGTGTTCGCCCAGGGCAGCGCACAGCCAACCGTGCAATCCGCCGCTTAACCCCTCACTCAATCCGCCGCTCCGACGACAACCATTCGAGAGGACACGAGCATGAACTTCCAACAACTGCGTTCCATCCGCGAGGCGGTCCGCCGCCAGTTCAACCTGACCGAAGTCGCCAACGCGCTCTATACGTCGCAGCCGGGGGTGTCGCGACAGATCCGTGAGCTGGAGGACGAGCTCGGCGTGGAGATTTTCGAGCGCTACGGCAAGCGTCTGACCGGCCTGACGGAGCCGGGCCGCGAGATCGTGCGCATTGTCGAGCGCCTACTGCTCGAAGCCGAGAACCTGCGCCAGGCCGGTGAGGAGTTCTCTGGCCGCCAGTCTGGTCGCTTGACTGTGGCGACCACGCACACGCAGGCGCGCTATGCGTTGCCGAAGGTGGTGCAGTCGTTCCGCAAGGAATATCCGCACGTCACGCTGGCGCTGCAGGAGGCCTCGCCATCGCACATCGTTGAACTGCTGCTGACGGGGCAGGCCGATATCGGCATCGCTACCGAGGCTGTGGCTAACGAACCGGGGCTGACGTCGTTTGAGGCCTACCGCTGGCGCCACGTGCTGGTGGTCAGCCCGGACCATCCGCTGACCAAGAATCCGTTGCCTACGCTGGAAGACGTGGCGCAGTACCCGCTGATTACCTACGACGCCGGCTTTACGGGGCGCCGCAACATCGACGCCGCGTTTGCTGCCTCGGGCCTGCATCCGGAGATCGTGCTGACCGCCATGGACGCCGACGTGATCAAGACCTACGTCGCGCTGGATGTGGGCGTGGGCATCATCGCGTCGATGGCGTATGACGGGCGCAAGGATGACAACCTCGTGTGCATCGGTGCGGACCATTTGTTCGAGCCGAATACCACGCGTGTGGCGGTGCGCCGAGGCGCGTATCTGCGTGGTTATGCGCACGACTTCATCGGGATGTTTGCGCCGCATCTGTCGCGCGAGACGGTGGCGGAGGCGGTGGCTTCTACGGTGGTCACGCAAGGGGTGCGGGAGGCGCTGGCGGCGTAGGGGCCACGCCAGCGGCGCGGGGTGGCGGCCGTTCACCCCTCCAATTCCGCCATTCGTCACACGCCAATGGCGCCCGCCCAGGCGCCATTCCTATACTGCGGACATCCTCGGTTCCACCTGAGACCGCCATGTCCGCCGTCCCCTACAACACCTCCCCTGAATCTGACGATGCCCTGCTGCGCCGCGCCCGCCACCGCGCCGGCGCCCGCATGGGATTCCGCATCCATCTGCTGTCGTTCCTGGCCGTGAACGCCGTGCTGGCGGCGATTGCGCTGTCACGCGGGCAGTTCTGGTTCGTCTGGCCGCTGCTGGGCTGGGGGATGGGATTGGCCGCGCACGGTCTGAGCCTGGCCTGGAGCATGGGCAACGGCTACCAGCGCATGGTCGATCAGGAGCTCGCCCGTCTGCGCGAACAGGCTGGCCGCTGATGCGGGAAACCCCAAGCTTCAACGCCGGAGAACCCTCCGGTAAGATCGCCCGCATGCTCGCCAATGTGTCGTTTCCTTCGCTTGCCGACTGCCTGCGCTTCGTGCGGCGCTGGCTGGTCCGCTATGCCGTCATCATCGTCATCAATACGTTGATTGCGACGGTGCTGGCGTTCGGCATCCGCCCGGAAGAGACGTTCTGGCAGGACTTTGTTTTCAGCCAGTCGATCGGTCTGTCGGTGTTCTCGTTGATTGGCATTCCGCGTCACGTCTTTTGGGGCGATGGGCCGCCCAGCAAGAAGTTCTTTCCGTGGGTTGTGGTTGGCGCGGTGGTGATTGGCGTGCCGTTCGGGCAATGGGTGGCGCGCATCATTCTCTGCATGAATGCGCCGTTCCCCATGCCCTGGCGGGCCGATAGCCTGCGCATGAGCTTCATCATCACGATGCTGGCCGCGCTGGGGGCAACCTACTACTACTGGTCGCGCGGCAAGCTGGTCGCGCTGGAGCGTCAGTCCGCGCTCGATGCGCTGGACCGTGAAGAAGCCGAGAAGCAGGTCGTGCGTGCGCAGCTCATGGCGTTGCAAGCGCAGATCGAGCCGCACTTCCTGTTCAACGTGCTCGCCCATGTGGATGTGTTGATTGCCCGGGACCCGGTTGGCGCGCGGCGCTTGCTGCAGCACCTGATCGGCTTTCTGCGTACGTCGCTCTCGCATGCCCGCGCCGAGCAATGCACGCTGGCGCAGGAGTTTGCGCTGCTGCGTGCGTATCTCGACATTCAGGCGCTGCGCTTCGGCAATCGGCTGCGGTTTTCGCTGACGCTGGACGATGCCATCGCCAACATCGTCATTCCGCCCATGTTGATCCAGCCGCTGGTGGAGAACGCTGTCGTGCACGGCATCGAGCCGGCACGCGAAGGCGGAGAGATTGCGCTCTCGGCCCGCTTGGTTGCCCACAATGAGGGCGAACGCCTCGTGCTGGAAGTGCGCGATACCGGCGTCGGCTTCGGCAACGATGGCGGCAAGGGCTCGGGGCTGGGCCTCACGCATGTGCGTGAACGGCTGGCGCGCCTGTTTGATGGTGACGCGCGCCTGACGATTACGGAAACCGTGCCGCATGGCGTGACGATCATTGTTGAGCTGCCGCTCGCACGCGAAACAACTGATACGCCTGCCCAGGCGGATGCGCCTGAATGGCGTTGCCGCTTTTCCCAGTCCTCACGCCCCGCCGCCAACCCAGCGCTGTCTTCACGCGCGCCCGCCGGAGCCTGACCGATGCCGTCTTCCCCCCGCCTGCTGATTGCCGACGACGAACCGGCGCTGGCTGACAACCTGGTCGCCGAACTGGCTGCGCTGTGGCCCGAGGCCACGCTGTTGCCGGCCGTGCACGACGGGCAATCCGTGCTGGACGTGATTGACGATACGCAGGCCGGGCAGGGGCCGGACGTTGTCTTCCTCGACATCCGCATGCCGGGGCTCTCAGGCATCGACGTGGCGCGTGAGCTGTCGGACCGGGAGGACCGCCCGCTGGTGGTGTTCGTCACGGCCTACGATCAGTTTGCGCTGGATGCCTTCGAACAGGCGGCTGTCGACTACGTGCTCAAGCCCGTGCAGACCGAGCGCCTGGCCGAGACCGTCAAGCGCCTGAAGGACCGACTGACCGTGCGCCCCAGTAGCAACGGCGCCGCGGATCCGGCGCAGACGCTGGCAGAGCTCGTCGAACGCCTCGCCGGCCTGCAAGGCGCTGCGCAGACGCGGGTGACACCGCAGGGCGGTTATCTACGCTTCATCAAGGCGCTGGTCGGGCAAGAGGTGCGCTTCATCCCCGTGGATGACGTGCTGTATCTGGAGGCGACCGACAAGTACGTCAACGTGGTCGCCAGCAGCGGTGAATCGCTCATCCGCATGAGCCTGCGTGAGTTGCTGGCCCAGCTTGATCCGGAGCACTTCTGGCAGGTGCACCGCGGCACTGTGGTCAACGTGGCGCATGTGTCGAGCGCCGTGCATCTGTCGCTGGGCCGTTTGGGTCTGAAGATACGCGGGCGGGCGGAGACGCTGCCGGTGGCGCGACAGTACGCGCATCTGTTTCGGCAGATGTAGCCCGTTCTTGCGTGTGCGCCCGCTGTTTACACAGGCTGGCCTTCCGCTATGATCCGTTGTGTCGTCAACGAATCAAGCGTGAGACTACTCGCCATGGAGACTGCAGTTGTAGGCCAACCCCGCCACGGCGGGCAGATCCTGGTCGATGCGTTGGTCGGCCACGGTGTCGACATCGCCTTTGGCGTGCCCGGTGAGAGCTACCTGTCGGTGCTTGAGGGTTTCTATCAGCGCCGCGACCGCGTGCGCTTCATCATCTGCCGGCAAGAGGGTGGTGCCGCCAACATGGCCGACGCCTACGGCAAATTGACCGGCCGCCCCGGCATCGTTTTCTGCACGCGGGGCCCCGGCGCCACCAACGCCAGCATCGGCGTGCACACCGCGTTCCAGGATTCCACGCCGATGATTCTGTTCATCGGCCAGGTCGGCCGCGATTTTGTCGACCGTGAAGCGTTTCAGGAAATCGACTACCGCCGCATGTTCGGCCAGATGGCCAAGTGGGTGGCGCAGATCGACAGCGTGGAGCGCATCCCCGAATACATCGCGCGCGCCTTCCAGACGGCCACTGCTGGCCGGCCCGGTCCGGTCGTGCTGGCGTTGCCGGAAGATATGCTCACCGAGGTCGCTACGGTGGCCGATGTGCCGCCCGATGTGGCAACGAAAGTGCGCGCCATGGCGTGGCCCGGTCCGCACGATCTCGCACAACTGAAAGTGTTGCTGCAGAACGCAGAGCGCCCGCTATTGCTGCTGGGCGGCTCTGGTTGGACACCGCAGGCCGCCGCACGCATGCAGGCGTTTGCCGAGCGCTGGAACCTGCCGGCCGGCTGCGTGTTCCGCCGGCAAGACCTGTTCGACAACCGGCACCCGAATTACGCGGGCGATGTTGGTATCGCCATCAACCCGAAGCTTGCCGCGCGCGTGAAAGAGGCGGACGTGGTGCTCGCCATCGGCCCGCGCCTGGGCGAGATGACGACCTCCGGCTACACGCTGTTCGACGTGCCGCGCCCGAAGCAGACGCTCATCCACGTACATGCCGGCGCGGAAGAACTGGGGCGTGTCTACCAGGTACACCTGATGATCCATGCGTCGATGCCCGCGATTGCCGAAGCGCTGGAGGGTATCTCGCCAGACGCCACGCCACGCTGGTCCGCCTGGACCGAAGCCGCCCATGCCGATTACCTTGCCAACATCGTGCCGCCGCCGTTCACCGGGCAAGGCATCGACATGGCCCGTGCGATGCAATGGCTGCGCGAGCGCCTGCCGCACAACAGCATCCTGACCAATGGCGCAGGCAACTACGCCACGTGGCTGCATCGCTTCTATCAGTACGGCGCGCTGGCTTCCGGCTCGCGCACGCAACTGGCGCCGACCAGCGGGGCGATGGGTTACGGTGCACCGGCTGCCGTGGCCGCCAAGATCGTGTGCCCCGACACGCCCGTCATCTGCATGGCGGGTGATGGCTGCTTCCTGATGAACGGTCAGGAGCTGGCGACCGCCATGCAATACAACGCGCCGGTCATCTTCATCGTGGTCAACAACAACATGTACGGCACCATTCGCATGCATCAGGAGCGCGAGTACCCTGAGCACGTGAGCGGCACCGAACTGCGCAATCCCGACTTTGCGGCACTCGCCCGCGCGTACGGCGCCGAGGGGCTTACGGTACGCTCGCTCGAAGGCTTCCAGTCG
Source organism: Ralstonia sp. RRA (assembly GCF_037023145.1). Lineage (NCBI taxonomy): Bacteria > Pseudomonadati > Pseudomonadota > Betaproteobacteria > Burkholderiales > Burkholderiaceae > Ralstonia > Ralstonia sp. RRA. The sequence goes on along the minus strand of NZ_CP146091.1, from coordinate 1,904,010 downwards.
GCCGTTGAGGCTGCGTTGGTTGCCCCCGTTGCCACGATCATCGAGGTGCAGACGGATCCGAACATCATCAGCCCGCGTGCGACCATCGACTCGTTGCGAGCACAGTCGCGCAGCTAATCTCCTTCTACCAACGCCCAACCCTTCGACACTGCCATGACGATGACCCCAGTCACTGACCTGTGCGATCTGCACGAAGACAAACTCATCTACGGAAGCCTGCGTGTACTCACGCCCGTGTTCCGCAGCTTTGGCAAGCGTGCCGCGTTTGCCGGCCCGGCTTCGACGCTCAAGGTGTTTGAGGACAATGGCCTGGTGCGTGCCGCGCTGGAAGAGCAGGGCGCGGGGCGCGTGCTCGTCATCGACGGCGGCGGCTCGTTGCGATGCGCATTGGTGGGCGGCAACCTCGGCAAGCTGGCCGAGGAGAACGGGTGGGAGGGCATCCTGCTCAACGGCTGCGTGCGCGATACGCGCGAGCTGATCGAATGCAATGTCGGCATTCATGCACTGGCAGTGCATCCGCGCAAGAGCATCAAGAAGAACGCCGGCCAGCGCGAGGTGGGGGTGCAGATGCCCGGCGCGTACATCCAGTCCGGTGAATGGATCTATGCCGATGAAGACGGCGTGCTGGTTTCGCAGGACCCACTCGTATGAGCCCGGTCAACGCCATTCACGTGTTCGTCTACGGCACGCTGCGCGCCGGAGAGGCCAACGACCTGCGCGTGGCCGCAGCCAAGCGCGGCATTCCCGAACCGGAGTTGCTGGGCACCGCCATGTTGCACGGTCGCCTGTACGACTTCGGTGCATATCCGGGCCTGGTGCTGGACCCGACCGGCACCGCCGTGCGTGGTGATGTCTATCGTATCGATGCCGCGCTCGTGCCGGTGCTCGACGAGATCGAAGAGGTGTACCCCGGTGGCGACGCGCTCTTCCTGCGCGAGAACCACGCCGTGATGCTGGGCAGCGAGCCTGTCGAGTGCATCGTCTATCCGGTCAGCCCGGCACACATTGCTGGGCGGCATGTCATTACGGGCGGCGATTGGGTCGCGCATCGGCTGGCGCGCGGCTGAGCGCTGCGCACTTGCACAGTTCGCCTCAGCCGACATTCATCGGCAGCAGCACCATCTGCTTACCTTGCAGATGCAGCCGCGTCTGGATTTCCAGCGGGCTCTGGTTGTGCAACCAAGCGGTGAGGAAGTTGACCTGCCGGAAGATCAGTTTGCTGGCAAAGCACACGCTGTTGGGAAACTCATCCATCGTGGTCTCGGCCAGCTTGGTGAACTGTGCAACCGGGTTGGTACCGAAGGCGATGCGGTAGTCGGCCGCATCGCCATGTCGGCGGCATTGCGCCACGTAGTAGTCCAGTGATGCTGTGATGGTCTGGCGCAGGCGCTCCAGATGTTCGGCACCGTCGTAGCTCTTGGCATCGACCTCGCCCACGGCCAGGAAGATGAAGTTCTTGAAGTGCCCTGGGAAGAGTCGGTTGACCCACAGCAGCGCGTGCATGCTGGCCCCGCGATGCTTGCCCACCAGGAGGATGGCGGTGGGTAGGCTGGGGTCGGGTTTGCTCGGCGCTGCGGTGTCGAGCACGACGGGGGTCTCGCCGGAGAAAAGCGCGTCTTCCTTGGCGATCTGCGCGCGGGTCTCGTCGTAGTGATGCCGGATCAGGAAGCACAGCGCAATCACTGCGCTCGTGACCAGCACCGTCAGCCAGCCGCCCGCAGTGAATTTTTCGACCAGGGTGATGACCAGCACCGTGCTCGTGACCGACAGCCCCAATGCTGACAGCGCAAAGTGTCTCCACCAGTGCGCGCCATTCTTGCGTTGGCGCCACCAATAGGTGCACAGGCCCAGCAGTGACAGGCTGAAGGTCAGGAATACGTTGATGCTGTACAGCACCACCAGCACCGCCACGTCGCCGTGCGTCCAGAACAGGATCAGCACGCTTGCCACGCCCATCACGATGATGCCGTTCTGGCGCACCAGCCGGGCCGACAGATCACGAAAGTGCCGGGGCACCCAGGAGTCGTGCGCCATATTGGCCAGCACGGCGGGACCGTCGAGAAAACCGGTCTGCGCACCGACCAGCAGCAGCCCCGCCTCAAACGCCAGCACCGCAGCCAGCAGCGCACCACGCGCAAATGCCGAGCCGAGCCCCAGGTGGTCGATCACGCTGCCGAACACCACGGCGTTGAGCGTCTGGCCCTCCACCGGTTTGGCGTGCCACAGCATATAGAGCAGGATGATGCCGCCCGCCGTGAACGCCAGCGATGTCGACATATAGAGCATGGTCCGCTTGCCGTGGGGCGTGCGCGGCTCGGCCAGCATGTTGACGTTGTTCGAGACCGCTTCCAGGCCCGTGTAGGTACCACCGCCCAGCGAGAACGCGCGCATCAACAGCGCCAGCATCACCAGCGGCCCGAGCGTTTGCGACATGGTGTGCGCCTCGCCCACGGCGTCCGGGACGACGGCGGTGAGCCCGCTGCCATGGACTGCCACACCATAGACGATCAGCCCGAAGTGCAGCACGACAAAACCCAGGAAGATCGGCAGCAACACGAGAATCGATTCGCGCATGCCCCGGAAGTTGAGGCCCGTCATCAGCACGATCAGGATCAACTCAGTGGTCAGCTTGAACGCTTGTGCGCTCAACGGCAGCAGGCTGAAGAAGGCATCGACACCGCTTGCCAGTGACGTGGCCACCGTCAGTACGTAGTCGACCAGCAGTGCGGCGCCGGACACCAGTCCCGCGCGCTGGCCCAACAGCGCAGTTGCAACGCGATAGCCACCGCCCCCGGTGGGAAACAGTTCGATGACCTGGTTGTAGCCCAGGGCAATGATGAACACGGTGGCTGCAGTTGCCAACGCCAGGAAGAGGGCGAGGGGTGTGTGCTGGCCCAGGGCGAGGAATGCCTCCTCGGGGCCGTAGCACGATGAGGACAGACCATCGGCCCCAAGCCCAACCCACGCCAGAAGCGGCGTCACGGCAATGGCATGGCGGGTTCGTGGGTCGAGTGGATCAAGCGGCTTACCAACAACCGCCTGCCACATCTTGTCGAATGTAGCCATCGTGCCTCCCGCCCTTCTTATTGACGCTATCTGTAGGTGTAGAGCAATTCCGTGAGGCATACCAGTCTGAGATACCCAGCACCCTGGCCGGGCAGATGACTGCCGGGTCAGCGGTTTGCGTGCGGGCCTGCACGTTGATGCGAATTTTGCGTCGAGGGCGGCGTTCTTTATGACTTCTTGATGAACGACGTCTTACGCTGGAGGCCCAAAAAACATGGGGGCGTGCTGCGCCCTGACCGCTATGACGCTGACGGATCGGCTGTTGCTGGGCGTGGCGGCCGTGTTGGCCGTCGTCGGTATTTTCGTTGCCGAAGCCATCCGTGCAGAGCGTGTGGCGCGGCGCTTGGCGAAGGCGAAAGAGACGGCGGCCCACAAGCACGCCAACGATTCGGATTGAACGCGCATGGCCTGCATGTAGATGCCAGGCATAGGCATGTAGACGTATTTCTCCCGGCCCGCAGAAGCCACCGTGCCAAAGAGGGCCAGTGGAGCGGCGCCATCAACGCCACGAAGCCAGTGTGATGGGTGCCGACCTACCGCATGTGAAGGATGGGTCTTCTATTTTTCATAATGCGGAAAGTCTTTTTGGTCCACAAAAATTCCGCATCGCAGGGCACCATCACTCTCTTTCATGATGGGGAAAATCTTTCCGTATCGTGAAATGATGGTATTAAGTCGTTGAAAATAAACAAATAAAAACTTCAGGTCGAGTTGAGGTTCTTCTTGTTGCGCCGCATCGTGCCTTTCTACACTCTTATATAAGACACATGACTTTTGGCCAGCCGACGACACCCAGGAAGGGCGCCAGCGGAAGGCAGTGGCTTTGAGCGGTGAGCGAGCTACCCGGTTCTTATTGGATGGATGCGATCAAGCAGGAGAGTGTGATGACGACGCGCGAACAACAAGTGCAGCAACTGCAAAAGGAATGGGACACCAACCCGCGTTGGAAAGGCATCAAGCGCGGTTATACCGCCGAAGACGTCGTGCGCCTGCGCGGCTCGCTGCAAATTGAGCACACGCTGGCCAAGCGCGGTGCTGAAAAGCTGTGGGACCTGATCAACAACGAGCCATTCGTTAACGCGCTGGGCGCACTGACGGGCAACCAGGCCATGCAGCAGGTCAAGGCTGGCCTGAAGGCCATCTACCTGTCGGGCTGGCAAGTGGCGGGTGATGCCAACAGCAACGGCGAGATGTATCCGGACCAGTCGCTGTACTCGGTGGACTCGGTGCCCAAGGTCGTCAAGAAGATCAACAACACGTTCGCCCGCGCCGACCAGATCCAATGGTCGGAAGGCAAGGACGACATCGATTTCTTCGCCCCGATCGTGGCGGATGCGGAAGCCGGTTTCGGTGGCGTGCTGAATGCGTTTGAACTGATGAAGGCCATGATCGAAGCGGGTGCAGCCGGCGTGCACTTTGAAGACCAACTGGCCGCCGTGAAGAAGTGCGGACACATGGGCGGCAAGGTGCTGGTGCCGACGCGTGAAGCCGTGAGCAAGCTGGTGGCTGCGCGTCTGGCTGCCGACGTCATGGGCGTGCCCACCGTGCTGATCGCCCGTACCGATGCCGAAGCCGCTGATCTGCTGACCGCCGACGTGGACGACAACGACCGCCCGTTCTGCACCGGCGAACGCACGGTGGAAGGTTTCTACCGCACGAAGCCCGGTCTGCAGCAAGCCATCTCGCGCGGCCTGGCCTACGCAGAAGTGGCCGATCTCGTGTGGTGCGAAACCGGCAAGCCGGACCTGGAGTACGCCAAGAAGTTTGCCCAGGCCATCCACGCCAAGTTCCCGGGCAAGATGCTGGCCTACAACTGCTCGCCGTCGTTCAACTGGAAGAAGAACCTGGACGACGTCACGATTGCCCGATTCCAGAAGGAACTCGGCGCGATGGGCTACAAGTTCCAGTTCATCACGCTGGCCGGCTTCCATGCCCTGAACTACTCGATGTTCAACCTGGCTTACGGCTATGCCCGCAATCAGATGAGCGCCTTTGTCGAGCTGCAAGAGGCCGAGTTCAAGGCGGCGGAAAAGGGCTTCACTGCTGTGAAGCATCAGCGCGAAGTCGGCACGGGCTACTTCGACGCCGTGACGCAGACTATCGAGCGCGAAGCGTCCACCACGGCGCTCAAGGGCTCGACGGAAGACGAACAATTCTTCGAAGAAACGGCGCAAGCCAAGAAGGTGGCTTGAGTTTGCCGACGCATCCGGCATCCAGGACACCTGGGCCCGCGCGCTGACCACGCGCCGGCCTCTCGAAACCGCGCTTTCCTCAACGGCGCGGTTTTTTTTTTTGCGTGCGAATTACTGCGGCATCTGGCGCAGCACCTGCGTTGCCGCGCGGAAGTCGTCCGTCAGAGCGCGGTCCTGATCGATGAAGGGTGCACGGGCGCGCAACGCGTCGTACAGCTTCTGCGAGGATGGCGACAGCGTGAAAGTAGGCTGCTTGCGCCGGCGCAGGTCAATCGCCTGCGCAGCCTGAATCGCTTCAATTGCCAGCAATGCGTACGTGTTGTCGATCTGCTTGCGCACCCGTTGGACTGCCGCCGGCGCGTTGGTTGCCACATCCTCAATATTGCCGGCCATGGGCAGGTAGTCCAGCGAGACCGGCTGTGCCAACGCCTTGATCTCCATGGCCAGCGCCGTGGCAGGCTTCTCAATTTCCGCCAGCGCTTGCACGGCGGTGTCGGTGCCCAGGAAGCGCGGCAGCCCCGTGAACTTTGTGTCGTTCAGCTTGACCACGCGCTGCGCCACACCGAGCCCATGCTGAGCCAGTGCGATGCCCAGGCTCTCAAACGCCAGCACCCACGGCAGCGGCTCAAAGTTGGCCGATGGCAGGACCGCTCCCCCTTGCAGATAGCCTTGCGATTCCTGTGCGCGGTCGGACTTGGGGTGCACACCCAATGCTATGCCTGGGTTGTCGTCGGAACTGTTCAGCTGTATGTCGATCAACGCGCGAGAGGCCGCATTCGCGCGGTCCAGTTCGCCCAGCAGGTAGACGCTGGTGCGATAGCTCAGCGGGTCTTGCAGCGGCCGAGCGGGATCGTGCTGCCACAGGCTGGAGCCATCCAACAGGCGGCGCAGTTCCGTGCCAGCGCGTACGGTTTGCGGGAAGGGCCGCAGCGCCAACGTGTCCTCCAGGAACGGCGACACATTGCCGTTGAGCGCCTGCAGGCTGAGTGCGTAGACCTGCTTGGCGACGGTTGCCAGGTGGTCCATCTCATGCAAGGTCAATGCTGCCAGGCCAGCACTGTATGCGTTGGAGCTCAGGATCGACAGACCATCTTTGCCGAAGGGCGTGATGGGCACGATGCCGGACGCCTGGAGCGCTTGCAGGGCAGGTTGCTTGCGACCACGGTAGTAAGCCTCGCCTTCGCCCATCAGGCCGATACCGATGTGGGCCAGCAGGGTGATATCAGCTTCGCCCACCGAACCATTGGCGGGCATGGCGGGTGTGACGCCGGCATTGAGGGCGGCAGCGTAGGCGTCGACAATGCTGGGCTGCACGCCGGAACCGCCAGCGAGCATGCCGTTGAGCCGCGCGGCCATGGCGGCGCGCGTGTCGGCAACCGATGCATCCGGGCCTGTGCCCATGCCATGCGAGCGCAGCAACCCGATGTTGAAGCGCCGCGAGGCGTCGATGACCTCCGGTGTCAGCTGGCCGCGGGCGTCGACCATCTCGCGGTCTTTGTTTTCGCCCACACCTACGGTCAGGCCATAGATTTGTTGGCCCTGACGTGCGGCATCCAGCAGCAACTGATGCGATTGGCGAACGCGCTCGCGTGCCGCTGGGGCAATCAGAGCGGGCTCGCCCTGCGCAATGCGCGCAATGGCTTCAGGCGTGACGTGGCGGCCGTCGAGTTCAACGCTCGCAATGGCGGCGAGTGGGCAGGATGCGGCAATCGACAGCGCCAAGGCTGTGATCGTGCGGGCTTGCATGGTGTCTCCTCAAGCAGGGTTGGTATGAGGGAGACATTGTTGGCAACGCCGCTTGCAAAAAGGGTGGCGTTTTGTGGCGCGGGCAGGTCAGGCGCGTTTGAAAATCGATTCGAGATCCAGCGCCGACGTTGGTGTGGTATGCAGGTCCAGCGAATGCTCGATGTGCTCAAGGTGCTCGCGCATCAGGTCGTGCGCGCGTGCCGCATCGCCTGCGGTAATGGCCTCGGTGAGGGTGTCATGCTCGTGCTCTGGGCAGGCGGGCAGGCCGGGGCGGTCGTACAGCGTGATGATCAGGCAGGTGCGCGAGACGGTCTCGCGAATCAGCCGCTCCAAGACGTGGTTGCCGGCCATCTCGGCGATGAGCACGTGGTACTCGCCGGAGAGGCGGATGGTGCCTGCGCGATCGCCACGCTCGCGTGCGGCATGCTCTGCAGCGATGTGTTCGCGCAGGCGCTTGGCCTGCGCGGGCCTGCACGCGCGTGCCAGCATGGCGGCCAGTTCGGGTTCGATGATGCGGCGGGTCTGGAAGACGTCGCGCGCCTCCTCCACGGAAGGCTGCGCGACGAAGGCGCCCTTGTTGGGCACCAGTGTCACGAGTTGCTCATGCGCCAGCCGCGCCAGCACCTGGCGGATGCGGGGCCGGCCTGCGCCGGTGGCTTCACATAGGCGCTCCTCGACCAGCTTGGTGCCGGCCGGAAGCCGGTGTTCCATGATGGCCGTCAGCAGGCCTTGGTAGATCGGCTCGGCAGCAGGCTGGCTGTCGGTGGTTTCCCGTTCGGATGCGGGCATGGCGGGTGACAGAGCGGAGGAAAAAGGCGGAAGGATGCATGGTAGCAAATGCACCCTCCCGTGCCGCACTAGGCTAATGCAAACGGTGCAAGCATCCCCGTGTAGGGTTTTGGCAGCGGGCGCGCCCAATCGCCGCGCTTGCTGGTCGATAGCCGCATGCCGACCAGCGCCTCCACCAGCTTCACCGCCGCCACCACGCCATCGATGACGGGCACGCCCAGTTCGGCACTCAGGTCTTCGCACAGATCCGCCATGCCAGCGCAGCCGAGCACGATGCAGTCGCTGCGGTCCCGCACCAGTGCGTCGCGGCAGGCTTGCAGGATGACGGCGCGCGCATTGGAGCCCGGCTTTTCCAGATCCAGCACCGGCAGGTCACTCGCGTGGACGTTGCGGCAGGCATGGCGCATGCCGTAGCGCTCGGCCAGGTGCCAGGCCATGCCGACGGTACGTTCCAGCGTCGTCACCACGCTGAAGCTGTTGCCGATCAGGCTGGCCATGTGCATAGCCGCTTCGGCAATGCCGATGACGGGGCCGTGCGCCAACTCACGTGCGGCGTAGAGGCCCGGGTCACCAAAGCAGGCGATCACGTAGGCATCGGCGCCGTCGCGCTCGCCGTGGCGGATTTCCTCCAGGATGCCGGGCACGGAGAGGGCCTCGTCATAGTGGCTTTCGATGGAAGCCGGGCCCATCTTCGGGCTGACCGCGGTGATGCATGTGCCCGATGCGGCCGCTGCTTGTGCGCAGCGGCCGATCAGCGCGGTCATGCTGGCGGTCGTGTTGGGGTTGATGATGCGGATGTCCATGTTGGTGCGTCGTAATTCGTCAGGGTCAATGGGCGGAGGCGAGTTGCTTGCGGCTCAGCGTGGTGTAGAGCACCAGCGCGATGCCCACGCCGATGAACCAGCTGTAGTTGGCCAGCCATTGCAGGCGCTCGAACACCACGCAGGCCATCGGGATCAGCGCGGACGGGATCATCGTCCAGACGGCTGCCGGGTTGTAGCCGTTGCGGAACCAGTAGCTGCCCGTCGGGCGCATCGAGTAGAGATCGTCCACGTTGATCTGCTGGCGGCGCACGAAGTAGTAGTCCGCAATCAGGATGCCGAACAGCGGGCCGATGAAGGCGCCCAGCACGTCGATCGTGTAGTGGATCACCTCGGGGTTGTTGTAGAGGTTCCAGGGCGTGATGAAGATCGAGGCCACCGCCGCGATCATGCCGCCCGTGCGCCAACTGATATGTTGCGGCGCCACGTTGGAGAAGTCGAACGCCGGCGACACAAAGTTGGCGACGATGTTGATGCCGATGGTGGCAATCATGAACGTGAGCGCGCCGATCACCACTGCTGTCGTGTTGTCGATGCGGGAGATGACTTCCACCGGGTCGGAGATCAACTGGCCAAACACTGGCAGCGTGGCGGAGGTGGTAATGACCACCAGCAGCGCAAAGCCGAGGAAGTTGACCGGCAAGCCCCAGAAGTTGCCGCGCTTGACCGAGCCGAAGTCCTTGCCGTAGCGCGAGAAGTCACCGAAGTTGAGCATCGGGCCCGAGAAGTACGACACCACCAGCGCAATCCCGGCCAGCATGACGGGCACGGCATCCCAGCCTTCGTACTTGAGGAAGGAGAGCGTGAAGTTGATGTTCTCCCAACCCGCCTTGTGCACCAACCACACGGCCAGCGCGATCATCACCACATACACGGCCGGGCCGGCCCAGTCGATGAACTTGCGGATCGACTCCATGCCGTGCCAGAACACAAAGGCTTGCAGCACCCACAGCAACATGAAGGCCGCCCAGCCCAGCGTGGACAGGCCGACAAAGCCATGCTGTTTCAAGTCCGCATACGGCGCGAGTTCCGGCATGAATTTCAGTGCCACGATCAGGAAGGCATGCGAGGCCAGATAGGTCTGGATGCCGTACCACGCCACCGCGATCAGGCCACGGATGATGGCCGGAATGTTGGCACCAAGCACGCCAAACGAGGCCCGACAGATCACCGGATACGGCGTGCCGGTCGCTTGGCTGGGCCTGGCAACGAGGTTGCAGAACACCTGCACGATCACGATGCCCACCAGCAGCGCAAACAGCACTTGCAGGCTCGACAGGCCCAGCGAGAACAGGCTCGCCGCGGTCAGATAGCCGCCCACGCTGTGCACGTCCGACATCCAGAACGCGAAGATGTTGTAGGTGCCCCAGGTTTGCTTGCTCAGCGGGGCGAGGTCTTCGTTGGTGAGCCGCGGGTCGTACTGCGGTTTGATGACGACGTTGGAATGCGCGTGCGGCGGATCATCCGCCGGTGCCGCCGAAGCGGTAGTGATGGTCATTCTGTCTTCTCCTTGGTTGATGCCGGCATGAAGTCGAGTTCAGGCTGTGCATTCATTGTGCGCAAACTTGTGCACAAGATTATTTAGTTTTGTGTACAAAGTTGTATGCACGAACAAGCCAAGAGTCAAGGACAAAAAGAAAGCCGCCCGGTCAGGGGCGGCTGCGTGTCGAGGGAGTCCTGCCTTCTGGAGGTGGCTCAGCGATAGACGATCACCGGGATTTCGGTGTGCGTGAGCACCTTCTGCGTCTCGCTGCCGAGCAGCAGTCCGGCCAATCCGCGTCGGCCGTGCGAGGCCATGAAGATGACGTCACAGCCGTGACGTTCTGCCGCATCGATGATGCCCATGTAGGGCACCGCGAAGCAGCTCATGTCGGTATCGCAGTTGATGCCGGCGCTGCGGGCCGCGTCTTCCACGTCCTTGAGCACCACGCGCGCCTGGGCTTCAACGCGCTCCTTGAAGGCCTGAGGGGTCTCCACGACAATCTCGGAGAAGGGCGTGTAGGGGTATTCCTCCAGGCAGGTGTACGCCGTCAGGCGCGCCCCCAGCGTCTTGGCAAAGTCGAGTGCGCCTGCCACGGCCTTGCGCGATAGCTCGGAGCCATCTGTGGGGATGAGGATGTGCTGGAACATGCGACCTCCTTCAAAGTGATGCGTACTGTCTTGATTGTAGGCTCCGTGCTTCGCAACACCCATCGGGAGTGATCGCTAGGCGTCGCTAGTCCATCCCGATGAGAGCATCGGCCCGGCGCCAGTAGGCTGGGTTGCCGTAGGTGTTCTTGAGGAAGTCGATAAAGAGCCGCACGCGCAGCGGCAGGTGCTTGCGCTGCGGAAACACCGCATGGATGCCGATCGGCGGCGCCTCGAAGGCATCCAGCACCGTCACCAGCTTGCCCGTGGCGATGTCGTGGCCGACCTCCCACCACGAGCGCCATGCCAGGCCATAACCTTGCAGGCACCACTCGCGCAACACGGCGCCGTCGGTGCATTCCATCGTGCCCGATACCTTCACGGTGACAGTCTTGCCGCCTTGCTGGAAGACCCAGCCGCGCTGCACGTTGGCGCTGGCGCCGAAGGCCAGGCAGTTGTGGCCAGAAAGTTGCTCCACCTGGGTTGGCACGCCATGGCGCTCCAGATAGGCGGGCGCGGCCACCACGACGCGGCGGTTCTCCCACAGGCGGATCGATACCAGGCTCGAATCCGGCAGATCACCCAGGCGGATGGCGCAGTCGAACCCTTCGTTGACAAGGTCGACTACGCGGTCGCCCAGGTCCAGCGTCATCGACACATCTGGGTGGGCCTCGATGAAGTCCGGCACCATCGGCGCGACGTGGCGGCGGCCGAAGCCGGCCGGGGCCGTGATGCGCAGGTGGCCGCTGGCCTTCACGCCGCCGGCGGAGACGCTGGCTTCAGCGTTGTGCAGATCGTTGAGAATGCGCTGGCAATCTTCCAGGAACGCCGAGCCCTCGAAGGTGAGGGTGATGCGCCGGGTGGTACGCACCAGCAGCTTCACGCCGAGGCGCTCTTCCAGTGCGTCGATACGCCGGCCGATGATGGCCGGTGCCACGCCTTCAGCGGCGGCCGCAGAAGACAGACTGCCGCGCGTGGCCACGGCGACAAAGGTTTCGAGTTGCTTGAAGTGATCCATTCTGATGCCAGCGCTGTTAGGCGGGGAGTCCCGCCGATGTCGATGTCCGGCGCAAGCGCCATTGCGCCAGACCGATTTCTGGTGCCGCCAGGGCCAGCCAAAAGAGGCAGTGCAACCCGATGCCGCGATAAAGCGCAATGAAGAATGCGTGTATCCGCTCGGCCAGGATACTCGCCACGAATTCGCCGTCGGCCAGTGATGCCAAGGATTGGCGCAGCGCAATGCGCGTGGTTTGGGCATCGATATGCGCGAGTTTGTGCAGGCGCTCCACCAGCACGTCCTTGATCGTTTCGCGAAACGCGTGTGCCCCCAGCAGTGCGGCACCGGCCGCCGCGAGTTGCCGCAGCGCGCCATTCCCCATGGCTTCGGGCGCCTGCACGGCTTGGTCAACGGCGGTGTCCACCACATGCTCAATGGAAACCGTGGACAACTGCGGATGCTGTTCAAGCAGCGATTGCAGTTGCACCTGCATCGCGCCGAGCGTCTGTTGCGTCAATGTCCGGATGACGGGGCGAGCGGTCTTCAGGTGTTCGGCCAATGTGCCTTCCACGCACACGGCCAATGCGGCCTGCATCGCGCAGATTGCCAGCACGACGGGCAGATACAGGAAATACAGGCGTGCCACCCAACGCCCGATCCGAGTGCGCCGGCGCAGCAGCCCGGCACGATGCAGCCCCCATGCCGCCATGACGCCCAGCGCCAGACCGGCCAGCAGCGCCAGTGCGGCGTACAGCATGAGTTTTGCGACCGGCACGAACTGTGCAATCGACCAGAATTGGGCCCACAGAGACATAGGGTTTGGAATGTATCGGAAAGCGTGGGATTGTGACGAATATAAAGGTTATCACTCGTCATTCCGATGGTAAAAGTTAAAGATCAAGTGACCATTGCCGTCTTTGTGCGGTGCGTCACCTTTTCTACAATGGCCCTCGTTGCGAAGGTCGGATAGGCGTTCTGTGCAGTAGAACAAACGGGGCGCGCCGCCTTCGGGTCCGTGGAGCTTTGGCATGAGTTCGATTCGCGCGGTGGTCTTCGACGCCTATGGCACGTTGTTCGACGTGTATTCCGTGGCTGCGCGCGCCGAGCAACTCTTTGCCGGCAAGGGCGAGGCGCTGTCGGTGCTCTGGCGTGACAAGCAGATCGACTACACGCGCATCCGCTCGCTGGCCGGCCCTTCGGGCGAGCACTACAAGCCGTTTTGGGACATCACCGTTGATGCGCTGCGCTACGCGGCGGCACGCCTGGGCGTAGAACTTTCCTCCCACGACGAAGCCACGCTGATGCGCGAATATGCGTGCCTGTCGGCGTTTCCCGAGAACGTGCCTGCCCTGCGCCGCCTGCGCGAGATGAAGCTGCCGCTCGGCATTCTCTCCAACGGCAATCCGCAGATGCTTGATATCGCTGTCAAGAGCGCGGGTATGTCAGGCCTGTTCGACCACGTGCTGTCGGTCGATGCTGTGAAGCTCTACAAGACTGCTCCGCAAGCGTACGCATTGGCACCGCAGGCTTTTGGCGTGCCGGCCGAAGAGATTCTGTTCGTGTCGTCCAACGGCTGGGACGCCTGCGGCGCGACGTGGTACGGCTTCACGACGTTCTGGATCAACCGCCTGGGGCATCCGCCCGAGGCGCTCGACGTGGCGCCCACCGCGGCTGGCCACGACATGCGCGATCTGCTGCAGTTTGTACAGGCAAGGCAACTGACCTAAGGCATTCCAAATCGGCCCAAACATAGGGCCGAACCCGTTCAACCCTCACATCATCCTCTGGAGAACAACCATGGCGCTCACGCTGCCCCAAGGCATGGAGATCAAGGCCGAGATCCTGCCGGCCTACGAAGACATTCTGACCCCCGAAGCACTGGCGCTGGTTGCCAAGCTGCACCGTGCCTTTCAGCCGCGCCGCAAAGAGCTGCTGGCTGCCCGTGTCGAGCGTGCCAAGCGCCTGGACGCCGGCGAGCGCCCGGATTTCCTGGCGGAAACGAAGGCCGTGCGTGAAGGCGACTGGAAGGTTGCCCCGATCCCGCAGGCACTGCACTGCCGCCGCGTGGAAATCACCGGCCCGGTCGATGCCAAGATGGTCATCAACGCGTTCAACTCGGGCGCGGACAGCTACATGACCGACTTCGAAGATTCGAATTCGCCCAGCTGGCACAACCAGATCCAGGGCCAGGTCAACCTGAAGGCCGCCATCCGCCGCACGCTCACGCTGGAGCAGAACGGCAAGACGTACAAGCTCAACGACAAGATCGCCACGCTGCAAGTGCGTCCGCGCGGCTGGCACCTGGACGAGAAGCATGTGCTGATCGACGGTGAACGCGTGTCGGGCGGCATCTTCGACTTCGCGCTCTTCCTGTTCCACAACGCCAAGGAACAGATCGCCCGCGGCGCCGGCCCGTTCTTCTACCTGCCGAAGATGGAAAGCCATCTGGAAGCGCGCCTGTGGAACGACATCTTCGTGATGGCCCAGAACGAGATCGGCCTGCCGCAAGGCACGATCAAGGCCACCGTGCTGATCGAAACCATCCTCGCCGCGTTCGAGATGGAAGAAATCCTGTACGAACTGCGTGAGCACAGCGCTGGCCTGAACGCCGGCCGCTGGGACTACATCTTCTCGTGCATCAAGAAGTTCAAGGTCGACAAGAACTTCTGCCTGGCCGATCGCGCCAAGGTGACGATGACCTCGCCGTTCATGCGTGCCTACGCGCTGCTGCTGCTCAAGACCTGCCACAAGCGCGGCGCGCCCGCCATCGGCGGCATGAGCGCACTGATCCCGATCAAGAACGATCCGGAGAAGAACGCCATCGCCATGGCCGGCATCATCGGCGACAAGAAGCGCGACGCCACCGACGGTTACGACGGCGGCTGGGTGGCCCACCCGGGTCTGGTCGAACCGGCGATGAAGGAATTCGTGGCGGTGCTGGGCGACAAGCTGAACCAGTTCGAAAAGCAACGCCCGGACGTGGAAGTGACGGCCGCCCAACTGCTGGACTTCCAGCCGGAAACGCCGATCACGGAACACGGCCTGCGCATGAACATCAACGTCGGCATTCACTACCTGGGTGCTTGGCTGGCCGGCAACGGTTGCGTGCCGATCCACAACCTGATGGAAGATGCCGCCACGGCGGAAATCTCGCGCTCACAAGTGTGGCAGTGGATCCGCTCGCCCAAGGGCAAGCTGGAAGACGGCACGAAGGTCACGGCCGACCTCGTGCGCAAGCTGATCCCGGAAGAATTGGCCAAGGTGAAGGAGACGGGCGCGGTGGGCCACTTTGACCGCGCTGCAGTGATCTTCGAACAGATGTCGACGTCGGAAGACTTTGCGGAATTCCTGACGTTGCCGCTGTACGAAGAAATCTAAGCGACGCTTCGGCATCGCGACGGAAACGCCGGCTGGGGCAACCCACCGGCGTTTTTCATTTGGCGCAGGGTTCGCCGCGTCGCGCGATAATGGCGGGAAATCTTTGGAGGCCGCTTTGCGCTTTGAACACCTGGTGGAAGTCAACGATCCACTGAACCCCCTCATCGACGCACTTACCTTGAACCAGATCTGGCAGGGCCTGGTGCTGCGTGTGCGTGAACAGACCGAATTCGTCGAAAGCCTGGACGAATGCAACATCACCGCGGAAGGCGATGGCTGGGTCGAACGTGAACTCGTCTTCGGCAAGGCGCGTATTCAAGACCGCGTGACGCTGGAGCCGCACAAGCGCGTGACCTACACCACGGCTGCCACGGGCGAACACGCCGGCGGTTCGCTCACCATGACGATCGAAACGAACGACGCCAACAGCACGTTCATCCGCTTCGTCTACGACACCACGCTGCCCAATGCGGACGAGACGGGCGACACGCGCTACTCAGAGATCGTCAAATCCGCCTACCGTGAATCCGATATCGACACCGTGCGCCGCATCCGCGAGATCGCTGCTACCGGCCGCCTAGGCTGATGTGTCCCACCCGACCGGCGCTGGAGGAGGCGCCGGCCGGGGTTTGTCCCCCTGGTCGTCTCACACATCACGATAACGAGACCATGACGACATTCACGCCCACCCTGGAAGCCCTGCGTGCCCGCTACGGCGAGCGCTTCAAGTGGCTAGTGTTGTTCACGCTGATGGTGGGCGCGGTGTCGTCCGTCATCTCGGCCACCATTGTCAACGTGGCGATTCCCGACCTGAGCCGGCACTTCGTGCTGGGGCAGGAGCGGGCACAGTGGGTGTCCGCCAGCTTCATGGTGGCGATGACGCTGGCGATGCTGCTCACGCCGTGGCTGCTGTTGCGCTTTGGCTTGCGGCGCACCTTCATCGGGGCATTGTTGCTGCTGGGGCTGGGTGGGTTGGCCGGAGGGCTGTCACCCAACTACGAGGTGATGATCGCCATGCGGGTGGTGGAGGGCATTGCCGCCGGCATCATGCAGCCGCTGCCCAATATCCTGATCTTGCGGGTGTTTCCCGAGCGTGAGCAGGGCAAGGCGTTCGGCCTGTTCGGTTTCGGCGTAGTGCTCGCGCCAGCGGTCGGCCCAAGCGTGGGTGGCTTTCTGGTGGAGCTGTTCGGCTGGCGCTCGATCTTTTTCGTGGTGGTGCCGTTCACGCTGCTGGGCTGGGTGATGGCGCGGCGCTTCATGGCGCTCAACTCGTCCATGGCGGGTGAGCCCAAGCCGCTCGACTGGCGCGGTCTGCTGCTGATCGGCGCGGCCACGGTATCGTTGCTCAACGGATTGGTGGCGCTGCATACCGATGCCACGCACGGCGTCATGCTGATGGCCGTGGCGGCGGCATGCGTGGCGGGCTTCGTGTTCTGGCAGCGGCGGGTGGAGTCGCCGTTGCTGGATCTGCGGCTGTTCAGCTACCGGCAGTTTGCGATGGGGGCGGTGGTCGCCTTCATCTATGGGGCGGGGCTGTACGGCTCGACGTATCTGGTGCCGGTGTATATGCAGGTGGCACTGGCCTATGCGCCGTCGCGTGCGGGGCTGGTCCTGTTGCCGGCCGGGTTGGTGCTGGCCGTGACCATCATTTTGGCGGGGCGCCTGACCAACCGTATCGAGCCGTTCCGGCTGGTGTCGTTTGGGTTGGCTGCGCTGGCAGTGTCCTTCTTCCTGATGGCTACCAACACCCGCGCGACGAGCTATTTGTTGCTGATTGCCATTGCTGTTGTTGGCCGAATCGGGCTGGGTTTCGTGCTGCCATCATTGAGTCTGGGCGCCATGCGCGGTGTGGATTTCACGCTGATCCCGCAGGGTTCCAGCGCCGTCAATTTTCTACGCCAGCTCGGCGGGGCGATTGGTGTGTCGGCCACGGGCATTTTCCTGCAATGGCGGCTCGCCTCGCGCGGCATCGAGACCATTCATGGTGCCGCGGTCGATCCGGAGGCACGCATTCTCGCCTTCGACGAGACCTTCATCTTCCTCGGCACGCTGTGCGCACTGGCGGTGCTGGCCGCGTGGCGCATGCGGCGGCGCGAGGTGCCATCCGCCATTTCCGCCGCGTAATAAAAAACCGGGCACAAGGCCCGGTTTTTCGTCTGACGAGGCAGCGATCAGGTCGTCGCACCGCTCTTCAGTTCTTCGACGAGGTCGATGTATTTCTGCTTGGCGTCGTCTTGCGAGGTGCCCTTCAGGCCTTCCCACGCTTCAAACTTGTAGCGGCCGACGATGTCGGTGAAGCCCGGTTTGTCGCCGTGCGCATCGCCTTCGCTGCCTTGTTTGAAGAGGGCGTACAGACGCAGCAGCGTCATGTTGGCGGGGCGCTCGGAGAGGCCCTTGACGTCGATCTGGGCTTGGTCGAAACGGGCTTGTAGGTCGCTCATGATGATTCCCGGCTGAAAACAATGGTCCGGCGATGATAGCGCCGGGGTCGCACGGTCGGGCCGTTTGAATTCGAGGATGGCTTCGGTTTTCTGCATGGCGAGGCATGGGTTTGCGCATTCAGCCGTCACACCAGCCGGTACAATGCCGCCATGCCTTGGATTCTTGCTTTCGATACTTCCACCGAGTTCTGCTCCGTCGCCCTTGGTGACGGCACGCGCACGCTGTTCCGCCATGAGCACACCGGCGCGCGCTCCAGCAGCCGTGTGCTGCCGGCTGCCGGCGAATTGCTGGCCGAGGCCGGCATCGCTCTGGCCGATTGCGCCGCGATTGCCTTTGGCGCTGGGCCCGGCTCCTTCACTGGGCTGCGTACCGCCTGCGGTGTCGCACAGGGTCTGGCGTTTGGTGCTGATCTGCCGGTGGTGCCGGTCAACTCCCTGGTGGCATGCGCGGAGCAGACACGAACAACATTGCCAGCCGGCATGGCGGTGACGGTTGCGCTCGATGCGCGGATGGACGAGTGCTACTGGGCCAGCTTCGTCCCCGCCGATGCGGCACAGGATGCTTCGGGCTGGCATGCGCTCTCGGCCATTCAGGTGAGTGGCCCTCAGACCGTGATCGCACCGTCGCAGCCGTACTGGCTGGTCGGCAATGCCGCCACGGTATTCGGCGACCAACTGACCGCTGCGACTGGCGCGACCACCGTGCTGCCGGAGGTGGCACCGCATGCGCGCGAGATTGCCGCGCTTGGGTTGCGCCTGCTGGCTGCGGGTCACACGGTCCGCCCCGAGGATGCCGCGCCGCTGTATGTGCGCGACAAGGTCGCACTCACCATTGAAGAGCGTCAGGCCGTGCAGCAGGCCAAGGCCGCGGCAGGACTGCGCGCATGAGCCTGATCGACAACGCACTGGCCAGCGTGACCGCGCAGACGCCGCTGCCCGCCGGCTGGCGTGCCGAGCGCATGACGGCGTTGGATCTGGCCGGCGTGGCCGCCATCGAGCAGGCCGCGTTTGCGTTTCCCTGGTCGCGCGGCAACTTCGAGGATTCGCTCAAGTCGGGTCACCTCGGCATCGTGCTGCGCGACGGTGGCAACGAGGTCGCGGGCTACCTGATTCTGATGCCAGTGGTTGACGAGATGCACTTGCTGAACGTGACGGTGGCCCCCGTCTGGCAGCGACAAGGGCTGGGGCGTTGGCTGTTGCGTCTGGCAGTGGCGCTGACGCTCGCGCATGGCTTTGGCAGCCTGCTGCTGGAAGTGCGGCCGTCCAATACCGGCGCGATTACGCTGTATCACCGCGTCGGATTTGCCGAGATCGGCCGCCGCAAACGCTATTACCCGGCCGAGAACAACACACGTGAAGACGCGCTCGTCATGCGCATCGTCTGCGAAGCGAGCGGGGTGGAGGCTGCATGAATCGTCGATCTCGCATGCTGGAGGCGCTGGGCGTTTCCAACGAATGGGTGCTGCGCGGCGCCGAGCGGGCTGAGGTGGAAGTCGCTGAAGTCGTCGAGGTTGCCGTTGCCGAGCCGGTTGTCGCTGAGATGGCGGCGGTGGCTCCGGAACCCGTCGTCGCGCGCGCCGAGGTGCCCGGAGTGGCCCACGCAGCCGATGCGCCGAACGACGCTGCCGTGCCCCGCGCGCAACGCATTGCAGCGTTTGACTGGGCGCAGCTGGAAGACGCCGTTTCCAACTGCACGTCGTGCAAATTGTGCGAGCGCCGCACCAATACAGTCTTTGGCGTTGGTGACCGCCAGGCCGAGTGGATGCTGATCGGCGAGGCCCCGGGCGAAAACGAAGACAAGCAAGGCGAGCCCTTTGTCGGCCAGGCCGGCAAGCTGCTCGACAGCATGCTGCGCGCTGTCGGTCTCTCCCGAGAGAAAGGCGTGTTCATCGCCAACGTGCTCAAGTGCCGCCCGCCAGGCAACCGTGATCCGGAGCCGGACGAAGCAGCGATGTGCGACCCGTATCTCAAGCGCCAGATCGCGTTGGTCAAGCCACGCATCATCGTTGTGCTGGGCCGCGTTGCCGCGCAGAACCTGCTGCAGACACAGACGGCCGTGAGCAAGCTGCGCGGCAAGGTGCACGAGGTGGAAGGTGTGCCCGTGGTGGTGACGTACCACCCGGCGTATCTGCTGCGCACGCTTACCGACAAGGCCCGCGCGTGGGAAGACCTGTGCCTCGCGCGCAAGGTCTATGCAGAGCATGGCGGCCAATAGCATCACCCTCAGGTGAGGGCGACATACGCCGCCACCGCGAGCATGCACAGCCCGAAGATCCACCCCTGAATGCGCAGCGCCCGCGGTGAGCGGAAGCGCTGCAGCACCACCTTGCCGCCCGCAATCCAGGGGAAGTGGCACGTTACGCCCACGAGCATGAAGCCCGTCGTCAACAAGGCCGCCTGTGTCGCCATGCTTGCGCCCGGCTTCAGGAACTGCGCGAACATCACGACGATCATCGAGTGGATCTTCGGGTTGACCATCACGCAGAAGAAGCCCGCGCCAAAACCCAGGCGCGAGGTATCACGCGCTTCCGCAGCGCCTTTGGCCGACGGCATCAGGAAGCCTTTGGCGAGATAGAGCAGATACAGCACGCCCACCCATTTCAATGCCAGTTCAATGGCCGGATAGTCGTGCAGCACACGGCCGAGACCCAGGCCGTAGATCAGGCACAGCACCAGGTTTGCCGCTTCAAAGCCCAGCCAGAACGGGACTGAGCCACGGATGCCGAAGCGCCCGCCGGCAGTCGCCAGTAACGTGTTGCCCGGGCCGGGGCTGATGACCATCGGAATGGCGTAGCCGAAGAAGGCGGCCCACAGTTCCCAAGCGAGCATGGTGTCGATCTCCAATGACGATGGCGCGGTGTGCGCTGAAGCGGTCATTAGACGGGGTACACGATGCGGTGCAAAACGATCTATCCTCATGGCTTCGATCAACCAGGGTTATCGAGCAAACACGATGCGACGACTGCCGCCGTTGGGTGCGCTACGGGCTTTCGAGGCTGCCGCACGCCACCTGAGCTTCACCCGTGCCGCTGCCGAGTTGTGCGTCACGCAAGCGGCCATCAGCCATCAGGTGAGGCAGCTGGAGGACTGGCTTGGCCTGAAACTGTTTGCCCGACATGGTCATGCACTGACGCTGACGGCAGAAGGCGGCAGCTATCTATCCGAGCTGACGCATCTGTTCGATGGTCTGGCGGAGGCCACTGCGCGTTTGAGCGGGCGCTCGCAGGACACGCTGCGCATCACCGCGTTGCCGTCGTTTGCATCACGCTGGCTGCTGCCGAGGCTGGGCGGCTTCCGCGCGCAGCATCCGGAGATCGATCTGAAGTTGACCACTTCCACCACGCTGTGGGCTCACACCGACGACACCTTCGACATTGGCATCCGCTCGGGGTTGGGCCGCTGGCCCGGCCTGAAGGCTGACCTCATCGCACGTGAGTACCTGAGCCCCGTGTGCAGCCCGGCGTTGCGCGAATCATTGGCAGCGCCGACCGACCTGCGACATACCACGCTGCTGCACGACGAGCCCAAGGGCGCTTGGCGCGCGTGGTTCGAGCACGCCGGTGTGACTCCGCCCCGGCGTACGTCGGGCGTGGTCTTCAACGATGCGGGGATGGCCCTGCAGGCGGCCGTGGAAGGCCAGGGTGTGGCGCTGGGCCGGTTGCTGCTTGCTGCGGAGGATCTGGCGGTAGGGCGGCTGGTGCAGCCGTTCGACGTGAGCATGCCGAACGACTTCAGCTACTGGCTGGTGTATCCGCGTGCCTCGGCCGGGCGGCCAGATGTGGCGGCGTTTCGCGCATGGCTCCTGGCGGAGGCGCGCGGCAACGCTTAGTGGTGCTTATCCTCGCCGATGAGGGCGGCAGTGTGGAACAGTTTCTCGTTGATGCGATGTCGGCGCATCACCAGCGCCATCGTGATGCACACGAAGATGCCGAACGATACGATTACGATGCTCACCGGCACGTTGAACTTGATGAGCAGTGCGTACAGGCACAGCATCAGCAGCACCGAAACGTTCTCGTTGAAGTTCTGCACGGCGATCGAGTGGCCCGCCGAGAGCAGCACGTGCCCACGGTGCTGCAGCAGCGCATTCATCGGCACCACAAAGAAGCCCGACATCGCGCCCACCACCATCAGGAACAGGTAGGCGATCAGCATGTACAGCGGCAACTTGAACTCGCCAATGTGGAACGTGACTTCGGGAATCGTGTGCTTGGTGTAGAACGCCATCAGCATGACGACTGCGCCCATCGCCACGCCCACCGGCAGCACATCGAGCGAGCGGCGCAGCGGGATCTTCACCGCAGCTGCCATGGCGCCGGCGGCCACACCTACGGCCACCACGGCCTGCAGGATGGCGCCCTGCGAGAGGTTCAACTCAAGCGATTGTTCTGCCCACTTCAGCACGATGAACTGCAGCGTGGCGCCCGCGCCCCAGAACAGCGTCGTCACCGCCAGCGAGATCTGGCCCAGCCGGTCGCGCCACAGCGCGTTGAAGCAGTCGGCAAATTCGGAGATCAGGCGTACCGGGTTCTTCTCTTGCTGCGGGTAGCGCGCACCGGTATCGGGAATCCGCAGATTGAACAGCGCCGCGATCAGGTAGATCGCCATGATGACGAGCATGGCCGCTTCCGCCGGCGTGTCGATGGCTTCCAGGCCGGGAATATCAAACGCCAACAGCCACGTCGACACATGCTTGGAGATCAGTGCGCCGCCCAGCACCGTGCCGAGGATGATCGAACTGACTGTAAGTCCTTCGATCCAGCCGTTGGCGGCAACCAGTTTTTCTGGGGGGAGCAGCTCGGTGAGGATGCCGTACTTGGCCGGAGAATAGGCCGCCGCGCCAAAGCCCACCACGCCGTAAGCGAGTAGCGGATGTACGCCGGTGAGCATGACGCCGCAGCCGATCAGCTTGATGGCATTGGTGATGAGCATCACGCGGCCCTTGGGCCGGGAGTCTGCAAAGGCGCCCACGAACGCGGCAAGCAGAACGTAAGAGAGCACGAAGAACAATTTGAGCAGCGGGGTCATCCACTGCGGCGCATGCATCTCTGTCAGAAGGGCGATGGCGGCGATGAGCAGCGCATTGTCGGCGAGCGACGAAAAAAACTGCGCCGCCATGATGATGTAAAAGCCCTTCTTCATACCTTCGAATTCGTCCCCGTAGAGCGCGGTGCCAATCCCGTCTTCACGACGCGCAGACGTTGTGCCGGCGTACGGAAGCTTCCCTCCCAGGCAGCCGGCTGCGCGATGCATCGGCTGACCGGCCGTGCAGCGCACAGGTGCGCGAGTGCGGCATGCATGCCGCCGCCCACGCGGGCTCCCCTGGCTGTGGTTCCCTTTGCCGGACCTGTTCGGTGCTGCAAGGCATGCATCGCAGGGCAACGGTGGGAATCTTCACTGACAGGCGTCCGAGGCATGCGTTCCGCTCGGTGCATCTTTTGGTCTCGCCTGCGCACATGGTCAAACCGGGTGTGACGCGTGAAAGCACGAAGACGCGCAAAAAGAAGTGGCTGTTACCCAACTTTCCTTATGCAGCCAATGCATCACGTATGTTTGCCCATGCCTAAATTGAACGGCTTTATAACATGAAACTTGTGCGCTTCCGGTGACGGCGGCGCACTTTCTTTTTTGCCGATCGGCCCGTGGGCGCGAACCACTTGGCGTCCTGTGGTCAAATAGAACGCTGATCGCTCGGGGCTGGCCGCCACACGTTCGCCGGCCTCGCAATATTTATTGCATTGCAACACCGATGCCGCACCACAAGCGCGCCATCGCTCCAACGTTCTGCAGGTTTGCCGTCATGCCAAGACCCATTCAGGCCGTCATCCACGGCCCCGCACTTGCCAACAATCTCCAGGTTGCCCGCCGCCATGCACCCAACTCGCGCGTGTGGGCGGTCGTCAAGGCCAATGCCTACGGCCACGGTATCGAACGCGCCTACGAGGGCCTGCGCCAGGCCGATGGCTTCGGGCTGCTCGATCTCGATGAGGCCGTCCGTGTGCGCCAGCTTGGCTGGCAGGGGCCGGTTCTGCTGCTGGAGGGTTTTTTCAAGCCCGAAGACCTCGCCATCGTCGAGCAGTATCGCCTGACCACCACCGTCCATAGCGAAGACCAACTGCGCATGCTGGAACTGGCCCGCCTGAAAGGGCCCATCAGTGTGCAGCTCAAGATCAACACGGGTATGAGCCGCCTGGGCTTCATGCCGGCGGCTTACCGTGCCGCGTGGGAACGTGCCCGTGCCATCTCCGGCGTTGGCACCATCGTCCACATGACGCATTTTTCCGATGCGGATGGCCCGCGTGGCATTGAGCACCAGCTCGCTGCCTTCGAGCTGGCTACGCAAGGATTGCCGGGCGAGGCATCGCTGTCGAACTCCGCCGCCACGCTGTGGCACCCGAAGGCGCACCGCGACTGGGTGCGCCCGGGCGTGATCATGTACGGCGCCTCGCCGACGGGCCTGGCCAGCGATATCGAAGGCACCGGCCTGATGCCCGCCATGTCGCTCAAGAGCGAACTGATCGCCATCCAGGATCTGCAGCCGGGCGACACCATCGGTTACGGCTCGCGCTTCGTGGCAGAGCGCCCGATGCGCATCGGCGTGGTGGCATGCGGCTATGCAGACGGCTACCCGCGCCACGCCCCAGGTTGGGGTGACCAGTTCACGCCGGTGCTGGTCGACGGCGAGCGCACGCACACGGTGGGGCGCGTATCGATGGACATGATTACCGTCGATCTGTCGGGCCTGCCGAACGCCCGCGTTGGCACGTCCGTCACGCTGTGGGGCGAAGGTCTGCCCATCGATGATGTGGCGCATGCCGCTGGTACCGTCGGCTATGAACTGATGTGCGCGGTCGCGCCGCGCGTGCCGGTCACAGTCGAGCCGGTTGAGACCGCGGACGCGGGCGAGCTCGGCAAGGCAGCCTGAGCGTCGCGCCAAGTTACACACGCAATACGAAGATCAAGCGGCCGCCCGACAC